>NZ_JAFCTR010000005.1:0-313700 GCF_049896125.1 Pararhizobium sp. DWP1-1-3
CTTGCATGTGTTAAGCCTGCCGCCAGCGTTCGTTCTGAGCCAGGATCAAACTCTCAAGTTGAAAATCTAGTCTGGCTTTAATGGTCACGTCTGAATCGACGAGAACTTCACATATTCTCTTAGTTCGTTTTGGCAAACCTTTCTTGTCTCACGACAAGGGTGCCAAAACCGCCATGCGGAAACCGCATCACGAAGCGCAGGTCCCGTCAGTCCGCAAGGACTGGCGAAAGGCATCTGCGCCAAAAAAAGAGAACGATGTAACTTCTCATAGAAACGTGACCGCCATTGTCGACTTAAAACCGGAACTTAATCCAGTTGCGAACATCCGCCGCCCACGTTTCTCTTTCTCTCTATGCAATTGTCAAAAAACAGACGAACCAAAATCCGTCGAAACCTTAACCCCGAGAGCCTCAGCGTTCCCGCCTAAACCCACAATCCGCACCAAACTTTCGTAAGAAACTTCAGAGCGAGTTCGTCGGTCGCCAGCAGCGCCGCCGCCCTCGTTGGTGAGCGGTTTATAGGCGACACACCCGAAACAAGTCAACACAGACTTTGAAAGAAAATGAAGTTTTTGATAAGTGGTTGATATTGTTTGTGTATTTCGAGAACAAGCCAAACACTGACCAGAATCCGGCAAAACACACCCAATCCACGAGCCGGAATGTTGTCCAAATGGTCAAAAATGGGAACGACGCGGTGGGGCGAAATTTCGCGGTTATGCGCGGGCCGCACAACATCAGCCCATCCCCTCCTTTTGTCCCCTTGAAAACTCCTGCTAAGGTTCGCCCACTTATCTATATGGGAGAGAGAGATGCTGGTCCTGAATGAAGCCGAAACGCGCGCGATGCTGCCCTGGGGCGAGCTAATCGAGGCACTCAGAACAATGTTTCGCGACGGCTGCGAGATGCCGGTGCGCCATCATCATGACGTTGCGGTTCCCGGAGAAGATGCCGCGACCCTGCTTCTGATGCCCGCCTGGCAGCCGGGCAGCTATATCGGCGTCAAGATGGTGTCGGTGTTTCCGGGCAATAGCGGCCGCAACCTGCCGGCCATCCATGGCAGCTACCTTCTCTCCTCCGGCAAGACCGGCCAGCTTCTGGCCATTATCGACGGCGCGGAACTCACTGCCCGCCGGACCGCCGCCGCCTCGGCGCTGGCGGCAGATTATCTCGCCGCCAAGGATGCGCGGCGCATGCTGATGGTGGGTGCCGGCCGGCTATCGCAGAATTTGATCGAGGCGCATGCCTCCGTGCGGCCGATTTCCGAAGTGACGATCTGGGCCCGCGATATCAGCAAGGCCAAGGCCACCGCAGCGCAGCTTGATCTTGCCGGTATCACCATATCCGTTGCCACGGATATAGAAGCTGCCGCTCGTCAGGCCGATATCATTTCCTGTGCGACCCTGTCATCCGAACCGCTGATCCGCGGCGATTGGCTGAAGGACGGAGCGCATCTCGATCTCGTCGGCGCCTTCAAGCCGAGCATGCGCGAGAGCGATGACCGGGCCGTCGAGCGCGCCACGCTGTTTGTCGACACGCGCGACGGCGCGCTCACCGAAGGCGGCGATCTGGTTCAGCCATTGCGGGCCGGTATCATTGCCGCCGGTTCCGTGCGGGCGGATCTGTCTGAACTGACCGGCGGGCGTCATGTGGGCAGAACGGACGCAAGTGAAATCACCCTGTTCAAATCCGTCGGTGCAGCGCTTGAGGATCTGGCCGGGGCCGTTCTTGCCTTTGAGGGCGCGCGGCGCAGCTGATCGCCGTCACCGGATCGTGATGGTGGTTGAACTCGCCTGGCGTTGACGGATCGCGGCCTTGGCTTAGGTTGGGGCCGCGCATTTGGAGCCAGTGGGGGAAGCATGATCAGATCGACGCGGCGGATGTTTATCCGGATGGCGCTTTTGGCGCCGCTGGCGCTGGCTTCCATCGGACCGGCCATGGCAACCGATGCGGCCAACTGGGACCAGATACTGACTGAAGCCCGCGGCGAGACAGTGTATTTCAATGCCTGGGGCGGTTCGGCCAATATCAATGCCTATATCCAATGGGCCGGCGACGCGGTGAAGGCGCGCTACGGCGTTACTGTCGTGCAGGTCAAGCTGGACGACACCGCAAAGGCGGTGACGGCGGTGCTGGCCGAAAAGACGGCCGGGCGCAACCGGCATGGGTCCGTCGATCTCATCTGGATCAATGGCGAGAATTTTGCCGCGATGAAGCGCCAAAGCCTGCTGTTTTCGCCGGGCTGGGCAACGAAGCTGCCAAACTGGGGTCTGGTCGATATCGAGAACCAGCCGACGACGACAACGGATTTCACCATCCCGACCGACGGACTGGAAAGCCCCTGGGGAGCGGCAAAGCTGGTGTTCTTTTATGACGAGGCGCGAACGCGGAAAAAAGACCTGCCGGATTCGGCCAAGGAGCTACTGTCCTTTGCGCAAACCCATCCCGGCCGGTTTTCCTATCCGCAGCCGCCGGATTTCATCGGCTCGTCTTTTCTCAAACAGGTTTTGAGCGAACTGATTGCCGACGCGGCGAAACTACAGAAGCCGGTCGATGACGCGACGTTCGATGAGGATGTGGCGCCGCTGTTTGCCTATCTCGACCAATTGCATCCGCTCTTGTGGCGCAAGGGCAAGGCTTTCCCAAAAAACTATCCCGACATGAAGCAGAAGCTGGCGGACGGCGAACTCGATATCATCTTCGCGTTCAATCCGGCGGAAGCTTCGGCCGGTATTGCTGCCGGTGAACTGCCCGGCAGCGTCCGCTCCTTCGTGTTTTCGAAGGGGACGCTGGGGAATACGCATTTCGTCGGCATTCCCTATAATGCCAATGCCAAGGCCGGTGCTCTGGTGCTGGCCAACTTCCTATTGTCGCCGGAAGCGCAGGTGCGAAAGCAGGATCCGAAGATCTGGGGGGATCCGACGGTGCTTGCGTTGGGCAAGCTGCCGGAAGCCGACAAAGCCGCGTTCGCAGCGCTCGACCTTGGCGTCGCGACATTGCCACCGGACAAGCTCGGGCCGACGCTGGCCGAGCCGCATCCCGACTGGATGACGCGCATCGAGGTGGAGTGGATCAAGCGCTATGGAGCGGCAAACTGAAGGAAACCACATCCGGCCGCAGGCTGGCGGCGGCATGAGGCTCCGGTTCAGCGTATCGGGCCTGGTGCTGGCGATGATCGGCTTGCCGATTCTGGCCGGGCTGGCCGGAACGATTGGGCCGGCCTTTGGCCTGCTGCCGGCGCTCGGCGGCGATCACCTGACCCTTGAGCATTTGACCGACCTCGCAGCGGAGCCTCACCTGTTGCGCTCGTCGCTGATCAGTTTTGCGACGGCGATCCTCACCACCAGTGTGTCGCTTGTTCTCGTCATGCTGTGTACCGCCGGGTATGCGGGAACGCGGATGTTTTCGCGCATCCAGCATCTGGTTTCACCGCTGCTCGCCATTCCGCATGCTGCCGCAGCCTTTGGTCTTGCCTTCCTTGTCGCGCCGTCCGGACTGGCGATGCGTCTCGTTTCGCCCGGTCTGACAGGCTATGGCAGCCCGCCCGACTGGCTGGTGCCACAGGACCCGCTGGGATTGACGATGATGGCGGGGCTGATCGTCAAGGAAATGCCATTCCTGTTTCTGGTGACGCTGGCGGCGCTGCCGCAGGTGCCGCTCATCCAGGCGCGGCAGCTGTCGGCCAGCCTTGGCTACGGCCGTATCTGCGGGTTCCTGATCAGCGTCTGGCCGCTGCTCTACCGGCAGATCCGGCTTCCGGTTTTTGCCGTGCTTGCCTATGCCAGCTCCGTCGTCGATGTGGCGATGATCCTCGGTCCGGCACTGCCGGCGCCGCTTGCGGTGCGTATTGCCGAATGGATGGCCGATAGCGATCTACGGATGCGGTTCCTTGCCTCGGCTGGCGCGCTGCTGCAGCTCGCTCTTACGATAACGGCAATGGTGACGTGGCTGGCCTTGGAGCAGGTCGGATCTGTTCTGCTGCGACGGATGTCTGTATCCGGTGTTCGCGGGGCTGATGACCGGTTGCTGCGCAGGTCGGCCTGCGCAGCAATGGCCCTAGCGGCGGCACTGGTCTTTCTCGGCCTTTTCGTGCTCTTCTTATGGTCGATTGCCGGCCTCTGGCCGTTTCCCGCCCTGCTACCGGACAGTGTTACGCTTAAAGCCTGGATGCGCGTCTTGCCGCAGGCTGGAGATGCGATTGCCACGACGATCTCGCTTGCCAGCAGTTCTGCGGCCATCGCGCTCTTGTTTTCTATCGGACTGCTGTGGCAGGGCGGCGTTCGCGACAGCCGCGCCTTTAGCAGTGTACTCTACCTACCGCTGATCATGCCTCAGCTCTGCTTCGTCTTCGGCCTGCAGATCCTCAGCGTGTCGCTCGGGTTTGACGCATCCTTTCCTCTGCTATTGTTCGTGCATCTGATTTTCGTGCTGCCCTATGTCACTCTATCCCTGTCGCAACCCTGGCAGGCGCTCGACCGCCGCTACGAAACGCTGGCGGCGGGGCTCGGAAAATCGCCACTGCAGGTGCTGCTGCATGTCCGCCTGCCGCTGTTGACGCGGGCCTGCCTTACCGCCTTTGCCGTCGGTTTCGCGGTGTCTGCCGGGCTCTATTTGCCGACGCTTCTGATCGGCGCCGGACGGATCGTCACCATCACCACCGAGGCCGTGGCCCTGTCCTCCGGCGGCGACCGGCGGGCCATCGGCGTCTATGCGCTTCTGCAGACGCTGGTTCCGTTCGGCGGATTTCTGATTGCATCGCTGGTGCCGCACTTGCTATTCCGCGACCGGCGCGCGATGAGGATTTGAATGAAACCCGACACGACAGACGGCCTGCATCTGGAGGCGATTTCCATCGCCCTTAACGGCCGAACGCTGCTGTCTCTGTCCGCGCATGTCCGGCCCGGAGAAATCCTGACGGTCATGGGACCATCCGGCTCCGGAAAATCGGCGCTGCTTGCTTATCTCGGCGGTTTTCTCGACCCGGCCTTTACGGCCAGTGGCCGCATCCTGATCGATTTCGACGATCTGACCGGCGTTGCGGCGGAAAAACGCCGGTGCGGTGTGCTCTTCCAGGACCCGCTGCTGTTTCCGCATCTCTCTGTCGGCGGCAACCTGCTGTTCGGATTGACGCCATCCATTACAAAGCGCGACCAGCGGCGGCGCATGGTGGAGCAGGCACTGGTCGATGTGGAGCTCACGGGTTTTTTCGATCGGGATCCAGCCACGTTGTCGGGTGGGCAGAAAGCCCGGGTGGCGCTGCAGCGCGTTATGCTGTCGGCGCCGCGCTTGCTGCTGCTTGACGAACCCTTCTCCAAACTCGACAGCGACCTGCGGCAACAGACCCGTGCTTTGATTTTCTCACGGGCGAAAGCCGCCGGCCTGCCGGTTATTCTGGTCACCCATGATCATGCGGATGCGCAAGCCACTGGCGGGGATATCATTGTGATTGGTGAGGAGGCCAGCCAATGACCGTGACGGACAGTCTGCCGGACCTGCCGGTACGGGCTATCCTGCCGCAGCTTGGGCAGGCGTTGGCGCAGGCTCCAGCGGTCGTGCTTTCAGCACCGCCCGGCGCCGGCAAGACGACGCTTGTGCCACTGTTTCTATTGGATCAGTCCTGGCGTGGCGATGGCCGGATCATTCTGCTTGAGCCGCGCCGGCTGGCGGCCCGTGCGGCTGCCGGGCGCATGGCGAGCCTGCTTGGCGAAAGCGTTGGTGATACGGTCGGCTACCGCATGCGGCTCGACAGCCGGATTTCGGCAAGGACCCGCATCGAGGTGGTGACCGAGGGCGTGTTTGCGCGGATGTTGCTGGATGACCCGGAATTGCCGGGCGTTGCGGCGGTGCTGTTCGACGAATTCCACGAGCGCTCGCTGGATGCGGATTTCGGACTGGCGCTGGCACTCGATGTGCAGCAGGCGCTGCGCGATGATCTCAAGCTGATCGTCATGTCGGCGACGCTGGATGTCGGGCGGGTGGCGCAACTTTTGGGCGGCGCGCCTGTGATCGAAAGCCAGGGGCGCAGTTTTCCGGTGGATGTGCGCTATCGCGAACGGGCATCGACGGAACGCGTGGAAGATGCCGTGACGCGGGCCATCGTCGAGGCGCACCGCGAGGAAACCGGCTCGATCCTCGCCTTTCTGCCGGGACAGGCGGAAATCACCCGCACGGCCGAGCGGCTGACCGGCCGGTTCGGCGCGGAAACCATCATCACGCCGCTGTTCGGCAATCTAAGCCAGAAGGAACAGGACGCCGCGATCCGCCCTGCCGCAGCGGGAACGCGCAAGATCGTGCTGGCCACGTCGATTGCCGAAACCTCGATCACCATCGACGGTGTGCGCATCATCATCGATAGCGGTCTGCAGCGGCTTCCGGCCTTCGAGGCATCCACCGGCATTACCCGGCTGGAAACCGTGCGCGTCTCGCGTGCCTCCGCCGATCAGCGGGCGGGCCGCGCCGGGCGCACGGAACCGGGCATTGCCATCCGTCTCTGGCATCAGGGGCAGACGGCAGCGCTGCCTGCGTTTACGCCACCGCAGATTCTCTCGAGCGACCTGTCCGGCCTTGTACTGGATCTCGCCCATTGGGGCGTGACTGATCCGGCCGGTCTTGGTTTTCTCGATCCGCCACCGGTGACAACATGGCAGGAGGCGAAGGCTCTGCTTGTTCAGCTCGGCGCGCTCGATACCAATGGGACATTGACGATGCGCGGAAAGCAGATTCGCCAGCTGGCGCTACCGCCGCGTCTTGCGGCCATGGCCGTTTCGGCAGCGGAAGACGGACAGGCCACTGAAGCATGTCTTCTGGCCGTGGTTTTGACCGAGCAGGGGCTGGGCGGAAGCGGCATCGATCTGGAAGACCGGCTTCGTCGCTTCAAGTCGGAACGTGGTGACCGGGCCGATGCCTCGCGTGGACTGGCCCGGCGGATGGCCAAGGGCTTGAGTGCGGCCAGGGATTCCAACGAACCGGTTCAGCCCGGCATTCTCCTGATGCAGGCCTTTCCCGACCGGATCGCGTTGCAGCGCGGCGGGCGCGGGCGGTTTGTCATGGCCAATGGCCGTGGCGCCGAGCTGCCCCAGACCGAACGTCTGGCGGGTGCCACCATGCTGGTCATTGCCGACCTGACCGGCCGTGCCGGCGGGCAGCGTATTCTGGCCGCCGCAGAAATCACCCGGGCCGATGTCGAGGCGCACATGCCGCAATCGATCGTCCAGGAAGACCAGACCTTTTTCGACCGGCCAAGCCGGCAAGTCCGGGCGCGGCGGGTAACGCGGCTGGGCGCGATCATTTTTGACGAGACACCGCTCGGCAAACCCAAGGGCGAAGCAGCGGCGCGGGCGCTGGCCGATGGCGTTCGCCAGCTCGGGCTTGCGGTTCTGCCATTCTCCAAGGAAGCAGCGCAGTTGCGCGACCGCATCGGGTTTCTCTATCGCACGCTGGGCGAGCCGTGGCCCGACATGTCGGATGACAGCCTGCTATCGCGGCTGGACGAATGGTTCGTGCCGTTCCAGCGCGATACGCGCGGTATCGACGATATCAGTGCGGGCAGCCTCTCGGAGGGACTGCAATCGCTGGTGCCGCACGAAGTCACCCGCGATCTCGCCCGGCTGGCGCCGACGCATTTCGAAGCGCCGACCGGCCAGCGTCATCCGATCCGCTACGATGGCGACGAGCCGGTTCTGTCGATCCGTGTCCAGGAGCTATATGGGCTGAAGACGCATCCGTCGATCGGCGGCGGGCGACTGCCGCTGCTGCTGGAGCTGATCTCGCCGGGCCACAAGCCGATGCAGACGACGCGCGACCTGCCCGGCTTCTGGGCCGGATCCTGGAAGGATGTGCGTGCCGACATGCGCGGCCGTTACCCGAAACATCCGTGGCCGGAGGATCCGGCCAATGCGCCGCCAACGACACGGGCAAAGCCGCGTGGTACATGACACTCAAATGACTTTTACGACAGGAAACCGGATGATCGCGGCCGCACTCGACGGGGAAGAAGCCACCACAAGCCGCGTCTTGCGCCTGCAAACCATCGTTCGCCTGCGTTGGCTGGCGGTCGGCGGACAGTCGATCACCGTCATCATCACCGCCTTCTGGCTGCAGTTTCCGCTGCCGCTGATCGCTTGCTGCTTGCTGATTGCCCTGCTTGGCTGGGTGAATGCCTATCTCACCATCCGCTATCCGCCGACGCACCGGCTGCAGCCACCGGCAGCCTTTGCTCTGCTTGGCATCGATCTTGCTCAGCTGACGGCACTTTTGTTCATCACCGGCGGCCTTGCCAATCCGTTTGCGCCGCTGGTCTGCGTTCCCGTCATCATCTCGTCGGCCTCGCAGCCGAAGTGGCACAGCATCGCGCTGGCAAGTCTTGCCATTCTCGGCATTACGGCGCTTGCCTACTCGCCCTTTCCTCTGCCCTGGTATCCGGGTGTCGTCCTTTTGGTGCCAACGGTCCTTACGGCCGGATTATGGGTCGCCATCGTTGCCACCACGGCGTTTGCGGCTTTCTACACCTACCGCGTCTCGCTGGAAGCAAGCGAGCTGTCCGAGGCGCTGACGGCGACGGAACTGGTGCTGCAGCGGGAGAAGCATCTCTCACAGCTCGACGGCCTTGCTGCCGCAGCCGCGCATGAACTCGGCACCCCACTCGCAACCATCAGCGTCGTTGCCAAGGAGATGGAACGTGAACTGGGCAACGATCCGCGTTTCGGCGAGGACGTGCACTTGCTGCGCAGCCAGAGCGAACGCTGCCGGGATATCCTGCGGCGCCTGACGACGCTATCTTCGGAAAACGAAGACCATATGCGTCACCTGCCGCTGTCGTCGCTGATCGAGGAGGTCATGGCGCCGCATCGCGAGTTCGGCATCCAGATCAACCTTGTCGAACGGGGAGACCGCGCCAAGGAGCCGGTCGGCAACCGCAATGCCGGCATTCTCTACGGGCTCGGCAATCTGCTGGAAAATGCGGTCGACTATGCCAAGAAGGAAGTGACGGTCACCGTCACCCATACGCCGGCGATCGTTTCGGTTGTCATCGAGGACGATGGCGACGGCTATGCGCCGGATATCCTCAGCCGGATCGGCGAGCCCTATGTCACCAAGCGGCAGAAAGACGACAGCGCCGGCGGCCTGGGCCTGGGATTGTTTATCGCCAAGACGCTGCTGGAGCGCTCGGGAGCCAAGCTGGCCTTTGAAAACGGTGGTCCGGAAAAGCCCGGCGCCCGCGTCAGCGTCGAATGGCCGCGCATCCTGATGGACACGAAACTGTCAAAATGACTTTACGGCATTCGGTAGCGGGAATATGCGAACTTACATAGAGTGCAGGAACGAGAGACTGCACCGAGGATTGCGACATGACGGAAAACACCACCGAAGCGGCCGGCGCTGCACCCAGTGATGCTTCGCTGATCGGCACTGATACGTCCCTTTTGATCGTCGATGACGACGCGCCGTTCCTGCGCCGCCTTGCCCGCGCCATGGAAACCCGCGGTTTTGCCGTCGATATCGCCGAATCGGTTGCCGAAGGCATCGCCAAGGCCAAGACCCGGCCGCCGAAATACGCGGTCGTCGACCTCAGGCTCGGCGACGGCAGCGGTCTCGACGTCATCGAAGCGATCCGCACCCGGCGCGACGACACGCGCATCATCATGCTGACCGGCTATGGCAATATCGCCACCGCCGTCAACGCGGTGAAGCTCGGGGCTGTCGATTACCTTGCCAAGCCCGCCGACGCCGACGATATTTTCGGGGCGCTGGTGCAGCGGGCCGGTGAACGCGCCGAGCCGCCGGAAAATCCGATGTCGGCCGACCGGGTCCGTTGGGAACATATCCAGCGCGTCTATGAAATGTGCGAGCGCAACGTTTCGGAGACCGCCCGCCGGCTCAACATGCACCGCCGCACCCTGCAGCGCATCCTGGCCAAGCGCGCGCCGAAATAACGGCGCGTCAGCTTTCACCGTCCAGCGAGCCCGAAACGATATCGCGCATGTTCGGGCTAATATCACCTGCCCTGTCTGCCGACCATTCCGCCAGCATCAGCCGCTGCGCCGCGACACGGGCAAAATTCAGAGTGACCGATTTTCGCGTCGGCGCAGTGAGCCTGTGTTCCGGCGCATCGCGGATCATTTCGGCATCATAGCCGTCCGACAGCAGCAATCCGCATTCTTCCGGAAAAATTTCCAGCGGCACGCCACTATGGGTGGCGAAATAGAGCCGATCAGAATGCATCCGGTAGTCCGGCCATTTCCGGTCCACCCTGAAATCCTCGATCGACGTCTTGATCTCGACGATCCAGATTTCGCCCTTTGGCGAAATGGAAATCAGATCGGCACGCCTGCCGCTGGCCAGCGTCAGTTCCGGCAATACTGCATGGCGCAATTCATGCAGGTAACGCTGCACGCCGCGGCGAACCATCAATGCACGCTGCGACTGTCGGCCGTCGGTCAACGGACTATCGTTGTGGATAGAGAGAATCGCCATGCATCAAACTCTCGCATAACGGCGCTTTTGTTGCAAAAAAACAATCCGCCGGGAATTTGCACTGCCGCATAAAAATGCCGCAACGCATTCACTTGCAATCCGGCATGAATCGCAAATAAACCATAATCACTGGTGGTCGAAACGACCCAGATATTCTTGCCTCATTTTAAGAGATCCCCATGCGCTTCCGCAATGCATTCCTGCTGTGCAGCCTCGCGGCCACTCTCGCTTTGGCCAGTTGCTCCACCGCGCCGATCGCTCCCATCGGCGAAAAAGTCGCGACCAACCAGATTTTCTCGGATGGCTACGGCCCGATCGAAGATCACGGCTACGCCCTTCCGGCGATCCCGATCAACAAGGTCAACGAGCGTTTTCACCGCCAGATCGTCGATTACACGACGGCTGAAAAGCCCGGCACGATCATCGTCAACACGCCGAACCGCTTCCTCTATTTCGTGCTGCCCGGCGGCAAGGCCGTTCGCTACGGCATCGGCGTCGGCAAGGCCGGCTTTGCGTGGGAAGGCCGCGCCTACGTCGCCTGGAAGCAGGAATGGCCGACATGGCATCCGCCGAAGGAAATGGCCGTGCGCAAGCCGGACGTTGCCCAATATGTCGAGAACGGCATGGGGCCTGGCCTGCGCAACCCGCTCGGCGCCCGCGCCATGTACCTGTTCAACGATGAAGGCAAGGACACGCTGTTCCGCATCCACGGTTCGCCGGAATGGGCCTCGATCGGCACCGCCGCTTCGTCCGGCTGCATCCGCATGATCAACCAGGACATCATCGACCTCTATGCCCGCGTCCGTCCGGGCAAGAACACCCACGTCATCGTCCAGCAGTAACTGCTGCTTCGACCGAGTGCCAGACGTTTCAGATCCCCGGCTTGTCCGGGGATTTTTGATTCCTCGACATGCCGAGATGACACGGGTCCGCCTTCGCACGGCGAAATCGCCTGCGGTTTTCAAAGAGCATGGAGAGCGCACGCGGATGCGGAACCTCTCAAAACAATTTCAACATGGCACCGCTTCCGCGTGGCCTTTGGCTTGTCTCGGGGCTTCCGGCCCCTACGAATGATTACCCCGTCTCGCTGCATCCCGGCCTTTGCGCCAGAACTTGCATGGCTCAACCAAACCGCAGCCTGGAAGCCGCGGGGGAGACGTTTTTGAGGCGGTTTCCCGCCCGGGCACCATCCCCCGCCATCAGGACCGCACGTTACGGCCGCGACGACGGGCACCAGCCTCCCCCTGTCCACGACCGTCTCGCGCAACACTCCGGTGGCGGAGGCTTGAGCAGTATGCCCTGTCTTTTGGGGGCGGGGAAAAACGGGGATGAATTTTTTTGGATGGCCTCACACGGCTTCCGTCATGCCTGTGCCTGTCACAGGCACCCAGCCATCGCGCGTCTGCGCGGTGAGGGAGCAGTTTTATTCAAGGATTACAGCGTCCTTTGACCCGACAGACGTCGGGTCGCTGGATGCCCGCCACAAGGGCGAGCATGACGGAGAGTGGGGATGTACTGGCATTTCCCTTATCCAATCACCGGACAGTCAACGACAACCAGACTTTGTGACAGGCGTGAATTTCCCCGGCACAATCCATTTTTCCGGGAACGGGTTTCCCGTTCCCGGCAACCAACCTCAAGCCGCTTCGCTCGCCTTCAGTTCCAGGCGGCGGCGATGCAGGACCGGTTCGGTGTAGCCGTTTGGCTGCTGGCGGCCCTTGAGCACCAGTTCGAGCGCTGCCTGGAAGGCGATGGAGCCGTCGAAATTGCCGGCCATCGGCGTGTAGGCCGCATCCCCGGCGTTCTGGCCATCGACGACAGCGGCCATGCGCTGCATCGTCTCGACGATCTGCGCCTCGGTAACGACGCCATGATGCAGCCAGTTGGCCATGTGCTGGGCGGAGATGCGCAGCGTGGCGCGGTCTTCCATCAGGCCGACATTGTTGATGTCCGGCACCTTCGAGCAGCCGACACCCTGGTCGATCCAGCGGACGACATAACCGAGAATGCCTTGTGCATTGTTGTCCAGCTCGCGCTGGATTTCCTCTGCCGTCCAGTTCGGCCGTGAGGCGACCGGGACGGAGAGGATATCGCTGAGGTTTGCCCGTTTCCGGCTCTTCAGGTCCTTCTGGACAGCCGCAACATCGACCTTGTGATAGTGGGTCGCGTGCAGGGTCGCGGCGGTTGGCGACGGAACCCAGGCGGTGTTGGCACCGGCCTTCGGATGGGCGATCTTCTGTTCCAGCATCGCCGCCATCAGGTCCGGCATCGCCCACATGCCCTTGCCGATCTGCGCATGGCCGGACAAGCCGCATTCCAGGCCGATATCGACGTTCCAGTTTTCGTAAGCCGCAATCCACGCCGCCTGCTTCATGTCGCCCTTGCGGATCATCGGGCCCGCTTCCATCGAGGTGTGCATTTCATCGCCGGTACGATCGAGGAAGCCGGTGTTGATGAAGACGACGCGCTCTTTGGCAGCGCGGATGCATTCCTTGAGGTTAACAGTCGTGCGGCGCTCCTCGTCCATGATGCCCATTTTCATGGTGTTCGGTACCATGCCGAGCGCCTGCTCGACGCGGCCGAAGATTTCCGAGGCGAAGGCAACCTCTTCCGGACCGTGCATCTTCGGCTTGACGACATACATCGAGCCTTCGCGCGAGTTCATCCGGCGACCGGTCGGGCCGATGTCGTAAAGCGCGATCAGGCCGGTGATCATGGCATCCATGATGCCTTCCGGGACCTCGTTGCCATCGCGGTCAAGGATCGCCGGATTGGTCATCAGGTGACCGACATTGCGCACCAGCATCAGCGCGCGGCCCTTCAACGTGACCTCGCCGCCGTTTGGCGCGGCAAAGCTGAAATCCGGGTTGAGCTTGCGGGTAAAGGTCTTGCCGCCCTTGCTGACTTCTTCCTGCAGGTCGCCCTTCATCAGGCCCAACCAGTTGCGATATACGACGATCTTGTCTTCGGCATCGACCGCAGCAATCGAATCCTCGCAATCCATGATCGCGGTGATCGCCGATTCGAGGATGACGTCGGAAATATGGGCCTTGTCGTCCTTGCCGGTTGGCGTCGCGGCATCAATGACGATTTCGATATGCAGGTTGTTCTTCTTCAGAAGCAGATGCGACGGCGAGGCCTTGTCGCCGCGATAGCCGGCGAACTGAGCGCCGTCAGTGAGTTTTACCGGACCTGACGCGGTCGAGATCGACAGGGATGCACCATCAACGGCAAGCGCCGTGACATCGCTCCAGCTGCCGGCCGAAAGCGGCGCGCTGGCATCGAGGAAGCCGCGCGCCCAGGCGATGACCTTCTGGCCGCGAACCGGATTATAGCCCCTGCCCTTTTCGGCGCCGCCATCCTCGGCAATCGCGTCGGTGCCGTAAAGCGCATCATAGAGCGAACCCCAGCGGGCATTGGCGGCGTTCAGCGCATAACGCGCGTTCATGACAGGGACGACGAGCTGCGGCCCGGCGATGGTGGCGATCTCGGGATCGACATTGCTGGTGGACACCGAAAAATCCGGGCCTTCCGGCAGGAGATAACCGATCTCTTTCAGGAAGCCCTCGTAAGCCGCCATGTCGACCGGTGCGCCATTCTGGCGGTACCAGTTGTCGAGCTTTTCCTGCAGCGCGTCGCGCTTGGCCAGCAGATCGCGGTTCTTCGGGGCGAGATCATGGACGATCTGCGAAAAGGCTGCGAAAAACTGGTCCACATCGATGCCAGTGCCGGGCAGTGCTTCCTTGACGAGGAATTCGTGCAGATCCGCATCGATTCCCAACCCATTCTTTTCTATCCGGCCCATCGGCAACTCCATGAATTAACGCTCAAATCCGCTGTATAATTCCTTAAATCGAATCTGATTTAAAGAATTATACAGCAATTTCAAATTGATACAGCGACCTTTGCGCGTCAGGACTGACGCGCGGCGCTGTAGGTGGCCGCAGTCTCTCACGCTTTCATTCCCTGTCAATCCAGCAAGAATGCGAAGAATTATTTCCAAAAAAGAACAAATCAATGATGCGCGACGCGGGGACGGCCACTGGCAACAGCAGTGAATCGGGCCTCGATCAGCCTGCGGCCGCCCTCGGTTTCCGGCGCATCGATCTCCTCGCGCATCACCAGGGCCGGCTCATCAGCACCATTCGACCGGGCCGAGGCCAGGGCTGCCATTCGTGCCCGTTCGCGGGCCGATGCGAAAGCCTGATCCTGATCGAGGAACCGGCTGCTGGGGCCGGCACCGTTGACGATGAAGATACCCTCATCCGGCGCAGTGACAAAGACCGTGACGGACGCCCGCACCTGGCCGACGATGGCGCCGACCGCATTGGCTACCCCCGCTTCGGCCGGGATTGATGATTCGGCGCCGAGCATCTCGGCGATAGCCGGGTAATAGACCGGTGCGGACGCCCCGAGCCCGACCAGCGGGCGATCCAGAGACAGCGAGAAGGCGACGATGCCCGGCTCGCGTTTCAACGCCCGGTCAACGGCAAGCGACACCGCCGGATCGATGGCCGCACCGTCTTCCGCAAGGCAGGAAGATAGAATGACTTCGGCGGACTGGCGGGTAAGCCGGGCGACGATCATCTCCGACAGCGCTTCGGCGGTCGCTGCGATCGGCTTACCCGAGCCGTCCTTTACCCGGGCGGCAAGCTCTGCACCGAGCCGGGCGGCCGTGGCATTCCACTGGTCCTGCCGCCCCAGAACGTGCATGGCATCGGACGGGGTGAGACCACAGATATGGACAAGGCCGCGTGCCACCAGCCTATCCAGCGTCGCCTTCTGCAAGGTGCTGGTCAGCAGGCTTTCGAGCGCCACGGGTACAGCGCCGATGCGTTCGTACAAAGCCAGTTCCTGCGACTGCAGGCCGCTTGCCAGATGATCGGGAAGCCCGGTTCGCACGGCCAGACGGCCATCATAGCGGCCGACATGGGCGGTGCGCAGCTGCCGCTCGAGCACGGAAATGATGGCGGCCTCATGCTCGACGGCGGCCAGGCTAAGCGGCAGGAACCGGCGCGGGCCAAGATCGATCTTGGCCTGCAGCCCGCGATCGTTGATGCGGACTTCCGAATCGCCGCCGAGACCGAAGGTGCGCATCGCCACCGCCTCGACCATGGTGCGGAACCCGCCAACGACAGCGCCTTCGCCGTCCAGACGTGGCCGGCCCTTGTCGAGCACCGCGACATCCGTGGTGGTGCCGCCGATGTCGGAGACGACCGCATTGTCGAGGCCGGTCAGGTGCCGGGCGCCGACGAGGCTTGCCGCCGGGCCGGAGAGAATGGTTTCGATCGGCCGTAGCCGGGCCTCGGCCGCCGATATCAGCGCGCCATCGCCGCGCACGACCATCATCGGCACATCGATGCCTCGGGTTTTCAGAAAACCCTCGCAGGCGCCGATCAGCCGGTCGATCATTGAGACCAGGCGGGCATTGAGAAGGGTGGTCAGCGCCCGGCGGGGGCCGCCAAGCTTGGAAGACAGCTCGTGACTGCAGGTGACCGGCAGATGCGAGACTTCGCGGATGCGGTCGCGCACCCGTTGTTCGTGAGCCGGATTCCGGACGGCGAAATAGCCGGCGACGGCGAAGGAAGAAACCTGCGTTGTGAGCTGCGGCAGGGCTTCGTCGAGCAGCGTCATATCCAGCAGCGTCTCGCCGCCATGGACATTATGGCCGCCGGGCAGGAAGATCACCGGATCGGTCCCCAGCGCCTCCAGCAGCCCATCGCGCTTCAAATCTTCCGGGCCAAAACCGATCATCACCAGACCGGCGCGGCCGCCCTGCCCTTCGACCAGCGCGTTGGTGGCAAGCGTCGTCGATAGCGACACCAGGCCGATGGCGGATGCGGGTGCCTTTGCCTGTCGAAGCACCGCCTCGACGGCACCGGCAATGCCGACCGAGAGATCGTGACGGGTGGTCAGCGCCTTTGCCTTGGCAACGACACCCTGGGTCTCGCTGAAAAGAACCGCGTCGGTATAGGTTCCGCCGGTATCGATACCGAGGAGAAGATGGTCAGTCACGAGAGCGTCCATTCGGGCAGTACCGGAAACCCGGCTTCAAAGGATATGCACGAGGTGATATGACATCTTTCAGCGAAAGACCATCGCTTCGCCGACATCGGCAATCAGGCTGCGCGACAGTGCGGGAATAAGGATCATGGCATGACTGGCTTCTCACGTATGCTCTTGCTTGTTCTTGCGTTTGCTAACGCCCCGGCGTTCTCAATGCCTGTTTTTGCGCAGGAAGCGAGCGATGAGGAAGAGTACAAGCCGGTGCTTCCGGATGTCGCCATCTACAAGGCGATGCTGGATGCCAACAAGACGACCGGCTGGATCCAGTTCCGCAATTACGACGACAAGCAGCTGATCTATTTTACAGCACTTCAGACCATGCATTGCCGACTCTCGGAAATCCGCTACTCGGTCAATTCCGACACGCTCGACAAGCGTTTTCCACTCGGCAAATGCAATCCGCAGATCCCGTTCAACCTGCCCGACAGCAATACCAACGAATATATCTACATTTCGCTGCCGGCCGGAGAGGCAAAGACGCTCGCCATCCAGGCCGTCTGGGATGATGGCGCCGGCAGCGAGATCGTCGTCTACAAGCCCTGCGAGGGCGTTGGCGACGCGACCTGCGCGGCGATCAAGACGATCAAACGGCCGAAGAAGCAAATGCAGGAGCCGGTGGCTTCCGATTCGCCGATCCGCGCCGTGCAATCAGAAACGCCGGGAAAAACCTTTAGCGCGCCGACACCCTCAGCGGCAGCTCGCCCCTAGGCTGGGTGGTCAGCCGCTGTACCGGCCAGGGTTTCGTCTCCGGCGTCATGTCGAAGCGGAAGCGCTTCATCAGCACGCCAAGCACGATCACCGCTTCCTGCAGCGCGAACGTGGCGCCGATGCAGATGCGCGGCCCGGCGCCGAACGGCAGGTACTGGAACCGGTGCAGCTTGTCGCGATTTTCCGGCAGGAAGCGTTCCGGCATGAAGGCGCGCGGTTTTTCCCAGTAAAGTACATGGCGATGCAACGTCCAGGGCATGATCAGAACCGCAATGCCCTTGGGAATATCCACCCGCTCGCCCTCGGGCGAGGTCCAGGAATCGGCTTCGATCGCGGCCCGGTTGATCGAAGGGGCCGGCGGATAAAGGCGCATAGCCTCCTCGAAGGAAGCGCGCACATGCGGCATCAGGTCGAGCCAGTCCACCGGCTCGGCTCCGCTCGACAGCACGGCGTCGATCTCGGCTTCCATATTGGCGCGCACATGCGGGGAATTGGCGACGCAATAGAGCGTCCAGGCAAGCGCCCGCGCCGTGGTTTCGTGTCCAGCGCCGATGAAGGTCAGGATATTATCGGCGATCTCGTCGGTGGACAGTCCCTGTGGCCGCTCCAGCTGCAGGAGCAGCGTCAAAAAATCCTGTGGCGCTGCATCGGGGTCGGAGCGCATCAGCTGCCGCCGCTGGTCCATGGTCTTGGCAACGATCGCCTGGAACTCCGCCATTACCTTTGTCCCACCGATGCGGGTCAATCGAGGCACCCAGGACGGTGCCAGCAGAATATCCATCGGATCGACGCGGCCCATCCGGTGCAGCAGACGTTCGACGCTATCGGCAAACCCCTCGGTCTCGGCAGCGATCTGGCCGGAGAACAGGGTTTCCGAGAGAATCTCATAGGTCAGCTCGGTCATGTCGGTAGCGATATTCACCACCGCACCTGTGGCAGCCGCCTCGTCGTATTTCGCGGCATATTCCTCGGTTTTCGACAGCATGCTTGTGGCAAAGCCGCGTGCATGGCGTGGCGTGAACACCGGCGCCATGGCCTTGCGCGAGCGCTTCCAGACCTCGCCCTCGGCCGTCAGCAGACCGTCGCGCAGGATCGGCCGCAGGATGAGGCGGCGCACCTTGGACATTTCATAGTTGGCGGCATTTTCGACGAGGATATAGCGGATCAGATTGGGATCGTTGACGATCAGCGTGCGCTGCGTGACGAACTTGGTGTCGATCCAGGGCAGCGTGTAGGAAGGCTCGCCCCACAGTTCCAGCGGATTGCGCATCACCGTGCGGATGATCTGCAGACGCGACGGCGGCACCGTGCGGGGGATTGGCGCTGGCGGCTCGAACGGTTCGGGTCTCATATCCATGATGATACTTTCCATACGCCGCCAAGCATGCACGGCGGCAATCGCCTATCCTTCGCATGAAGATAAGGCGGTTTCAGGAAAGTTAAAGCAGCGCCTTGAGGTCGGCGAGCTTGTCGTTGACCAGCCAGCCGTAATAGTTTTCCTCCGGCCACTGCACCGCGCCGCCCTTGTTCTTCGCAGCCAGGGCCGCAGCGCGCTGGTCGGGATTGCCGACATTGTAGAGGGTCGAGGTGATGCCGGGATTATCGGAAATATCCATGCCGGCGATCGACTTGTAGGCATCGATCGAGTGGCGGATCGATGCGGCCATATAGGCGAGCGACTGGTCGGGATCCATGATCGCCTTATAGACCCCGGCAGCATCGTTTTCGTCCAGCCGGTCATAGCCGGAAACGCGCGACACCATGTCGGTCAGCATCAGCGCGGTCAGCGGGTTGATCTGGCCGAGGCCAAAGGTCTGGCCAGCGAAGAACGGCTGGAAAAACACCGCGCTGAAGCGATTGTTCGGATAGGACGTGCCACCGACCGTGTTGCCGCGGAACTGACTATCCCAGACGCTTTCACGGCAGGTCCAGAGCGCATAGGAGCTTTTCTTGGCCGCGCATTTGGAAAATTCCGGACGCGCCACGAATTGCGCCACCGTTTCGCCCTCGTAGCCGAACCGGAAACTGTCGCCGGCATAGGCGGCGGCCTTGACGTAATAGGACTGCAGCCGGTCATAGGCGTCGACATTGTAGGTGTGTTCGCCGACGATGGCGCCGATCATGTGGATCGGATCGATACCATAGGCGCGCGCCGTCGACTTGATCTTGCCCATCAGCTTGCTGTCATTGGCCAGCAGATTGTGCACCTTGTCGTATTTGGCATCGAACGAGGTCTTGCCGGCCTTGGTCCGGCGCACGGATGCGCCCGGCACGTTCGGCTGTTCCTGATACCGGTTGCCCTCGGGCACCACACGAATGCCGTCCGCCAGGGCGGGGCCGGTAACGGCAATCATGGCCGCGACGAAAAGCATCTGAAGAATGGGGCGCACGCTCTGTTTCCTGTGAACCTGTCTTGACGTTCCGGATATGCCGGGACGCATGCGGCAAAATCGTGTCGGAATCATGCCCGGCACCGGCGAAAGCCTTATCGCGTATGGCCTTGGGAAACAACAAGGGTACAGGCGGTTTGGCAGGTGCGTTCAGATTACTGTCAAAGCCATTCCCAATTATTGAAGGTTTTGGGAAGCTATGTGACAGCCAAGAACGCCGTCATCCCTGTGCCTGTCACAGGGATCCAGTCAGCCCAAGTCCTTGGGCTGAAAGAGTCTTTTGATCCGACGGACGTCGGATCGCTGGATCCCCGCCACAAGGGCGAGGATGACGGGAACGTGGAGCATTTTCGCCACACAACCTTTTATCATCAATCTGACGACACCGTCGTTTAACGGATGTCGTCACCAGTTTTCGGTTCAAGCCGCGATACCCTTACAGAATATACCGCGACAGATCCGTGTTGGCGGCGAGATCGCCGACATGTTTCTGCACATATTCCGCATCGATCGTCAGCGCCTCGCCGGACTTGTCCGGTGCCGCATAGGAGATCTCGTCGAGGACCCGTTCCATGACGGTCTGCAGGCGCCGGGCGCCGATGTTCTCGACGCTGGTGTTGAGCTTGACCGCAACATCGGCCAGCGCATCGAGCGCGTCTTCGGTAAAGTCCAGATTGACGCCTTCCGTTTCCAGAAGCGCCTTGTACTGGCGGATCAGGCTGACTTCGGTTTCCGTCAGGATGCGGCGGAAGTCTTCCTTGGTCAGCGCCTTCAACTCGACGCGGATCGGCAGGCGGCCCTGCAATTCCGGCAGGAGATCGGACGGCTTGGAGACATGGAAGGCGCCCGAGGCGATGAACAGGATATGGTCTGTCTTCACCGGACCATACTTGGTCGCGACCGTGGTGCCTTCGACCAAGGGAAGCAAGTCGCGCTGCACGCCTTCACGTGAAACACCAGCGCCCATGCCGCCATCGCGGGCGGCGATCTTGTCGATTTCGTCGAGGAAGACGATGCCGTCATTTTCCGCCGAACGCACGGCCTCGCGCTGGATCTCCTCATTGTCGAGCAGCTTGTCGGATTCGTCGTTGATCAGGATGCCGTAGCTCTCCTTGACCGTCGTGCGGACCTTCTTGGTGCGCTGCCCCATTGCCTTGCCGAACATTTCCGACAGGTTCAGGACGCCGATATTGGCACCGGGCATGCCGGGGATTTCGAAGCCGCCGCCCGGCGTTGCCGTATCGGCAATCTCGATGTCGATTTCCTTGTCATCCATCTCGTTGGCCCGCAGCTTCTTGCGGAAACTGTCGCGTGTGGCCGGCGAAGAGGTCGCGCCAACCAAAGCGTCAAGCACGCGCTCCTCGGCATTCAGATGCGCCTTGGCCTTGACGTCGGCGCGCTTCTTTTCGCGCACCAGGCCTATCCCGACTTCGACAAGGTCGCGGATGATCTGCTCGACATCGCGGCCGACATAGCCGACTTCGGTGAATTTCGTCGCTTCGACCTTGATGAAGGGGGCACCGGCGAGCTTGGCCAGACGGCGGGAAATCTCCGTCTTGCCGACGCCGGTCGGGCCGATCATCAGGATATTCTTCGGCATGACTTCGTCGCGCAGCTCATCCGAGAGCTGCTGGCGGCGCCAGCGGTTGCGCAGCGCGATGGCGACGGCGCGCTTGGCATCGTGCTGGCCGATGATGAACCGGTCGAGCTCCGACACGATTTCGCGGGGTGAAAATGTGGTCATTTGGTCCTCTCAAATTCTGTCCGGGCCAATTCCATCAGGATTGTGCGCCCAGAGCTATCGTTCCATTCGCCATAGGGGGTGAACCCCGCCTTGGCATAAGCCCTGAGGGCTCGCTTATTTCCTGCATCCGGGTCGATGATGATCCGTGGCGCCGTGCCGGCAAAAAGCTGCGGCACGAAAGCCCGGATCGCCCTGGACGCTACGCCCTTCCCGGTCATGTCGGCCGGACCGACGAAGATATCGATCCCCGGCGTATCGGGTGTCAGGTCCTTGGCCCAGCGCTCGCTTTCATATTGCACCGGCAGCCAGGACTGGATGTAGCCGGCAGGCTCGCCAACGACGAAGAAAATGAAACCCTTCGTCTCTCCTGTTGTCCGGTCCTCGCGGATCAGCGCGAGCTCATCCTGCGGGTCGCCCCACCACTCACGCACATGCGGCTGCGACAGCCAGCCAAGCAGCATCGGCTCATGGCTCGCATCGACAGCCACAAAGGTAACGGTCTGATCAGGCTGCATCGAGCTTTTCGATGACGATATTGCCGTTGGTATAGACGCAGATGTCGGCGGCGATTTCCATCGCCCGGCGGGCTATCTCTTCGGCCGACTTATCAGTATCCATCAGCGCCCGCGCTGCGGCGAAGGCATAATTGCCGCCAGAGCCGATGGCGATGGTGCCGTGTTCCGGCTCCAGCACATCGCCATTGCCGGTGATGGCAAGGGTGATCGACTTGTCGGCGACCAGCATCATCGCTTCCAGATTGCGCAGGTATTTGTTGGTGCGCCAGTCCTTGGCAAGCTCGACGGCGGCGCGCATCAACTGATCCGGATATTGCTCGAGCTTGGATTCGAGCCGCTCCAAAAGCGTGAAGGCATCGGCTGTCGCGCCGGCAAAACCGGCGATGACTTCGCCCTTGCCCAGGCGGCGGACCTTGCGCGCATTGCCCTTCATCACGGTCTGGCCAAGGCTCACCTGGCCATCGCCGGCCATCACCACCTGTCCGCCCTTCCGGACGGTAATAATCGTTGTCATAAAACCCACCCTGCCCGGTGTCCGGGCCGCTTCGACGAGCCGAACACCGGCTCCGTTGAAACCTATGTAAGAGCGCTTTTGCCGATTGCAAATAGCCCACGTCGCCGTCTCCTCTCCCCATCAATTCAGCTGCGTTTCGCATATGCGAGAATCATGGCGGCAGTTCTGGATATTTCGCCCACCGCCTGATAAGGAGCGGCTCTATATACATTCGGGAGAACCTGATGGCCGACAAGCAAGTGAGCCGCACCGGCAGCGTTTCGCGCAAGACCAACGAAACCTCGGTGACCGTGTCCGTCAATATCGACGGCACCGGCACGTCGCGGATTTCGACCGGCGTCGGCTTTTTCGACCATATGCTGGATCAGCTTTCCCGCCATTCGCTGATCGACATGGACATCGTTGCCGAGGGCGACCGCCATGTGGACGATCATCATACCGTTGAAGACACAGGCATCGCCATCGGTCAGGCGCTTTCCAAGGCACTGGGCGACCGGCGCGGCATCACCCGCTACGCCTCGCTCGATCTTGCCATGGACGAGACGATGACCCGCGCCGCCGTCGATGTCTCCGGCCGGCCATTCCTGGTCTGGAACGTCGATTTCTCGGCGCCGAAGATCGGCACGTTCGACACGGAACTGGTGCGCGAATTCTTCCAGGCACTCGCCCAGCATGGTGGCATCACGCTGCATGTGCAGAACATCTACGGCGCCAACAACCACCACATCTCCGAAACCTGCTTCAAGGCCGTTGCCCGCGTGCTTCGCACGGCAACAGAGATCGATCCGCGCCAGGCAGGCCGCGTTCCTTCGACCAAGGGAACGCTGGTCTGATCCGGCCCATAGTGAAAGTTGGCTGACATGGCCTCCTATCTGGTTCTGACGTCTCCCGGCGCTCTGAAGAGCGACGACAAGGCACGCTTCATTGCCGACAAGTTTTCCTGGATCGCTTTTGTCCTTCCTGCGTTCTGGCTGTTGTATCGGCGCCAATGGATTGCCGGCATCACCGTCGCCATCCTGCAAGGGTTCATCGCTTTTGCGACCCCGGAGCCAAGCGCGGCGGGATTGCTGATCGAACTGGCTCTGCGCCTGCTTGTCGCCCTCGAAGGCCCGGCGTTTGTGGCCAACCGGCTGCAGGCCCGGGGCTGGACGTTGCAGTCGATCATAACCGCCGGCGATCTGGCTACTGCCGAAACGATCTATGACCATGCAGCGGCTACCGACGATGCGTCCGAAAGCGAAGCCATCTGGCAGCCACCGGTTCTGCCCACCGCAGTGGCAAAGCCTGCCGATGGCCGCGCGGCTGTCGGTCTGTTTGAAAATTATGGAGAACGCTGATGCGCGTTGCGATCATCGATTACGGATCCGGCAATCTGCGCTCGGCCACCAAGGCCTTCGAACGGGCGGCGCGTGAAGCCGGCATCAACGCGGAAATCGAACTCACCGATAGGGCCGACCGCGTTGCCAGCGCCGACCGGATCGTGCTGCCCGGCGTCGGTGCCTATGCCGACTGCCGCCGCGGCCTTGATGCCGTCGATGGCATGCGGGACGCGCTGCACGAAGCGGTTGAGACATCCGGCCGCCCGTTCCTCGGCATCTGCGTCGGCATGCAGCTGATGTCGTCGCGCGGGCTGGAGAAGACGACGACGGAAGGATTTGGCTGGATCAAGGGCGATGTCGTCGAGATGGGGCCCTCCGATCCCACGCTGAAAATCCCGCAGATCGGCTGGAATACGCTGGTGTTGAAGAAGCCGCATCCGCTGTTCGATGGCATCAAGACCGGTGAGGATGGGCTGCATGCCTATTTCGTCCATTCCTACCATCTTGCAGTCGAAAACCCGGACGACCTGATTGCCACCACCACCTATGGCGGCCCGGTGACGGCGTTTGTTGCCCGGGGAAACAAGGCCGGCGCCCAGTTCCATCCGGAAAAGAGCCAGACGCTTGGCCTGGCTCTTATCTCGAATTTTCTCCTATGGAGACCTTAACTAACCCGGCAAGCTGGTTTGAGCTGATTGATCAGCCATTCATTTCCCGAGTCTTTGAAGCCAAAACTAGCCCAATCATCAGCAACGGCCATCACTAAGATTTCATCATCTCCATCAATCGCTGGAATTAGACGATGAATGATTTGTGATGCTTCAAGGTCGCTGTTTACCAGCCAGGTACTATCCAGATGATGCCAAAATCCGTTAGCAATTTTCTTGATTTCGGCAATGAGCTCCGAGTAGTTTTTTCCGGACTTGTTAAGGTCATATCCGATCATGTATGTCTTCATTGTACCAACTCCATTGTTGTACATTTAGTGCATGCCCACCCTCAAGACCCTATATCTTGATGGTGGGCTTCACTGAATCCCGATTCGCATCTGAGAGTCGAGTCTTTTACAGCAGCTTTGTTCTGCTAACGTTCGCGTTTATTTGCGGGAGTTGCCTTCGTTGATCCTTTTTCCCGCCATCGACCTCAAAGACGGCCAGTGCGTGCGCCTCAAGCTCGGCGACATGGAACAGGCGACCGTCTACAATCCCGACCCCGGCGCGCAGGCCAAGGCCTTCGAGGACCAGGGTTTCGAATGGTTGCACGTGGTCGATCTCAACGGCGCCTTTGCCGGTGAAACCGTCAACGGGGCCGCCGTCGATGCGATCCTCAAGTCCACCAGGAACCCGGTGCAGCTGGGCGGCGGCATTCGCACGCTCGATCATATCGAAAACTGGCTGTCGCGTGGCCTTGCCCGCGTCATTCTCGGCACCGTCGCCGTGCGCGATCCGGCGCTGGTGATCGAAGCCTGCAAGAAATTCCCGGGCAAGGTCGCCGTCGGCATCGACGCCAAGGGCGGCAAGGTGGCGGTCGAGGGCTGGGCGGAAGCCTCCGAACTCGGTGTCATCGAACTCGCCCAAAAGTTCGAAGGCGCCGGCGTGTCTGCGATCATCTATACTGACATCGACCGAGACGGCATCCTGACCGGCATCAACTGGGAGTCGACGCTGGAACTGGCCAACGCCGTTTCCATCCCCGTGATCGCCTCTGGTGGTCTGGCCTCGATGGAGGATATCCGCCGCATGGTTCAGCCGGATGCAGCCAAGCTCGAAGGCGCCATTTCCGGCCGGGCGCTCTATGACGGACGCATCGATCCGGCGGAAGCTCTGGCGCTTTTAAAAACGGCTAAGTGATTCGAAGGACTCGGTTTTCTCGATTTGTCAATTCAAGACTTGACGTTCCTTCTATGTTCTTATACATTTTATGTAAGTGGACAGGGGGATGTTCCCAGTCGGCGTCTGGCCTCGGTTTATCCGGGGCTTTTCGCTTCTTAGCTATGGAAATATTTTCAATCCGTAGCCAGTAACTCTCCCGTTGGCGCCTCTCCTGAATTTTTGCTCAACTATTTCAAAAGCTCGATTTCGTTGATCCGGACGTATCTCAGCAAGTCCTATGGGGCGCGCGATAAGATCCGAAATTTGAAGACCACAGGAATTAGCTGCCTTCTCTTGAAATTGAATATCCAAACAATCCATGTGAATCCCCGCGAAATTTCCGCGATCACAGATTCTTCTAAATTCGAGTTCAATAGACGCGTCTTCTTTTTTGCCGCGACGCTCCAGAATGCAATGTGTCATTTTATCAGTTTGTCGGTTGTCATTTAGATAGCGATAAAGACGTTCCATGCAAAACTGCAGAGCAATTTCGTAGGGATTGCCTGGGTCTTTATACCGGCCTTTTAACCGCTCCTTATTGATAACCGCGGCGATGACCGTGAATTCGGCTTCTTGAATTAACTCGTTCATCTCTGCGATAAACTGCCCACGCTTTTCCTGGTTTTGCAGAAATTTGAAAGGAGCCAGCTGCTTTCTGATTTCGCGTTCATGAAACACGATGGTGTCGTGACCAAACCAGCGAAATTTCAGTCGCTGAAAATTTGGAACAGTTCGTGTGACATAAGCCTCTTTTTCAAATATGCAGAACGCCAAAACAAATACTGGGTAGTTTGGCGAAACGTTTGCAAGATCGTGATCGCCACTCTCATCTACGTAAACGATGTAATCGCTGAACTGCAACTGCGTCACCTTTCGAAAAGCTCGCGAAAGTAGCAAGAACATTATGACTTTAAAAGCCCGCGTTATCCCCTGCCTCGACGTCAAGGACGGCCGTGTTGTCAAGGGCGTCAGCTTCCTTGATCTGATCGATGCCGGCGATCCCGTCGAATCGGCCAAGGCCTATGATGCGGCCGGTGCCGACGAACTCTGTTTCCTCGACATCACGGCGTCCTCCGACAACCGCGACACGATCTTCGATGTTGTCGCCCGCACAGCCGATCATTGCTTCATGCCGTTAACGGTCGGTGGCGGTGTGCGCAGCGTGACCGATATCCGCAAGCTGCTTTTGGCCGGAGCGGACAAAGTGTCGATCAATTCGGCTGCGGTCAGCAATCCGGATTTCGTCGCCGAAGCGGCCGACAAGTTCGGCAACCAGTGCATCGTCGTCTCGATCGATTCGAAGAAGGTCTCGAAGCCCGGCGAGGAGGACCGCTGGGAAATCTTTACCCATGGCGGCCGCCAGGCAACCGGCGTCGATGCCGTGACCTTTGCCGAGAAGATGGTCAAGCTTGGTGCCGGCGAACTGCTTTTGACGTCAATGGATCGCGACGGCTCGAAGGCCGGCTACGATATCGCGCTGACCCGCACGATCGCGGATCGGGTCTCCGTGCCCGTCATTGCTTCGGGCGGGGTCGGCACGCTCGATCATATGGTCGAAGGCATTCGCGACGGCCATGCGACGGCGGTGCTGGCCGCGTCGATCTTCCATTTCGGCACCTATAGCATCGGCGAAACCAAGCGCTATATGGCAGAGCATGGCATCGCCATGCGGCTCGATTGAGCTTCAGGATAGAGACAGATGAGCAATTTCAGCCTTTCCGATCTCGAAGCGATCGTCGCCTTGCGGGCGAAGGCCTCGCCGGACGAATCTTGGACCGCCAAACTCGTGGCCCATGGGCAGGCGAAGGCGGCCAAGAAGCTGGGCGAGGAAGCGGTGGAGACCGTGATCGCCGCCATCAGCAACGATCGCAACAACCTTGTCGCCGAGAGTGCCGATCTGATCTATCATCTTATGGTCGTATTGAAAATTGCTGACATTCCATTGCAGGATGTGATGAGCGAACTCGAACGGCGGACAAGCCAATCGGGGCTCCAGGAAAAGGCAAGCCGGTAGACACGTCATGACAATCGTCGCCAAAGACATCGCACCGGCCGATATTCCGGATCACTTCGACAACAAGGACTATTCGCCCTACCGGTTCTTTTCGGCGGAGGAATGGTCGCATTTCCGGGCCGATACGCCGTTGACGCTGTCGGCGGATGAAGTCCAGCGGCTGCGGTCGCTCAACGACCCGATCGATCTCAGCGAAGTCCGGCGCATCTACCTGTCGCTGTCGCGTCTGTTGTCCACCCATGTGGAATCCTCGCAGCGGCTGTTTGCCCAGCGCCAGCAGTTTCTCAGCATGTCGAACGACGCCAAGACCCCGTTCGTCATCGGCATTGCCGGTTCCGTGGCCGTCGGCAAATCGACCACCGCGCGTATCCTGGCCGAGCTTCTATCCCGCTGGCCATCGAGCCCGAAGGTCGATCTGGTGACGACGGACGGTTTTCTCTATCCCAACGCGACGCTGCTGCGGGAAAACCTGATGGACCGCAAGGGCTTTCCGGAAAGCTACGATATCGGCGCGCTGTTGCGCTTCCTGTCGGCGATCAAGGCCGGCCAGCCGAACGTCAAGGCGCCGACCTATTCCCACTTGACCTATGACGTGCTGCCCGACCAGTTCCAGGTCGTCGACCGGCCGGATATCCTGATTTTCGAGGGTATCAACGTCCTGCAGTCGCGCAATCTGCCCGCTGACGGCAAGATCGTGCCGATGGTGTCGGATTTCTTCGATTTCTCGATCTATATCGATGCCGAGGAAAGCCTGATCCACACCTGGTACGTCAACCGCTTCATGCGCCTGCGCCAGACCGCCTTCCGCGATCCGGAATCCTTCTTCAAGCGCTATGCGCAGGTGAGCGAAGACGAAGCGCTGGCGATCGCCGAGGGGCTCTGGCAGAACATCAACCTGAAGAACCTGCGCCAGAACATCCTACCGACCCGGCCCCGCGCCGACCTGATCCTGCAGAAGGGTCCGAATCATCTCACCGAGACGGTGGCGCTGCGCAAACTTTAAACGTCAGACGGTGACGCGGCGGAGCGTCAGGTTGATGCGGCCGCCGTTCTTCAGCAGCGTCGATGTGTTGGGGTAGATCTTGTCGACGCCGTGAAAGGCGAGACGGCCCTCGCCGCCGAGCACGACGATATCGCCGCTCGCCAACTTGAACGACAGCGTTCCGCCGCTGCGTTCGGTGCCGCCGACACGGAACAGGCAGCTGTCTCCCAGCGAAATCGATACGACCGGCGTTTCCAGGTCCTTTTCGTCGCGATCCTGATGCAGGCCCATCCGGGCGTCATCGGCGTAGAAATTGACCAGGCAGGCCTCCGGCTCCTTCGCGGCTCCGGAGAGGGTGCGCCAGAGTTCCAGAAGCATATCGGGCATGGCCGGCCATGGTTTGCCGGTGACGGGATGCTGGCTCTGGTAGCGATACCCGCGTTCCTTGTCCGTCACCCAGCCGAGCGATCCGCAATTGGTCATGCGCACCGACATCGGCTTGCCGGTACGTGGCATGGCCGGGACGTAAAGTGGGGCATACGCTACGACCGCGCGGATGCTCTCGACGAGGGCTTCTTGTTTAGCGCGGTCGAGAAAACCGGGAATATGGCGAATGCCCTTTGGCAGGACCTGCATCGGATTGCCTATTCCAGTCCGAGCAGGGCGGCCGGGATGCCATAGCGTTGCTGCCAACCGGCATAACCGACATCCGTCGGGCCAACCATGTGATCGATCAGGTTCCAACGGCCGGCCTGAAAGCCCATCAGTGCATAGACCGTCAGCCCGTCCATCATGTCGGTATCCCCGGCAAAACCGGTTTTCTCGGGATCGATGGCACCGCCACCCGGCCTTTGCGGCTCGACCTGAACGAAGGCCCAGTTCGGCGTGACCCGGATGGTGGTCACCACGAATTCGACCGGGCCGCGCATCTCCGCCTCGACTGCGGGGCGCAGGGTATCCATGATGGCCGCCCGTTCCGACGAGCCCTTGGCGGGCTCGCGGAACGTCAGGGCCCGCGCAGGACCGCTGAGCGCCGTCATCAGAACGGCAACGGCAATCGACAGAGCTGCGCCGGCTGTTTTCATGATCAGGCCTGGTCCAAAGCCGGAATGCGCAGGACCTGGCCGGGATAGATTTTGTCCGGATGGGTCAGCATCGGCTTGTTGGCTTCGAAGATGACGGTGTTCTTCGCGCCCTTGCCCTTGCCATATTGCGATTCGGCGATCTTCCACAGGTTGTCGCCCTTCTTCACCGTGTAAAAGACCGGGTCCTTGGCCGCTGCGGGTTCTGCAGCACCGTCGGCGACCTTCAGTTCCGCCGCTTCGACCTTCGAGATACCCAGCGTATTGCCGACGGCAACGACGGCCTTTTCAAAGGCGGACTGGTCCTTGACCACGCCGGTGAGCACGATCTTGTCGCCCTCGACCGCGACATTGACCTTGTCTGTGCCGAGATCATGGGACGCCAGTTCCTTCTTCACCGCTTCGACATCCGGCGCATCGTCATCGCCGCCGATGCCGAGTTTCTTGCCGGCATTCTTGATAAAGCTGAACAGACCCATGGCGCTTCTCCTTTTGCGGGTTTCTTCAACCCTAACAGAGTGCACTCATGGGGAAAAAACAAGGCCCGGACGAAAATTGCCGCGATCAATCGTTTTCAGGGCGTCCGCGCATCTTCTTGACTTCGCCGCGCCCGGTCTTTGCCTTCAGGCGGCGTTCGATCGAGCCTTTGGTCGGCTTGGTTTTACGGCGCGGCGGCGGCGGCGGTTCGGCGGCCTTGAGGATCAGCTCCTTCAGCCGTTCGCGCGCATCCTCGCGGTTGCGCTCCTGGCTGCGAAAGCGGCTCGCCTCGATCATCAGCACGCCATCCTTGGAAACCTTCCGGCCGGCAAGCTTGACGGCATTGTCCCGGACACGCTCCGGCAAGGCCGGCGAGGCGGCGATGCCGTAGAACAGCTGAACCGCGGTCGAGACCTTGTTGACATTCTGTCCGCCCGGCCCACCGGCCAGCACGAACTGCTCCGTCAGCTCCCAGCCGGCGATGATGATGCGGTCGTTGATGTAGAGCGGATCGCTGGCCATGACGTTTCATCCTTCCATCGCTCTATCTCACAGGATGGCGGAATTGAAAACGCGTGAACCTATAGGCAATGCGAAAACCCGGCACTTTTCGCGCCGGGTTTCACGTGAATCATGGTCTGCAACCCTCTGTGAGGGCTGATTTATTCGGCTGCGAGCTTCACGCCGGGTGCCGCATCGCGGACGCTGCCGTCGACATGGCTTTCGAACTTGGCGAAGTTGGCGACGAACATATCCACCAGCTTGCGGGCCTGCGCGTCATAGGCAACGCCCTCGCTCCAGGTCGAGCGCGGATCGAGGATGCTGTTGTCGATGCCCGGAACCGAAACTGGAACGGCGAAGCCGAAATTGCTGTCGGTGCGGAATTCGGCCGAGGCAAGCGAGCCGTCAAGCGCGGCAGCAAGCAGCGCCCGTGTCGCCTTGATCGGCATGCGATTTCCCACGCCATAGGCGCCACCGGTCCAGCCGGTGTTGACCAGCCAGCAATTGACGCCGTGTTCGGCAATCAGAGCCTTGAGCAGATTTCCGTATTCCGACGGATGACGCGGCATGAAGGGTGCGCCGAAGCAAGTCGAGAAGGTCGCTTCCGGCTCGGTCACGCCCTTTTCCGTGCCGGCCACCTTGGCCGTGTAGCCGGACAGGAAGTGATACATGGCCTGATCGGGCGTCAGGCGGGCGATCGGCGGCATGACGCCGAAGGCATCGGCCGTCAGCATGATGATCGTGCCGGGATGGCCTGTCGTGCCGCTCTTGCTGGCATTCGAAATAAAGTCCAGCGGATAGGCGCAACGGGTATTTTCGGTCAGCGAACCATCGTTGAAGTCGGGAACGCGATTTTCGTCGAGCACGACGTTCTCAAGTACGGTGCCGAAGCGCCGCGTCGTTTCGAAAATCTCCGGTTCGGCCTCCGCCGACAGGCGGATGGTCTTGGCGTAGCAGCCGCCTTCGAAATTGAAAATGCCGTGTTCGCCCCAGCCATGCTCGTCGTCGCCGATCAGCGTGCGCTTCGGATCGGCCGACAGCGTCGTCTTGCCGGTGCCCGAAAGGCCGAAGAACACGGCTGCATCACCATCCGGGCCGACATTGGCGGAGCAATGCATCGGCATCACGCGCCTGGCCGGCAACAGGTAGTTGAGCATGGTGAAGACGGCCTTCTTCATCTCGCCGGCATAGGACGTGCCCCCGATCAGAATGATGCCCTTGGTGAAGTTGCAAGCGATTACCGTTTCGGTGCGGCAGCCGTGGCGGGACGGATTTCCTTTGAAGTCCGGCAGATCGATGATCGTCAGCTTCGGGCTGAAGGCGGCGAGTGCCGCCTTTTCCGGGCGGATCAGGAGATTGCGGATGAACAGCGAATGCCAGGCGAATTCGGTGATGACGCGCGTCGGCAGAGCGTTTTCCGCATCGGCACCGCCGATCAGATCCTGCGCATAGAGCGACTTGCCCTTGGCGTGATCGAGCATGTCCTGATGCAGCACCGCGAAATGCTCCGGCGACATCGCATTGTTGTTGTCCCACCAGATTTCATCGGTGGTGTTTTCATCGCGAACGACGAACTTGTCCTTCGGCGAACGGCCCGTGTGCTGGCCGGTCAGGGCGCGCACGGCACCATCGGCAGTCAGCAGCGCTTCGCTGCGGCGCAGGATTTCCTCATAGAGTTCAGCGGTGCCAAAGTTGTACCGAACCACGTCCAGGTTGTTAAAGCCGATTGATTCCAGCCCAAGGGATGGGTTGTGAATGCCGAGTTCCTGCATGGTCCAGCTTTCCTCCGTGGTTTGCCGACAGAACATTGAATGTTAGCGACCATAGAAGGATGAAGACGAAAAGACAAGATTGCTGTCGTAAAAAATATAATGATTTCAGTATATTAATCGATTTAAAAGAAAATATCGCTTTTTTAATCGGTTGAATCGAGGCTTTTCAGGCACCGATTTTTCGCCGGAAACAGCCGCCCGCCATCATGCTCATTGCTTTTGCATTTTACTTCGCCACAATTTGTTCCACCTTTATACTCATGAAACGCGTCTTACCGCAGCAGAGCCCCGGACAACCGGGCCGGCCTCGGAGGCGCAGCGAAATGGTGGAGCCCTATACGATGCAGACGATCGCACTTGTCGATGACGACCGGAATATCCTGACCTCGGTGTCGATTGCACTGGAGGCGGAAGGTTACAAGGTCGAAACCTATACCGACGGTGCCTCGGCTCTCGACGGTCTGCTTGCCCGGCCGCCGCAACTGGCGATCTTCGATATCAAGATGCCGCGCATGGACGGCATGGAGCTGTTGCGCCGGCTGCGCCAGAAATCGGATATTCCGGTGATCTTTCTCACCTCAAAGGACGAAGAGATCGACGAGCTTTTCGGCCTGAAGATGGGTGCCGACGATTTCATCACCAAGCCCTTCTCGCAGCGTCTGCTGGTGGAGCGCGTCAAGGCGATCCTGCGCCGGTCGGCCAACCGGGAGGCGGCAGCTGCCGCAAGCACCGGCAGTGGCGCTGCCAAGAGTGCCGCCGATATCCAGGCACGTTCGCTGGAGCGCGGCCAGCTGTCGATGGATCAGGAACGCCACACCTGCACCTGGAAGAATGAACCGGTAACCCTGACCGTGACCGAGTTCCTCATCCTGCATTCGCTGGCGCAGCGCCCCGGCGTGGTGAAGAGCCGCGATTCGCTGATGGACGCCGCCTATGACGAACAGGTCTATGTCGATGATCGCACCATCGACAGCCACATCAAGCGGCTGCGCAAGAAGTTCAAGATGGTCGACAACGACTTCGACATGATCGAAACGCTTTACGGCGTTGGCTACCGCTTCCGCGAATCGGCCTGAGGCCGGACCGCATCTCCCCCGCCACGCCGGGCATCGCCACAAGGTGAAAGTCTGGCGTGGTCAAGGACGGAGCTGTATGATACGGCTCCGCGCCGAGAGAAAGATAGGGGCGTAATCTCCATTCTACCCTCGGGCGGACGGCAGCCGGGTCTACCATTGGACCGGTAGCAAGGCTGCCATTGAAACGGGCAGTAACCTGCCATTTGACATGCAGGGGCCGCGCAAGCGGAGTTGAAGGCTTGGTCGAAGTCTTGCGAAACATCGATATGGATGAAGGCGAAACACGGGCCGCTTCCGGGCGGACGTGGGCGCATCCCTTCACGTTGATTCGCCGCATCTTCGGCAACGCCGTGTTTTCCAGCCTGACGCGCCGTATCCTGTTCTTCAATCTCGTCGCGCTCGTCGTTCTGGTCGGCGGCATCATGTATCTGAACCAGTTCCGCGAAGGGCTGATCGATGCCCGCGTCGAAAGTCTTTTGACGCAAGGGGAAATCATTGCCGGCGCGATCGCGGCATCCGCCTCCGTCGATACCAACTCGATCACCATCGATCCGGAAAAGCTTTTGGAACTGCAGGCAGGCCAGAGCATCACGCCGCTGCCGAGCGACGAGGATCTGGAATTCCCGATCAACCAGGAACGTGTGGCGCCGGTCCTGCGGCGGCTGATATCGCCGACCCGCACCCGCGCCCGCCTGTTTGATGCCGACGCCGATCTTCTGCTGGATTCCCGCCACCTCTATACCGGCGGTCAGGTTCTGCGTTTCGACCTGCCGCCGATCGAGCCGGAAGCAGTGACATGGTCCGAACGGCTGAACTCCTGGTTCAATCGCGTACTGCAGCCGGGCAACCTGCCGCTCTACAAGGAACCGCCAGGTGGCAACGGTGCGATCTATCCGGAAGTCATGAATGCGCTGACCGGCGTTCGCGGCGCCGTCGTGCGTGTCACCGAAAAGGGCGAGCTGATCGTCTCCGTCGCCGTGCCGGTTCAGCGGTTTCGCGCCGTTCTCGGCGTGCTGCTTCTGTCGACGCAGGCGGGCGACATCGACAAGATCGTTCACGCCGAGCGGCTGGCGATCATCCGCGTATTCGGGGTTGCGGCACTCGTCAACGTCATCCTGTCGCTGCTGCTCTCAAGCACCATCGCCAATCCGCTCAGGCGCCTGTCGGCCGCCGCCATCCGCGTGCGGCGTGGCGGGGCAAAGGAGCGCGAGGAAATCCCGGATTTCTCTTCCCGTCAGGACGAGATCGGCAACCTTTCGGTGGCGCTGCGCGAAATGACGACCGCGCTCTACGACCGTATTGCCGCGATCGAGAATTTTGCCGCCGATGTCAGCCATGAATTGAAGAACCCGCTGACCTCGCTGCGCAGCGCCGTCGAAACCCTGCCGCTGGCCCGTACGGACGATTCCAAGAAACGGCTGATGGACGTTATCCAGCACGATGTCCGCCGCCTCGACCGGTTGATCAGCGATATTTCCGATGCCTCAAGACTGGATGCTGAGCTTGCCCGCAGCGACGCCAAGGCGGTCGATTTGGAAAAGCTCCTTGGTGGTCTTGTCGATCTTTCCCGGCAGATCCGCAGCGGCAAGAAGATCGTCGAACTCAGCTTCGTCGTCGAGCGCAAGGACAATCCGAAGGCGCGCTTCGATGTGGGTGGCTACGAGCTGCGCATCGGCCAGATCATCACCAACCTGATCGAGAACGCCCGGTCCTTCGTTCCGGACCAGGGCGGCCGCATCGTCCTGCGGCTGACCCGTACCCGCAGCCGCTGCATCATCTATGTCGAGGACAATGGCCCGGGCATCCAGGCCGAAGACATCGACCGCATCTTCGAACGCTTCTACACCGACCGGCCGGAGGCTGAGGATTTCGGCCAGAATTCGGGTCTCGGTCTCTCCATCTCCCGCCAGATCGCCGAAGCCCATGGGGGCTCGCTGAAGGCTGAGAACATGATGGATGCGAGCGGCAAGATTACCGGCGCCCGTTTCATCCTGTCGCTTTCGATCGAAAACCATTCATGACCAACCCGGCGGTCAATATTCACGCGACCGCCGTCGTGCTCGGAACGCAGGGTTTTTTGTTTGTCGGCCCGTCCGGCGCCGGCAAGACGATGCTGGCGCTCTCCTGTGTGGCGGCAGCAAGGAATTGCGGGCTGTTTGCGGCTCTCGTTGCGGATGATCAGGTGATGATCTCAGTGCGTAACGGCCGCATCATTGCTCTCCGTCCAGCCTCGATCGCAGGTCTTGCCGAGGTCCGCGGCACGGGGATCGTTGCTGTCGAGACGATACCGGCGGCGGTGATCGATTTTGCCATTCTGCCAGTCAAATCGCCGTTTGAGCCGCGTTTACCCCCGGAAAAAGAGAGGTTTTCTTTGCCTTCCGGCGATTTTTTGCCTTTGCAACGCGTTCCCGTCGCCGAAGGCTTGAATTCTTTTGAGATTCTGCGGCTTATTTTACCTCAAAATGCCAATTTTCAAGGACATTGATGCCTTTTAAGGCAGCATTTCCGGATTTTTAACTTGCCATTCGCCTTTTCCTTGCCAAGATGGCCGCCCTAAAGGTGGACGAAATTGCTGCATTGCGATATCTGACCCTCCTTATAGATTTGCAGATGCAGTTGGAGCGAAGACACCATGATCGGACTTGTGCTTGTCACACACGGCAAGCTGGCTGAAGAGTTTCGTCATGCGCTGGAGCATGTCGTTGGTCCGCAAAAGTCAATCGAGACTGTCTGCATCGGCCCCGAGGATGACATGGATCAGCGCCGGCAGGACATTCTGCACGCCGTTCTTGCAGCCGACGAAGGCAATGGCGTCATCATCCTCACCGACATGTTCGGCGGCACGCCGTCAAACCTGGCAATCTCGGTGATGCAAAGCGGCACCGTCGAAGTCATTGCCGGCGTCAACCTTCCCATGCTGATCAAACTGGCCGGCGTCCGTGGCGAAAGCGATATGGACAAGGCTCTCGTCGAAGCGTCCGAAGCAGGCAGGAAATACATCAATGTCGCAAGCCGCGTCCTCAGTGGAAAATAACGGGATGTCGGTCGTGACCCTCTCCCGCGACCTTTTGATCGTCAACAAGCGCGGACTGCATGCCCGCGCCTCGGCCAAGTTCGTGCAGACGGTCGAGGGATACGATGCCGAGATCCACGTATCCAAGGATGGCATGACCGTCGGCGGCACCTCGATCATGGGGCTGATGATGCTGGCCGCCAGCACCGGCTGTTCGGTCTCCGTCACCTCCAGCGGCCGCCAAGCCCAGGAGGCACTCGACGCCCTTGACGCGCTGGTTGCCGACAAGTTCGGCGAAGAAATCTGATCCCGCTAGACAAGAGACATAAAGACATAAAGACTTCTTTATGTCCTGTTGCTCCTTTTCGCGTTTCCTGATATTTGAGGAACAAACGTCCTGCCCATTGCAGGAAGTGCGAATTCTAGTGCGCCCTGCCCGATCCTGCCAAACGTCAGGTATTCGTGCACGGCACCAGCCCGGAGACTTTCATGAGCACGAAAAACGACTATCTGGTTGCGGATATCGGTCTTGCCGATTTCGGCCGCAAGGAAATCACCATCGCCGAGACCGAAATGCCGGGCCTGATCGCCTGCCGCGAGGAATTCGGCACGACCAAGCCGCTGAAGGGCGCGCGCATCACCGGCTCGCTGCACATGACCATCCAGACGGCCGTGTTGATCGAGACACTGGTCGCCCTCGGCGCCGACGTGCGCTGGGCTTCCTGCAACATCTTCTCGACGCAGGACCACGCTGCAGCAGCCATCGCCGCCACCGGCGTTCCGGTCTTTGCGGTCAAGGGCGAAAGCCTCGAAGAATACTGGACCTACACAGACCAGATCTTCCAGTGGGCCGACGGCGGCGTTTCCAACATGATCCTCGATGACGGCGGCGACGCCACCATGTACATCCTGCTCGGCGCCCGCGCCGAAGCCGGCGAGGACGTTCTGTCGAAGCCCGAATCCGAGGAAGAAGAAATCCTCGTCGCCCAGATCAAGAAGCGCCTGGCCGCTTCGCCGGGCTGGTTCACCAAACAGCGCGACGCCATCAAGGGCGTGACGGAAGAAACCACCACCGGCGTCAACCGTCTCTACCAGCTGCATGCCAAGGGCCTGCTGCCCTTCCCGGCCATCAACGTCAACGATTCGGTTACCAAGTCGAAGTTCGACAACAAGTATGGCTGCAAGGAATCGCTGGTCGACGGTATCCGCCGCGGTACCGACGTGATGATGGCGGGCAAGGTTGCCGTCGTCTGCGGTTACGGCGACGTCGGCAAGGGTTCTGCCGCTTCGCTCTCCGGCGCCGGTGCCCGCGTCAAGGTCACGGAAGTCGATCCGATCTGCGCCCTGCAGGCCGCCATGGACGGTTTTGAGGTCGTTCAGCTCGAGGATGTCGTATCTTCGGCCGATATCTTCATCACGACGACCGGCAACAAGGACGTCATCCGCATGGACCACATGCGCGAGATGAAGGACATGGCGATTGTCGGCAATATCGGCCACTTCGACAACGAGATCCAGGTTTCCGCGCTGCGCAACATGAAGTGGACCAACATCAAGCCGCAGGTCGACCTGATCGAGTTCCCCAAGGGCAACCGCATGATCCTTCTGTCGGAAGGCCGCCTGCTCAACCTCGGCAACGCCACCGGCCACCCGTCCTTCGTCATGTCGGCTTCGTTCTCCAACCAGGTCCTGGCCCAGATCGAGCTGTTCACCAAGGGCGAGCAGTATGACAAGGGCGTCCATATCCTGCCGAAACACCTCGACGAAAAGGTCGCGCGTCTGCATCTGGCCAAGCTTGGTGCCAAGCTGACCGAACTTTCGGAAGAACAGGCTGGCTATATCGGTGTGACGCCGACCGGTCCGTTCAAGTCCGAACACTACCGCTACTAGTCCTTACCCGGATAATCCACAACATATAGGGGCCGCGATCTTGACAGGAGATCGCGGCCTCTTTTTTTGCTCCGCCCTTCCCGAGGATTCCCCGAAGGCGTATGTTTTTGGCACAATGATTCGTGACGAAGATGCGGAACAGACGCGTCACGAATGGATGTCTTGTCGTTGAGGCGGCAAACAGACGAAGACATGCCGGACTGCAATCGGAATTGAACGAGGCCCGCGTCAGTGGGATTTCGATTTAGCACTGCGTGGCGATTTGCAACCGGACGAAATGACCCTGAACGGACCCGGCCGAAAGGCCGGGGCACGCTTCAAGGTATTGAATACACAGTTGATCACGTGATTCGGTTTTCCGGCGCATCGATCATATGTGGTGCAAACGGGGAAGCACGCCATGGAAACAGGTCCTTCGAAACGCGCCGGCGGCCGGATTCCGTCTCTGCTGCGCCGGTTCATGGCGAGCTCGACGCTGGTGGCTTCCGCCGGCCCTGCCTGTGCAGCGGTTGAGGGCATGGCGACCGCCAACCTTTTCGGCTCGTCCGAAGTCGTCACCTTTTCCCTGCTGATCGGCGTCATTTCCGCAGCAATGCTCTCGGCCATCTGGCTGATAAGGCAGCGCGGCAATATGGAGACCGACAACCGCGAACTGAACACGGCGCTGGCTGATGCCAATCACCGGATATCGCGTTTCCAGGCGCTGATTGCTGACAAGAACCGCCGCATTGTCGTCTGGGAAGGCCAGGCGAACAAACCTGAATTTCTCGGCCAGCTGCCGGCCGAGACCGGCGCACCACAGGATGACCGCGATTTCCTCGCTTTCGGCCGCTGGATCAAATCACAATCGGCATCCGAGCTGGAAAAAGCCATCGAACGGCTGCGTTCCAGCGCAGAGAGTTTCGACCTTGTCGTCGAAACCAGCCGGAGTGAAATCATCGAGGCCCAGGGCCGCGTTTCCGGCGGCCGCGCTTTCGTCCGGTTCGTCGCATTGAACAATCTGCGCGCCGAGCTGGCGGAACTGAAAATGGAACGCGACCGCCTGCACGGCTCGCTGTCCAACCTGCACACGCTGCTCGATGCGATCGATTTGCCGGTCTGGCAGCGCGGTCCGGACGGCGCACTCCTCTGGGTGAACGACGCTTATGCCGATGCCGTCGAAGCCACCGATCCTTCAGCCGCCGTCAAGGAAAGCCGCGAGCTTCTGGCAACCGTCGCGCGTGAGAAGATCCGCGTCATCAGCACCTATGATTCGCCCTATCGCGAAAAGGTCTCCACCGTGGTGCGTGGCAACCGGACGTTCTTCGATGTGGTGGATACCAAGAGCACGACCGGATCGGCGGGCATGGCGATCAACATCTCGGACGTCGAGGCGGTTCGCGAAGAACTCAACCGCACCCTGAAGAGCCACGCCGAAACGCTCGATCACCTGGCAACGCCGGTGGCGATCTTCGATGGCAGCCAGCAACTGCAATTCTACAACCAGGCTTTCCAGCGGCTGTGGGACCTCGACATGGGCTTCCTGGAGCGCAAGCCGGGCAATGGCGAGATCCTCGACCGCCTGCGCGCCGTCGGCAAGCTGCCGGAACAGCTGAACTGGAAGCAGTGGAAAGACGGAGCGCTTGCCGTCTATCAGGCGATCGAGACGCAGTCCGACCTCTGGCACCTGCCCAACGGCCAGACCCTGCGCGTGTTCGCCACCGCCCGCCCGCAGGGCGGAGCGACCTGGGTGTTCGAAAACCTGACGGAAAAGGTCGATCTGGAAACACGCTACAACACGCTGGTGCAGGTTCAGGGCGAGACCATCGACCACCTGTCGGAAGGCGTCGCGGTGTTCGGCCCAGACGGCCGCATCAAGCTCTCCAATCCAGCCTTCCGCGCACTCTGGGGCATCAGCGAGATCGAGGCGAAACCGGGTACCCATATCCGCGCTATCGAACTTGCCTGCGCGCCGTCCTACGACCAGCCGGATGGCTGGAAGCAGTTTTCCCATCTCATCACCAGCTTCGACGACGAACGCCCGTCCTGCCAAGGTATTCTGGAGCTGCGGACCGGCTTGATCCTCGATTTCGCCGTCATTCCGCTGCCCAACGCCCAGACGATGCTGACTTTCGTCAACATCACCGATAGCGCCCGGGTCGAGCGCGCGCTGACCGAAAAGAACGATGCGTTGCGGATGGCGGACCATCTGAAGAACGATTTCGTCCAGCACGTCTCCTATGAGCTGCGTTCACCGCTGACCAACATCATCGGCTTTGCCGATCTCCTGAAAACACCCGCTTTCGGATCGCTGACGGAACGGCAGGCGGAATATGTCGATCATATCTCGACATCGTCCTCGCTGCTTCTGACGATCGTCAACGACATCCTCGATCTGGCGACCGTCGATGCGGGGATCGTCGAGCTGGACCTGTCGGAAATCAACCTGACGGATTTCCTCGATGAAGTGTCGTTGCAGATGGCAGACAGGCTGCAGGAAAGCGCCGTCACCCTGCAGATCGATACGCCGGATATGCTGGGTCTGTTCGTGGCCGATCACCAGCGGCTGAAGCAGATCCTCATCAAGCTTTTGACCAATGCCGCCAATTTTGCGCCGGATGGCAGCACCGTCAGCCTGAAATGCCGCCGCGAAGGCAGCGATTTCGTTTTCAGCGTCACCGACAATGGGGCGGGCATTCCCCAGGATGTGCTCGATACCGTATTCAAGCGTTTCGAAAGCCACGGCCAGCATGGCGGCGCGGGCCTTGGCCTATCGATCGTCGAAAGCTTCGTCAGCCTGCATCACGGCACCGTATCGATCCGCAGCCGCGAAGGCGAAGGCACGGAAGTGACCTGCCGCATTCCTTCGGGCGACCTGCCGCAGATCGCTGCGGCGGAATAATGCAGGTGATCGAGCTCACCCTGCAGAACGAGGCTGCCACGATCGAGCTTGGCGAAGATCTGGCGCTGGCCCTGAAAGCCGGCGATTGTCTGGCGCTATCGGGTGATCTCGGCGCCGGCAAATCGACATTGGCGCGCGCCTTTCTGCGCGCCATGGCCGACGATGAGGCGCTCGAGGTTCCAAGTCCCACCTTCACGCTGGTGCAAAGCTATGATCTGCGCATCCCGGTTTCGCATTTCGACCTCTACCGGCTGGCCGACGTTTCGGAACTCGACGAGCTGGGTTTCGATGAGGCCCTGTCGGATGGTATCTGTCTGGTGGAATGGCCGGAGAACGCGCTGGCTGCATTGCCCAAGTCGCGGCTGACCGCCACGTTTTCTCATCTCGGCGAAGGACGCACCGTCACGATCACCGGCGAAGCTGGCGCCCTTGCGCGGATCGGGCGCAGCCTTGCCATCCGCACCTTCCTCAGACAGCGCGGATATGGCCATGCCAGACGCCGCCATCTCAGCGGCGACGCCTCCGCGCGCGCCTATGAGCGCATTCTCGTTCCCACAGAACCGGTCCGCATCCTGATGGACTCGGCCCGTCACGAGCCCGGGCCGATCCTGCAGGACGGCAAATATTACCAGCAGCTGGCCCATCTCGCCGAAGACGTCATCCCCTTCGTCGCCATCGACCGCGATATCCGGGAGAAGGGATTTTGCGCACCCGACATCTATGAGAGCGATCTCGATACCGGCATCCTGTTGATCGAAGACCTCGGCAGCGACGGTATTCTCGACGCGGACGGACAGCCGATCACTGAGCGTTACCTGGAAAGCGTGCGTGTCCTTGCGCATTTGCATGCGCAGCCGGTGACGCGGAATATTTCGCTCGGGTCCGTCACCCACCACATTGCCGATTTCGACCGCACGGCGATGAAGATTGAGACCAGCCTGCTGCTCGACTGGTACCTGCCCTGGAAACGCGGCGAAAAGGCTTCCGATGCCGAGCGCCACGACTATTTCGCGGTTTGGGACCAGCTGATCGATCTTATGGCTTCATCGGAAAAGAAGCTGCTGCTGCGCGATTTCCATTCGCCCAATATCATCTGGCGCGGCGACCGCTCCGGCTTCGACCGCATCGGCATCATCGATTTCCAGGATTCGATGATCGGCCCGACAGCCTATGACGTCGCCTCGATCTCGCAGGATGCCCGCGTGACGATCGAACCGGACCTACGCGACGCGATGCTTTCGCTCTACTGCGCGGAACGCAACGTGCTCGGAGCGTTCGACGAGACGACGTTCCGGCGCGACTGGCATCTGATGTCGGCGCAGCGCAACTGCAAGCTCGCCGGCATCTGGGTGCGCCTGATGCAGCGCGACGGCAAGCCGTTCTATATGAAGCATATGCCGCGCACATTTTCCTATCTCGAGGTGGCGCTTCAACACGAAGCACTCGCGCCCTTGCGCGATTGGTGCATAAAGGCTGGAATCCTTTAGGCCGAATCAGCGGTCGAAGCTTCAGTGGAATACGTGCTGCCCATGTCCATCATCGAAAACGCCATGGTGCTCGCCGCGGGACTTGGAACCCGCCTGCGTCCCATCACCGACACCATGCCGAAGCCGCTGGTTCCGATCGCGGGAAAGCCGATGATCGACTATGTGCTCGATCTCCTGGAGGCGGCGGGCGTGACGACGGCAGCGGTCAATGTGCATCATTTCGCCGACCGGATGGAAGCGCATCTGGCTGAGCGGAGCCGGCCAAGCATCGTGATTTCAGACGAGCGGGCGGCCCTGATGGACTCGGGTGGCGGCCTGGTCAAGGGATTGAAGCTGCTTCCCGAAGGTCCGGTTCTCGTGATGAATGCCGACCTGTTCTGGGTTGGGGAAAAGCCGGGCGAGCCGTCCAATCTCGAAAGGCTCGCATCCTTCTTCGATCCGGAAACCATGGACATGGCGCTTTTGTGTGTGCGCAACGAAGACACGACCGGCCATAACGGCAAGCTTGATTTCTCGCTCGATGAGGGGGGACGGCTGTCGCGCTATAAGGACGGCATGGACAATCCTGTCGTTTATGCCGGCGCAATCGCGCTGCACAGCCGCCTTTTCACCGGCGCGCCGGATGATGCCTTCAATCTCAACATCTATTTCGATCAGGCAATCGCCCAGAACCGCCTTTTCGGTATCGTCCTCGATGGCCATTGGCTGACGGTCGGAACGCCCGAAGCGATCGGCCAGGCCGAGGACGCCATCCACCAGTTTGCAACAGGAGCCTGATGACGTGACGGATCCCGTCTCCAACGTCTTCACCATTCCACCCGGCCTTCCCTTCCTGAAGACCCTGGTTGAAAAGCTGTGCTCCGGCGAGCTGATCCCAGGTTTCCGCTATGATACCGCAGATCCGCTGTCGCTTGCCGGCGTGACCATTTTCGTGCCGACCCGGCGATCGGCCCGCGTGCTGCGTTCGGAACTCGTTGATTGCCTTGGTGGACGCTCGGCGATCCTGCCGATGATCCGCGCGCTGGGCGAAACCGATGACGATAGCGGTTTTTTCGATGCCGAAATCCCGGCGATCCTCGATCTCGCACCGCCTTTGCCCAATATCGCCCGGCTGATCGAACTTGGCTGCCTCATCCTTGCCTGGCGAAACCAGCTGCCGAAGGCTGTGCTCGACGTGCATGCGGAAAGCCCGCTGATCGCCCCGGCCAGCCCCGCCGATGCCATCTGGCTGGCGCGCAATCTCTCCGAGATCATCGACGCGATGGAGACGGAGGAACTGGACTGGGACGCGCTCGGCAAGCTCGATGACGCCGACCATGCGCTGTGGTGGCAGCTGACTCTGGCCTTCCTGAAAATTGCCAGCAGCTACTGGCCAGCCCGGCTGGAGGAGCTAAAACAATCCTCGCCGGCCCGCCACCGCAACGCCATCCTTGAAGCCGAGGCCATGCGCATCGCCAACGGCAAGGTGACCGGCCCGATCATCATTGCCGGCTCCACCGGCTCGATCCCGGCAACCGCCAAGCTGATCGCTGCGGTTCAGAAGCTTCCGAACGGCACGATCGTCCTGCCCGGCCTCGACCAGACGATGAGCGATGCCGAGTGGATGATGATCGCCCCGGAAACCGGAACGCTGACCGGCCGGCCGGATCCGGCAAGCCGCAGCCATCCGCAATACGGGTTCTTCCGCCTGCTGAAGCGCATGGAGGTCTCCCGCCAGGAGGTTGCGGTGCTGGGCGCTCCTGACCCTGATCTCGATTACCGGGCAGAGCTGATCTCCCATGCCCTTCTGCCGGTCCAGGCGACCAGCAGCTGGACGGCATTGCGCGGCGATATCGATCCCACCCGGCTGACCGCGGCGTTCTCCGATGCGGCGCTGATCGAAACGGCCAATGAGCGCGAGGAGGCAACGGCGATCGCCATTGCGCTTCGTCTGGCGCTGCACGGCAATGAGGAAAGCCAGGCGGCCCTTATCACCCCCGACCGTGACCTTGCCCGCCGGGTGGCGGCAGAACTCATGCGCTTCGGCATCGAGGCCGACGATTCCGCCGGTACGCCGCTCTCGTCCACCGGACCCGGCAGCCTGACGCGTCTGCTGCTCGAAGCATCGTTGCGGCCGGGCGATCCCGTATCGATCGTGGCGCTTCTCAAACATCCGCTCGCCCGTTTCGGCCTTTCATCCGAAGCGATGAATGCAGCGGCCACGACGCTGGAGCTGATGGCGCTGCGCGGCGGCACCGGCAGCGCCGATATTTCCGAGCTTGAAACCCTTCTCGACCAGACGCTGCAGCATGAGATCGGCAAAAAGCATCTGCCGGAATGGCGCGGCCAGATCGATGACGAGGCCATCGAGCAGGCCCGCGATCTTGCCCGGCGCATTGCTGCGGCAGCCGAGCCGCTGGCGGGAACCCTGGTGCGCCACCACCGAAGCGGCCGGGGGCTGACGGCAGCCTTGCCGCTGTCGCAATGGGCAGAGAAAACCGGAGCCGCGCTGCAAGCGGTCGCCATCGACGAGCAAGGCAGCCTTGCCGGGCTGTGGTCGGGTGAAGCCGGCGAAGCACTGGCGACGCAGCTGCGCTCCGTCATCGACACCGAAGGCCAGCTGACGGCGGATGGGCCGCAATGGAGCGATATCGTCGAAGCCTTGTCGGCGAGCGAATCGATCAAGCCGCGCTCGATGCGCCATCCCCGCGTATTCATTTTCGGCGCACTCGAATCGCGCCTGCAGAGCGTCGATCTAGTGGTTCTCGGCGGCATGAACGAAGGCACCTGGCCCGGCCAGACGGCCAATGATCCATTCCTGTCGCGCACGATGAAGACGACGATGGGGCTTGAGCCGCCGGAGCGGCGGATCGGCCAGCTGGCGCATGATTTCCAGATGGCCTGCGGCACGCGCAAACTCATTCTGACCCGCGCCATGCGCAAGGGCGCAACCCCGACCGTCGCTTCCCGCTGGCTGCAGCGGCTTCTCGCCGTCGGTGGCAAGCCCTTTGCGGCAACGTTGCGCAACAATGGCAGGGGTTATCAGCAATGGGCTGGCATGCTGGATCAGGGTGTCACCCAGCCGCTGGCCAAAAGGCCGGAGCCGAAACCATCGGCGGAACACCAGCCGCGCAGTTATTCCTTCAGCGAGGTGAGCCGGCTGCGCCGTGACCCCTATGCCGTCTATGCGCGGCGTATCCTGCGCCTGCAGCCGATCGATCCCTTCAACCGCGATCCGGGCGCTGCCGAGCGCGGCACGCTGTATCACAAGATCGCCGAGCGTTTCGTGCGCGCCGGGCTGGATGCGGCATCGCCGCAGGCGCAAGTGGAAATGAGCCGGATTCTCAACGAGGCTTTTGACGAGCAGGCCCTGCCTTCCCATATCGATATCGTCTGGCGGCCGCGCTTTGCTGCGGTTGGCAAGGCCTTTATCGACTGGGAAATCAGCCGCCAGGGCGATGTCCGCAAGAGTTTCACAGAACTCTACGCATCGATGGAACTTGGGGTTTCCGACATCAGGCTGACCGGCATTGCCGACCGGATCGACATTCTCGGCGACGGCACTGCCGTGATCGTCGATTACAAGACGGGATCGAACCCCTCGATCAACGAGGCCCGCGCCCTGCTCGATCCTCAGCTGGCACTGGAAGCGGCAGCGCTCAAGGCCGGCGCCTTCCAGAAGACGGGAGCGAAACACCCACAATCGCTGCTTTACGTTCGCCTCAAACCCGGCGAACGGTTTGCCGTGCAGGAGGTCAACAACGAGCATGCCAAGCCGCGCGCCAATGTCGAAAACAAGTCGGCCGAGCAATTGGCCGAGGATTCGCTGAAGGAACTGACCGGGCTTCTCGCCGCCCTGATGAGCGGCAAATACGGTTTTGCCTCGCGGTTGATCGTGCAGAAGGAACGCGATTACGGCGGCGAATACGACCATCTGGCCCGCGTTGCCGAATGGGCAACGGCGGAAGGCGAGGATGACAGCAATGAAGGATGACGATTTCGGCCCGCTCGAGCCGACGCCGCAGGCCTGGCTCGACTGGACCTCGGCCAAGCAGGCACTTGCCTCCGACCCCGCCCGCTCCGCCTGGGTTTCCGCCAATGCCGGCTCCGGCAAGACGCATGTGCTGACACAGCGCGTTATCCGGCTTCTCTTGGCCGGTTGCCGGCCCTCGGCGATCCTTTGCCTGACCTATACCAAGGCGGCAGCCTCGGAAATGTCCAACCGCGTGTTCGAGCGGCTGGCCGAATGGGTGACGCTGGATGACGACGCCCTGGATGACCGGATCGCGGCGATCGAGGGCGAGAGGCCTGACCTGTCGAAACGCCAGGAGGCCCGCCGCCTGTTTGCGCGGGCGCTGGAAACGCCCGGCGGCTTGAAAATCCAGACGATCCACGCGTTCTGTGAGGCGCTGCTGCACCAGTTTCCGCTCGAGGCCAATGTCGCCGGCCATTTCTCCGTGCTCGACGACCGCGCCTCCGCCACGCTTCTGGCCGATGCCCGGCGGGCGCTATTGACCGCCACCGCAAGCGAGGACGACCGCGAACTGACCGAGGCGTTTGCGACGGTGCTCGACCTCGCCGACGATACCGGGCTTGAAAAACTGCTGTCTGCCATCGTTGCCCAGCGCACGCCGATCCAGCTTTTTCTCGATGAAGCCTCCATTAAGGGGGGTATCGATCCGGCGCTTCGCCTGGCCCTGGGGCTCGGCCCAGATGAGACGACCCAAACAGCATTAGCCGGATTCTGGCCTTTGAAGGGACTGAACGGTGCGGCGCTGGAACGCTATATCGGCATGGCGCTTTCAGCCGGGGGAGCCAAGGTTACGGAATTTGCCGATGGCCTGCGCGCCGTTGCCAAACTCGCCGATCCGCTGCAACGCTACAACGCGCTGAATGGGCTGTTCTTTACCCAGGCTGGCAAGCCGAAAGCCGATTCCGCCTTCCTGTCCAAGGGCATGCGCGACAAGGCGCCGGATCTGGAAGACACGGTCAACGCTGCCCGCGATCACATTGTCGCTGCCACTGACCGGCTCAACCTGATTTCGATGTTCGAGGGCACCAAGGCAGCGCTGGTGCTCGCCGACCGGCTGAACAACGACTACGAGGACATCAAGAAAAGCCGCAGCCAGCTGGATTTCGATGACCTGATCAACCGCACGGCGATGCTTTTGTCGCGGGGCGATGTCAGCCGCTGGATTCACTACAAGCTCGACCAGGGCATCGACCATATCCTCGTCGATGAGGCGCAGGACACCAGCCCGGTGCAATGGACGATCATCCAGTCGCTCGCCGAGGATTTCTTCTCGGGCGAAACGGCGCGCGGTGGCAACCGGACGATGTTTGCCGTCGGTGATGAGAAGCAGTCGATCTATTCGTTCCAGGGCGCCCGGCCCGAGCGGTTTTCTAACGAGAGCATCGAGACCGAACGGCGGGTCCGCGATGGCGGCAAGGCCTTCAGCCCGATCCGGCTGCAGCTGTCCTTCCGCTCTACCGAGGACGTGCTTTCGGCCGTCGATACCGTGTTTGAAAATCCGCTCCACGCCCGTGGCCTCAGCGCCCGCAACGATGCCGTGGTGCACGCGTCCAACCGCATCGGCCATCCCGGTGTCGTCGAGGTCTGGGATGCGATCGCGCCGGCCGACAGCATCCAGGAGGACGACTGGACGGCCGCCTTCGACGCGACGCCGGAGGATGCGCCGGCCAATATCCTGGCACAGCGCATAGCCTCTATCCTGGCCGACTGGATAGGCCGCGAGACCGTGATCGAAAAGGGGATCAAACGTCCGATGCAGCCGGGCGATGTCATCGTTCTCGTTCGCAAGCGCGATGCCTTCGTCAACGCCCTGACGCGGGCCCTGAAGACCCGGCAGAATATTCCCGTTGCCGGCGCCGACCGGCTGGTGCTGACCAATCATATCGCCGTGCAGGACCTGATGGCGCTTGGCCGTTTCGTGCTTCTGCCGCCGGATGACTTGTCGCTGGCTGCGGTTTTGAAAAGCCCGCTGTTCAACCTTGGCGAAGACGATATCGCCGCATTGGCCGTGGGCAGGCCACCATCCGTCAGCGTCTGGAACAACCTTCTGGATTTCGGTGCTGATGAAACCAGCCGCTACCATTCCATCCTGAGCAAGCTGCAGCGCTACAGATCGCTGTCGCGTACCCTGCCCGTGCATGATTTCTACGCGCAGATCCTTGGCCAGGACGGCGGACGCGCGGCCTATCTTGGACGGCTCGGCACCGAGGTCAGCGACATCCTCGACGAATTCCTGACCTTTGCGCTCGACCACGAAAAAAACGGCCTACCCGGCCTGCAGGCGTTCATTTCCGGCCTGGAAATGGAAGCGCCGACGGTCAAGCGCGAGCAGGACAAGGAACGCAATGAGGTCCGCATCATGACGGTCCACGCGGCGAAGGGCCTGGAAGCGCCGGTGGTCTTTCTGGTCGATGGCGGCGGCAAGGCATTTAACTCCCAGCACGTGTCGGGCCTGCGCATGATCAAGCAGGACGATCATCCAGGCACGATGCCGCTGCCCGTCTGGCGCCCGCCGGGTGCAGCATCCACCATCCTGGTCGATGCGGATACGGAGCGGCTGAAAACTGCGGCCGAAGAGGAATACCGCCGGCTTCTTTATGTCGGCATGACGCGCGCGGCTGACCGGCTGATCGTCTGCGGCTATCAGGGCAAACGCGGCAATCCTGAAAGCTGGCATGCGATGGTCACCGCCAGCCTGTCCGTCGATGAGCGCGGCCGCAGCGCGCCGATGACATTTGCCGCCGGAGATCAGGAATGGACCGGCTATCGCTGGCAGGTTTCTGCGGCTGGCCGCGATCTGCAGACGCAGGAACGGGGTGAGGATACGGCGGAAGCGCAACGCGTGGGCCTGCCGCCGGCACTGCTGCAGCCTTTGCCGCCGCAGAAACATCTGCCCCGGCCCCTCAGCCCTTCCGGCGCGGGTGCCGTGATCGATGAGGAAGAGAGCGGCTCCATCATGGGCTCCGCCCTGTTCTCGCAAAAGCCAGGTGCCGATACGTCGCTGCTGCGCGGTGCGATCCTGCACCGGTTCCTGCAGGTGCTGCCTTCGCTCGCACCGGAGGAACGACGAACTGCGGCCGAGCGTTATCTGCTTCGCTCCGTTCCGCGCTGGTCTGCCGGCCAACGGCAGGCACTGACCGAATCAGTCCTGAAAGTGATCGAGCATCCCGAGCTCTCAACGCTGTTTTCCGAAGGCAGCCGGGCGGAAGTGTCCGTCATGGGTACGCTCAAGCTCGGCGCCAAGGACTTTGCGGTGTCCGGCCGGATCGACCGGCTGGCCGTATCGGAAAAGACTGTCATCATTGCCGACTTCAAGACCAATCGTGATATCCCTGCGTCCGCTGAAGCGGTCCCCTTCGTCTACCGGGCGCAGCTGGCCATTTATCGAGCCCTGTTGCAGCCGCTTTACCCGGATCACCACATCCAGTGTGCGCTGATTTACACCGGCGGACCCACCGTTCTTACCCTGCCGCAGGCGATGCTGGACAGCAGTCTTGTGGAGCTCGCGACAAAGTGAGATAGGAATGGGATTGAAAAGCTGACGCTCAACCATCACATGATGGACAACCGTTCGAAGAACGCCGATTTCGAAACCAAGGAGCAGCCTATGGCTACCGTAAAAGTCGATACTTCCAATTTTCAGGACGAAGTCCTGAACTCCGTCGAGCCAGTCATCGTCGATTTCTGGGCAGAATGGTGCGGCCCGTGCAAGATGATTGCTCCGAGCCTGGAAGAAATTTCCGTTGAAATGGCCGGCAAGATCAAGGTCGCCAAGGTCAATATCGACGAGAACCCGGAAATCGCCGCCCAGTATGGCGTGCGTTCGATTCCGACACTCGCCATGTTCAAGGCCGGTGAAGTCGCCGACATCAAGGTCGGTGCTGCGCCGAAGACGGCTCTCACTTCCTGGATTTCCAACGCTGCCGCGTAAGTGGCGTTCAGATTGACTTAAAAAGCCCGGGAAACCGGGCTTTTTTCGTTTCTGTCCAATCATTCAGCCCCGGATACAGGTTCCAGCAATGGAACATGCGGGGCGGCGGTTTTCGGCATCAGGCCGATCACACGCGGGTCGTCATGAACCTCGACCATCAGCTTGTAAGGCTTGAAGCCGGAACGCTGGTAGAAGCCGACGGCGGCCGGGTGATCGAATGTGCAGGTGTGCAGCCAGAACCGTTCGATCGGCTGCGCCCAGGCCTTGGCGATCGCCTGGTTCATCAGGAAGCGGCCGGCTCCCTTACCGATCGCGTCCTTGACGATGCCGAAATAGACCACTTCGCATTCACCGGAAACGCGGAAATCGAGCTCCAGCAAGCCGATATCGCGGTCACCGACGCACAGCGCATAGGTTTCCATCGACGGATTGGACAGGATGTCCCGCACCTCGTCATCACCTGCACCGAGCATCGACCCCCACAGCCAGTCCTCGCCGACATCGCGAAACAGACGCCGGTAGACATCGAGGTTCTGCGGACCGAGGCGTTTCAAGGTGAACGGCAATTCCGGCAATCCAGCCGTTTCCGGCGGGCGCTTTCGCATTTCGAGAAACGTCACGACATTGGCAACCTTGCCGGCCGGGACGGGCGAATAGCCCTCTGGCAATTCGGGATTATTGTCGTACATGGGCTCTCTCTGATCAGGAATGCACTTGGCCACGCCGTAGCGCTTTACTTCGGCGGCGTACCGTTGTCGGCCAGAACATCGCCGACCAGATAGAGGGAGCCGCCGATCAGGATACGCGGTGCCACCGGATCGTCGTCGAACATCGCCGTAATCGCTCCGAGCGCTTCGGCAACCGTTGCCATCGCGCCGGCCTCGAAGCCTGCCGAAGCTGCATCGTCTGCCAGCGCCACCGCATCTATCGCCGCGTCCGAGCCACGGATCGGCACGGTGAACACCTGTTCGGCCAGCCCCTTGAAGGCCTGAAAATAGCCGACCGGATCCTTCGTGTTGATCATGCCGATGATCATGAACAGCGGTCGCGGGTCACGCTCTTCCAGATTGGCCATGGTTTCGGCAATAACCTGACCAGCGCCTGGGTTATGTCCGCCATCAACCCAAATTTCCGATCGCGCCGGCGCCAGGCGCGCCAGATTGCCTTCGGTCAGTCTCTGAAGGCGGCCCGGCCATTCGACGGTGACCAGCCCCTTGTCGATGACGGCATCGGATATATCGAAACCAGCGGCCTTTACCGCGCGGATGGCGGCGGCGGCATTGGCATATTGATGGCGGCCGGGCAGGCGCGGAACCGGCAGGTCGGCAAGGCCGAATTCATCCTGATAGACCAAACGGCCGAATTCCTCATGCGCCATAAAGTCTTGTCCATAGACCGAAAGCGGGCACTTCAGCCGTTCCGCGATGGAGATCAGCACGTCGCGCGCCGTGTCTTCCTCCTGGTGGCCAATCACCACCGGGCAGCCGCGCTTCATGATCCCGGCTTTTTCGGCAGCAATCAACTCGACGCGGTCGCCGAGATAGGCCTGATGATCGAGCGAGATCGGCATGATGACGGAAACGGCGGGGGTCTTGATGACATTGGTGGCATCGAACCGTCCGCCGAGGCCGACTTCGATGATGACGACATCGGCTGGATGCTCTGAAAACAGCACGAAGGTGACCGCTGTCAGGATTTCGAAGACGGTGATCTTCTGGCCGGCATTGGCCTCGCCGACGCGGCGAACGGCATCGGCCAGCACGGCATCGCCGACCAGCGCGCCGCGTTCGCCCTTTTTGCCGAGGCGATAACGCTCATGCCAATTGACCAGATGCGGTGATGTATGGACATGGACGGCGAGGCCGGCGGCCTCGAGGATGGCCCGGGAAAAAGCGGTGACCGAGCCCTTGCCGTTGGTGCCGGCCACATGGATCACCGGTGGCAGCCTGTCCTGCGGATTACCGAGTACGTCAAGAAGCCGTGTGATCCTGTCCAGCGAAAGGTCGAAGCCCTTCGGGTGAAGTGCGAGCAGCTTGTCGATTTCCTGCCCAGCTTCGGACACCTGCACCGTGCTCATCACCGCTCCTCCAACTGCCGCCGGAGCGCCGGGCGCTCATTCAAGCGCGCTCAAGACGCGCCAATCCCAAATGATCTCATCGCTTGCGGGCGACCGGGGCAATCCCGAGCGCCCTTCGCATTTTTAAGCTCAGGCGCTGGCGGCCATCGGCACCGCAGCGAGCGCCGTGCTGCCATTCAGCTTGGCGGCATCGACGGGCTTTTTCATCAGGATCTTCAGGACACGGGCCAGTGTGTCTGGAATATCGTGACGCTTGATGACCATATCGATCATGCCGTGTTCCATCAGGTATTCCGACGTCTGGAAACCCTCCGGCAGCTTTTCGCGAATGGTCTGCTCAATGACGCGCTTGCCGGCAAAGCAAATTTCGGCACCCGGCTCGGCCAGATGCAGGTCACCCAGCATGGCATAGGACGCGGTCACGCCACCCGTGGTCGGGTTGGTCAGCACGACGATATAGGGAAGTCCCGCTTCCTTGAGCATCTGCACGGCAACAGTGGTGCGCGGCAGCTGCATCAGCGACAGGATGCCTTCCTGCATGCGGGCGCCGCCCGAAGCCGGGAAGATCACCAGCGGGCATTTTTCCGCAATTGCCTTTTCGAACGCCTTGACGATCGCTTCACCGGCAGCCATGCCGAGCGAGCCGCCCATGAAGTTGAATTCATGCACGACGCCGACCAGCTTGACGCCACGGCAGCGGCCGACACCGGCGACGATCGTGTCTTCAAGATCGGTCTTGATGCGGCTGTCGCGCAGGCGATCGACATATTTCTTCGAATCGCGGAACTTCAGCGGGTCCTGCGCCACCTTCGGCTGCGGCAGAGCTTCGTAGACGCCGTCATCGAACAGATCCTTCAACCGCGCCTTGGCCGGCATCTTCATATGGAAGCCGGATGCGGGGATGACCCATTTGTTTTCCTCAAGATCGCGGTGAAACACCATCTCGCCGGTTTCCGGGCATTTGATCCAGAGATTTTCCGGAACTTCCCGGCGACCGAGCATCGAGTTGATCTTCGGTCGAACGTAATTTGTGATCCAGTTCAAATCCAAACTCCTGAATAGTCAAAACCGGTCGTGGCCCAGAATATGGGCATTTATTCGGCCGCGACAAGTTTCGCGGAACGAACGCCGGCTGCAAGGCCACGAACCAGCGTTTCCACGCCCGGTACCGTTGCCCCTGTTGATTTTCCGTCTTCGGTCAGGCTGGACGCCACCTGGTTGATGATGGCGGTGCCAACGACCACACCATCTGCCGATGCGCCGATAGCGCGGGCATGCTCAGCCGTCTTGACGCCGAAGCCGACGCAGACCGGAAGTTTCGTATGGCCCTTGATCCGCTGTACGGCACCGCCGATAACAGTGGGATCCGGCAGAGCCGAGCCGGTGATGCCGTTCATCGAGACATAATAGACGAAACCGGAGGTATTTTCGAGAACCTTCGGCAACCGCTTATCGTCCGTAGTCGGCGTCGCCAGGCGAATGAAGTTGATATCCTTCTTCAACGCTGGAATGCACAGTTCGTCATCCATTTCAGGCGGCAGATCGACGACGATCAGGCCGTCGATACCGCACGCCAAAGCGTCGTCGAGAAAACGCTCGACGCCATGGATATAGATCGGGTTGTAATACCCCATCAGAACGATCGGCGTGTGCTGATCGCCTTCGCGGAAAAGTCGGGCGATTTCCAAGGTCTTTGCCAAAGTCTGGCCGCCCTTCAGCGCGCGCTGACCTGCCAGCTGGATCGCCGGACCATCGGCCATCGGGTCGGAAAAGGGCATGCCGAGCTCGATGATATCGGAACCGGCAGACGGCAGGGCCTTCATGATTGCCAGCGACGTGTCGAAATCCGGATCGCCAGCCATAAAATAGGTGACCAGCGCCGGCCGGCCTTCGGCAGCCAGATCGGCAAATCGTTTGTCCATGCGTGCGGTCATGCTGTTACAGTCCCATTCCAAGCAGTTTGCCGACGGTGAAGATATCCTTATCGCCGCGGCCCGACAGGTTCATCAGGATGATCTCGTCCTTGCCCATCGTCGGCGCCCGCTTGATCACCTCGGCGATCGCGTGGCTCGGCTCCAGTGCCGGAATGATCCCCTCAAGCCGTGTGAGCAGCTGGAACGCTTCCAGCGCCTCATGGTCCATGATCGGCACATAATCGACACGGCCGATATCGGCGAGCCAGGAATGCTCGGGACCGATGCCGGGATAATCGAGGCCGGCCGATATCGAATGGCCTTCCTTGATCTGGCCATCGCTGTCCTGCAGCAGGTAAGTACGGTTTCCGTGCAGCACGCCCGGCGAGCCCGCCGTGATCGACGCACAGTGCTCGTCGCCTTCCAGGCCCTTGCCGCCGGCTTCGACGCCGACGATCTTGACGGATTCGTCGTCCAGGAACGGATGGAAGATGCCGATCGCATTCGATCCACCACCGACGGCAGCAATGACCAGATCCGGCAGGCGGCCTTCGGCCTCCAGCATCTGCTGCTTGGCTTCAATACCGATCACCGACTGGAAGTCGCGGACCATTTCCGGATAGGGGTGCGGACCGGCCGCGGTGCCGATCAGGTAATAGGTATCGTCGACATTGGTGACCCAGTCGCGCAGGGCCTCGTTCATCGCGTCCTTCAGCGTCCCGGATCCGGCCGTGACCGGCTTGACCTCGGCACCGAGCAGCTTCATGCGGAAGACGTTCGGCGCCTGACGCTCGACATCGGTCGCGCCCATATAGACGACGCAGGGAAGACCGAAGCGGGCGGCAACAGTGGCGGAAGCCACGCCATGCTGGCCGGCGCCGGTTTCGGCGATGATGCGGGTCTTGCCCATGCGCTTGGCCAGAAGAATCTGGCCGATACAGTTGTTGATCTTGTGCGAACCGGTATGGTTCAACTCTTCGCGCTTGAAATAGATCTTGGCGCCGCCAAGATGCTCCGTCAGGCGCTCGGCAAAATAGAGCGGGCTCGGGCGGCCGATATAATGCGCGCCGAGATATTTCAACTCTGCCTGAAATTCCGGATCGGTCTTGGCCTTGTCCCACTCAGCCTGCAGGTCGAGGATCAACGGCATCAAAGTTTCGGCAACGAAACGGCCGCCAAAAATGCCGAAACGGCCATCTTCATCGGGGCCGGTCTTGAACGAATTCAGGTGTGGCGTCTCGTTCACTTGCTTCTCCCTGCCGATGCTCTGGCCATATCCGCTTCCGCGCGGGCGACGGCATTGAAAAATTCTTCCATGCGACCCAGATCCTTGATGCCGGGTGCGCTTTCCACACCGGAGGACGTATCGATGGCCTTGGCGCCTGTCAGAGCCAGGGCTTCACCGATGTTCTCCGCATTCAAACCACCGGAAAGCATGTAATCGACACTTTCGTCAAGCGCGTGCAAAAGCTTCCAGTCGAAAGACACGCCGTTGCCGCCCGGCAGATCCGAGCCTTTCGGCGGCTTGGCGTCGAACAGGAAGCAGTCGGCTATACCTATATAGGGTTCGATGCGCCTGAGATCATCAGCCTCACGAATGGAAAGCGCCTTGATCACCGGCAATCCGTAGACCGCCTTGATGTTGAGGACACGCTCGGGGCTCTCATTGCCGTGAAGCTGGAGAATATCGGGCGACAGCGCCGAGACGATCTCGTCGAGATCGTCATTATCGGCATCGACGGTGACCGCAACGATCTTCGCCTTGCCACGAATACGCTCGGCCAGCCGGCCGGCATCGTCGGGCTCGATATTGCGTGGGCTCTTCGGAAAGAAGATGAAACCCGTATAACCCGCGCCGAGCGCCACGGCCCGATCCACGGCCTCTTCAGTCTTCAGCCCGCAAATTTTGACTTCCGTTTTCATGCACAGCGACCTGACATGAAATATCGTCTGAGTCGAGCTTAAAACCGACAAATGCGGGCTTTCGAGAGCATGCAGATGACAAGGCTTCGCTGAAATGATATCATATATCGATATATAGGATATTGATTATGAGAACCTTGATCGACATTACCGAGCTTCAAGTTCAGGCACTTGAAGACATCGCAAGAACGGAAAAGCTGTCGCGCGCAGCGGTGATCCGGGCGGCGATCGATGATTACATCCAGCGCCGTCAGCGCATCGACATCAACGACGCCTTCGGGCTCTGGGGTGAAAGCGCAGTGGACGGCTTGTCTTATCAGGAGAAAGTTCGCAGCGAATGGTGAAGGCACTGTTCGATACCAATATCCTGATCGACTATCTTAATGGTATTGCACAGGCTCGCGACGAACTTGCTCTCTATGAGGAAAAGGCCATCAGCATCATTTCATGGATGGAGGTGATGGCCGGCGCACGCGAGGAGGCTGAGGCGGGAACGCGCGCTTTTCTCAATGGTTTTAGCCTGGTCGGGCTGACCGCACCGATCGCCGATCTTGCTGTGACGCTTCGCCGCAAGCGGCGCATCAAGCTGCCGGACGCGATTATCGAGGCTTCGGCACAGGCAAACGGCATGTTGCTCATCACGCGAAACACCAAGGATTTCGCGGCCGATTCGCCCTTCGTGCGCATGCCCTATACGATATAGACCCGTTGCATGGTCCCCGAGGCTTCCTATATCCCAAGCAGACACACGGAGAACATCATGCGCCTTCTGCTTGCCATCATCCTGCCCTGGCTTCAGTTTTTCACCATCGGCCGGCCCATTGCGGGCATCATCTGCCTTATCCTGCAGGTGACCCTGATCGGCTGGATTCCCGCCGCGATCTGGTCGGTCTACGCTCTTAGCCGGTATAAGACCGACGAGAAAATCAGGGATGCGCTGGGCAATCAATACCGGCGTTGAGCCGCAGACCTTAAACGAGCGATAAGCTCGACAGACTCAATCAAAATCGATTGCGTGCAGCATGGTGCCATTGCGCTTGAGCCAGCGCTTGGCATCGTCCATTGCCGGGCAGAGCTCTTCGCACAGGTCCCAGAAATCCGGCCCGTGATTCATCTCGCGCAGATGTGAAACCTCGTGGGCAGCGAGATAGTCGATCACTTTTGGCGGCGCCATGACGATCCGCCAGGAAAAGCTCAAGGCACCATCGGCAGCGCAGGAGCCCCAACGGCTGCGCGTATCCTTGAAACTCAGCGACTTCACCTTGCGGCCGACCATCCGGGCGTAGATGGAAACCAGCTGTTCCAGGTCCTTGCGGGCCTCCTTCTTGAGGAAATCCGCAATCCGCCGGCGCAGATGTTCCTCGGCACCGCTGACAAGCAGCACCGGCTCGTCATCGATGATTACCGCCTCCGTCAGGCCGCGCAGCTTGCCGGTGCGTTCGATCCGGTGCGCCACGCCGCGCAAAAGAATGGTGCCCCCCTCTTCCAGCACGCTTTCGCCGGAAAACCGGGCGAGCTTGGTCATCAGCCATCCCTGATGGCGATCGAGGAAGGCAGTGATCTCGCGCTCGGGCAATCCGGCTGGAATGGTCATCTTCAGCGCGCGGCCGCCCGGTTCGATGCGCAGCGTCATCCGTGTTGCGCGGGCATTCTGGCGAATCGTCAGCGGCATGACCTTGCCGGCAACGTCGATCGTCCGCGTCACCGGTGGTGGCAGAGATTTGGGCTGACGCGTCTTTCGAAGCAGGGAGAACATGAGTGTCTTGATAACCGATTCGTTTGAAGGACGCATGATCCCGAACGCGCGGAACCCTGTTGAAAAGAAAAACCGGCATCTGGTGGGATGCCGGTTTTATCGTTTGGGTGACCTTATCGATCAGCGCTAGATCAGTTGGCCGGAAAGCCCGGGACCGAACCGGCACCACCGGGATTGCGATCGCGCATGAAACGGTCAAAATCTTCCTGGTCCTTGGCGCGACGCAGTTCGCGGGCATAGTCGTCGAACTGTTCGCGCATTTCATCAAGCTTGCGGCGTTCCTCGTCGAGGCGGGACAATTCGGCATCGCGCCAGTCGTCGAACGCAACATTGCCGGTGCCGAAGCTTGGACGGCCATACCGCTGGCTCTTGCGCTTGAACGACGAGCAGAAGCCGTCAACGGTGTTGTTGGCATCCTTCTTGAAGCTTTTCAGCCGTTCGCCGAAAATAATATAGGCAAGCATGGCAAGCCCAAGCGGCCAGAAAATCACGAAACCGAGCACCATCATGGCAATGGTCGCTGGCGTCCAGTCCGGACGGATCAATGCAGATTGGTTCATGTTCAGAAGTCCTCGCTAAAAGTGGGCCTCTCCTTCGGGCCCGCTTATTACGAGATGGGAAGAGGCCTACCGGTCTGCAAGACAATTGTCCGCAAATTCCTGCAAGCCTCTGATATCGATCGATGAAATCGATATGTTTTCGAGATCAGGCGGTCTTGCCGCCTTTGATCACCCGGCGCACCGGCTTGGCGCTGCGGGCATGCTCGCGTTGGAACGCGGCAATGCGCGGAGCGATTTCGCGGCGGAAACGCGAGCCGTTGAAAACACCGTAATGGCCGACATCCGGCTGCATGTAGTGCAGGCGCATGTTGTCGGGGATGTTGGTACAGATCGTTTGGGCCGCCTGTGTCTGGCCAACGCCGGAAATATCGTCGTTTTCACCTTCCACCGTCAAAAGCGCCACCTTGCGGATCGCAGTCGTGTCCACCTTCTGGCCGCGATGCATCATTTCGCCCTTCGGAAGCGCATGCTTCATGAAGACCACATCGACGGTTTGCAGGTAGAATTCCGCCGTCAGATCCATCACCGCCATATATTCATCATAGAAATCGCGGTGCTTTTCGGCCGCATCGCCGTCGTTCTTGACGAGATGCTCGAAAAAATCCTTGGTGGCTGTGACATGGCGGTCGAGATTCATCGACATGAAGCCGGACAGTTGAAGAAAGCCCGGATAGACCGGCCGCAGGAATCCGGACTGCGGAAATGGAACCGGCATGACGACGTTGTCACGGAACCAGCTGAGCGGTTTTTCCTTGGCAAGCTTGTTCACCGCTGTCGGATTAATGCGCGTATCGATCGGTCCACCCATCAGTGTCATCGACGATGGCGACAGCGGATCGTCATTGGCTTCCATGACGGCAACGGCGGCCAGCACAGGCACGGCGGGCTGACAGACGGCGATCACATGCGTGTCGGGGCCAAGGAAATGCAGGATATTGATGATGTAATCGACATAATCCTCGAGGTCGAAGGTACCCTCCGTCAGGGGCACCGTGCGCGCATCGATCCAATCGGTGATGTAGATATCCGACTGCGGCAACAGCGCCTCGACGGTGCCGCGCAACAACGTGGCATAATGGCCGGACATCGGCGCGACGATCAGTACCTTCGGATCGGATGCCCTGCCCTTGGGCAAATCACGCTGGAAATGGATGAGATTGCAGAACGGTTCGCGCCAGACGATACGCTCCCGGACTGCAACCGGAACACCATCGATAACGGTTTCAGGCAGGCCGAACTCCGGCTTGCCGTAACGGCGCGTGGTGCGTTCAAAGACTTCGAGGCCGGCAGCGGCGGCCCTGCCCATATAGGTATGCGCAATCGGATTGAGCGGATTGGCATAGGCGAGCCGCATCGCATCGGCGGCCGCCCGCCAGGGGGCCATCATCGCATGATTGAGCTCGTAAAGCTGGTAGAACATCGGAAGCGTTCTCCTTGTTACCGTAAACGACAACGCCGCTCCCAACCGGACGCAACCTTGCAATTGTTGTTCTTTGCGTCCGCAAGTGAGGCCAACACTAGCACTTTTCTTGTGCGACGCAATAAATATGCCTCAACGCCTCTGTGACAAGACCTTCACAAGCGTGCCACAGAGGGCTTGATAGTAGGTAAAGGCGCTTGCGCGAAGCTGCTTGCGGACAGCGATGCCGGAGACTGCACCGCCGAGCTATCCGGCTACCGGGAGACCTTGACCACGGCCTTGATCAACCCGGTCTTTTCATGCGCCCAGCGTGGCAGATCGACGACGACGGCGTTCAAAGTCGTGCGATGCGTGATCAGCGACGACACCGGGACATGTCCGGCGCGGATCGATGCCGCCACATGCTCGAAATCCTGCCGCGTCGCATTGCGGCTGCCGACCAGCATCATTTCGCGTTTGTGGAATTCAGGATCGGAGAAGCGGATATCGTCCTTCACGACGCTGACGAAGACCAGGCAGCCCCCATGGGCAACAAAGGAAAAGGATTTTTCCATCGAACCACCAAAGCCGGTGGCATCGAAGACCACATCGAAACCATCGCCGCCCGTCGCCGATAAGACGGCCTCCAAGGCGCCGTCCCCGGCCAATATTCCTGCATCAAAACCGAGCCGTTCGGCCGCCATCTGCAGGCGTTCGGCACTTGTATCGAGCAGCGTCACCTCATGGCCGGCGATGCGCGAAAAGAGCGCGGTCCCGAGGCCGATCGGTCCGGCGCCGATGACCAGAGCCCTCGACCCAGCAGGCGCCAGCGAGCGGCGCACCGCATGGGCGCCGATGGCCAGGAATTCGACTGTTGCCGCCGCCTCCAGCGAAAGATCGCCGGCCGGATAAAGATTTTCCTCGGGCACGAGGATTTCCTCGCACAGCGCGCCGTCGGTATGAACTCCCAGAACCTTGATCGCCGTGCAGCAGTTTGGCTTGTCCTTGCGGCACGCGACGCAGATTCCGCAGGACAGATACGGATTGACGATGACCGGCGTGCCCGGAGCCAAGGACACCCCTTCGCCGGGCTCGATTACCGTTGCCGAGATCTCGTGGCCCATGATTCTTGGATATTCGAGATAAGGGTGTTTGCCCTCGAAAATATGATAGTCGGTGCCGCAGATGCCGACATGGCTGACCGCCAACCGCGCCCATCCCTTTGGTGGCGAACCCGGGGCTGGTCTGTCGATGATATCCAGGCGCCCGGGCTCGGAGCAGATGGCCGCTTTCATGGCAGGCGTTCCTTGCAGTCTCAATTCGCAGACGGGTTGATGGCAACGGCATCCGGCCGGCTTAGAACCGGCAGGACACCCGCGATGATCAGCGCGAACCGCGGCGGCGCAGCTGGTCGAAATAGACGATGACGATGATCAGTACGCCGGTGATAATCCGCTGCACGAACGCATTGACGTTGAGCAGATTGGCGCCGTTGTTGATGGTCGCCAGGATGAAGGCGCCGAGCAGCGGCCCATGCACCGACCCGACCGCGCCAAACAGACTGGTGCCGCCGATGACCGAAGAGGCGATCGCTTGCAATTCCCAACTTTCGGCCTGGGTGGCGTTGCCGATGCCGATGCGCGAGGCGAGCAGCAGGCCAACAAAGGCGGCGCAGGTGGAAGACAGGATATAGGCAAGGTAGATCGTCCGGTTAACGTTGACGCCGGAGAGACGTGCGGCTTCGCTGTTGGAACCGACCGCAAAGAGGTAACGGCCCCAACGGCTCAGATGCAGAAAGATATAGGCAGGTATCGCCACGACGATGACCATCCAGAACAGGCTGGGAATACCAAGGAAATCGGCGCGCGAAAAATTGGTGAAGGATTCATCGCTGATCGAGATGGTCGAGCCATTGGTCACCAAGAGGCCGATGCCGCGCAGCGAGGTCAACGTTGCCAGCGTGATGATGAAGGCAGGAAGCCCCATGCGGACGATGCCGAAGGCATGAAAAGCGCCGATCGCCACGCCGACCAATAGGGTGATGCCCATGGCCGGCCAGAGCGGCACGCCATGCTGCAGAAGCCAGGCGACGGTGACGCTGGAGAAACCAACCACGGCACCGACGGATAGATCGATACCGGCAGTGATAATGACGAATGTCTGACCCACGGCAAGGATCGCCGTCATCGACCCCTGGCGCAACAGATTGCTGATGTTGTTGGAGGTCCAGAAACTCGTCGTCGAGATGCCGAGGAGCAGCCAGAGGAACAGCAACAGCCCAAGCAAGGTCAGGCCGAACAGGATGTTCATGCCTTTCTTCGGCACCGGTGCGGTTTCCGTTGTGGTCTCTACGCTCATGATTTTCCTCCGCGCATTTTCTTACTCAGTCTTTTCATGATGCTAGACGCCGATCGCCTGGGTCAGCACTTCTTCATGAGACGCACTACGATAGGTGTGGCTGGCGACAAGTTTTCCCTGCCGGAACACATGCAGCCGGTCCGAAAGCTCGTAGACCTCCGGCAGGTAGGAGGAGATCAGGATAATGCCCGCCCCCTGCTCCAGAAGCCTTGCAAACAGCCGGTAGATTTCCGCCTTGGTACCGACATCGACACCAACGGTCGGCTCGTCGAAAATGAACAGCTTGGCACCGTGGCTCAGCCATTTGCCGATGACGATCTTCTGCTGGTTGCCGCCGGACATGGCCGACGCCAGAACACGCCGCGTCGGCGTCTTGATCTTCAGATCCTTGATCTGCCGGTCGGCATTCTCGATCTCTTTGCCGCGATTGATGGTGAGACCACGCGACAACCGGTCGAAGACAGGCAGGTTGATATTCAGCCCGATCGGCAGGTTGAGGCAGAGCCCCTGGTCGCGGCGGCTTTCGGGCGCAAGCGCAATGCCGAGGTCCATCGCATCGCGCTCATTGCGAATCCTGACCTTGCTTCCCTGCCAAAAAACTTCGCCGGCGCTCAACGGCTGGCGGCCATAAAGCCCGAGCGCGAACTCGCTGCGCCCGGCACCGATCAAGCCGTAGAGCCCGACGATTTCGCCAGCGCGCACCGACAGAGAGACATCCGAGAAGCCCGGTCCGGAGAGGCCGCGCGTCTCGACAATCGTCGCGCCGATCGGCAATGTTTCCTTGTGATAGATCTGCTCGATGGTGCGGTTGATCATCATCGAGATCAGCTCGGCATCATTGGTTTCAGTGATCTTTCGCGTGCCGATATGGGTACCGTCGCGCAGCACCGAAACCCGGTCGGCCAGCTCGAAAACCTCTTCCATGCGATGGCTGATATAAACGATCGTCACGCCTTCGGCCTGTAGCCGGCGAATGAGCCGGAAGAGCTGCGCCGATTCCTGGCGTGTCAGGTACGCGGTCGGCTCATCGAAAATCAGGAACTGGGTGCCGCGCATCGCCGCGCGCGCCGTCGCCACCAGCTGCTGCTGGCCGATCGTCAGGTCGCTGAGAAGGGCCGCCGCGGGCAGGTTGAAGCCGAGATCATTGAGTACGGCCTGGGCGGCATCGGTCATGGCGCGCTTGCGCATTAGGCCGTTCTTGTTGATCTCGTCGCCGAGAAACATATTCGCAGCGACAGATAGGTGGCGGCAGAGCACGACTTCCTGATGCACTGCATTAATACCGCGCGAAATCGCCTCGTTCGGTGTGGCAAGCTGCACCGCATCACCACACCAGAAGACCTCGCCGGATGTCCGGCGGATGACGCCGGTCAAAAGCTTGATCAGCGTCGATTTACCAGCGCCGTTTTCGCCGACGATCGCGTGGACCTCTCCCGACAGAAAGGCGATGTTTGCAGGCTTCAGCGCCTCGACGGCACCGTATTTCTTCTGCAGGCCGCGCAGTTCCAGGATCGGCTCGCCCTTGGGAACAGGGTGCTTGGCAATCGTCGCCGCGCCCTCGTGCCGGTGGCTGACATCGTGAAGTCCGGTCATGGCGGCTTTCCTCCTCACTCCGAAACCTGTGTCAGAACGGCGAGCCTCTCTGACACAAATCTGGATCGCGTTATGCGACAGACGGCAGACCGTTATCGGAACGGCCTGCCGTGTTGTTTCGATCAGTTGACCTTCGGGTTCAGAAGGGCGTCGATCTTCGGATCCGCCATGTTGGCCTTGGTCACCAGATTTGCACCGGTATCGACATTGGCCTCGACCTTCTCCTTTTTCGAAGCAGCCAGTGCCGTTTTGATGCCGTCATAGCCCATGCGATATGGGTCCTGCACCACGAGACCGGCGAGAACGCCTTCCTTGAGGAAGCCGACCGTCTTTTCGTCGCTGTCGAAGCCAATGACCTTGATCTTGTCGCCGAGCTTGTTTTCAGCGATCGCCTGGCCAACGCCCTGCGCCATGATCAGGTTAGACGCGAAGACGCCAACGAGGTTCGGGTTTGCAGTGATCAGGTCGGTCATCATGTTGAGGCCGGTGGTTGCCTGGCCGTCAGCATACTTGTCAGCCACGACCTTCAGGCCCGGATATTTAGCCGTGATCTGCTCGACGAAGCCGTTGTGGCGCTGATCCAGCGAACCGACACCCGGCAGGCTGGTGATGATGGCGATGTCACCCTCTTCCTTGCCGGTTGCTTCCTTGATGGCAGCAGCAAGACCATCAGCAGCGATGCGGCCGCCCTGAGTGTTGTCGGTGGTCAGGAAGGAGGTGAAGGCTTTGGAATCGGCACCTGAGTCGATGCCGATGATCGGCACGGTCTTGGCAGCTTCATCGATCGGCTTGCCGAGCGCCTTGAATTCCGTCGGCGAGATGACGACAGCAACCGGAGCACCGGCAACAGCATTTTCCAGAATGGTGATCTGGCCGTTGATGTCGGATTCCGACTGGGCGCCGAGTTCCGGCACGTTAACGCCGAGATCCTTGCCGGCAGCACGAGCACCAGCCAGAACGATTTGCCAGTAGAACGATGTGGTATCTTTGACGATGATCGGGATTGTGACGTCCTGCGCAAACGACGCCATCGGCATCATCGTTGCGAAAACAGCGGCACCGGCCAGGCTGGTAAAGGCGCGGCGGGACAGGATATTCTTCATAAGGGTCATGGTGTTGTTCTCCTCCAACAACGTCTTGTTCAGTTCTCCTCAGACCGGACTGCAAGACGCAAACAGTTCGATCTTTTATCCATAAAAAACATTTTGCTTTGGCAAGCTATCTCAGCATTTTCGAAATTGCAAGCGTTCGAAATTTCCCTTGAACATTGTCTTCCTCCCAACGCCAAGTCTTTGTTTTTCATCACGAAGATGAACCGGCCCACCTCCATGGGCCGGGTTTCGCTGCCGGTGTCAGACGCGGTAGAGTTCCTGCGGATGCACGACACCCTTTTTCAGGATGATATTTCCGTACAGCCGGAATTCCGTCGTCGCGACGATATAGGCAGCCTTGCGCGAGCGCTCGTAGAAGGCAAAGCGCTCGATCGGCACCACCTTGAAGTCGCCGGCAAGTTTTTTGACCAGGCTCTGGAACTTGACGCAGACATCCGGCACCGCCTGCGGATCGCCGACGACTTCCATGCGCCAGGCGGATTCATCCACGAACGTGTCGAGCGGCATATGGGCGAGGATAGCCTCGAGAATGCTCAGCGCATCGACCCCGTCCGCCCGCACCACCTTCGGCCCCATCGTGCTGGCCGGAAAGTTGGCATCGGCAATCACGATCTCGTCCCCATGCCCCATGGTACGGATCGCATGCAGTAATTCCGGACCGAGCAATGGATGTATTCCCTTCAGCATTCCGTTTTTCCTTTGTCTCTTGGAAGCCGGCTAAACCCGAACAGCGTCTGCGCCGAGTTCCGGGGCTACTAACGTATGCGCTTCGTAAGCCTTGAAATCGTCCGGCTGCAGACGCCGCTCGGTCAATTCCATATTGCGGGTCAGGCTCGACGGTTTGGCTGTTCCGAGAAGAACCGAGGCAACCGCCGGGCTTTGCAACGGAAACTGGATCGCCGGTGCTGCCAGCGGCAGTCCTTGAGATCGCGCAATCGTCTCCATTGCTCTCACCTTGTCGAGAACGTCCGGGGTCGCCGGCATATAGTCGAAATGCGCCCCCTCCACCGGACCGGTGGCCAGAATACCCGAATTGAAAACGCCGCCAACCACCAGCGAGGTTTTCTTTTTCTCGCAGAGCGGCAGCAGTTCGGCGGTAGCGGTGCGGTCAAGAAGCGTATAGCGCCCGGCCAGAAGGATGCAGTCGATATCCGCCTCACCCATCACATCGAGGCAAACCGGCACTTCATTGACGCCCAGGCCGTAAGCCGCGATGGCGCCGCTCGATTTCAGCTGGTCCAACGCCTTCAAACCACCATCCAGCAACTGGCGAAGATAGACAGCATTGCGCTCGGCACCGTGCGTATAGACACCGATATCGTGGACCAAGAGAATATCGATGCGGTTGAGCCCGAGGCGGGCATAGCTGAATTCGACCGAGCGCATGATACCGTCATAGGAATAGTCGTAATCCGTATCGAATGGCAGCGGATCGACGAAACCGTAGCTTGGCACCTCATCGTCGGCGACCGGCCGCTGCAGCCGGCCAACCTTCGTCGACAGAACATAACTGCCCTTGGGCTTGTCACGCAGGAAATCGCCGACGCGACGCTCGGCCAGACCAAACCCGTACCAGGGCGCCGTATCGAAGAACCGCAAGCCGGCAGTCCAGGCCGCTTCCAGCGTTTCCATTGCCGCTTCGCGCGGGCAGGCCCGGTACATGCCGCCGAGCGGCGCCGTGCCAAAGCTATATTCGGTGACGGAAAGGTCCGTCTGGCCGATTTTGCGTGTCTGCATCAATTCTCTCCTCCGCTCCAACGCCCGCCCGTCAGAGTGTCGCGCCCAGGTGCCAGGGCACGAATTCATTGTCGCCGTAACCGAACAGCTCGCTCTTGGTTTTCTTGCCGGACGCCGTATCGATGATCAGATCGAAGATCTCGCGGCCCATGCCGGCTATCGTCGCGTCACCCGTAGCAATGGTGCCGCAATCGATATCCATGTCTTCCTCCATGGCGCGATACAGTGCCGTGTTGCTGGTCAGCTTGATCGACGGACATGGACGCGAGCCGAAACAGCTGCCGCGGCCGGTCGTAAACGTGATGACATTGGCGCCACCCGCCACCTGCCCTGTTGCCGAGACCGGGTCGTAGCCGGGCGTATCCATGAAGACGAGGCCGTGTTCCGTCACCCGCTCGGCATAATGATAGACCGCCGTCAGCGGCGAGCGGCCGCCCTTGGCGACGGCACCGAGCGATTTTTCCAGGATCGTCGTCAGGCCGCCGCGCTTGTTGCCCGGCGAAGGATTGTTGTCGAGCGAAGCGCCATGCATGGCGACATAGTCTTCCCACCAGGAAATCAGTCCGTCGAGTTTTTCCGCGACGCCATCATTGACGGCCCGGCTGCGCAGCAGATGCTCGGCACCGTAGATTTCCGAGGTTTCCGACAGGATGGCCGTACCGCCGGCACCGGCCAGAATATCAACAGCAGCCCCCAAAGCCGGATTGGCCGTAATGCCCGAAAGTCCATCCGAGCCACCGCATTGCAGCCCGACGATGATCTCGCTGACCGGGATCGGAATTCGCTTGGCCGTTCCGATCTCCGCCGCGATCTCCTCAAGCACGCCCAGCGCGCGGGCAACCGCGCGGCGGGAGCCGCCGGCATCCTGAATGTTGAAATGCCGTTTGCCGGCACCAGCGCCTGACTGACCGTAAAGCGTCAGCTGGTTGACCTCGCAGCCAAGCCCGACCATCAGCACGCCGCCGAAATTCACATGGCGCGTATAGCCGGCAAGGGTTCGGTGCAGGTTCTTCATGCCGTCGCCGGTCGAACTCATGCCGCAGCCCTGATCGTGGACGATCGGCACGAAACCGTCGATGCCGTCATAACGCGGCAGAATGACCTTGTTGGCTTCCTCCGCGATGGCACGGCAGACGGTGGTGGAACAGTTGACGCTGGCGATGATGCCGATGAAATTGCGGGTCGCGGCGCGCCCGTCGGCGCGGCGGTAGCCCAGGAAAGTCCGCGCCTTGTCGGCGACACTGGCCGCTTCCGGCGGGACCGGAGCGCCGATCGACAGGCGGTCCTGATCGAAGGCCAGATTGTGCGAATGAACGTGGTCGCCCGCAGCGATCTCGACGGTCGCCCGGCCGATCGCCTGGCCGTATTTCACCACCGGTTCGCCGATATGGACGTTATGGATCGCCACCTTATGGCCGGGATCGATCTTGCCGTTTGCGCGCACGCCGCCCGGCAGTTCACCACCCGCCTCGATGGCCAGCGATGCGACGGCGACATTGTCGTCCGGCGACAAAACGATGAAGGAAGGTGCGGTCACCCTTGGTATCTCCCTGGCAATTCTTATTCGAATGAGCCTCTCATTCGTTTTGTCTTTTATCCACAATAGACAGTTTATCGTCAATGGGTATTATGGGGTGCGGCTGGAGGGCACGACGCAAGCACCGCATCAAAAACAGAATCAGGGACGAAACACGATGAACCCGCAGAGCAAAATCGAAGACAGGATCAAACCGGTCGGATAGAGCACGTTAAAAAAACCCCGCCCACGCTTTGGGCTTACAGAACTCATATCCGGTCGACACAGTCATGGCGAAACAGAATACCGTCTTCAAGGACGCCTTCAACCGTTGCCTCAAGCTCCTGGCGGAAACCTCCAGCCTGCCGTCCGAGCCGGAACTGGGCACGACGCTCGGCGTCAGCCGCACGACCATCCGCGCCATTCTGACGCGTATGGAAGAGCTACAGCTGCTGGCCTGGGACAAGCGGGCAAAGGTTGTCCTGCGCCAGCCGAAGCCGGAGGACTATTACCCCGCAGAAGAAACCGATTCGCTGTCCGACATCATTGAGCGCAGTTTCATGCGCCGGATTCTGGCTGGCGGTGCCGAGCCTGGCATGCAGATCAACGAGCTGGAACTGGCGCGCGATATCGGCACCGGCACCACCAGCGTGCGCGAATTCCTGATTCGCTTCAGCCGCTTCGGCCTGATCGAGAAGCGGCCGAACAGCCACTGGATCCTCAAGGGTTTTACCCGCGAGTTTGCGCTGGAACTGACGGAAGTGCGCGAAATGTTCGAACTGCGTTCTGCTGCAAGCTTCACCGCCCTTGCGCCGGAGCACACGGCCTGGGCCGATCTCGACCGGATCGAGGCCTTACACCGTGAAATTCTCGCCGATATCGACAATCGCTACAAGGAATTCTCCGAACTCGACGAGCGCTTCCATCTCTTGGTACACACGTCATCGAGCAACCGGTTCATCGTCGATTTCTACGACATCATCACCATCGTCTTTCACTACCACTACCAGTGGAACAAGACGAATGCGCGCGAGCGCAACGCTCGGGCCTTGGAAGAACATCTCGACTATATCGCCGCCCTTCGCTCCCGCGACCCAGCACGTGTCGAGGCCGCCTGCCGGCGGCATCTCAAATCGGCGCGCGAAACCCTGCTCCAGTCCATTCAATAGCCGGATTCAAGATATCATGATCACGCCCATCGTTCAGTTTGGAACCAGCCGATTCCTGCAGGCTCATGCCGATCTTTTCGTCAGTGAGGCACTGGAAAGGGGCGAAGCCATCGGCAAGATCACCATCGTGCAGACCACCGGATCAGTGGAGCGTGCCGCACGCTTAACGGCTTTGGCGGCGCCGGACGGTTTTCCAGTCATCATCAGGGGGCTTGTGGATGGCGCCGAAGTCGATCGCACCCAGCAGGTCAAAAGCGTCGCCCGGGCACTGTCCACTTCGGCGGACTGGGACGAGATCAAGCGGATCGTGGCCACGGAAGCCGAAGTGCTGATCTCCAATACCGGCGATACCGGCTATGCGATCGGGCCAGATGATCTTGCGATGGACGTTCCTGCATCGTTTCCCGGCAAACTGCTGATCCTTTTGCACGAGCGCTATCGCGCAGGCGGCAAGGCGCTGACGGTTCTGCCCTGTGAACTCGTCGCCCGCAACGGTGACACGCTGAAAACGGTAATGCTCGATCTTCAATCCGGCCGGATCGCTGATGCGGGTTTCAGGGACTGGCTGGCAAACCAGGTTATCTGGGGCAATACGCTGGTGGACCGGATCGTCTCCGAACCATTGGAGCCTGCCGGAGCGGTGGCAGAGCCCTATGCACTGTGGGCGATAGAGGCGCAGCCCGGGTTAAAACTCCCCTGCAGGCATCCGTCCATTCTGCTGGTCGAAAACCTCTCCCCATACGAGAAGCTGAAGCTGCACATCCTCAACCTCGGCCATACGGTGCTGGCCGATATCTGGCTGAAAACCGGGCGGCCGTCGGATGAGACCGTTAAAGCCATCCTTAAGGACCCAGATATTCTTGCCGCGCTGATGAACATCTACGAAACCGAGGTCATTCCCGGCTTTGCCGCGAAGAACCTCGGCAGCGAGGCCACCAGGTACGTGGCGCAGACGCTCGACCGGTTCCGGAATCCATTCCTGGAACACCGAATCCGCGATATCGCCAACCATCACGCTGAGAAAATCACCCGGCGGATTGCCGATTTCAAGGCCTGGAGCCCGGATGTGGCGATGCCCAGACTGACAGCGATCATCGAAAGCCGCTGATCAGTAGCCGGCAACCGGCTTGGTATCGCCCTTTTCGCCAGACAGGAAGTCGTCCCGCAACTTCGTCGTGGCGCTGACCAGAAGCGTCACATCGGTGCCGATTGCCATGAAGTCTGCGCCCATTGCGCGGTACATATGGGCCTGGTCGAGGCTCAGCGTCATGATGCCTCGTGCCTTGCCCGCCTTGCCGATCCGATCGAATGCGTCCTTGATCGCCGCTGTCACCTGCGGATGCCCGGGCTGGCCGAGATATCCCATGTCTGCGGCGAGGTCGGACGGGCCGATGAACAGGCCGTCAACGCCGTCGAGCGCTGCGATATCGTCCAGCGCCACGAGACCGGCACGGCTTTCGATCTGCACGATCAGGCAAATCTCGTCATTGGCCGTTTCAAGATAATCGCCGATCCGGCTGAACTGCGATGCCCGGCCAAGGGCGGCACCGACGCCGCGTACGCCATGCGGCGGATAGCGCACGGCACGCACCAAAGCCTGAGCCTGTTCGACACTTTCCACCATCGGGATCAGCAATGTCTGAGCGCCGGTGTCGAGGATCTGCTTGATCAGCCAGGTTTCACCGACCGGAAGCCGGACCATCGGATGGCTGCCGGAGCGGGCCACGGCCTGGATTTGCGCCGACAGAAGCGGAATATCGTTCGGCCCATGTTCGCCATCGATCAGCAGCCAGTCATAACCGCTGCCCGAGACGATTTCCGCTGCATAGGGACTGGCCAGCGCTACCCAGAGACCCAGCTGAAAACGATCCTCGCGGAGCGCGGCTTTGAAGGTGTTTTTCGGGGCGGGCATGGCTGTCTCCTGCTGTCTTTATGCTTTCTACCGCCAAACGAAAAAACCGGCCAGAACTATCCAGCCGGTTCTCTTCAAAACCTGATTGGCAGATCAGGAAATGCCGCCGAGGCAGACATATTTGATCTCGGTGAATTCCTCGATGCCGTATTTCGAGCCTTCGCGCCCAAGGCCGGACAGCTTGACGCCGCCAAACGGTGCCTCGGCCGTCGAAATCAGGCCGGTATTGACCCCGACCATGCCGTATTCCAGCGCTTCGGCAACGCGGAAGACGCGTGACAGATCCTTGGCATAGAAATAAGATGCCAAGCCGAATTCGGTGTCGTTTGCCTGCTCGATGACATCCGCCTCAGACTTGAAGCGGAACAGCGGCGCAAGAGGACCGAAGGTTTCTTCGCGGGCAACAGCCATGTCCTTGGTGACATCGGCCAGGATGGTTGCCTCGAAGAACGTGCCGCCGAGCGCATGCGGCTTGCCGCCAGCCAAGATGCGCGCGCCCTTTTTCAAGGCGTCGGCAATGTGCTCCTCAACCTTTTTCAGGGCTGCCTTGTCGATCAGCGGCCCAAGGATCACGCCTTCATCGAAGCCATTGCCGGTCTTCAGCTTGCCGACAGCCGTTGCCAGCTTTTCAGCAAAGGCATCGTAGACGCCGTCCTGAACATAGATACGGTTGGCACAGACGCAGGTCTGGCCGTTGTTGCGATATTTGGCGATCAGCGCACCTTCGACGGCAGCGTCGAGATCGGCATCATCAAAAACGATGAAAGGCGCATTGCCGCCGAGCTCGAGGCCGAGTTTCTTGATGGTCGGCGCGCTCTGCTTGTAGAGTTCGGTGCCGATTTCGGTCGAACCGGTAAAGGTCAGCTTGCGCACCGTCGGATTGGACGTCATTTCGGCGCCGATCGCTGCGGCCGAACCGGTGATGACGCTGAACAGACCCTTCGGCAGGCCGGCGCGTTCGGCCAGAACCGCAATGGCAATCGCCGAAAATGGCGTCTGCGAGGCCGGCTTCAAAACCAGAGCGCAGCCGGCAGCAAAGGCAGGACCAGCCTTGCGGGTGATCATCGCATTCGGGAAGTTCCACGGCGTGATTGCCGCGACGACACCAATCGGCTGCTTCATCACCATGATACGCTTATCCGGCTGATGACCGGGAATCATGTCACCGTAGATGCGGCGGCCTTCTTCGGCAAACCATTCGATGAAGCTGGCGCCGTAGACGATTTCGCCGGTGGCTTCCGCCAGCGGCTTGCCCTGTTCGAGCGTCAGGATGCGGCCGAGATCGTCCTTGTTCTCGATCATAAGGTCGTACCATTTGCGCAGCACGGCGCAGCGCTCCTTGGCTGTTCTTGCGGCCCAGCCCTTCTGCGCAATGCGTGCTACCTCGATGGCTGCCTTGGTTTCAGCTGCGCCGAGCTTCGGAACGCGGCCGATGATCTCGCCGGTGGCCGGATTGTTCACCTCGATGGCATTTGTCGGATCTGCTTCGATCCAGTGTTCGCCGACAAGTGCGGCCTGGCGGAACAGCGAAGGGTCTTTCAAGGTCACGGTCATCGGCGGCAGGTCCTTTGCTTCGAAAAAATCTACAGAACTTATACAACTTTTTTCTGACGTTCGACAATAACCCTGACGAACGTTTCTGCGGTCAATGCCGTCGCGCAACCGGCCGTCACCGGCTCACCTGGCGGTTGTCGTCAAATTGGAAACAGTCCATCTCTAAACCGGAGTCTATTCTCGCCGATACAATCGCCATATGCGGACTGCGTCCGCTGAAAAAAATTCCGACCTCCCAAGACAGGAACAAACCATGACAACCGCCAGCAACTACCGCCAAGCAGATTATCCGATCGAGCCGAGCTTCCTCAACCGTTGGTCGCCGCGCGCCTTTACCGGCGACACCATTTCCGAAACCGAACTGCTGACCATTCTGGAAGCTGGGCGCTGGGCGCCTTCCGCCTATAACTCGCAGCCGTGGCGCTTCGTCTATGCCTTGCGCGGGACCGAACAGTGGGACAAGATCTTCCCGATCCTCAACGAATTCAACCAGGGTTGGGCAAATTCGGCATCGGCACTGGTCATCCTGGTTTCGAAGACCCACTTCGCTGCGCCGGGCGCAACCGAAGAAACGTCATCCTACAGCCATAGCTTCGACACGGGCGCCGCTTGGAGCTCGATCGCCCATCAGGCACAGCTGCTCGGCTTCCAGGCACATGGCATGACCGGCCTGCATTTCGACAAGGCGATTGAAATCCTCGGCATTCCCGAAGGTTACCGCGTCGAAGCCGCCACCGCTATCGGCCGCCTGGGCGACAAGACGCAACTGCCGGAATACCTGCAGGCGCGCGAAACACCGAGCCCACGGCGTCCGCTTTCGGAAGTTGCCTTCAACGGCACTTTCATCGCTGACTAAACCAAAAAGAAAACCACGCCTTCCAGACGGAAGGCGTGGTTTTGATGGATACGAAATGTGCTGACTCTAACGCGGCAGCGGCCGATCAGATGTCGAGATTGGCGACGTTCAGGGCGTTTTCCTGAATGAAATCGCGGCGTGGTTCAACTTCATCGCCCATCAGGCGCGAGAACAGGCCATCGGCATCGGTGGCATCCGGCACGCGGACCTGGAGCAGCGAGCGGACGTTCGGATCGAGCGTCGTTTCCCAAAGCTGCTCGGCATTCATTTCGCCAAGACCCTTGTAGCGCTGCATCGACAGGCCCTTGCGGCCGCTGGCGAAGATCGCGTCGAGAAGCGCGCGCGGCCCGCTGATTTCGATTGCACCGTCCTTGCGCTTCAACAGCGGCGGAACGGCATAGATTTCCTTGAGGCGCGGGGTCATCAGATCGATATGGCGTGCGTCCTGCGAGCCGATCAGCGCCATGTCCAGCGAGGCGACTTCCTTGACGCCGCGCACCATGCGCTCGAACTTCAGGCCGCCATCGCTGGCGACCGCCACGACCCAGCCGCGCTCGGTTTCTTCAGCGATCAGGTCCAGCCGCTTGGCCACTTCGGCAGCGGTCGCTTCCGACTGCGCCTGGTTGTTGTTCAGTTCCGGATTGAGAGCGCCGGCAATCGCCGCCTGCTCGACGACGGAGCGGCTGTAGCGCGAATGCAGGGATTCGACCAATGTCCGCAACCGCAGCGCATCAACGATGACTTCGCGCAAATCCTGCCCGACCCGGACTTCGCCGGAGCCAAGCTCAAGGGCCGCGTCTTCCAGACCCGTGGAGATCAGATATTCCTCCAGCGCCTTTTCATCCTTCAGATACTGCGCCGACTTGCCGCGTGCCACCTTGTAGAGCGGCGGCTGGGCGATATAGAGGTGCCCGCGCTCGATCAGTTCCGGCATCTGCCGGAAGAAGAACGTCAAGAGCAGCGTGCGAATATGGGCGCCGTCGACGTCAGCGTCGGTCATGATGATGATCTTGTGGTAGCGCAGCTTGTCCGGGTTGAACTCGTCCTTGCCGATCGATGTGCCCAGCGCCGTGATCAGCGTACCGATTTCCTGGCTCGACAGCATCTTGTCGAAGCGGGCCCGCTCGACATTGAGGATCTTGCCACGCAGCGGCAGGATCGCCTGGTTTTCACGTGAACGGCCCTGCTTGGCCGAACCGCCGGCGGAATCCCCTTCCACCAGGAAGAGTTCGGACTTGGCCGGATCGCGCTCGGAGCAGTCGGCAAGCTTGCCGGGCAGCGAGGAGATATCCAGTGCACCCTTGCGGCGGGTCAGTTCGCGGGCCTTCTTGGCGGCTTCGCGAGCAGCGGCGGCTTCGATCACCTTGCCGACCAGGATCTTCGCGTCGCCGGGATGCTCTTCAAGCCAAGTGCTGAGCGCTTCGTTGACGAGGCTTTCGACGACCGGGCGAACCTCGGAGGAGACAAGCTTGTCCTTGGTCTGCGAGGAGAATTTCGGATCGGGTACCTTGACGGAGAGAACGGCGGTCAGGCCTTCGCGGCAATCTTCGCCGGTCAGCGTCACCTTTTCCTTCTTCATGATGCCGGAGCTGTCACCATAGGAAATGATCTGGCGCGTCAGGCCGCCACGGAAGCCGGCCATATGCGTACCGCCATCACGCTGCGGTATGTTGTTGGTGAAGCAGAGAACATTCTCGTGATAGCTGTCGTTCCACCACATCGCCACTTCGACGGTGATGCCGTCCTTTTCGCCGCGGATGGCGACTGGCCTGGAGACCAGCGGCTTCTTTGCCCGGTCGAGATAGGCGACGAAGGCCTCGAGACCGCCGTCATACATCATCTCGGTCTCGCGGATATCGGAATGCCGCTTGTCGGTCAGGAGAATGCGAACACCCGAATTCAGGAAGGCGAGCTCGCGCAGGCGGTGCTCCAGCGTTCCGTAATCGAACTCGATCATCGTGAAGGTATCGGTGCTCGGCAGGAAGGTGACTTCCGTGCCGGTCTCGCCATTGCTGTCGCCGATTACCTTCAGGGGTGCGTCGGCAACGCCGTGGGTGAAGTTGATTTCGTGGATCTTGCCCTGGCGCTTGATCTTCAGCTGCAGCTTGACCGAAAGCGCGTTGACGACCGATACGCCGACGCCGTGCAGACCGCCGGAAACCTTGTAGGAATTCTGGTCGAACTTACCGCCGGCATGCAGCTGCGTCATGATCACTTCGGCCGCCGAAATGCCTTCACCCGTGTGGATATCGGTCGGGATGCCACGGCCGTTGTCGGTCACCGTCACCGAGCCGTCCGCATTCAGCGTCACCGTGACGATATCGGCATGACCAGCCAGCGCCTCGTCGATCGCATTGTCCACCACTTCGTAGACCATGTGATGCAAGCCTGAGCCGTCGTCGGTATCGCCGATATACATGCCCGGCCGCTTGCGGACGGCATCGAGACCCTTCAGAACCTTGATGGAATCGGCACCATATTCGGCGCTTGCGCCGGCTTCGGTTTCAGGCAAATCGGTCATTCGGCTATAAGTCTTTCCAGGTTTCGATGCCATGTCTTCGGAGATGAGATTCCGTGCGAATCACCCCTCGATGGCGCTCCCCGAATATAGGGATTTTGTCCATAGTTCCAAATCCCGTGCAGCCTGAAAGCGGCAGAAATCAGGGGATCATCAGAGTTCCTTATCAGGAAAGCGGCCTTTTTCCAAAACATCTTCAAGGATGCGGATGGTTTCGGCGGATAAGCTGCGAATACGGCCTGCAAGCCGGTTGGCAAACGCCGTATGTGCCGCCGGCAGGCCGGATGTATCGAGAACCACTTTCGGGTCGGAGATCGCCGCAATCCCGAACAGTTCGTCGGCATCGTCCCAGATCACATTGAAATAACCAGCGACCCTTTGCAGGAATTCAAAGCTCGGCGCACCGCGCTTGCCATGCTCAAGCGCCGAGAGATAGGCGGGCGACACCCCGATCGCCGCCGCCATCTGCTTTTGCGAGACACCCTTCTGGCGCCGCAGCCGGTGCACCGCTTCCCCGAACGGGGTCATGGGGTACCCCTTGGCCGCGACAGGCGGACATAAAGCGCGCCGTCACCACCATGGTTACGCGCGGCAGGCTCAAAGGACGAGATCAGCATGCGGAATTCCGGCAGCGAAAACCACATCGGCACCGCCCGCTTGAGGGCCCCGTCGCTGCCGAGCGACGTTCCCTTGCCGGTAATGACGAGCACATGCCGCAGGCCACGATCATAGGCCCGCATCAGGAAATGCAGCAGCAGACCATGCGCCTCGCTCTGGATCATTCCATGCAGATCGATCCGCGCTTCGATTGCCAGATGGCCTTTGGCGAGCTTGCGCTTCACCGGTTTTTCAAGCGGATGATGCACACTTGCTATCTTCTTTGGCGCTTCCGGTGCAGCAAAACCAAACGCTTCGGCAAGCGACTTGCCTTCCTTGATCACCGGCATCGGCAGTTTTTCCGGCAAGGGTTCGGGTTTGGGCTCGGGTCTGGGCTCTTCGAACTCCGCAAGCTCATCCATGCGTCCCGGTAATGGGCGGGTGGTGCGGGCGACCTTGCCCCAGAGGATGCGGTCTTCGCTGGTCAGCTTCTTTGTCTTAGCCATGACCGTATCTTGCCGCCGCGGCCTTCGGGATGAAAATGAAGAAATCGGCCTCGTTGCGCACCGCGCCGGCCAGCTGTCCGGCTTCATCACCGGAGCCGGTGAAGATATCGCCGCGCGCGGGACCGACGATGGCCGACCCCGTATCGAGCGCCAGCATCAACCGACGGAAGGGACGGCCACCCTCGATCGACGTCAGGCTGTTACTCGAGATGAAAAAGGGAACGCCGAACGTGTGGATGAGCCGGTCGATGGCCAGCGAGCGGCCGGGCTCCAGCGCCACTTTGGCGGCGGCTACCGGTCCAAGCCCGGTATCATCAACCTCGGCCTCCCGGAAAAAGATGAAGGAGCGATTGTGCCAGAGCACCTCATCCGCTTCGTCCGGATGATCATCAAGCCATTGCTTGATTGTCTGCATCGAGACATCAGCCGCTTCGATCTTGCCGCGTTCGATCAGGAGCTTACCGGTGGCGGAAAAGTAATGGCCGGTCTTGGCCGCATACGTCACCCGCTTCATAGACCCGTCGGGATAGACCAGGCGGGCCGCACCTTGAACATGAGCGAAGAATACATCGGTCTTCGATTTCGCATAGGCGATTTCCAGCCCGCGACCGGCAAGATATCCCTGCTCGATCGCCCTGCGGTCCGGATATTCGGAAATCGTGCCATTCGTCTGCTGCCCAAAGGCAAAATACGGGTTCATGCCGTCAGGACGGTTGTGGTCGCCGATATCAACGAGATCGTCCGGGCGGCGATAGAAGGGGAAGCGAAAGGTCTCGTTCCGTGTCGCACTGACCAAAACTTCGGGCTCGAAGAAAGCCGTCACAAAGCCAGGCTTGCCATCGTGCCGGACGATCTTGAACGGAATGAAATGGTCTTCGAAAAAGACGCGGGCCTCGCCCGCATCCTGCGGCCGGGTGTCTTTCGCCGCTTCATAGGCCGGCATCAGGTCGGCGGTGGAAATGCCCAATGATGCGGTCTTGTGCGGCTTAACCGCAGTGACCTGGCGACGACAGCGCTCAAAGGCTGGCAAAAGCGCGGATGGATCGTCGGTCTGCCAACCGGGAAGGTCGGAAAAATCGACCCGTTGCAAATCGAAATCCATCGCCGCTCGTCCCGTGCCTCATGCCCCGATCAGTTTTCCGACTCCGTCGCGATCAGCTTCCAGTTCGGATCGCGGGAACGGGTATCGCGCGAGAAGGTCCAGAGGTCGTTGACCTCGGAAACTGCTTCGGCATCGCCATCGACGATCGCCCCGGCCTTGTCATAGGTCGCCGAAATCAGCTGGCTGATGATGCGTAGCGTGATGTTGGCTTCGCTGTCCTTGATCTCGGCATGCACCATGTCGGCCTTTTCGATGCCGACGAAGGTGGACTTGACGACTTCGCCCTTGCTTTCGCGTTCGGAAATCGCTGCGTCGAAACCATCATAGACGTCGCGGGACAAAAGGCCTTTGAGCGTCTTGCGGTCACCATCGGCGAAAGCCATCACGATCATCTCATATGCCATCTTGGCGCCATTGACGAATTCCTTCGGATCGAAGGCCGGATCGGCATCGAACATGCGGCGCAGTGCATCGTTCAGCGGTGTACCTGCCTTGGTAAAGGCATCGACCGCCGCATAACGGGAAATCTCTTCGCCCGCACCGTCGCGGCGTGGCAACTGCACCACTTTGCCGGAGGCCTCGGGCCCGTCGGCTGCTTCGCGCGGCGAATAGGGATCGACCGGCGGACGTTCGTTGCCGGTCCGTTTGCCCAGGACGCTGCGCAGTTGAAGGAATATGATCACCGCGGCGACCAAGAAAAACAATGTGATGAAGTCGAAAGAGCCCATTTCCACCCAGAACCGCTGTTAATATGCCGTGCGATCATCCCATATAGTCTGCATGGCACGATCATTCAAATGGCTATATCACTTCTTTGCAATTGCCGGTGCGGTTCGGCTCCATCACTTTCACCTGAGTAGATCATAATGCGCTCCCTGATCATCCCGATCCTTTTTCTGCTGATGCCGATCGCAGAGATCGCGGCCTTCATCGTCGTCGGCCGCGAAGTCGGTGTCGGCATGACACTTCTTCTCGTTGTGGCCAGCGCCGTCGCCGGTGCGGTTTTGTTGCGTGTTCAGGGATTTGGCGTTCTCAGAAAGATTCAGCAGGCTTCGCAAACCGGCACCGATCCGGGCCGGCAACTGGTGCATGGCGTGATGATCGTGATCACCGGCCTCCTGCTGATCATTCCAGGTTTCATCAGCGACATCATCGGGCTGCTACTCTTTATACCGGCTGTCCGGGACCTCGGCTGGTCCTTCGTCAAGAATCGCCTGACGATTGTCACGACCGGCATGGGGGCTGGCGGACGTGGCTTTTCGCGCGGTCAGGAACCGGACCGTGACGCCGGTCGCCGCGCAGACCCCCGCGTGATCGACCTCGACGACGACGAATTTTCGCGCAGCGATGGCCGGGGCCGCACCGACCCGAACGAACGTGATCGCCTCAAGTGAACGGCCGCACCGGGTTGTAAGCCCGGGTACGAAATGCTAGATGCCTCACCGAATTTCATGTCCGAAGGAAATGGCCTTATGACCGATACCGCATCCCCGACAAACGGCGCTACCGAGAGCCCGTCCCTGAACATACTGGCCCAGTACATCAAGGACCTCTCGTTTGAAAACCCGGGCGCTCCACGTTCGCTCCAGGCGCGCGACAAGGCTCCGGCGATCAACATCAATGTCAACGTCAACGCCAATCCTTTGTCGGATGCGGAATTCGACGTCATCCTGACGCTGAATGCAGAAGCCAAGGACGGCGACAAGATGCTGTTCAATGTCGAGCTGTCCTATGGCGGCGTCTTCCGGGTAACCGGTTTCCCGCAGGAACACATGCTGCCGCTGCTCTTCATCGAGTGCCCGCGCCTGCTGTTCCCGTTCGCCCGGCAGATCGTTTCCGACGCGACGCGCAACGGCGGCTTCCCGCCGCTGATGATCGACCCGATTGATTTTGCCCAGATGTTCACCCAGCGCATGGCTGAGGAAAAGGTTCGTTCGCAGGTTTCGACGACCGCGAACTGATCCGGCTTTTCCTGAACGTGAATATTTCAATGCCCGGTTCTCGACCGGGCATTTTTATTTGGCGGCTTCGTATTTGGCCCAGATGGCTTTTGTGCCCATCTGGGCAACAAGCGCTGCATGGGCTTCCGCTTCGCCGCCAGTCAGGCGAGACCCAAGCGGATGCGGCCTTTGGCCGGCGATCACGATGACATCATCCATATCTGACGCCTGGCCGCGATTATCGCTGGAGTGCAGGCCGAACGTCGTCTGCCGGCCGCCGATCAGCTCGATATAGACTTCCGCCAGAAGTTCGGAATCGAGCAGAGCCCCGTGCTTCGTGCGGTGCGAGTTGTCCACCCCATAGCGGCGGCACAGCGCATCGAGCGAGTTCGGCCCCATCGGATGTTTGCGGCGCGCCAGCGCCAACGTGTCGGTGACAACATCATTGGTGATTGCCGGCAAACCGAGCCGGGCAAATTCGGCGTTCATGAAACCCATGTCAAAGGTGGCGTTATGCGCCACCCAGCGCGCGTCGGCGAAAAATTCTAGCAGCTCATCAACGATGCCGGCAAAGTTAGGCTTGTCCTTCAGCGATTCGTCCGAGATTCCATGGATAGCCAGCGCCTCCGGATGCACCTTGCGGTCGCCCGGATTGATATAGACATGGAAGGTGCGGCCGGTAGGGAAATGATTGTCGAGCTCGATGCCGCCGATTTCGATGACCCGGTCGAGTTTGTTGTCGAGGCCTGTCGTTTCCGTATCGAAAATGATTTCGCGCATCATGGCCTCTTCTGGCTTGTCAGCCGCTGGACGATCGCCGCCACCTGGTCGCGGGCCGAATCAAGTCCTTGGCCCGTATCGATGATGTAATCCGCTTTCGCACGTTTTTCCTGGTCGGGGACCTGACGCGACAGGATGAGAGCGAATTTTTCCTCCGTCATCCCCGGTCTTTTCAGCACCCGCTGCCTTTGGATCTCCGGATCGCAGGTAACGACCGCAATCGCATCGACGCGGTTTTCTCCCTTTGTCTCGAACAGAAGCGGGATATCGAGCACGACGAGGGGGGCGCCAGCGGCGCGATGATGATCGAGAAACGTCCGCTCCTTTTCGCGCACCAGCGGATGGACGATCGCTTCCAGCACCTTGAACAGGGACGGATCTTTGGCGAGCTGGCGGGTAAGCTCCGTGCGGTCAACGCTACCCCTCGTCGCCGTTCCGGGAAATGCCGCTTCGATCGGCGCCACGGCTTCGTCCTGATAAAGCGCATGCACAACAGCATCGGCATCGTTTACCGGCACGCCGATATCCGAAAACATCGCTGCCGTGGTCGACTTGCCCATGCCGATCGATCCGGTGAGCCCGAGGATGATCATGCGTGGCTCGCCATGTTGTCGATGATGATCTGTCTTAGCGCTGCATCGACCGTCGGCCGCTTGCCGAACCATTTTTTGAACCCGGGTGCCGCTTGGTGCAACAGCATGCCGAGCCCATCGACCGTGACAAAACCCTGCGCTTCTGCCTGTGCGAGGATCGGCGTTTTCAAGGGAACATAAACAATGTCGGTCACGATGCTTTGCACAGCCATGACGGTGAAGTCGATCTGCGGCACTTCCGCCCCATCCATGCCAAGCGACGTGGTGTTGATGAACAGGCCGGCCCCAGCCATCACCTCGGAGAGTGCCTCCAGCGGCTGTGCATGAACCGCCGGGCCGAACCGGTCGGCCAGTTCTTGCGCGCGTGTGGTCGTGCGGTTAACGACATGGATCGTCTTGACGCCGCGGTCGCGAACGGCCTGGATTACCGCGCGGCTGGCGCCGCCGGCGCCGAGAATGACGGCGGTTCGACAGTCATCCCAGCCCGGTGCGCGTTCATCGAGATTGGCGGTGAAGCCATGACCATCGGTGTTGGTCGCATGGATCAGACCATCCTCGACCCATAACGTGTTGGAAGCGCCAAGCTCGGTGCTTAATTGATCCGGCCGGTCGGAAAGGGCGAAAGCCCACTCTTTGTGAGGAATTGTAACATTCCCACCAACGAAGCCAGATTGGCCCTCCCTCAAGGAGGTCATGAAATCAGGAAACTCTTCCGGCGGCACAGCGTAAGCCATGTAGGTTCCCGGCAATCCAAGCTGTTTCAGCCAATATCCATGGATCAGCGGCGAGCGCGAATGCTTGACCGGATAGCCCGTGACGAAGGCGTGGTTAACAAATGTTTCACGTGAATCACGCATCGATCACCCGTAGATCCCTGAGTTTTGCGAGGAGCGGCAGCATGGGCAGCCCGAGAATGGTGAAATAGTCGCCATCGATTTTATCGAAAAGCTGGATGCCCTCGCCTTCCAACTGATAGGCGCCGACGCTGGACAAAGCCTTCGTTCCGACGCGTGCGAGATGCGCGTCGATAAAGTCGGGACGCAAAACCCGCACCGACATCCGGGCCGAAAACACATGTCTCCAAAGAATGTCATTGCCGCGCGTCAACACGATGCCGCTGTTCAACTGGTGAACCTGACCGGACAGCGACAACAGATGATCCCGCGCCTCGTTCATGTCGCGCGGCTTGTGATAGACCCGCGCACCCAGCGACATCGTCTGGTCCGAGCCGATGATAATGCTGCCGGGGAAAGCCTGCCCGACATTGCGGGCCTTGGCTTCGGCCAGGATCAACGCGACCTCTTCCGGTGACGATCCCTGCCGCTCGACCTCAGCTTCGATCGCCCGCTCGTCAATATCAGCTGCTTTTGCCTGAAAAGCGATACCGGCATTTTCCAGAAGCATGCGCCGGAACGGGCTCGCCGACGCGAGGACCAGTAAACCTGCCATTGTCGTCCATCCTAGTTGGTTGGATTCGCTCTAACGCAGCCGGGGGCGGAGGGCAACGATTGCTGCGGCGGTTTCCTCGATCGAGCGGCGCGTCACGTCGATCATCGGCCAGTTGTTGCGTGCGCAGATCGACCGCGCATATTTCAGCTCTTCGGTAATGGAGGCGCGATCGACATAGTCCTCTGCGTGATAACTATGGGTCGCCGTGCCCAGAATGCGATTCTGGCGAACCTGCGAAATCCGGTCCGCCGTGGCGATCAAACCGACCACCAACGGCTTGGTCGCTTCCATCAACCGGTCCGGCAGGGCGACGCCCGGAACGATCGGGATGTTGGCTGTTTTGATGCCGCGATTGGCAAGATAGATGCTGGTCGGCGTTTTCGATGTACGGCTGATACCGATCAGCACGACATCCGCATCGTTGAAATCCGCCGGCAATTGGCCGTCGTCATGGTCCATCGTAAAATTCAGCGCGTCGATACGGGCGAAATAATCGGCATCCATCACATGTTGCGCGCCCGAGCGCCGCCGCGATGTGGCGCCGAGATAGGACTGGAAGAGATCAATGATCGGCTCCAGCACCGAGACGCAAGGCAGCCCCATTTCCTTGCAGGTTACATTGATGATGTCGGCAAGCTCACGATCAACGATCGTATAGAGAACGATCCCCGGCGCACCATCGACCGCTTCCATCACCTGCATCAGCTGCTTGCGATTGCGGATCAGCGGATAGACGTGCTCGAGCGCATGCGCCGACTGGAATTGCGATGCCGCCGCCCTGCCCGCCGCGATCAGCGTTTCGCCGGTCGAATCGGAGATCAGATGCAGGTGGAAATAGTTTTTCTGGTTCTCCACGCTATTCTCCGAGGGCTGTTGATAAACCGGGACAGCGACAGCTAAGGACCGGCGGGGTTCGAAGGCAAGGGGAAAACCTGCCGGTTATGCACAATCTGGATTCCGGGGAGCGGAATTGCCGGCGCATGTGGAGAAGACTCATCACCCTTGGAAGCCTTGACGTTATCCACAAGCTGTCCACATCCGTCCCAGGACCTTTGATGAAGGACGAAGCTTCTGACTCTTCATGGTTTTTTGAAATCTTCCCCGCTCCTATCTGTCGCATGGCAAAATCGGCCAAGTGATTCTATTGAACGGGCCAGCATGTGGAAAAGAGTCGGATGGCGTTTAATCCTCGATAGTCACAGACTCTAAGAAATAGAATCCTTAGATATAGATATCTTTTATAGTGGGAGAACGTGTCCGGTGACTGCGCAAAGCCGAAAGGTGCTACAGGTGTTGAAGGGTGAAACGCTGTCACCTCCCCCAATCTGGCTGATGCGGCAGGCAGGCCGGTATCTTCCCGAATATAGGCAGACCCGAGCCAAGGCCGGCAGCTTTCTCGATCTCTGTTATTCGCCCGATATGGCTGTGGAAGTGACCCTGCAGCCGATCCGGCGATATGGGTTCGATGCAGCCATCCTGTTTTCCGATATCCTGGTGATTCCCGATGCCCTGAAGCGCAATGTCCGCTTTGAAGAAGGGCGTGGACCAAGGATGGATCCGATCGACGTTTCGGAAATCGACAAGCTCGACGTTCGGCCTGTCTCTGCCCATTTGCAGCCGGTCATGGAAACGGTTCGACGGTTGCGACGGGAACTGCCGGAAGAGACGACACTGCTCGGCTTCTGCGGCGCCCCCTGGACGGTCGCCACCTACATGATTGCCGGGCACGGAACGCCTGACCAAGCCCCGGCGCGGCTTTTCGCCTACCAGCACCCCGAAGCGTTCGATCGGCTGCTGGCGGTGCTTGCTGAGGTCTCTGCAGACTATCTGGTCGAGCAGATCGATGCTGGCGCCGATGCGGTGCAGATCTTCGATTCCTGGGCGGGTGTTTTGGGCGAAGAGGAATTCCGCCGCTACGCCGTCAATCCGGTGCGCCGGATCATCGACAGTGTTCGTGCCCGCCGGCCGGACGCGAAAATCATCGCCTTTGCCAAGGGCGCCGGAATTCTCTTGAAGGATTACCGGCAGGCAACCAGTGCAGATGCGATCGGCCTTGACTGGTCGGTGCCCTTGTCTTTTGCTGCAGATCTCCAGAAGGATGGCCCGGTTCAAGGTAATCTCGATCCGATGCGCGTCGTGGCGGGCGGAAAGTCGCTGGATGATGGCATTGACGCAATCCTGCAGAAGCTCGGAAATGGCCCGCTGATCTTCAATCTGGGTCACGGTATTACGCCACAGGCCAATCCAGACCACGTCACACAACTGGTCGCCCGTGTTCGCGGGACGGGCCAATGAACGAGCGCCAGACGGATATCCGGCCCGGAAAAAAAGCGCGCGCCCGCGCGTTCATCGCGATCGGCCTGTTCGTCGCGCTGCTTGCCGGGCTGTTCGTCTGGCAGCCGGATAATCTCTATCTTTGGATCAAGGCGCTGCACATCATTGCGGTGATGTCCTGGATGGCCGCCCTGCTCTACATGCCGCGATTGTTCATTTACCACACCGATGCAGCGCCGGGTTCCGAACAGTCCGAAACCTTCAAGATGATGGAGCAGCGGCTTTTGAAGGTGATCATGAACCCGGCGATGATGATCACCTGGGTGCTCGGGCTCTATCTCGCCTGGAGCGTTTACGGTTTTCAGGGCGGGTGGCTGCACGCCAAGCTTCTGCTTGTCGTTCTGTTGACCGGCGTCCACATGATGTTCAGCCGTGCGGTCAGAGCTTTTGCGCGGGATGAAAACACCCGTAGCGCCCGGTACTGGCGGCTGATGAACGAAGCTCCGACGCTTTTGATGATCCTCATCGTCATCATGGCGGTAGTGAAACCTTTTTGAGCTTTGAGCGTTGAAGAAGGAAACTTCCGGTAATTTCCGTTGCCCCCTTGCGGCGCAACGAGTGAGTCGCTATTTTCCCGCCATCTCCTCTTTCGTGGCATGTGTAAACGTTACGAGCCTGCCCCTTCCGCTGCAGCTCCCCTTACATCAAGCACGCCGACTTTCCTTTCCGATTTCCAAGTGTGGTCCCCTTCATGGCTGAAATGAAGCTACAAGAACTCAAAAACAAATCCGCTACCGACCTGCTGGCATTTGCCGAATCGGTCGAGGTCGAAAACGCCAGTGTCATGCGCAAGCAGGAACTGATGTTTGCGATCCTGAAAATGCTGGCAAGCCAGGACGTCGAGATCATCGGCGAAGGCGTCGTCGAAGTGCTGCAGGATGGCTTCGGCTTCCTGCGCTCGGCAAATGCCAACTACCTGCCGGGCCCGGACGACATCTATATTTCCCCCTCGCAGATCCGCCGTTTCTCGCTGAAGACCGGCGATACGGTCGAAGGCCCGATCCGTGGTCCGAAGGAAGGCGAACGGTATTTCGCGCTTCTCAAGGTCAACACGATCAATTTCGAAGATCCCGAAAAGATCCGTCACAAGGTCCATTTCGACAATCTGACGCCGCTCTATCCAAACGAGCGCTTCAAGATGGAACTCGAGGTTCCGACCTCCAAGGACCTGTCGGCTCGCGTCATCGACCTTATCGCGCCACTCGGCAAGGGGCAGCGCGGCCTGATCGTTGCCCCGCCGCGTACCGGTAAGACTGTTCTCCTGCAGAACATCGCCCATTCGATTACCGCCAATCATCCGGAATGCTATCTGATCGTGCTGCTGATCGACGAGCGGCCGGAAGAAGTCACCGACATGCAGCGCTCGGTGAAAGGCGAAGTGGTTTCCTCGACCTTCGACGAGCCGGCAACGCGTCACGTTCAGGTCGCCGAAATGGTCATCGAAAAGGCCAAGCGCCTGGTCGAACACGGCCGCGACGTCGTTATCCTGCTCGATTCGATCACTCGCCTTGGCCGCGCCTACAACACCGTTGTTCCGTCATCGGGCAAGGTCTTGACCGGTGGTGTCGATGCCAATGCCCTGCAGCGCCCGAAGCGCTTCTTCGGTGCCGCCCGCAATATCGAAGAGGGCGGTTCGCTGACGATAATCGCGACAGCCCTGATCGATACTGGCAGCCGCATGGACGAAGTCATCTTCGAAGAATTCAAGGGTACCGGTAACTCCGAAATCGTGCTCGACCGCAAGGTCGCCGACAAGCGCATCTTCCCGTCGATGGATATCCTCAAGTCCGGCACCCGTAAGGAAGACCTGTTGGTACCGCGCCAGGATCTGCAGAAAATCTTCGTTCTGCGCCGTATCCTTGCCCCGATGGGAACGACCGATGCGATCGAGTTCCTGATCGACAAGCTGAAGCAGACCAAGACCAATGGCGATTTCTTCGATTCGATGAACACCTGATCGATCGTCACAATGTTGCGCGGAGCCCAGGTCTATCCTGGGCTTTTGCGTTTCTGACGGAAATTATCTAGCCGGATTCCTTCTCCGGATTCTGACTCTATGAATTAAAATAGGCAATCAAGGACTGAACGGTGAACCAACCGCAACAGCCAATGTCCGACACGATCTATGCACTGTCTTCCGGCGCCTTGCCGGCCGGCGTGGCGGTTATTCGCGTCAGCGGGCCTCATACGTCAGAGGTGCTGAGGGAACTATGTGCTTGTGTGCCCTCGCCGCGACAGGCTGTTTTGCGATCGATTCGCAATCGAAACGGTGATGTCTTGGATCAGGGCCTCATTCTCTATTTCAAGGCTCCCGCGTCGTTTACAGGAGAAGACTGCGCCGAACTGCAGGTTCACGGCGGCCGTGCCGTGGTCAACGCCATCCTTGCCGAACTTGGGGACATTCCAGGTTTGAGACATGCCGAAGCCGGCGAGTTTTCAAGGCGTGCCTTTCATAATGGTAAACTGGATCTTGTCGAGATCGAAGGTCTGGCGGATTTGATTTCTGCAGAAACCGAGATGCAGCGGCGGCTGGCGCAGGAACATTCCAGCGGGCATCTATCAAAGATCTACGAAGGATGGGCGCGCCGGCTGACCCACGCACGGGCGATGATCGAGGCGGAACTGGACTTTGCCGACGAAGACGATGTTCCAGGCTCCGTCGCCGAGAAGATCTGGGCGGATATGCGGACGTTGAAGGGCGAAATCTCGGAACATCTTGATGGCGCCGGCATTGCCGAGATCATCCGTGACGGCTTAAAGATCGTCATTGCCGGCGAGCCCAATGCTGGGAAGTCCAGCCTGCTCAACCATCTGGCACGCCGCGATATTGCCATCGTTACCGATATCGCCGGAACGACACGTGACATTCTGTCGGTCGACTTATCCTTAGCCGGATTCCGCGTTCAATTGTTCGATACGGCGGGCTTGCGGGAAACAGATGACAAGGTCGAGCAGGAAGGGATACGCCGCGCCTATCTTACAATCGATCAGGCCGACATCATCCTCTTGCTTTCGGATACGCCGGAAGGTTTCGTTGAACTTGGGACATCCCAGCCGGAAAAGCCGGTTATTCGGGTCGGTACCAAGATTGATCGGTCGCCGCTTTTATGGGATAAGGCCAGCGTTGACGTGTTGGTGTCAACGGAGACCGGCGCTGGTATCGATCGCCTTCTGGACGTGCTCGTGGATCACCTGCCGGATCTGTCCGGTCAAAATGCGTTGTCTCTACCGACACGCAAGCGGCATGTAAGTTGCCTGCAACAAACACGCGCAGCGATCGAGATGAGTTTGGCGCAATCAAATCGTGGACTTGATATTCAGGCCGAATATTTGCGGCAGGCGGGCGATGCCCTTGGACGCATTACCGGCCGGGTTGATGTCGAGGATTTGCTAGGCGTGATCTTTTCGGAATTTTGCATCGGCAAATGAGATGCAAATTCGAATACAACGCTTGCGAGTCCTGCGTCATGTTTCACGTGAAACGATTCGCATCCGTAACACCGTGATGGAGACGGTTTAAAATGTTCGATTACGATGTCATTGTCATTGGCGGTGGCCATGCAGGGTGCGAGGCGGCCAGTGCCTCCGCGCGCATGGGCGCCAAAACGGCCTTGGTAACGCATAAGCGCGATTCAATTGGCGTCATGTCTTGCAATCCAGCCATTGGTGGTTTGGGAAAGGGCCATCTCGTGCGCGAGATCGATGCGATGGATGGCCTGATGGGTCGCGTCGCTGACGCGGCGGGAATTCAGTTTCGCCTATTGAATCGCCGGAAAGGTCCGGCCGTGCGTGGCCCCCGCACCCAGGCAGACCGCAAGCTCTATCGCGCGGCGGTGCAATTGGAAATCCAGGCGATCGACAACCTCGATGTCATTGAGGGGGATGCGTTTGATCTCAAGCTGCAGGGTGGTCGCGTCAGTGGTATCATCCTCGCAGATGGCCGGGCGATCTCCTGCGGCGCTGCGGTGCTGACGACCGGGACCTTTTTGCGCGGGCTTATCCATATCGGTAACCTCAAAATCCCCGCTGGTAGGGTTGGGGAAAATCCGTCGCTCGGATTATCGGGAACGCTCGAACGGTTTGGCTTGTCGCTTGGCAGATTGAAGACCGGTACCCCGGCACGCCTTGATGGCAAGACCATCGATTGGCAATCGGTCGGCCGTCAGGGTGCTGATGAAGACCCGGTTCCCTTCTCTTTCATGACCGACACCATCGCCAATCGGCAGATTGAATGCGGCGTGACGCGCACGACGGAAGCGACGCATAAGATCATCTCCGACAATCTCATGAAATCGGCCATGTATTCCGGGCAGATCGAAGGCGTTGGCCCGCGATACTGCCCTTCGATCGAAGACAAGATTGTCAAGTTCGGCGAACGCGACGGCCATCAGATCTTTCTGGAGCTTGAAGGCTTGGATGACGACACGGTTTATCCCAACGGTATTTCGACCTCGCTGCCGGAGGACGTTCAGCAGGCCTTCATTCAAACAATTCCAGGACTGGAAAACGTCACCATCCTTCAGCCGGGATATGCCATCGAATATGATCATGTCGATCCACGCGAATTGTCCCTGTCCTTGGAAGTCCGCAAGATCCCCGGCCTGTTTCTGGCGGGTCAGATTAATGGCACGACAGGTTATGAGGAAGCCGGCGCGCAGGGGTTGGTGGCCGGCCTGAATGCAGCCCTCCTCTGCGCGGGCAATACACCGCATGTGTTTAGCCGCACCAATTCCTATATCGGGGTGATGATCGATGATCTTACCTCGCGTGGCGTGGCAGAACCCTACAGGATGTTTACATCGCGTGCCGAGTACCGGCTATCACTGCGGGCAGACAATGCCGATGTCCGGTTGACCCCAGAAGCCATGGCACTTGGGTGCGTTTCAGCTGAGAGAACTGCAAAGTTCACCGCATGGGTTGATGATATCGACACTAAGAGGCAACTGTTGAAGGCGCTGACGGTCACGCCGACGGAAGGCCGGAGCCATGGTTTGAAACTGAACCTCGATGGTCAGCGCCGGTCAGCGTTCGAGCTTCTCTCCTATGCCGACCATTCCATACAGTCGCTCAGCCTTGTTTGGCCGGAATTGGAAGGCATTGACAGCAAGCTGGCGGAGGCGCTTGAGATCGATGCCACCTATGCTGTTTATATGGACCGCCAGGCTTCGGACATTGCCAGCGTGCGCAGCGAGGAAAGCAGGGTCATTCCGGAGGATTTCGACTTTCAGGTCTTGTCTGGGCTTTCAAATGAGCTGAAGCATAAACTGCGCGTTGCCAAACCGCGCAATCTGGCGCAAGCCATGAAGGTAGACGGAATCACACCGTCCGCAATATCCCTGATCCTCGCGCATATGCGCAAGGGAAATCACAGCCAGACAGAGCATCTTAAGCAGGCGATTCAATGATTGCGAGTCCTACCCGTGAGCTGAACGGATTGCGTGTTTCACGTGAAACGTCAGAGAGGTTCGAACATTTTGCCGCCCTTTTCCAGAAATGGGCAAAGTCGATCAACCTCGTAGCGCCCTCCACACTCTCGGATTTATGGCAACGCCATATCGCCGACAGTGTTCAAATTTTTCAGCTGTCACCCGGTCCCAAACGATGGGTCGATCTCGGCAGCGGCGGCGGCTTCCCAGGAATCATAACCGCCATCCTTCTAGCGGAACTTGCTGATGGATGGGTACATCTGATCGAAAGCAACAATAAAAAAGCCGCGTTTTTGCGTGTTGCGCTGAGCGAAACCGGCGCGCGTGGCTCCGTCCACCCGATTCGAATCGAGGATGCGGTCAGTGTCATTCCCCAATGTGATGCGATCTCCGCCCGAGCGCTTGCCGATTTGAGCCAACTTCTTGATTATTGTGCGCCTTGGATGACGTCAGGCAACAAAGCACAGGCATTTTTCCATAAAGGCCGGGATTATCAGCAGGAAGTGGACAAAGCCGTTAGTCGGTTTCAGTTTGATCTGTTAAAACATGCAAGCGTCGTTGAGCCGGACTCTGTGGTTCTCGAAATCGCAAATCTTTCGCGGAAAATTCAATAACGGCGGAATGCGGCATGAGAAGCGAAAAGAACAGAATCATCACCATTGCCAATCAAAAGGGCGGCGTCGGAAAAACCACGACGGCTATCAACCTTGCAACCGCTTTGGCTGCCATCGGTGAAAACGTCCTGATCGTCGATCTGGATCCGCAGGGCAATGCGAGCACCGGCCTTGGCATCCAGCGCCGTGATCGCAAACTGTCCTCCTACGAGTTGATGATCGGCTCGCACAATATATCGGAAATCGTCCAGGATACGGTTGTTCCCAATCTCTCCATCATTCCATCGACCATGGATCTGCTCGGCGTCGAGATGGAAATTTCAGCCGCAAGCGACCGGGTATTCCGGCTGCGCAAGGCGTTGGCCTCGCCCGAGGCGCTCGCCTATTCCTACGTGCTTGTCGATTGCCCGCCATCCTTCAATCTCTTGACCATGAACGCAATGGCCGCAGCGCATTCGGTCCTCGTGCCGCTGCAATGCGAGTTCTTTGCCCTGGAAGGGTTGAGCCAGCTGCTGGAGACCGTTGATCAGGTCCGCCGTTCGGTCAATCCGACCTTGGATATTCAGGGCATCGTTCTGACCATGTTCGATTCGCGCAACAATTTGGCGCAACAGGTGGTCAACGACGTACGGACTCATTTGGGTGAGAAGGTCTATCATACCTTGATCCCCCGCAATGTCCGGGTTTCGGAGGCACCTTCCTATGGCAAGCCCGCCATTCTGTATGACCTGAAATGCGCCGGTAGCCAAGCCTACCTTCAGCTGGCATCCGAAGTGATTCAGCGCGAACGGCTGCGGAAGGCGGCCTGAGCGGCAATCGATTCGACATCGTAACGATAACTGTGAGTACCAACGATGAATGACGACAATTCGAGAAGAAGACTGGGACGCGGTTTGGCGGCGTTGATCGGCGAGATGGATCAGCCCCTCCAGGCGAGCAGCCCTGTAGCGCCTGTCAATGCCGACCGGCGCATTCCGATCGAGTTTGTCGCCCGCAACCCGCGCAATCCCCGCCGGACCTTCGACGAAGCCGAATTGCAGGATCTGGCAAGCTCTATCCGCCAGCATGGCATCGTCCAGCCCGTCGTCGTTCGCACGATCGCCGATCAACGCTATGAAATCATCGCCGGCGAGCGCCGCTGGCGTGCCGCCCAGTTGGCGGGCTTTACCGATATCCCCGTCATCGTCCGCGATGTCGACGACCGTACGGCCCTGGAAATCGCGATCGTCGAAAACGTTCAGCGTTCCGACCTCAATCCGCTGGAAGAAGCGCTCGGTTACGATCAGCTGATTGCAGAACACGGCTATACGCAGAACGATCTCGGCGAAATCATCGGCAAGAGCCGCAGCCATGTGGCCAATAGTCTGCGGCTGCTGAAGCTGCCGGAGCCCGTCCGGGACATGCTGTCGTCGGGAACCCTGTCGGCCGGTCATGCACGTGCGTTGATCCCGACCTCAGATCCCGTCACGCTGGCCCGCTCTATTATCGCCAAGGGGCTTTCGGTGCGCGATACCGAGCGGCTGGCCCAGAACGATATTCGCGCCCAGAACGATCCAAACTATGGCAAGCCCTCCCCCAAGGAGGAAAAGGACGCCGATACACTGGCGCTGGAGCGCACCCTCTCCGATAGCCTGGGGCTCGACGTCACCGTCAATCACAAGGCGTCGGGCGGACAGCTGCGGATTTCCTACAAGACGCTCGATCAGCTCGAAGAAATCTGCCGCCTGCTCGAACGGCGCTAATCCGATTCGGATCCGAAACAAATAGAAAAATATAATTATGTCAGATAGATAAATTCTATCTGCGCGCTGATTGCAAGGTAATCGCCAGCAAGGTCTGCATGGCGATGCTGTCTTCAAGGCTCTGCCGCGTGCGGCTTTGCAGAATGGCCGCTTGCAGGCGCCCAAGTTCGCGCCGGATCGCCGTGAGCGTCCATGTCTTCAACGCAGCTTCGATCAAGGGCTTGCGGCGGAAATGCAGATGGCGGCCGAGCGTCGCCACGACCTGGCTGGGTTGCTGCCGTTTCTCGTCCATCTCAGCCCGCATCAGGTCGAGCAGCTGAAACTGCTTCAGGCAGGCCTGAAGCACAAGGAAGATAGCGGTCTTTGACGCGACGATCTTGCGGATGGCGTGCTGAAGACTGTCGGCATCGCCCTTGAGAACAGCATCGATCGCGTCGTCCACCGAAACGGCGCTGGCGTCGCCGACGATTTCCATGACATGCTCTTCTTCGATCGAACTCATACCACGGCAATAGAGCGCCAGTTTGCGGATTTCGTTGCGCGAGGCGATCCGGTCGCCACCAAGCGCTTCATTGAGCCGCTCCCGCGCTGCCGGGGATATACGCAGGCCTTCCAGCCCAAGCTCTTGGTCGATAAGTGCATTCAGCGCCCGGGCGTCGTCGCTGTAGCAGGCAATCGATATCACCGACCGGCTGGTTTCCCCGGTCTTGCGGAGGCCAGTGCCTTTTTTGAGATCCCCTGCCTCGATGATGACATAGCTCGCCTCCGGAGGCTGCTTTGATAGCAGGGTGAGGCTATCGACGAGTGTTTTCTCGGTTCCCGCCGCGCGGATCCAAACCAGTTTTTCGCCGCCGAACAGACCGATCGTATTGACTTCGTCCAGCAGCCGTCCCGGGCTCTGCTGGAGATCCGTGCCATCCAGCCGGATCAACGAAAATGGATCGTCCAGCGCGACGCCGCTTTTGCCGGCGATTTGCGCCGCGCGTTCGGAAACCAGGCCGCGGTCCGGGCCGTAGATCAGATAGATACGATTGTCCCGCAGCGGGCGCTGCAGGAACTGATCGAATTCGTGCGATTTGATCTCGGTCATACCGCCACCTTAAGCCGCTGATCGTTCAGCGGCCGAGCGCCGCTGCAAGATCGGCTCGGATGATCTCGGCAAGTTCCCTGGCAGCCCGTTTTTCGCCATCGCGTCTGGCGCGAACCTTGGAAAACTCCTGGCCGGGAAAATCGACCAGCGAAACAGCACTGCGATTGCCGGAGCGAACGGTTTCACCCGTATCGGCGCGCGTCAAGTTATAGTCGGCCATGACCACAATGCGCGCGGCACTGGCCGTGTCGGTATCGTCGTCAGTGGTATTCTGATCGTACAGAACGCCCTGAATCTCGCTTGTGACGTTCAGAGCCAGCTTGTATTGCGCGTTCTTCGGTTCGCCAGCGCCGCCAGATGTCAAGAAGATCAACGCATTGCGTACTTCCTGCTCGACACGGTCATCAGCCTCGGAAATCTCGATCGAGGCGAGCGCCTTTGCAGGCTTTCCCTGAGGCCCGTCCGAATAAAGTGGCTTGACCTGGCAGCCGGCGAGAACCGCGAGCGTGCCGAAAGCCAGAATCTGCGCGTATCTTTGAGCTTTTTCAGACAACGACATTCACGATCCTCTGCGGCACGACGATGATCTTCTTAGGGCTTTGTCCGTTCAATGCGGTCTTGACGGGCTCAAGCGCCAGAACGGCGCTCTCGATTGCAGTCTGATCCGCATCGCGCGCAATTGTCAAATCAGCGCGCTTCTTGCCGTTGATTTGCACAGGCATTGTCACTTCGTTTTCGGCCACCAGCGCTTCTGAGTAGACTGGCCAAGCGGTCTGAGCGACCAGGCCTGTTCCGCCAATCTCCTGCCAGCACTGCTCGGCCAGATGCGGCATCATCGGGGCAACAAGGCTGATCAGGATCGACACGGCATCCTTGACGGCAGCCGTCGTCGCTTGATCCGCCGTTCCGGCCGCAACCTGCGTCAGAGGATTGGCAAGGGCATTGACGAGCTCATAGAGCCGCGCCACGGCCTTGTTGAAGGCGAGCTTGTCATAATCCGCTTGAACGGCTTTCAGCGTCTTGTGGGCGAGCTGCGAGATCGCCAATGCCGAACCGCTCGGCGCGGGCGTCGCTTCGCTCGCCTTCAGCGCGTCGGACGCTTCGGCGACCAGCCGCCACAGGCGCTGGACGAAACGATGGGCACCTTCGACGCCGGCTTCCGACCAGATCACATCGCGATCGGGCGGCGAGTCCGAAAGAACGAAGAAGCGCGCGGTATCAGCGCCATAGGAGGCGATGATATCGTCGGGGTCGACAACGTTCTTCTTCGACTTCGACATTTTCTCAATCGAGCCGATAGTGATCGGCTCGCCGGTCTCGATCAGGGTCGCCTGCCGTTTGCCGTCGTTCTCGACGATGATGATTTCAGCCGGCGTCACCCATTCGCGCTGAGCACCCTGCCCGCGGCTATAGGTTTCGTGCACGACCATGCCCTGCGTGAACAGGCCCTTGAAGGGCTCGTCGAGGCCGGCATGGCCGGTGGCCTTCATGGCCCGGGTAAAGAAGCGGGAATAGAGCAGATGCAGGATCGCGTGCTCGATGCCGCCAATATACTGATCGACGGGCAGCCAATGATCGACTGCGGCCGGATTGGTCGGCGTCTTCTCCCAGGGTGCGGTGAAACGGGCGAAATACCAGGAGGAATCGACGAACGTATCCATCGTATCGGTTTCGCGGCGCGCGTCTTTGCCGCATTGCGGGCAGGATACGTGACGCCATGTCGGATGCCGGTCGAGCGGATTGCCCGGCTTGTCGAAGGTAACGTCGTCGGGAAGCTTGACCGGCAGGTCGGCTTTTGGCACCGGAATGACGCCGCAATCGTTGCAATGGATGACCGGGATCGGGCAGCCCCAATAGCGCTGGCGGGAAATACCCCAGTCGCGCAGACGGAAATTGACCTTGCGCTCAGCCTGCGGTGCATTGCCGATCGAGGCTTGCTCCAGAGCCGAGGCTACGTTTTCAAAGGCTTCTTCAATTGTCAGGCCGTCGAGATGGCGCGAATTGATCATCACGCCATCGCCGACATAGGCCTCATCGCCAATGGCAAAGCTCGCGGCGTCGCCGTCTTTCGGCATCACCACGGCAACGACCGGCAGGCCGTACTTGCGGGCGAAGTCGAGGTCGCGCTGGTCGCCCGACGGGCAGCCGAAGATCGCGCCGGTGCCATAGTCCATCAGCACGAAATTGGCGACGTAGACGGGAAGTTCCCAGCTTGGATCGAGCGGATGCTTGACGCGAATGCCGGTGTCGATGCCCTTCTTCTCGGCCGTCTCCAGCGCTGCCAACGACGTGCCGGCGCGGCGGGTTTCCTCGCAGAAGGTTTCGATGTCCGGGTTGCCTGCAGCCGCCTGGCGGGCCAGCGGATGATCGGCGGCAATCGCCAGGAACGACGCGCCAAACAGCGTATCCGGGCGCGTCGTGTAGACAGCGACCTCGGCGGCATCAGCCGCACCCGTATCCGGAACGATTTCCCAGCGGATCGTCAGGCCTTCGGAGCGGCCGATCCAGTTTTTCTGCATCAGACGGACCTTTTCCGGCCACTGATCCAGCGTGTCGAGCGAATCGAGCAGGTCCTGGTTGAAATCGGTGATGCGGAAGAACCATTGCGTCAATTCGCGCTGTTCCACCAGGGCACCGGAACGCCAGCCGCGGCCGTCGATCACCTGTTCGTTGGCCAGAACGGTGTTGTCCACCGGGTCCCAGTTGACCTTCGATTGCTTGCGGTAGACCAGGCCCTTCTCCAGGAAATCCAGGAACAGGTGCTGCTGGTGCTGGTAATAGTCGACGTCGCAGGTGGCAAACTCGCGCGACCAGTCGAGCGACAGGCCCATCACCTTCAACTGCGCCTTCATCGAGGCGATATTCTGATAGGTCCAGGCGGCCGGGTGCACGCCGCGCTCCATGGCGGCATTTTCGGCCGGCATGCCGAAAGCGTCCCAACCCATCGGATGCAGGACGTTATAGCCGCGGGCGCGCTTGTAGCGTGCGACGACATCACCCATGGCGTAATTGCGCACATGGCCCATATGGATCCGGCCCGACGGATAGGGAAACATTTCGAGCACGTAATATTTTTCACGCGGGTCGTCATTGTCGGTGGTGAAGACGTTGTTCCGGTCCCATTCCTGTTGCCAGCGGGGTTCAGAATCGCGCGGATTGTAACGTTCGGTAGCCATATGATCGATGTTCCGGAAAATTGGCGAGGGGAAATCAGTCCCCTGGATATTTGGCGTGACCTTCACCATGAAACAAGCGTAGCGTCAAGTTTTGGAAGGCTTTGAGGCAAAACTTTCAGGCGTTTGGCTGGCATCGGGTGATTACCACTTGGCAGTCCCATTCAGTTTGACTATTGCGCCCTTCAGGCCGGAACTTGGAGATGATGGCGATGAGCGTGGAAGAACGGTTGAATGATGTCCTGAGCCGGATTCGCGCTGCGGAGGATGCCGCTGATCGTCCCTCCTGCGCCACAGCGCTTGTTGCGGTCTCCAAAACCTTCGATGCCGCAGCGATCCGTCCAGTGATCGCGACGGGGCAGCGGATTTTCGGCGAAAACCGCGTTCAGGAAGCGCAGGGGAAGTGGCCGGAGCTGAAAGCGGAATCCGCTGATATTGAGCTTCATCTGATTGGCCCGCTGCAGTCCAATAAGGCAGCGGATGCTGTGGCTCTGTTCGATGTTATCGAGACCATTGATCGTGAAAAGATTGCCCGCGCCGTTGCTGCGGAAATCGCCCGGCAGGGCAAGCCCGTTCGCCTCTATGTCCAGGTCAATACCGGGCTTGAGCCGCAAAAGGCAGGGATCGCACCGGATGATACGGTGGCTTTCGTCACATTGTGCCGTGAGACAATCGGCATTCCAGTCGAGGGACTGATGTGCATCCCGCCGGCGGATGAAAATCCCGGTCCGCATTTTGCGCTTCTTGCCAAGCTTGCCGCACGCTGCGGTCTGAAAAAACTCTCCATGGGCATGTCCGGCGATTTCGATATTGCCGTGCAGTTCGGCGCCACCAGCGTTCGCGTCGGCTCGGCGATCTTTGGAACGCGCTGACCTTCCAGCCCTCAAAAGGGTCTAACCCTTTGGTCTGGCTTCTCCGGGCGCCGTCAATCTCCTATGGTCCTTTCCGGAGGCCGGGTTCGCCCGGTATGGAGTGGAGGAGACGGCAATGGCGAGCAGCTATTCCGGCGTTTACGATGCGTGGAAACAGAATCCGGAAGCCTTCTGGGCTGACGCGGCGCGCGAGATCGACTGGTTCCGGCCGTTCGATCAGGTTTTCGATCCCGGCCAGGGCGTTTACGGCCGCTGGTTTCCCGGCGGCCAAACCAATACCTGTTTCAATTGCCTGGATCGCCAGGTTGCGGCGGGGCTCGGCGATCAGAACGCCTTGATTTACGACAGCCCGGTGACCGGCACTATCGAGCATTGGACCTACCGCGCGATGCTGGATGAAGTCGTCGCGCTTGCGTCGGTCTATCGCGATCTGGGCATCGCCAAGGGCGATCGGATCATCATCTATATGCCGATGATTCCGCAGGCTGTGTTCGCCATGCTGGCCGCGGCCCGCATCGGTGCCGTTCACTCCGTCGTCTTCGGTGGTTTCGCGGCGAGCGAACTGGCGACGCGCATCACCGACTGCGAGGCAAAACTGGTCGTCTCGGCCAGTTGCGGCATCGAAGGCGGAAAAACGATCGCTTATAAACCCTTGCTCGACGCGGCCATCGAGATCAGCCCGCATAAGCCGGCTCACTGCCTTGTTTTCCAGCGGGAAGCGCTGACATCCGATCTGCTGGCTGGCCGCGATATCGACTTTGCCGCAGCTATCGCCTCAGCAAAACAGCGGGGCGTTACCATCCCCTGCACCCCGGTTCTGGCAACCGATCCGCTCTATATCCTCTATACGTCGGGAACCACCGGCCAGCCGAAGGGGGTGGTGCGCGACAATGGCGGCCACATGGTCGCGCTCAAATGGTCGATGCAGCATTTCTTCGGCATAAGGCCGGGTGAAGTCTTCTGGGCAGCGTCCGATATAGGCTGGGTAGTTGGTCACTGCTACATCGTCTATGGCCCGCTGCTGAACGGCAGCACCGCAATTCTGTATGAGGGAAAGCCGGTCGGCACGCCCGATGCCGGCGCCTATTGGCGGGTAATAGAACAGCATGGCGTCACCACGCTGTTCACCGCCCCAACCGCCTTTCGTGCCATCCGCAAGGAGGATCCGCAAGGCGATCTCATCCGCCGCCACGACCTGTCGAAATTCAGGGCGCTGTTTCTTGCCGGCGAGCGTGCCGATCCGGACACGGTGGTCTGGGCCGAAGACAAGCTCGGTGTTCCCGTCATCGATAACTGGTGGCAGACGGAAACCGGCTGGCCGGTTGCCGGAAATCCGATCGGACTGGGTCTGCTGCCGGTCAAGTATGGCTCCGCCGCCGTGCCCTTGCCGGGATATGATGTCCAGGTGCTCGATGATGCCGGCCATCCCGTCGATTCCGGAATGCTCGGCAATGTCGTCATCAAGCTGCCGATGCCGCCAGGCTGCCTGCCGACATTCTGGAATGCCGATCAGCGGTTTCGCGACACCTGCCTTGCCGAGTTCCCCGGCTATTATCGCACCGCAGACGCCGGCTATATCGACGAGGACGGCTACATCTTCATCATGTCGCGAACCGACGACATCATCAATGTCGCCGGCCATCGCCTGTCCACCGGAGCGATGGAGGAAATCTGCGCCAGCCATGCCGATGTCGCCGAATGCGCCGTCATCGGCATCGCCGATCCCATCAAGGGCCAGGTGCCCGCCGGCTTTCTGGTGATCAATGCCAATGTTTCCCGTGAAACAGGAGATATCGAGAGGGAGGTTATCGCATTGGTCCGCGACCGCATCGGGCCTGTCGCCGCGTTCAAGACGGCACTCTGCGTCAAGCGCCTGCCCAAGACGCGATCCGGCAAGATTTTGCGCGGCACCATGCAGAAAATCGCTGATCGAGAGGACTGGAAGATGCCGGCAACGATCGACGATCCGGCTGTGCTCGACGAAATCGCGGTGGCTCTGCGGACGCGCGGGATTGGCGTGTAATCTGCCTTGGAAAATCCTTAGCCGGAGTCCTTGCGCAAGCCACATAACAGAAGCTTTTCCGAAGAATTGCTTTGAGGCAAAAAAACCCGGGTCGGCGGAAGCTGATCCGGGTTTTGCCGTGGTAAGCGATAGGCTCCAATCAGAACGTGTCGTCGTCCTCGTCCTTGCGATCGGACTTGAGGGCCTTGAGCTTGGAGAAGACGGCGTCGGCGTCGATTTCCTTCTCTTCCTCGCGCTCGTAGGAAAATGGCAGCTTTTCCGTTTCCTTCGAGGCTTCCAGCGTGGCGCCCAGTTCGGCTGCGGTCGGCAGAGGGCGGCCCTTGGACGCGCGTTCGACTTCAAGGTCGAGATCGATCTGCGTGCAGAGGCCCAGCGTAACCGGGTCCATCGCCGTCAGGTTGGTCGAATTCCAGTGGGTGCGCTCGCGGATCTGCTCGATCGTCGACTTGGTAGTGCCGACGAGACGCGAGATCTGGGCGTCCTTCAGTTCAGGATGGTTGCGAACCAGCCACAGAATGGCGTTCGGGCGATCCTGGCGCTTGGAAACCGGGGTATAGCGCGGGCCCTTGCGCTTGTTGTCGGGAACGCGAACCTTCGGTTCGGAAATCTTCAGCTTGTGGTTCAGATTGCCTTCGGCGCGGGCGATTTCGTCGCGCGACAGCTGACCGGTGGCGATCGGGTCGAGGCCCTTGATGCCCTGCGCGGATTCGCCGTCGGCAATCGCCTTGACTTCCAGCGGATGCAGTTTGCAGAACGTGGCGATCTGTTCGAACGACAGGGCAGTGTTGTCAACCAGCCATACGGCCGTCGCTTTGGGCATAAGCAGTTGTTGAGCCATGGATATAGTCCTTCTGTCCGTCCGCGCCGGTGTCGCGGGCCGTGGGGTGTAACCACTTAATTTCCGGGAAATTAGCGCCTCTATACCCTCGTCCTCTCAGAAATGCAATTCTTCTTGAATAAATGACCTTTTGTCTAATGGACGCCGTGCCTTGACCTGATATGTATGGCGCCCGAAGCGGGTGCGCACGAGGAGATGTGCCGCCTGAAACTGCCTGTGCAGGGAGGAAATCATCATGTCTGCCAAAACCTATCCGATCCTGGAATCCGCCCGGAAACGTGCCCTTATCGACGATGCGACCTATCAGGAATGGTACCAGCAAAGCGTCGCGGATCCTGAAGCATTCTGGGGCGAACATGGCAAGCGCATCGACTGGTTCAAACCCTATACCAAGGTCAAGAACACCTCCTTCGAAGGCGATGTGTCGATCAAGTGGTTCGAGGATGGCGTTACCAACGTCTCCTATAATTGCATCGACCGGCATCTTGAAAAGCGCGGCGACCAGGTGGCGATCATCTGGGAAGGCGACAATCCCTATGACGACAAGAAGATCACCTACCGGGAACTCCATGAGCATGTCTGCCGCCTCGCCAATGTGCTGAAGTCAAACGGCGTCCAAAAGGGCGATCGCGTCACCATCTACATGCCGATGATCCCGGAAGCAGCCTATGCGATGCTCGCCTGTACCCGCATCGGCGCGGTGCACTCGATCGTTTTCGGCGGCTTTTCGCCCGACGCGCTGGCCGGCCGTATCGTTGACTGCGAATCCACCGTTGTCATCACCGCCGATGAAGGCCTGCGCGGCGGCAAGCCGATCCCGCTGAAGGCCAATACCGACCAGGCCATCGAGATCGCCAAGCGTGGCGGCGTCGATGTCAAGTCGGTGATTGTCGTTCGCCGCACGGCCGGCAAGATCGCCTGGTTCTCCGAGCGCGACATCTGGTACCATCAGGCCGTGGCCGCCGTCGAAGCCGATTGTCCGCCGGCGCAGATGAATGCGGAGGCCCCGCTGTTCATCCTCTACACGTCCGGTTCGACCGGCAAGCCGAAGGGCGTGCTGCACACGACGGGCGGCTATCTGGTCTATGCTTCGATGACGCATCAATATGTCTTCGATTATCACGAGGGCGATATCTACTGGTGCACCGCCGATGTCGGCTGGGTCACCGGTCATTCCTACATCGTCTACGGTCCGCTGGCCAATGGTGCGACGACGCTGATGTTCGAAGGCGTGCCGACCTATCCGGATGCCGGCCGCCTCTGGGACGTGGTCGACAAGCACCAGGTCAATATCTTCTACACCGCGCCAACCGCCATCCGGGCGCTGATGGGCCAGGGCGATGCCTTCGTCACCCGCTCGAAGCGCACATCGCTGCGCACGCTCGGTTCCGTCGGCGAGCCGATCAACCCCGAAGCCTGGGAATGGTACTATCACGTCGTTGGCGACGGCCGCTGCCCGGTGGTCGATACCTGGTGGCAGACGGAGACCGGCGGCATCCTGATCACGCCTCTGCCCGGCGGCACGGCGTTGAAGCCAGGCTCGGCCACTCGCCCCTTCTTTGGTGTGCAGCCGCAGCTGGTCGATGGCGAAGGCAAGGTGATCGAGGGTGCTGCCGACGGCAATCTCTGCATCACCGACAGTTGGCCCGGCCAGATGCGCACCGTCTATGGCGATCACGAGCGCTTCATCCAGACCTATTTCGCCACCTACAAGGGCAAATATTTCACCGGCGATGGCTGCCGCCGCGATGATGACGGCTATTACTGGATCACCGGCCGCGTCGATGATGTCCTCAATGTCTCGGGCCATCGCATGGGTACGGCAGAAGTCGAATCGGCGCTGGTCAGCCATGATTCGGTGTCGGAAGCTGCCGTTGTCGGTTATCCCCACGATATCAAGGGACAAGGCATCTATTGCTACGTGACGCTGATGGTCGGCCAGACCGGCTCGGACGATCTGCGCAAGGCCCTGGTGACCCATGTCCGCAAGGAAATCGGCGCGATTGCCTCGCCGGATAAGATTCAGTTCGCTCCCGGCCTGCCAAAAACCCGCTCCGGCAAGATCATGCGCCGCATTCTGCGCAAGATCGCCGAGGACGATTTCGGTTCGCTCGGCGACACCTCGACGCTCGCCGATCCCGCCGTTGTCGACGACCTGATCGCCAACCGGCAGAACAAGAAGTAACAGGTGCCGAGCCATTCGGCGTCCGGATGGCTCGGTCATACCTACCAGGAAGAGCAGGCATTCGACTTGCGTCCGCCGTCATAAGGCGAGACGTAACCCGCCGACAGCATTTCGTGAGCCGGATTCCGCCCATCGGAAAAGCTGATATCGGCCACCACCCTGCCAAAATACTTGTCGCCGGAAATATGCGTTAGCTGGATTTCGCCCTGCTCGCTTGTCAGGCTGGCAAGCGCTGCCCGCGCCTGTTTGCCCGCATCGCGGGTAGACGCGCAGGCCGATTTCAGCTCCGGCGCATCGATGCCACGCAGCCGCACATAGACTTCCATAGTCTGTTGCGGCCAGGGTTTTGCCGCCACCAGGATCGTGTCGCCATCGATGACGCGGATGACCTCTGCCGTCACCGGCCCGGCTATTTCCATTCGCTTGCCGGATTTGGACGAATGCGAAACCGTGGGCGGGGACACGACCGTGAGAGCGGCAACTGCAGGCGTCAGGAAGCGAACCATCATGAATAGGAAAATATACCGTCCAAGACGAAACATCAACAGGAATTATTTCCTTAGAAGTCGATTGCCCGTCCGTTGATCTCCCAGTCGCCGAAACGCGAAGGTTCTGCGCCGCCACGGCCGCCGAGTTCTTCCGGAAGCTCAATGGGCTTCTGCGCCTTGCGGCGTTCATCAGCCTCGGCCAGCGCGCGCTTTGCCGCCGGCGAAAGGGGTTTGCGCGGCTCCAGTGCCGAATTGTCGTTGTCGTTTTCCATGGGAATTTCCGCGAAAAAGTTGAAGAATGCGCCTAATGTCCCCATCATATAGGAAACCTTTGTTCAAGCGAAACCCATGATTCACGTGAAACATCGGCAACTTTGGAGATCTGACGGATGAACCTGATGCGCACCGCGATGCTTTTGGCCTTCATGACCGCATTGTTCATGGCGGTAGGCTTTCTGATCGGCGGCAAGAGCGGCATGATGATCGCCCTCATCGTTGCCGCCGGAATGAACTTCTTTTCCTACTGGAACTCCGACAGGATGGTGCTGCGCTTGTATCGTGCACAGGAGGTGGACGAGCACACGGCGCCCGAATATTACGGTATTGTTCGCGACATGGCTGCCAATGCCGGCTTACCGATGCCAAAGGTTTACGTGATCGATAATCCGCAGCCGAATGCGTTCGCGACGGGCCGTAATCCTGAAAACGCTGCGGTCGCCGCCTCCACAGGTCTGCTCAATGCACTGTCCTATGATGAGGTCGCAGGCGTGATGGCCCATGAACTCGCCCATGTTCAAAACCGCGATACGCTGACGATGACGCTGACCGCAACGCTGGCCGGGGCGATCTCGATGCTTGGCAATTTCGCCTTTTTCTTCGGCGGCAATCGTGAAAACAACAATCCGCTCGGTTTCATCGGCGTGCTGGTGGCGATGATCGTCGCGCCGCTTGCGGCTGCCATCGTGCAAATGGCGATAAGCCGGACGCGCGAATATTCAGCTGACAGGCGCGGTGCGGAAATCTGCGGCAAGCCGCTGGCGCTGGCTTCGGCGCTGGCCAAGATTTCGAATTTCGCGCATCAGGTGCCGAATGCCGAAGCCGAGCGCAATCCGGCCACAGCGCACATGTTCATCATCAATCCGCTGTCTGGCGAGCGGATGGACAACCTGTTCTCCACCCATCCGGCAACGGAAAACCGCATCGCGGCACTGCAACAGATGGCCCAAGAGATGAAGCCGGTCTCGACGCCGCCGGTCAGGGCTGATAATCCCGTGCGCAAATCGCGCTCCGTGCCGCCGACAGGCTGGGGTCGCGGTGGTTCCGAACCACCGAAAAAAGGTCCCTGGTCTTGACGTCTGACGAAAATAAAACCGCTTCGCATCCGAAACGAAACAACCGCCCTGCCCGTTCGCGCGGCCAAGGTGCTGAAAATCCGGCGTTTGAACGCAGTGACAAGCCCGGAATCCGGGCGAGGCAGGCGGCTGCCAAGATGCTCGCGGCTGTCGTTGATCGCAAGACTTCGCTGGACGGTATGCTGGATGCAGGCAATGGCAATCCGGTCTACCGCGAACTGAACGAGGCCGACCGGGCGCTGGTTCGGGCGATCCTGAATTCGGCGCTGCGGCAATTGCCCCGGATCGAGGCGATGATAGGCTCGCTATTGCAGAACCCCTTGCCGGAAGGCGCCCGCGCGCTCGATCATGTTCTGACAGTCGCCGCCGCCCAGATCCTCTATCTCGATATTCCCGATCATTCCGCTGTCGATCTCGCGGTCGAGCAGGCACAGATCGATCCGCGCAACAAGCGCTTTGCCAGCCTCGTCAACGCCGTGCTGCGCCGCATGTCCCGCGAAAAACAGGATCTGCTGGAGAGCGTCGGCGAAAAAGTCCCGGCAATTCCTGTCTGGTTCCACAAAAGGCTGGTCACCTATTACGGTGCCGACGAAGCAGCCCGCATCGCGGCAGCGCTGCTGACCCCGGCCGCTATCGACCTGACGGTGAAATCCGACCCCGAGGGCTGGGCTGAACGGCTGAACGGCCGCCTCCTGCCGACCGGTTCCATCCGTCTTGCCGGGTTTTCCGGCGCCGTGCCATCGCTTGCCGGCTTTGATGATGGCGAATGGTGGGTGCAGGATGCTGCCGCTGCGCTCCCCGCCAAGCTTTTCGGTTCTCTCACTGGCAAACGCGTTATCGATCTTTGCGCCGCACCCGGTGGCAAGACGGCGCAGCTCATTCTTGCAGGTGCTGACGTTACTGCGCTCGATCAATCGGCCAGCCGTCTCAAGCGGCTTCAGGGCAATCTTGCCCGGTTGGAATTGGAAGCGGTGACCCAGGAAATCAACATGGCTGATTTCCGCACCGAAGAGCTGTTCGATGCCGCGCTGCTGGACGCGCCCTGTTCATCGACCGGCACAATCCGCCGCCATCCGGACGTGCTTTGGACCAAGGGGCCGGAAGATATCGAAAAGCTCGCCGTGCTGCAGGAAAAGCTGCTGCGCCACGCATTGACGCTGGTGAAGCCCGGCGGTCTGGTGGTCTTTTCCAACTGCTCGCTCGATATGCGGGAAGGTGAAGCCGTTACGGAACGCGTTTTGGCCGATGGCAATTGCGAACGGGTGGCGATCAAGGCGGCGGACTGGCCCGGTCTGGAAAATGCGGTGACGCCGCATGGCGAGTTTCGCACGACACCGGCGATGATCGATCCGCAGGATGGTTTTGCCGGGGGCCTGGACGGTTTCTATGCCGTCGTCCTGCGTCGCAAGATTTAGCCACATCTCTGTCAACAGGCTCATAGTGAGCGTCAATTGACGCTCCATGCGCGTTTCCCTAAACAATACAGGTACGATCTATAAAAGTTTAACGATTTTTCAGGCACGATCGTGTTCTGATAGTATCCGATACGGACAGCAGTCACTGCGGTTTCAATGCCGCATGCTGCAGTTCGGGAGTAGGGAGACGCGCAGGCGTCGAAAATGCAGATTTCAGACCGGCAAAGGCTTCTCTATCTGTATGCGCGTGAAGGCTGGCGCCGCTTCTCGCGCCGCCTTGCCTTGGGCCGCAACACCGCCTTCCGTTTTACCGGAACGACGCCGGACCGTCTGATCGTGGCGCCGACGGACTTGCGCGCCATCGATCCCTTCGTTGCGCAGGAAATCCTGCAAGGGCGTTTTCCGTTGGCCGGCCGCGTGCTTGAATCGGCGGGCGAATCGCCTTTCGAGATGGATCTGCCTTCACATGAATTCGCCGTAAGGTTGCATTCCTTCGGCTGGGTCCGGCATATGCGCACGGTCAAGGATGATGATGCCTTCGCGCATCTGCGGCATATCGTCAATGATTGGATCGTCACGCATGGGCGTGCTATCGGCGGTATTGCCTGGGAAGCGGATATCATTTCCCAACGCCTGATTGCATGGCTCTCGCATTCGCCGATCATTCTGCGCAATGCCGAGCATCCGTTCTACCGGCGCTTTCTCAAAAGCCTGGCTTTCCAGGTCCGCTATCTGCGCCATATCACCGACACGACCTGTGACGGCGAGGCACGGTTGCGGGCGCGTATCGCGCTTGCCATGGCCTCGGTTGCGATGCCGGCGTCCGAAGCGACGATCCGCAAAGCTGCCCGCAATCTCGATGTGGAGCTCGACCGGCAGATTCTACCCGATGGCGGCCATAGCTCGCGTAACCCGCGCACGGGCCTGGAATTGCTGATCGATCTGCTTCCGCTGCGCCAGACCTATGTCAATCTCGGTCATGAGGTGCCGGCCAAGCTCATCCCGTGCATTGACCGGATGTATCCAGCGCTCCGGTTCTTCCGTCATGAGGGTGGAGAGCTTGCTCTTTTCAACGGCGCCACCTCGACGCTGGCCAATGAGCTGATGGCGGTCCTGCGGTATGATGAGACCGCCGGTGCACCGTTCAAGGCGTTACCGCATCTTCAGTATGAGCGGCTGGCGCACAATAATGTCGTTGTCATCATGGATACCGGCAAGCCCCTGTCGCCGGAATTGTCGCGCACGGCGCATGCCGGTTGCCTGGCGTTCGAAATGTCGTCGGGCCGCCACCGGTTCGTCATCAACTCCGGCTCACCAAAGTTTGCCGGCGAACGGTTCCGCCAGCTGGCGCGTTCGACTGCAGCCCATTCGACCGTGACGATCAACGATCGCTCGTCGTCGCGCCTGTCACAGTCCGGTTTTCTCGGCCCCATCGTCACCGGTGGCGTCTCCAAGGTCACAGTGCGCCGTGAGGAACGTGCCGGTCAGCCGGATGCCGTCATCGCCAGCCATGACGGTTACGCCCAGGCCTTTGGCCTGCTGCACGAGCGCGACGTCAGCATCAACGCTCAGGCCAATGCAGTCCGCGGCCGCGACCGGTTGTTTCAGCCGGACGGTTCGGAACCGGCAGAAACCAATAGCGCCGCCGCCGTTGCGCGGTTTCATATTCACCCATCGATCGGTATCCGGCAGCATAGCGCCCATGAGGTCTATCTCAGCGCTCCAGACGGCGAAGTCTGGCTGTTTACCTGCCGCGATGCCCCAGTGGTGATCGAGGAAGACATTTTCTTTGCCGACCCCTCTGGGGTTCGGAAATCCTCGCAGTTGACAGTCACCTTCACCGTGGGGTCCCAGCCGGAAATCCAATGGATTTTTTCGCGCGAAGCATGACAATCGTACCGTTGGGGGCCTCGCCGCCGTGACTGCGGTTTCTTCGCGTGGAAAGCTGTGATAACGGCAGGCGGACATTTGCCGGAAGTCCCTCCCGATTATCCGGCGCCTACCAAGGAGCTTGATGATGGCTGTCGCCTCCAAGAAGATTCCCGCCCCGGATCAGGTCACTGTCCGCACCGCCCTGCTCTCCGTCTCCGATAAGACCGGTATCGTCGATCTGGCACGCGCCCTGCATGACAAGGGCGTTCACCTGGTCTCGACCGGCGGCACCCACAAGGCGCTTGCCGATGCCGGCCTGCCGGTGACCGACGTCTCCGAACTCACCGGTTTTCCCGAAGTGATGGATGGCCGGGTCAAGACGTTGCATCCCGGCGTGCATGGCGGCCTTCTGGCCATCCGTGACGACGAAGATCATGTCCAGGCGATGGTGACGCACGGCATTACCGGCATCGATCTGGCCGTTATCAATCTCTATCCGTTCGAGGATGTGCGCGCCAAGGGCGGCGATTACCCGACGACGGTGGAGAATATCGATATCGGCGGCCCGGCGATGATCCGCGCTTCGGCCAAGAACCACGCCTATGTCACCGTCATCACCGACGCGACGGACTATTCAGCTCTGCTGAACGAGCTTGGCAGCGGTGCCGCCACATCCTTCGCCTTCCGCCAGAAAATGGCCGCCAAGGCCTATGCCCGCACGGCCGCCTATGACACCGCCATTTCCGGCTGGTTCGCCGAGGTGCTGGATACGCCGATGCCGCTTCACCGCACCATCGGCGGTGTGCTGAAGGAAGAGATGCGTTACGGCGAAAACCCGCATCAGAAAGCCGGATTCTACATCACCGGCGAGAACCGCCCAGGCGTCGCGACTGCGACCCTTTTGCAGGGCAAGCAGCTGTCCTATAACAATATCAACGATACCGACGCCGCCTTCGAGCTGGTCGCCGAGTTCCCGGCTGCTACATCGCCTGCCGTCGCCATTATCAAGCATGCCAATCCCTGCGGCGTGGCCACCGGCGCCACCCTGCTTCAAGCCTATGAGCGTGCGTTGGCCTGCGATTCCACCTCGGCATTCGGCGGCATCATCGCGCTCAATCAGGAGCTTGATGGCGCGACGGCCGAAGAAATCGTCAAGCTCTTCACCGAGGTCATCATCGCTCCGTCGGTCAGCGACATCGCCAAGGTGGTGATCGCCGCCAAGCCCAACCTGCGCCTCTTGATCACCGGCGCCCTGCCCGATCCGCGCATACCTGGCCTGACGGCAAAAACGGTTGCCGGCGGCCTTTTGGTGCAGACGGGTGACAATGGCATGGTCGAGGATCTCGCGTTGAAGGTCGTTACCAAGCGCGCGCCGACGGCGCAGGAGCTGGAAGACATGAAGTTTGCCTTCAAGGTGGCGAAACATGTCAAATCCAACGCCGTCGTCTATGCCAAGGACGGCCAGACCGTCGGCATCGGTGCGGGTCAGATGAGCCGTGTCGATTCGGCCCGCATTGCAGCGCTGAAAGCCGAAGAAGCCGCCAAGGCGCTCGGTCTTGCCGCGCCGCTTACACGCGGTTCGGCTGTGGCATCGGAAGCCTTCCTGCCGTTTGCCGATGGCCTGTTGTCGATGATCGCTGCCGGCGCCACCGCCGTTATCCAGCCGGGCGGCTCGATGCGCGACCCGGAAGTCATCGCCGCCGCCGACGCGGCAGGGGTGGCGATGGTGTTCACCGGCATGCGCCATTTCCGGCATTGAGGCCAACCTTGCCATCAAGCCAGCACCTGCCATCTTGATGGCAGGTGCATTTTGGCCTATATTTTTGGGCAAAGGAGCTTCAATATGGCGGAACCCCAACTCTCTGTGCGCAGCGCAAGAGCACGCGATCTCGCGCACCGGCTTGCGCGGCGCGAGAACCGTTCGATCGCCGAGATTGTTGAGCGGGCGCTGGAATCCTATGAGAGCCGCGAGACGGGCCGTGAGCCTGCTGCTGCCTTTTACGTCCGGCTATCGAAAGATCATGGTACGGATATCGACCTTGACGCAGTGATTAGGGAAAGCCGGACGATCCACGCTGGACCTGCGCTTTGATTTTCCTCGATACGAATGTCGTCTCTGAAACCCTGCGAAAATCGCCGTCAGAAGCCGTGATCGCATGGCTGGTGCGTCATGACGCGGAACTCGCGCTCCCAACTGTGACTATTGCTGAAATTGCCTTTGGCATCCGGAAGATCTCACCTGATCAGCGCGCCGTGTCGCTGGAACAAGGTTTAAGCGACTGGCGGCGGCGTTTTTCAGATCGGATATTCGGTCTAACCGAGGAGGCGGCCATGGCCTATGGCGAGATCATGGGCACTGCATCCCGTCAGGGCCTTGGCATGTCGGCCCCGGATGGGATGATTGCGGCCATCGCCCGCGTCAATGGTGGTCGTTTGGCCACCCGCAATCTTGCCGATTTTCGCACAACTGGGCTGTCACTGATTTCCCCGTGGGATTTCTGACCTTCATCGTCTGTCCCTTGGCTCAGACGGGTTTATTCGCCGGATAAGGCGTGCGGATCAGAATCAGCAAGCCGACGGCCAGGAAGACCACCAGGGCCATCATGCCGATGCGGGCTGAGCCGGTCATCAGGGTAACGGTGGCAACGGCAGCGGGGGCCATGAAGGTCGTGGCGCGCCCGGAGAGGGCATAGATGCCGAAATAGCGGCCCGCCTCTTCGGGGCTGACGCTGCGCGCCATATAGGAGCGGGAGGAGGCCTGGACCGGGCCGAATGCGATCCCGACCAAAAGGCCGAAGACGATATAGGCTTTCTCCGCAGCCGTGCCGAAAAGCCCACCGGCATCGGTGGTCGGCAGCGGCAGCAGGCCGAACAAGGTATAGCCGGGGCCGGTCGAGACGATGCCGAGGGTGGCGATGGTCAGGCAGATCAGGCTGGCGGTTACGATCACCTTTGAGCCGAGTTTTGCATCCAGCCGGCTGGCATAAAGGCATCCGCCGATGGCCACGACATTGAGAATGATGCCGTAGACGCCAAGCTCGACGGTCTGCCAGGCAAACATGCTGGCCGCGAACGTGCCGCCTAGTGCCAGGAGGCCGTTGACCCCATCCTGAAAGATCATCCGGGCGATCAGAAAGCGGAGAATGCCGGAGCGTTGCCGCAGTTCCCCGATCGTGTGGCGCAGCTCGGCAATGCCGCTGCGCACAGCGGCCGCCGCCGGCATCGCTGCCTTGTGGGCATCCGGGGTAAACAGGAACATCGGCAGGATGAAGACCAGATACCAGATGGCCGAGATCGGCCCGGTCACCCGGGCGTCGGCGCCGGTCGCCGGATCAAGTCCGAACAGCGGATCCATTCCCAGAAGTGTTTTGCCATCCGGATTTCCGGCCAGAAGCGTCACGACGGCGATCAGCACGATCATGCCGCCGAGATAGCCGAGCCCCCAGGCCATGTTGGAGATCCGCCCGATCTCCTTTTCGCCGACCAGCCGAGGCATCATCGAATCGTTGAAAACGATCGAGAATTCCGCAGCGATAGACGCCAGGATGATGAAGATGAAGGGATAGATTATCGATGATCCCGGCACGGCAAACCACAGCAGCGCCAGGGAGACGATCTTGATGACGGCGAAGAAGGCGATCCAGGGTTTTCGCGCGCCGGTCTGGTCGGCGATCGAGCCGAGCACCGGCGACAAAATCGCGATGACGATGCCGGAGATGGTCAGGGTATAGCCCCACATGGCCTGACCGTGAGCCGGGTCGTCGGTGAGACGGGATACGAAATAAGGGCCGAAGATGAAGGTGATGATCACCGTGAAGAACGGCTGTGCTGCCCAGTCGAACAGCATCCAGCCGCCGAGGCCGGCGCGCGATACCTTTGGCTCGTCGCCAGCCTCCGCCGAGATGCTGCTCACCTGATTCTCCACCGTCTGTCCGCCCCGTCTGGCGCGGACAGTGTCACCTCATCCTGTTCTGTGCAAGATCGCTCAACAAGCCCGCTGCAACGGTGATCTTGGCAAGCGTCGTCTCGCCCTTCTCCGTCAGCAGGGTTAGTTGGTCGGTGACGCGCGAAATCCGGCTGTGGTCGCTGTCGCGCCAGGCTGCGACCGGATTGCGCTCGTCCTTCTTGTCGGTGAGGGCCGCGATGGTGATGTCCTTGCGCGCGGTCGCGATGTCGTTGATGCTGCGCGAAAGGGCCATCGCCTCGTATTGCTCGGTTGCCGACACACGCTCGGCAGCCGCCAGCAGCCGGGCGATCCGCAGGCTCTGCGTCACGCCGAAATAGCTCTGTGCCGTGCGTGCCAGCGTCACGCCGGTATCGGCGGCGATCTGGATGATTTCCGGCACGAAGGTCAACACGGCAAGCGCGGCGATTTCCTCGGCCAGTGCTGACGGCACGCCACGCTCGATGAAATAATCGGCCCTTTGCCGCACGTCTGCCGTCGCGTCCTCAGGAATCGCGCTTTGCAAAGCGGATTTCAGCTTCCGCAGCGCTTCGCGCAGCTGCTCGATGGCCTCGCCAAGCGGCGCTTGCATCGCCTTGGTCCTGAGTGTCCGTTCGGTGACGATGGCAAAGATGCGCGCCGCCTCCTGGTAGAGGTCGTTCTGCACCGCGCCGCTGATGACATTGTCGAGCGCGTCGATCTCGCCGTAGATGCGGTTCAGGTCGTAGCCGTCGCGTGTCAGTACCGCAGCCTTGACAACGTCAGCCGGCATGAAGCCCGTCTGGTCGATCAATGTGCTGACAAAAGCCGGCCCGCCACGGTTGATGACATCGTTGGCAAGAACCGTCGCAATGATCTCACGGCGCAGCCGGTGTTCGTTGATGTCGCCCGCATGCGCCTTGTGCATCTTGGCCGGGAAGTAATCCCGCAATGTCGTCAGCAGATAGTCGTCATCCGGCAGCTTGCTGGCAACGATCTCGTCGAACAGCACGATCTTGGCATAGGACAGAAGTACCCCGATCTCGGCGCGTGTGAGGGCCTTGCCGCTCTGGTAGCGCTCGCTCAGCGCCAGATCGTTCGGCAGCACCTCTACCTTGCGGTTGAGATGGCCGTCCGCTTCCAGGCGGGTCATGAGCCGGGCAAGCGCCGTCCGGTTGCCGGCACCCAGCATTTCCGTCAATGAGATCGACAGCGACTGTTCGTAGTTGTTGCGCAGCACCAGTTCTGCCACTTCGTCGGTCATCGAGGCCAAAAGCGTGTTGCGCTTGGCGCGCGTCAGCCGCTGGTCGCGCATCGCCGAAGCGAGTGCGATCTTGATGTTGACCTCGAAGTCGGACGAGTTGACGCCAGCCGAGTTGTCGATGGCGTCGGAATTGCAGCGCCCGCCCTTGAGGCCGAAGCCGATGCGGCCGCGCTGGGTAACGCCCAGATTGGCGCCTTCACCGATCACCTTGGCACCGACATCGTCGGCAGTGATGCGGATCGGGTCGTTGGCGCGGTCGCCGACATCAGCGTCGGTTTCGGTCGGGCCGCGCACATAGGTGCCGATACCGCCAAACCAGAGCAGATCGACCGGGCTTTTCAGGATCGCCGTCATGATCTCCGACGGCGTCGCCTGGCTTTTTTCCAAACCGATCGCCGCCATCGCCTGCGGCGTCAGCGTCACCGATTTTTCCGTGCGCGGAATGATCATGGCGCCGGCCGAAAGCGTCGAGCGGTCATAGTCCTGCCAGCTGGAGCGCGGAAGGTTGAACATGCGCTGGCGCTCGGCAAAGGATTTTTCGATATCCGGATCAGGATCGATGATGATGTCGCGATGATCGAAGGCGGCGATCAGCCGGATTTTTTCCGACAGCAGCATGCCGTTGCCAAACACGTCGCCGGACATGTCGCCGACACCGGCGACGCTGAAGGGCGTCGTCTGGATATCGATGTCCATCTCGCGGAAATGCCGCTTGACGGTTTCCCAGGCGCCGCGCGCCGTGATGCCCATCTTCTTGTGGTCGTAGCCAGCCGAACCCCCGGAGGCAAAGGCGTCGTCTAGCCAGAAGCCGGCTTCCTGCGCCAGGCCGTTGGCGGTGTCGGAGAAGGTCGCCGTGCCCTTGTCGGCGGCAACGACGAAATAGGGATCGTCACCATCCAGCCGCAGCGTATCGGCCGGCGGCATGATGTCCTGGCCGACAATGTTGTCGGTGATGGACAGCATGGTGCGGATATAGGTCTTGTAGGCCTCGGTTCCCGCCTTGAAAATGTCGTCGCGGGTGCCGCCGACCGGCAACTGCTTCGGATAGAAGCCGCCCTTGGCCCCAACGGGAACGATGACGGCGTTCTTGACTTGCTGCGCCTTGACCAGGCCGAGCACTTCGGTGCGGTAATCCTGCGACCGGTCCGACCAGCGCAGCCCGCCGCGGGCCACCTTGCCGAAGCGCAGGTGCACGCCTTCGACCTGCGTGCCATAGACGAAGATTTCGCGGAAAGGCCGCGGCTCCGGCAGGCCGTCGAGGATCTTCGGATCGAGCTTGAAAGCCAGCATCACCTTCGGATTGCCATCGGCATCGCGCTGGAAATAGTTGGTGCGCAGCGTCGCCTCGACGGCGTTGACGTAGCGCCGCAGGATTTGGTCCTCGTCAAGGATTGGAACGGCGTCCAGGGCCTGTTCGATCGTCGCTCTCAACGCTGCAGTGCGCTTGGTCTTCGGCTTGTCTTCCAGCACGGGGTCCATACGGGTGACGAAAAGCTTGAAAATATCCGCAGCGATTGCTGGATACTTGTTCAGCGTGTCGGCGAGATAGCCTTGGGAATAGGTGATGCCAGCCTGGCGCAGGTAGCGCGCATAGGCGCGCAGTACCGTCACCTCGCGGGCGCTGAGGCCGGCAAGCAGGATCAGCCTGTTGAAGCTGTCATCCTCGATCACGCCGTTCCAGGCGGAAAGATAGGCTTCCTCCAGCATCGGGCCGGTCTTGTCGAGACTGAGCAGATGTCCGTCGCGATGGATCAGTTCCATATCGTGCAGAACGACGAGCCGATCGCCGCCCTTGGCGCAGGAGACGGTAATATCATGGGTCTGTTCGCTGATAACCCGGAAGCCGAGGTTTTCCAGCAGCGGCACACGGTGCGACAGCGAAACCGGCTCGCCGGCATGGAAAATCTTCAGCTCCAGCGATTCCGGGCCCTTGCCGCGCTTCTGATAGAAAGCGATGCGGATCGGGTCATCAGGCGAGCAGGCCGCGATATCGGCGAGATCGGCATGGGCCTCGGCTGGCGTGAACGCTGCCTGATAGGCTTCATTGACGGAGATCGACACGCCGTCATGGCGCGCCAGCAGGTTGAACCGGTCGATCCAGCGGGTGACGATATCGCGCACCGCGTCTTCCAGCTTGGCTTGCGGCACACGCGGCGTCTTGCCGCCGGAACGGCCGATGATGAAATGCACGCGGGCAAGACCGCCCTCAGGGAAAGCCGGATAATAGGCGGACACGCGGCCGTCATAGACGGTCTTCAGATAAAGCCCGATCTTTTCGCGCACGTCGGAATCATACTGTTCGCGCGGCACATAAACTATAACGGATACGAAACGGTCGAAGTGATCGATGCGCGGCAGAACCCGGATTCGCGGCCGGTCGGCCAGTTCATTGATCTGCTCGCAGAAGCTTGCCAAAAGGCTGACGTCGATCTGGAAAAGGTCGTCTCGCGGATAGGATTCCAGCGTGTTGGTCAGCATCTTGCCCGAATGGCTCTGCGGATCGAAGCCGAAATGATCGACGATCTTCTCGACCTTGAAGCGCAACAGCGGAATGTCCGCTGCCGGCCGTGTATAGGCGCTGGAGGTGAACAGGCCGACGATGCGCAGTTCGCCGGCGACATTGCCGGCCTTGTCGAAGCGCTTGACCCCGATATAATCCATATAGGCGCGGCGGTGCACCACAGATTTGACATTGGCCTTGGTGACGATGAGGAAATCCGGGCCGTTGAGAAAGGCTAGGATTTCCGGCGTCGTCAGCACGGCATCCTTTCCCTGGCGCAGCACGCGCACGTCGGGATTAGAAAGAATACCGAGGCCGCGCCCTTCGCCGCGTTCGACCACGGCATTCTCGCCCTTGCCGGAATAGGTGTATTCGCGCATGCCGAGAAAAGTGAAATTGTTGCCGCGCAGCCAGCGCAGGAAGGCCAGCGCCTCGTCGCGATCGCCCTTCTTGCTGTTGGGGGCGTGGTTTTCCAATTCGTTCATCGCCTGATCGAGCAGGCCCGACATCGAGGTCCAGTCGCCGACTGCCTGATGAACCTGGGAGAGCACGTTGGCAATCCGCTCCTTCAGGTCTTCGGCTTCGGTGTCGGTGACGCGGCTAATATGAATCTGGATATGGCTGATCCGGGTGGCCGGATCGCTCTTTTCTTCCGGGTCGAAGATTTTAGCCGGCTTTCCGGCCTCAAGAACCAGAATGGGATGCACGGCAAGATGAATGTCACGGTGGGTGCTGGTCACCTCGCCCATGATCGAATCGTAGAGGAAGGGCATGTTGCGGTCGGTCACGGACAGGATCGAGACGTCGGTTGCATTCGGCGCAATGCCGTCTACCGATTCGACGGAGATGACCGGACGGTCGCTTTCCTTGCGATTGATGGCGGTCAGCGCATGCGCTGCCGTCAGAGCCAGCATGGTGGGCGTATAGGCGTCGAGATCGTCATGGCTGGCACGGCGAAACAGGATCTCCGGAGCGAGCATTTTCACCCCCAGCAGCTTGCCGGCTTCGCTCACCGCTTCGAAATGACGATCTTTTTTCGGATTGTATTTGGTGCCCATGACGTATCTCCCCGCAATCACCATTTTGGCCGAACCTAACAGAAGAATTGTCCATGGCGATTGTTTTTGTGGCTATTTTTCGGTCAGATTGATCCAATTCGGAATGGTTTTATGAAATTTTCGGGAAGATTTGGCCGATTTTCGAATTCAATCGGTTGTATTTGCATATTTCTTTGTTCTCATGAACGAGCAGGAAATGTGTCCTTTCGATCTTTTGGCAGTCGCAGTTGACAGCGGCATGACTGTCGGGCGATCTGGGCAGCTCGAAACAGCGGAAAATCGCAAAATGTCTGAGCCTGCCCCCGGCGCCGTCATCGTCATTTCCAGCCATGTGATTCGCGGGTCCGTGGGCAATCGCGCTGCCGTCTTTGCACTAGAGACGCTTGGTTATCCGGTCTGGGCCTTGCCGACCGTGATCCTGCCCTGGCATCCCGGCCATGGTCCCTCGACGCGAGTGACGGTCGGCCCTGATGATTTCGACAGGTTGATCGACGATCTGATCCGCGCCCCGTGGACGGGAGAGGTGCGGGCTGTTCTCTCCGGTTATCTCGGTGCCGCCCATCAGGCGGACGGTGTGGCGCGGCTGGTCGAGGCTTTGCGGGCGAAGAATCCGGACCTGTTTTATGCCTGCGACCCGGTAATGGGCGATGTCGGCGGGCTGTACGTGCCGGAGGCCACCGCGATCGCAATGCGCGACCGGTTGCTGCCGCTGGCCTCGCTTGCCACGCCGAACCGGTTCGAGCTGGCCTGGCTGTGCGGCGCAGAGCTTGAGACGAACACCGCCATTCTGGAAGCGGCCCTGTCGCTCGGGCCGTCGCGCATGCTGGTGACATCTGCCATCCCGATGATGAATGGCGGCACCGGTAATCTCTATCTGTCCGGCAATCATGCGCTGCTGGCGGAGCATCGGCTGATCGACAATCCGCCGAACGGCACTGGCGACCTTTTGGCGGCCTTGTTCGTTGCCCGGCTTCTGGAAGGCCTGAACGAGGAGCGCGCCTTGCAACTGGCAACCGCCAGCGTCTTCGAGATCATCGCGCGCACGGGCAAGCGCGGTGCCGATGAGTTGACGCTTGAGCGGGACGCGTCCAGTCTTGCGACGCCGATGGCGATGGTTCAGATGCGCCGGTTGCTGCATCCCGGTCAGAAACGGCGCTCCTGATATCGTTCGGCCGATCTACCCCCTTGCCAGCCCATGCCTTGAGCGAATAAACCGTTTTTCACCCACGCAAACAAAATGGAGAATTTCGGATGTCACCGGCGGCGCGGGCTGCCGTAATTTGCCTGTGTGCGGCGCACAAAGATGGTATGTGCTGCAGAGCCGACATGCGAATGTACATCTCAATTGTCTAAATAATTGGAGTGATCAAGCATCATGCAGCGTTTCCCGGACTATTTGCTAAACGGCTACAACAATTTCATGAGCGGCCGCTTCAGCGAGCAGCAGCAGCGCTACAAGGCCTTGGCCGAAACCGGTCAGCAGCCGAAGACCATGGTCATTGCCTGTTGTGACAGCCGCGCGGCGCCGGAAACCATCTTCGACAGCGGCCCCGGCGAATTGTTTGTGGTGCGCAACGTCGCCAACATGATGCCGCCTTACGAGCCGGACGGCCAGTATCACTCGACATCGGCGGCTCTCGAGTTCGCCGTGCAGGTGTTGAAGGTCAGCGATATCGTCGTCATGGGCCATGGCCGCTGCGGGGGCATCAAGGCAGCACTCGATCTCGATGCCGAACCGCTGTCACCCGGCGATTTCATCGGCCGCTGGATGAACCTCCTGAAGCCCGCTGCCGAGCAGATCCACAACAACGAATTGATGACTGCGGCCGAGCGCCAGCGGGCGCTGGAGCGGGTCTCCATCCGCAACTCGATCGCCAACCTGCGGACCTTCCCGTGCGTCAAAATCCTCGAGCAGCGCGGCAAGCTTCAGCTGCACGGCGCCTGGTTCGATATCTCGACCGGCGAACTGTGGGTCATGGATAGCAAGACCGGTGATTTCGTCCGTCCTGGCATGTGATTTTCTGAAAGCGTGATGTTGTCGGGCACGGCCATCGTCCGCATCTGACGGCAAGGTCAAACCTCACACAAAAAATCCGCAGCCTGGTTTCCCGGGCTGCGGATTTTGTCATTCGAGAAGCTGCGCTGCCGATCAGCCGCCGTCGATTTCGGCGCCGATGATGGCGATTGCCTGCTGGTAGACGCTGGCGGCATTCCAGCCCTGGATCGCGCCGAAATTGGCCTGACCCTGCTGATAGCCGGCGCCGGCGCTCCAGCCATGGCCGCGCAGGAAGTTGGCGGTCGAGGCAAGCGCGTCCGCCTTGGAGCGAACCATGTCGATATGGCCGCTGCCGTCGCCATCGACGCCGAATTTCAGCACATTGGCCGGCAGGAACTGCGTCTGGCCGATTTCGCCATGGGCTGCGCCGCGTGCGTCGGGGCTGAGGTCGCCGCGCTGCACAAGCGTCAGGGCCGCATAGAGCTGGTCGGTGAAAAAGTCGGAACGGCGGCAGTCAAACGACAGTGTCGAGACGGCTGAAAGCGTGTGTTCCTTGCCCATGAAACCGCCGAAGCCGGTTTCCATGCCCCAGATCGCGATGATCGGGCCAGCCGGAACACCGTAGCGCTTTTCGATGGAACTGAAGAGAGCGGCGTTCTGCGCCTTCATCTTCTTGCCGCGCGAAATGATCGTCTGGCCGCCACGCTTCTGCATGAACTGGCTCAGCGACAGCTTGAAACTCTTCTGGCCCCGGTCGGCACGGATCGTTGCCTTGTTGTAGGTGACGTTGGCGAAGGCCTTGTTCAGCACCGCCGGGCTGATGCCGCGGCCTGCGGCTTCGCCTTTGAAGTCCTCGACCCAGGCGTCGAAGCCTGCCGATGTGTTGCTGCATTGTGCAGCCGCTGCCACCGATGGCAGAATTGCTGCCGCAATCATCGCCGTGAAACCTGCCAGTACGCACTTTGCCTTGCGCATGAAATACCCCGTATTGCCCGAATCCAAAATTTATGACCGCAAAATGCCAGTCTTTGCGGTTTCTGTCACGACGTTGCTACAGTATTGAGAGGCCGCGTTTCACGTGAATCCTCCTTTTGACTGTGAAAAAACGTCACAGTTGCCTTTTTACAAAGAAGCCCCGCATCCCGTTAACGGATCATGCGAGGCTTTTCACCCAATCGCGACGATAGAAACCAAAGGCTGGTCGCATCTCGATCGGGTATAATCGGATAAACTTTATATTTTCTGATCAAGCAGCCTGTTTCTTCGCCTTGATCAGGCCGCGATTGACGAGGAGCTCGGCAATCTGGATGGCATTGAGGGCGGCGCCCTTGCGCAGGTTGTCGGAAACCACCCAGATATTCAGGCCGTTCTCGACGGTTGCGTCCTCGCGGATGCGCGAAATATAGGTCGCATCTTCGCCGGCGCTTTCGTAAGGCGTGATGTAGCCGCCGTTTTCATGCTTGTCGATGACGATGCAGCCGGGCGCTTCGCGCAGGATGTCGCGGGCCTGGTCGGCGGTGATCTCGTTTTCGAATTCGATATTGATCGCTTCCGAATGACCGATGAACACCGGAACGCGCACGGCCGTGCAGGTCAGCTTGATCTTCGGATCGAGGATCTTCTTGGTTTCGGCCATCACCTTCCACTCTTCCTTCGTGTAGCCGTCTTCCATGAACACATCGATGTGCGGGATGACGTTGAAGGCGATGCGCTTGGTGAACTTCTTGCTTTCCATCGGATCGGCGACGAAGACGGCGCGGGTCTGGTTGAACAGCTCGTCCATGCCGTCCTTGCCTGCGCCGGAGACCGACTGGTAGGTGGAGACGACGACGCGCTTGATCTTGGCAAAGTCATGCAACGGCTTCAGCGCCACGACGAGCTGGGCAGTCGAGCAATTCGGGTTGGCAATGATGTTGCGCTTGGTGAACTGGGTGATGGCGTCGGGGTTCACTTCCGGAACCACCAGCGGCACGTCCTGGTCGTAGCGCCAGGCCGAGGAGTTGTCGATGACGACGCAGCCCTGCGCGCCGATCTTCGGCGACCACTTCAGCGATACGGCGCCGCCGGCCGACATCAGGCAAATGTCGGTGTCGGAAAAATCGTAATTTTCGAGGTTCTTGACCTTCAGCGTCTTGTCGCCGAAGGACACTTCGGTGCCCTGGCTGCGGGCCGAGGCCAGCGCCACGACTTCATCTGCCGGAAAACCCCGTTCTTCGAGGATGTTCAGCATCTCGCGGCCGACATTTCCGGTCGCGCCGGCAATAGCAATCTTGAAACCCATTGTCTTTGCTCTCTTTCTGTCTCTCCACGGGGCTTTGGGGGAAACCCGCCGGCCAAAGGCGCGGGTTTCAGGTCCCCGGCCGTGCCGGGGAGAGAGCGGTGGCCAGAGACGTCAGACGGTTTTCGTCGTCGTTTTGGCCGTTGTTTTGGAAGATATCGAGAAAGAACGAACCCGCCCGGCAGCAAATGCCGGGGCGATCAGCGCAGCGATGGCGTAACCAAAACGGTGCATGGTGGGTCCTTTTCCGCTGCTGCTCATACGCGGTTTTGGCGCGGAGTCAACAGGCAAGCAAGAAATGAGGGTCGGGAAGGCACGCCGTCAAAACGTTACGGAAGTGTCATGCCGTTGTCATCGCGGGTGCCTATTGCGGGCCGTCAGCTCGAAAGCAAACCAAAAAGGGGTTTTCCATGCGTATGCTTCTGTCGGCGCTTGCCGCCACGACAATCCTCGCTGGTGCCGCACAGGCCACCACCGTTTATCCGCTGGATCGTGCCACGATTCTCGCTGGCTCGCCCTTCGATTTCAAGGTCGAGTTCAAGTCCGCCGTCAAGCCGGAAGACGTCAAGATCACCGTCAATGGCCAGGATTACAAGACGGTTCTGGGCAAGGAAGCCGAATTCGTCGCCGAAGAAAAAGGCAAGGACGACAAGGTCCTCGGCTCCGCCCTGATTGCCCGTGATCTCGTTTTGCCGACCGAAGGCGCCTACACGATCGAAGTGACCGCCGGCTCTGAATCGAAGTCGGTGACCTGGGACGTCTACAATACCGGCGAAACCCAGAAGGCCAAGAACATCATCTTTCTGCTCGGCGACGGCCTGTCCGTGGCCCATCGCACCGGCGCCCGCATCATGTCGAAGGGCATGACCGAAGGTAAGGCCAACGGCCGCCTCAACATGGATGACCTCGACCATATGGCTTTCGTCGGCACGTCATCGACCGAAGCGATCGCCACCGACAGCGCCAACACCATGTCGGCCTACATGACCGGCCATAAGACCGCCGTCAACGCGCTGGGTGTCTATGCCGACCGTACGCCCGACAGCTTCGATGACCCGAAGGTCGAAACCATCGCCGAAGCCATCCGCCGCCAGACGAAGAAGTCGATCGGTATCGTCTCGACTGCGGAAATCGAAGACGCGACGCCGGCTGCCGTCGTCGCCCACACCCGCAAGCGCGGCGACAAGGAGCAGATCGTCGGCATGATGTTCGACGTCAAGCCGGATGTCATCCTCGGCGGTGGTTCGGCCTATTTCCTCGGCAAGGACGTTCCGGGCTCCAAGCGCAAGGACGACAAGGACTATATCAAGCTGTTCCACGACGCCGGCTACACGCTCGCAACCGACAAATCCGAGCTTCAGACCGCAACCGGCACCAACACAGGCAAGATCCTCGGCCTCTTCCACACCGGCAACATGGATACGGCGCTGGACCGTGAGTTCCTGAAAAAAGGCACGGTCGAAAAATTCCCGAACCAGCCCGGCCTGGTCGATATGACCAAGGCGGCGCTCGGGGAATTGTCGAAGAACGAGGAAGGCTTCTTCCTGATGGTCGAAGGCGCCAATATCGACAAGATGTCCCATCCCCTCGACTGGGATCGTGCGCTGGTCGAAACCATCGAATTCGACAAGGCGGTCGGCGTTGCCCGCGAGTTCGCCGCAACCCATCCCGACACGCTGATCGTCGTCACCGGCGACCATGCCCACGGCGTTTCGATCATCGGCACCGTCGATGATGAAAAGCCCGGCACCGAGATGCGCGAAAAGGTCGGCACCTACGCTGAAGCCGGATTCCCGAACTATACCGACGAAAACAAGGACGGCTATCCGGACAAGGTCGATGTCAGCCGCCGCCTGTTCCTCAGCGCCAACAACGGCCCGGATCACTACGAGACCTTCCGTCCGAAGCTCGATGGTCCGTTCGTTCCGGCAATCCAGAACGAGAAGAAGGAATATATCGCCAACGAAGCCTACAAGGATGTTCCCGGTGCCGTCTTCGTGCAGGGTAACATTCCCAAGAGCGGCGACAGCGGCGTGCATTCGGTCGATGATGTCGTCCTGCAGGCAGCCGGTCCGGGTGCCGAGGGCTTCAAGGGGTATATGGAAGAAAGCGACATCTACCGCGTTCTCGCCGATACCCTGGCTCTTGGCGTCAAGCAGACCAACTGATCCATAATCGCGTCCGGCGGGCTGGTGAGACAGCCCGCCGTCAGGTGACTGAGGACCGACTTTGATGCGGTTGTTGGTGGGTGATACTGATACTCAACCGCCGTCATTCCTGTGCTCGTCACAGGAATCCAGTCAGCCCAAGTCTTTGGGCTGAAAGAGTCTTTTGACCCGACAGACGTCGGGTCACTGGATCCCCGCCACAAGGGCGAGGATGACGGGTTTGGAGAGCGCCCAATGCGAAAAATCCCCTGGAGAGGAATTGGGCTCTCATTACGACCGTTACCGAATGATAAGAATGGACTTCGTTAGCCGGGTTTCCGTTTTCCCGGCCTGATATCATAAGTTAAGGTGGACGCCCGATGACCGGTCCCTGTGCAGGAACCACGCGCCGCGATGCGCTACGCCTGTTGGCCAGTCTGCCTTTGCTGGCGGCTGTGCGCCCGGCCGCAGCCGCCGTTCCATCCCTGTCGTTCGATGAGCTCTACAGAAAGTTCGGCGTTCTCGGACTGGAGTTCTCCGAAAAGGTGAAGTCGCTCGCCGGTCAGGAGATAATCATCAAGGGTTTTATGGCACCGCCGCTGAAGGCCGAGGCCGCATTCTTCGTGCTGAGCGAAATTCCCATGTCGCTCTGCCCGTTCTGCTCCTCGGACGCCGACTGGCCGGACAATATCGTCGTCGTCTATCTCGGTGAAAAACAGACATTCGTGCAGCCGTCGCAGACGATCGAGGCGCGCGGGGTGCTCGAATTCGGGTCATGGACCGATCCCGAAACCGGCTTCGTCAGCCTGCTGCGGCTGCGCAATGCCGAATATGCGTCGGTCTAGCGCCATGCTGTCGCTTGATCTCGCCTCTGTTTCGCTTTCCTATAGCGGCCTTCCCACACCGGTTCTCGATATCCCTTCGCTGTCCATCGCCGCAGGCAGCCGTGTCGCGGTCACCGGTGCCTCTGGCTCGGGAAAGAGCACGCTAGTCAATATCCTCACCGGGCTTGAGCGCTGCGCACGCGGCGGCTCTGTCCAATGGGGCGGAACCGATATCGCCCTTATGCCGGAACGCAGCCGCGATCGCTGGCGCGGCGTGCATATCGGCCTCGTCATGCAGGATTTCCATCTGTTCCCGGGTTTGAGCGCGGTCGATAACATCCTTCTGCCCGCCCGCCTGTCGCGCGCGATGAAACCGGGTTATCCGGATCGGGCGCTGATGCTGCTTTATGCCGTCGGTCTCTGCCGCGCCGACCAGAAAGTCGAAACCATGTCGCGCGGCGAAATGCAGCGCGTCGCGATTGCAAGGGCGCTGCTCAGAAAACCGGGCGTGCTGATCGCCGATGAACCGACCGCAAGCCTCGACAGTGACAGCGGCGATGCCGTCGCCCGGCTGCTGATCGACCTGGCGGTCAACAATGAAAGCACGCTGATCGTCGTTTCCCATGATCCACGGCTGACCGGCAGGCTCGATCGCCGTATCACGTTGTCGGCCGGCCGGATTGCGTCGGATCGAGAGCACCGGGAAAAGGCTGCATGACCCGTTTCATCCTTTCTGATCTGCGCCGTCTATGGGCGGGCTCGCTGGTCGTCGTGCTTCTGATCGCCTTTGCCACAGCACTTGGGGTCGCCGTCACCTTGCAGGAAAGAGCGCTCAGACTTGGCAGCGCCCGTGCTGCCGACCATTTCGATCTTGTCGTCGGCGCTCCGGGCAGCGAGACCCAGCTGCTGCTCTCGTCGATCTTCCTGCAGCCTTCTCCCCTGCCCCTGATGCCGGGCGATGTGCTGGGCAAGCTTGCGGCCGATCCGCGTGTGTCCTGGGCGGCCCCCGTCGGTTTCGGCGATTCCTTTTCCGGCTATCCGACCGTCGGCACGTCCACGGCACTTGTCGGCAATTTATCGGCGCTTTCTGAAGGACGCAGCTTTAGCACTGCCGGCGAAGCGGTCATCGGTGCCGCCGTGTCGCTGCCCCTCGGCTATGCGGTAAAACCCATGCACGGCACTGCCGGCGGCGATACGCATACGGAGCTTGCCTATCGCATAACCGGCCGCTTGGCGCCGACGGGCACATCCTGGGATCGGGCCATCCTGGTGCCCATCCAGGCCGTCTGGGGCCTGCATGGAATGGGCGCCCACGATCATGAGGCGGAAGAAGCGCACGCGGACAAACCGGCCGGAGACACGGCACGGGCGCCTGGTACCGAGGCCGCTCATCACGATGACGATCACGGCCATGGCGAACATGATGCCATCGATCCTGATGCGCCGCTTGATGAACATTGGACGGCGGAAACCCCGGGCCTTCCAGCCATCCTCGTCAAGCCGAAGACCATCGCCGACGCCTACAAGCTGCGGCAGGATTATCGCGGCAACGGCACGCTTGCGGTTTTCCCGGGCGAGGTGCTGACCAATCTCTACGCGACGCTTGGCGATGCCAAACGTGTGTTGTCGGCGGTGGCCGTCGGTGCGCAGATCCTGGTGGCTGCTGCCGTCCTCATGGTCACCGTCATGCATATCGGCCAGCGCCGCCGCCAGATCGGCGCGCTGAGAGCCTTTGGCGCGCCGCAATCCGCCGTGCTGGCCATCGTCTGGCTTGAGTTGTTCATCCTCATCGCGCTTGGCATTCTCTCAGGCTTTGCCATCGGCTACGGTGCCGCGCTGCTGCTGTCGGCGATGGTTTCGGGTGAAAGCGGCATCGTCCTGCCGGTCGGTTTCACCCGCGACGATTTGAAGAGCGTAATCGCGATCGTGCTGTTTTCCGCCATCCTTGCGCTTGCTCCGGCGCTTCTCGCCTACCGCCAGTCCCCGGCGGCGGCGCTGAGGGCCTAGAGCTTATTCGACTAAAGTCATAATCCCAAAGCCGCTCTGCCACCCCAGGGGGTTTTCTGCCATTTTGGTCTCATGGCGCATTCCGCTTGCGAATCAGGGAGGATTCGGAGGCAATTGAGGGTGCGCACAAAGCCGTTTTTGAGTGGAGGACAAACGAAATGGCAGATGTCGCAGTAGCGCCCGGTGCAAAGGCTGCACCGATGACGGGCGAGCAGAAGAAGGTGATCTTCGCTTCTTCGCTCGGCACGATCTTCGAGTGGTACGATTTCTATCTCTACGGTTCGCTGGCCGTCTATATCGGCGCAACCTTCTTTTCCCAGTATCCGGAAACCACCCGTAACATCTTCGCCCTGCTTGCCTTTGCGGCAGGCTTTCTCGTGCGTCCGTTCGGCGCGCTGGTGTTTGGCCGTCTCGGGGATCTCGTCGGCCGCAAATATACCTTCCTGGTCACCATCGTCATCATGGGCCTGTCGACGTTCCTCGTCGGCATCCTGCCTGGCGCCGCCTCGATCGGCATCGCCGCTCCGATTCTTCTGATCGTGCTGCGCATGCTGCAGGGCCTGGCGCTCGGCGGCGAATATGGCGGTGCTGCCACCTATGTGGCCGAACACGCGCCACAGGGCCGGCGCGGTTACTTCACCTCCTGGATCCAGACGACGGCGACGCTCGGTCTGTTCCTGTCGCTGGTGGTCATCGTTGCCGTGCAGATGATGCTCGGCAAGGAAGCCTTTGCAGCCTGGGGCTGGCGCGTGCCGTTCCTGCTCTCGTTCATCCTGCTCGGCGTTTCCGTCTGGATCCGTCTGAAGATGAACGAATCGCCCGCCTTCAAGAAGATGAAGGAAGAAGGCAAGGGCTCCAAGGCACCGCTGACGGAAGCGTTCGGCCAGTGGAGAAACGCCAAGATCGCGCTTCTGGCGCTGTTCGGCGCCGTCGTCGGCCAGGCCGTCGTCTGGTATACGGGCCAGTTCTACGCGCTGTTCTTCCTGCAGAACATCCTGAAGGTGGACGGCCAGTCGGCCAACATCATGGTCGCCATCTCGCTGTTGATCGGCACCGGCTTCTTCGTGCTGTTCGGGGCGCTGTCGGACAAGATCGGCCGCAAGCCGATCATCATGGCCGGCCTGGTGCTTGCCATGCTCACCTACTTCCCGCTGTTCAAGGCGTTGACCTGGGCCGGCAATCCGGCGCTCGCCGAAGCGCAGGAAACCATCCGGGCAACCGTTACGGCTGCTCCGGGCGACTGCAAGTTCCAGTTCAACCCGACCGGTACGGCGAAGTTCACGACCTCCTGCGATATCGCAACGTCGTTCCTGACGCGCAACTCTGTTCCCTATGACGTGGTGCCCGGCCCGGCCGGAACGCCGGCAACCGTCAAGATCGGCGAAGCAACGGTCACCGGCTATGACGCGATCGCGGCTGGCGACAAGGCCAAGGCATCGGGTTCGGCCTTCGAAAAGCAGATCAACATCGCCCTTCACGACGCCGGTTATCCGCTCGTTCGTGGTGCGGCAAAGGTTCCGGAAAGCAAGCTTGACGGCTTCGTCGCCGCCAATCCGGAATTGACGCTCGACGCGGCAGCCGTTCGCGCCGGCGACAAGGCAGCCATGACCGGCGAACAGCTGGTTGCGGCCAAGCTGTTGACGGCGGAAGAAGCCACGGGCGTCACCGAGATGCCGGTCTACACCGTCGACAAGGGCGGTTCCTTCACCATGGTCGCCGATCCGGCCCGCGTCAGCTGGCTTGGCGTCATCGCCGTGCTCACCGTGCTCGTCATCTACGTGACGATGGTCTATGGCCCGATTGCAGCGCTTCTGGTCGAGCTCTTCCCGACCCGCATCCGCTACACCGGCATGTCCCTGCCCTACCATATCGGCAACGGCTGGTTCGGTGGTCTGCTTCCGGCAACGGCCTTCGCGATGAGTGCCGCCCAGGGCGATATCTATTACGGCCTCTGGTACCCGATCGTGTTCGCCGGCATCACGCTGGTGATCGGCATGCTGTTCCTGCCCGAAACCAAGGATCGCGATATCCACACCATGGATTGATCCCGGCTGGATATCGATACGGAAAAGCCCGGCGCAGTCCCCTGCGCCGGGCTTTTCATTGCGTCCGGCTCATCCCTTCGAAGGCTGGAAACTGTTTTTCGGCCGTGGCCAGCCCTTCTCGTCCAGCCGGAACAACCAGGTCTGCCGGGCAAAGAAGAAGGCCGTCATCAGCGCCGTCCACAATCCGACGAGCAAACCAGCGGCCACATCGCTCGGATAGTGCGCGCCGACCACGATCCGGCTGATGCCGATGGCCAGGGCTCCCAGCACAAAGACGATGCGCAGCCGTGGCGCTAGCATCGAGAATGCGCCGAAGAACGAGCCGACGGCTGCCGAATGGCCGGAGGGGAAACTCTGGAACACCCAGTCATGGCCGGAGAAGAACGACAGGCTGTGGGCGCCATACTCAGCGAAGAGTTCGGGCCGCGCCCGGCCGATCACCAGCTTGGCCAGATGCACCACGATGCTGGCGCTGCCGATCGTCACCAGGAAATACAGTGCCAGCCGCCAGCCCGTCTTGCTTTTCGACGAAAAGCCTTCGCTGCGCGACACCCGGTGGAGGATATAGGCGATGATGACGATCGAGCCGGAGCCGTAGATCATCCAGGCAAACGTGCCGAAATCGGTGATCTTCTCGTTGAAGGCAACAACCCCGCCCGGCAGCCCCTGCGCCGTCTGCGAGATCAGACCATCGAAGGGCAGCAGCGCCGCAACCAAAAGGGCGGCCGCCAAAAGCAGCCAGAGAGACGAGGAAAGTGGTCGGTTCATGGATTTCGACTTCTGGGATGGAGTTGTGTTCACCGGTAGCCACTCCACACTCCCGTCATCCTCGCCCTTGTGGCGGGGATCCAGTCGCAGCGCGTCTGCGCTGCGAAAAGACTCCTTTCACGCGACGGACGTCGCGTGGCTGGATTCCTGTGACAAGCACAGGAATGACGAAGGGTGAAAGGCCGGCTCATAGCTACAAAGTGTGGGTGGATGACGGTGTTTCAACCCCACCCGAACGAAAACGGCATCCAGGCCATGACCCGGATGCCGCACAATACCGTTAATCCGGCAGAATTTACGCCGAAAGCGCCTTGAATTCGGAAAGGATCGCATCGCCCATGTCGACGGTACCGACCTGGCGGGCGCCGTCGGCCATGATGTCGCCGGTGCGGATACCCTTGTCGAGCACGTTGGCAATGGCCTTTTCCAGGTTGTCGGCTTCCGTCACGAGATTGAAGGAGTAGCGCAGGCACATGGCAAACGAGGCGATCATCGCGATCGGGTTGGCAATGCCCTTGCCGGCAATGTCGGGGGCCGAGCCGTGCACGGGCTCATAGAGTGCCTTGCGCTTGCCGGTCTTGGCGTCCGGCGCACCGAGCGAAGCCGACGGCAGCATGCCGAGCGAACCGGTGAGCATGGCGGCAACGTCCGACAGCATGTCGCCGAACAGGTTGTCGGTGACGATGACGTCGAACTGTTTTGGCGCACGGACCAGCTGCATGCCGCCGGCATCGGCCAGCATGTGGTCGAGCGCGACGTCGGAATATTTCGCCTTGTGCGTCGCGGTCACCACCTGGTTCCACAAGACGCCGGATTTCATGACGTTGCGCTTTTCCATCGAGCAGACGCGGTTGCCGCGGGTGCGGGCCAGTTCGAAGGCGACGCCGGCGATGCGCTCGATCTCGTAAGTGTCATAGACCTGCGTGTCGATGCCGCGCTTCTGGCCGTTGCCGAGATCGATGATCTCCTTCGGTTCGCCGAAATAGACGCCGCCGGTCAGTTCGCGCACGATCAGGATGTCGAGGCCTTCGACCAGTTCGGGCTTCAGCGAAGACGCATTAGAAAGCGCCGGATAGCAGATCGCCGGGCGCAGGTTGGCAAACAGCTGCATGTCCTTGCGCAGGCGCAGGAGGCCGGCTTCTGGGCGCACCTCGTAAGGCACGTCATCCCATTTCGGGCCGCCGACGGCGCCGAACAGCACGGCGTCCGCCGCCATCGCCTTTTCCATGTCTGCGTCGGAAATCGCCGCGCCATGCGCGTCGTAGGCCGAGCCGCCGACCAGGCCTTCGTCGATCGTGAAGCCACCGGCCATGTCGGCATTCATGTAGGCGATGATTTTGCGGACTTCCGCCATGGCTTCCGGGCCGATGCCGTCGCCGGGCAGAAGGAAAAGATTGCGCACTGTCATGGGGCATTCCTTATATCGAAGGGTGGGCTGTCAGGGTGTTGGCGCGTTCTTAACGCAACTTCCGTTCAAGGAAAATGCAGTTTTGGAAAGAATTGTGCGCGCACCGTCAGTTCCCTCCGGAACGGATGAGCACTATCTGGACGTCAGACGCTTCCATCGGGCCAAGTTTATCTTCTGGCCGAGTTGATGAAACGATCAATGCGCATCATGCCGTGACGGCGGACTTGCGAGCTTCGTTGGGCATGCTTCTCTTCAAGGATAATCAAAGCCGGACGACAGCTCCCTGTTCCATCCGGAACAGCGTCAATATCCGGCCTGTGGGATTGTCCGGTCACTGGATGAGCAAGGCTCATCCGCAGGATTGCAAGGAGAGACCCCGCATGCGCACATTCGTTCTGACCGCCGCCGTCGCCATCATTGCCGCCGCTTCTTGCGCAGCCCCGTCGCAGGCCGGCTACTATACCGACGACTGCAAACCCTATTGCTACGTCAAGAAGGTCAGAACCTACGATTATGACGGCAACCTGATCGTCAAGAAGATCCGCGTCTGCGAATAAGCGCTCACCATTTCCGGCTTCCTCCCCGAGAGCCCGGCTGTCCCTGCAGCCGGGTTTTTGGTTTGCTGACAAAATCATTTTCTCACCATTTTGCAGGTTACTCTGCATGCTTGCCAAATCCTCCGTCATTCCTGTGCTCGTCACAGGAATCCAGTCAGCTCAAGTCCTTGAGCTGAAAGAGTCTTTTGACCCGACAGACGTCGGGTCGCTGGATCCCCGCCACAAGGGCGAGGATGACGGGGAGTGGAGTGCCGCTCTCGTCAGATAATCGTATTCATGCTTTCAACAGTCTGAACCAGGCTGTCCCCACGATGATGTGCCTGTCGCCCCTCATCCGCCCTGCCGGGCACCTTCTCCCCGTTTTGACGGGGAGAAGGGACAAGCGGCAAACTCCGTCATCCCCTCTCCCCGCAAGCGGGGAGAGGGCTAGGGTGAGGGGCAACGCAAGCCCCGTTGGTCATCGACTACCCCTTGAAAAAAGCCAGCATATCGGGATTGAGAATCTCCGGATGCGTCGAGAGCATGCCGTGCGGCAGTGCTTCGTAGCTCTTCAGCGTTCCGTTCTTCAGCAGTTTTACCGAAAGCGGGGCCGAGTCGTCATAGGGAACGATCTGGTCGTCGGTTCCGTGCAGGACCAGCACCGGAACCTCGATCGTCTTGAGGTCCTCGGTAAAATCGGTTTCGGAAAACGCCTTGATACACTCGTAATGGGCGTTGGCGGCACCCATCATTCCCTGCCGCAACCAATTGTCGATCAGCCCTTGGGAAATCTTGGCGCCGGGCCGGTTGAAGCCGTAGAACGGGCCGGTCGGCACATCGATGAAGAATTGGGCGCGGTTTGCCACAAGGGCGCTGCGCAGACCGTCGAAGACATCGATCGGTAGCCCACCTGGATTTTGGTCCGATTTCACCATGACCGGCGGCACGGCACCGGCGATGACCGCCTTGCCGACCCGTCCCGGCTTGGCGCGCGCCACGTAATGGACGACCTCGCCGCCGCCGGTGGAATGGCCGACATGAAAGGCGTTCTTGAGGTCCAGCGCGTCGGTGAGTGCTGCAACGTCGGCGGCATAGGTATCCATTTCGTGGCCGGTCGATGTCTGCGTCGAGCGCCCATGGCCGCGGCGGTCATGGGCGATGACGCGAAATCCTTGCGCCAGGAAGTAGAGCATCTGGTTATCCCAGTCATCGGCGCTCAATGGCCAGCCGTGATGGAAGACGATTGGCTGCGCGTCGCGCGCACCCCAATCCTTGTAGAAGATTTCCGTTCCGTCGTTTGTGGTGATGCTGCTCATTCGTGCGGTTCCTTGTCAGGGGCGGGGTGAAAGGCAAGACGGCAGAATGCCTGTCGTCCATGCCGGCCGCAACACGTTTTAAGCCGATTGCGCAGGGATTGCTGATCAGCTCCAGTCCCTGTCGCCCCGGCGCCATCTGTGCAAATCGTACCAGGCGACGAGAAGAAAGGCTCCGGCCAGCCCGAGATGCTCGAAGAAGAAGTTCATCGTCATGAAACGTTCCTGCCCCAGCGGCATTTCCCAGAAACGCAAGGCAATGAATGTTGCAAGCACGGTAAACACGGCCAGAGACAGCGCGCCGATCCACCGCAGGAAACCGCTGATGACCATCGCTGAAGCGCTCAGCTGGAAAAGGATGACCACGGCGGCGATCGGCCTTGCCGGCAAAAGCTGGTATCGCTCCATCTCGGCGACGGCGCTGCCGAAATCCATCAGCTTGGTCACGCTGCTCAGGATATAGATAGAGCAAAGCGCCAGGAGCCCCAGCCAGCGGACCGGATGGCTGGTGAAAACCGGCGTGCAGACGCCGGCGAGTTTGGCTTCCATTCTCAACAGCATCGTTTTCCCCTTCTGGCGTGGACGTTCAAACGGGATGCTACATGTCTCTGCGTTGAAATCGAACAGTTTTTTTGAAATTGTCCTCTCCCAGAATCCCCGCCCAAAAAAACCGTGCCATGATCATGGCGTTCTGTCACGGATGCACCGCAAGACGTTTGCGGCGAGGCAGGGCTGGCGCTCCACGTGAAGCCTCGTGGTCTCCGATGAGGAGGCTGCGAACGTCAGGCGGACCGGAAGGAGAGCCCCCGGAAAATGGATTCCCCCTGTCCTTCTGGGGCGGGTGTGCCTGTGTGGCACGCATGCCGGGTCGAGAACCGTGACGTACCGGAGCCGTGAGCTTAACGCCGGAACCGGAATCCTATGTCGCGGCAATCGTCCCGGGTCAGAGAATCCGCAGTCGGGGTCTGTAGGGAGGAAAGCTCCCGAGAGAACGCCAAACGGGGCGCTGGAAGGCGTCAAACATATTTACTCATTAGAGGCGGTTTCCAGTGCCCCGTCCGATTGAGTGCATGTTTTCAAAACCACGGCGAACACCGCGCGGGGATGCTTTTTGCTGCCCGCCCCTGAAGGAGCGATTATGCCCTATGTCAAACCCGAAATATCACCGGCAACCGAAGTGATGGTCCGTGTCGCTTCGACGTTCTGGCTCAATCATCTCGCTTGCGGCGTGCGCAGCTGCCGCCGCGATTGCCGTTACCTCGCAAGAAAGACCAGGTTTGGACATATTCTCTGTGTTGCCCAGATGGAAGATCGCGAAATCACGGAGATGCTTGATTTTTGCTGCGACACTGTCGAGTTGGCGACACCGCAACAGGTGGCTGCAGGGCTTGCCGGGGCGAAGACGGACGACGAACGCGAGATGATCCTGTTCCGGCGTCAGATCTTTCTCTATTTTCACGCGGAACTGGCAAAAGCGGGCCTAATAGAGCCTTTGGGGCCGCCCTTCGTCGAGGGTTGATCGTGTTGTCAGCCCTTGAAGGCGGTGACTTCGATCTCGATCAGCATTTCCGGGCGGATCAGGTCGCAGACCACCATCGTTGCGGCCGGGCGGATGTCGCCGAAGGCTTCGCCGAGGATCGGGAAGACGAGATCGGCAAAGGCGGCATCGGTGACGTAATAGTGATTGCGCACCGCATCCTTGAGCGAGAAACCGGTGCCGGTCAGCGCCGCCTCGATCGTCTTCAGGCAATTGCGGGTCTGCTCTTCCACCGTTTGCGGCATGGTCATCGTCTGGTAATCGTAGCCGGTGGTACCGGAAACGAAGCACCAGTCGCCCTGCACGACAGCCCGCGAATAACCCGCCGTCTTTTCAAACGGCGAGCCGGAAGAGATCAGTTTTCGCGGGCTGGGCATTACGGGTCAGGCCCAGGGATGCGAGGCGGCATTGGCCTTTTCGAACGTGTCGATCGCCGTTGCCTTTTCCAGCGTCAGGCCGATATCGTCGAGGCCGTTCAGCATGCAGTGGCGGCGGAACGCGTCGAGTTCGAAGGTGATCTTGCCACCGTCCGGGCCGGTGATTTCCTGGTTTTCCAGATCGACCGTCAGGATGGCGTTGGAGCCGCGCGAGGCGTCATCCATCAGCTTTTCCAGGTCTTCCGGCGAAACCACGACCGGCAGGATGCCGTTCTTGAAACAGTTATTGTAGAAAATGTCGGCAAACGAGGTCGAAATGACGCAGCGGATGCCGAAGTCGAGCAGCGCCCACGGGGCATGCTCGCGCGACGAGCCACAGCCGAAATTGTCGCCGGCAACCAGGATATTGGCATTCTGGTAGGCGGGCTTGTTGAGAACGAAATCCTCGTTGACCGTGCCGTCTTCATGGTAGCGCGCTTCGGCGAAAAGCCCGATGCCGAGACCGGTGCGCTTGATCGTCTTCAGGTAATCCTTCGGAATGATCATGTCCGTGTCGATATTGACGACGGGGAGCGGCGCGGCAACGCCGGTGAGCTTGACGAACTTGTCCATGGCAATGGCCTTCGATTTCAACGGGGCGGAAGAATTTCCGCCAAGCGTGTAGAGCAATTTCATGCCGAAATGAAGGAGAATCTTGTTGCGCGCTGCGGGAAAGCCCGCAAACCGGCCTCAGAGATCGATGATCGTGCCGTGGCCGTCGTTCCAGATGCGCGGTTCGCGCTGCTGGCGGTTGCGGTTGACGGTGGCGCGCACCGGCTTGGGCGCAAGCCGCGCGGCAATCGTCATGCCGATCATCACCACCGAGGCGATGCCGATCAGGGCAAGGCCGAGCGAGGCGGTAAACACGAAGGCCATCAGCGTGAAAGCGATGCCTGCGATTGTCAGGAGGAGAGAGCGTATGCTTTGCATTGTCGTCACCTTTCGTTGCCTGAGATGTGGGTTCGCCCGCGCCGCGTTGCAAGACCTACTTCCGTATCACAGGTCTGCCTTGCGAAAATGGCGAAAGCCGGGCACAAAAGCCGCATGAACTCGCCTGCACCCCTGAACTCGCCTGCATCAGAGAGTAGAGCATGATGCCGTCCGAAACCTCCGCACCCTTTTCGGCATCGTCCTCTGGCGACCGCCACCCGGCCCGTCTGCGCCGCTCGGTTCTGTGCGTACCCGCCGACAATGCCCGCGCCCTTGCCAAGATCGCCAGTCTTGCCTGCGATGCGGTGATCTACGATCTCGAAGATGCAGTCTCCGTCGACAACAAGGTTGCCGCCCGCCAGACGCTGGCCGATCATCTGCAGCGGCAGCGCCGCAGCGATATCGAAGTGATCATCCGCATCAACGATCTGAAGACACCGTTCGGCGAGAAAGATCTGGCCTTCGCCCTGACGCTATCGCCCGATGCCATCTTTTTGCCGAAGGTCGAAAGCCCGCAGGATATCCAGGCGGTCGTTGATTTCCTTTCGGAAAACGATGCGCCGGATAGCGTACGTCTCTGGGCGATGATCGAAACCCCGCGCGGCGTGCTCAATGCGGCGGCGATTGCCGAAACCGGAAGAACCTCCGGCGGCAGGCTTGATTGTTTCGTGCCGGGGCTGAACGATCTGCGCAAGGATACCGGCGTGGCCGCCCTGCCCGGCCGCACCTATCTGATTGCCTGGCTGATGCAGATCCTGCTCGCCGCCCGCAGCTGCGGCCTCGATATCATCGATGCCGTCTTCAACGATTTCCGGGATGATGCGGGTTTCGCGGCGGAATGCGCTGAGGGTCGCGACATGGGCTTCGATGGCAAGATGCTGATCCACCCGGCCCAGATCGGCCCGGCCAACGGCGCCTTCGGTGTCGCCGACACCGCCCTTGCTGACGCCCGGTCGATCATCGATGCCTTTGCGCTGCCGGAAAATGCCGATAAAGCCGTCATCAATCTCAATGGCCTGATGGTCGAGCGTCTCCACCTCGATCAAGCCCTGCGGCTCGCCGCCAAGGCCGATGCCATCAACGAAAAAGGAAAAAACCCTTGAAACTTTATCGCCTGCTGACCGCCATCGACGACGCCACCTTCTGCCACAAGGTCACGGCCGCTCTCAACAAGGGCTGGGACCTCTACGGTTCGCCAACCTATGCCTGGAACCAGGAAACCCGGGCAATGATGTGCGGCCAGGCTGTCGTCAAGGATGTCGAAGGCAAGGAATACACCTCCGACACCAAGCTCTCCGAACACTGACCCCGATGGACTGAAAGCTGCTGGGACGGTTCAACCGTCTCAGCCGCCCACATGCTCGACGCTTTCCTCGATCCGCTCCATGTCGTCGTCCGACAGGCCGAAATGATGGCCGATCTCGTGGATCAGCACATGGGTGATGATGTCGCCCAGCGTCTCCTCGTTCTCGGCCCAATAATCGAGAATCGGCCGGCGGTAGAGAATGATCCGGTTCGGCATCTCGCCGGTTTCCATGGTGAAACGCTCGCCGATGCCGCGTCCCTCGAACAGTCCGAGCAGATCAAACGGCGTTTCCAGCGCCATGTCCTCGAAAACGTCCTCATCCGGAAAATCGTCGATCTCGATGGTCAGATCGGTCGCCAGCGCCCGGAATTCGTCCGGCAGGTGGCTGTAAGCCTCCAGTGCCAGGGATTCGAATGTGCTGATTGTCGGCGCGTGGCGTTCCCGCCAATCGTCGCTCTGGTCTATACGGGCCATGGGCACTCCTTGCTTGCCCCCTGATATAGCCATTTCCCCAGCGTTTTTCGAGGGTTGAATTTGGTTGGACCCTGTCAAGGAATAAATTCTTAGAGAATCCCGTTGACTCTTCTTTGAAGCTCTGGAATCTATAGGAACATAACAGGAACAATTTGAATTGGAGTGACGTCATGGTGCAGACGCCCATGACGCGCGAGCGTCTTTCTGCGCTCCGCGAAGAGATCGCAAGGCTGGAAAATGAAAACGTCCCCGGGCTCCTGAAAGCGGCCAGGAAGGGCGCTCCGGAAGGCTTCGAGCAGAAGATCGGCAATGAGGATGCAGACGTTTTTAGGCAGGTTCTTCCCCTCGGTATCGCCGCACTCGACGATATCCTCCAAGGCGGTTTGCCGCTTGGCGGGCTCACCGAAATCCGTACTGCGGAAACCCGGGATGCAGGTGCTGCGATGGGTTTTGTTCTCGCATTGGCGGTGCTTTGCCAAGATCGCGGACAGGCAGTCTCGCCCGTTCTTTGGATCGGTCAGGGAATGACTGCGTCTGAAGCAGGTCCTCCCTATGGCCGTGGGCTGCAGGCCTACGGGCTGGATACTGGCCGTTGCATCTTCAGCAGCCCCCGAACTATCGCCGATGCGCTCTGGATTGCTGAAGCGGCGCTCTCGGTCCCGGTCTTTACCGCTATCATCCTGGAAATCCGGGGAAACCCGGCCCAGTTCGGCCTGAACGAAAGCCGCCGCCTGCATATGCGAGCGCGAACAGGCAAAGTGCCGATTTTTCTTCTGCGACAGGCGGGTGAGGAAGAGGCGAGCAGTGCCATCTTCCGGTTCCGTGTTGCCCCTGCCCCCGCCGCTGGGCGGCCGCTTCCGGATGGTTCGATGCTGGCTGGTAGCATCGGCAATCCGGTCTTCCGGGTCGCCGTTGAGAAAAGCAGGGCCTTTGCACCTCTTGAGCTTTTGATGGAATGGAGTTCCCATGCCCGCCGTTTCCGAGATCTCGTCCCAGAGACAGCCGCTTCTGCTGCAAAACGCCAGCCAGCGCATTCTGTCGCTGAACTTCCCGCATCTGCCGGCGGACCGGGTGGCGCGGATGAAATGGGGCGTGTCATGGCTTTCCAGAAAGCGTCCTGATTTTCCGCCGCTGGTTTTTGTCGACCGTATCCAGAATGCCATGCGCATTGCAGCCCTTGATATCTGCGGTGAAAAGGCCGGGTTGAAACGCGGACAGGGTCTGGCGGAGGCGCGCGCCATGCTTCCAGGCATCGAGATCATTCCAGCCAATCCTGCTGCCGACAAGGGTCTTTTGACATCGCTTGCCGACTGGTGCGACCGGTATACGCCGCTTGTGGCGATGGATGGAGCGAACGGGCTCTATCTGGACATCAGCGGTTGCGTCCATCTGCATGGCAGCGAACAATCGCTTCTGACCGACATCCTCTCCCGGCTTTTTCGCCTGGGCATCGAGGCACGTGGTGCAATTTCCTCTTCAGCGGGCCTTTCCTGGGCGATGGCGCGCTACCGGCCGGGGGAAATCGCCGGGCCTCAGGATGCCGAAGACGTCCTGTCTTGCCTGCCCCTTGCGGCACTCAGGCTTCCCCTGGAAACGATCGAGACGCTGGCGCGCGTCGGTTTGAAAACGGTCGGCGATCTCATTCCTCTGCCGCGGGCGCCTCTAGCCCGCCGGTTCGGCCCGTCGGTGCTTCTACGCCTCGATCAGGCTCTTGGATTCGAAGACGAGCCGCTTTCTCCACGCCTTCCGGTGGCCAGCCTGTCGGCGGAGAGGCGCCTTGCCTTTCCCATTCAGGATGAGGACGATATTCTCGGCCTGACATTGCAGCTTGCCAAGAGCCTGCGGCAGAGCTTGGAAGAACGCGAGGAAGGGGGCCGCCTGTTCGAACTCGTGCTCTTCCGTGTGGATGGAAAGGTCTTCCGCATTCGGGCCGCCACGTCGGCTGCATCGAAAGATCCCGAGCGCATCGCCGCGCTGTACCGCGAGCGTCTTCAGGCCATTCACGACGATCTCGATGCCGGCTACGGTTTCGAAATCCTTCGTCTCTGCGTACTGAAGACGGAACGCTATGTTGCGATCCAGGAGGATTTTTCCGGGAGATCGGATCAGACCCGCTCCCTGTCGGCCTTTGCCGATCGGGTCATGGCGCGCTTCGGGCCGGAGAGCCTGTCCGTGCTGGTGCTGCAGGAAAGCCATGTGCCCGAAAGGGCGGCGGGCTTTTCTCCGATTGCCGATATCGCCGGGCTCTCTGCGCAGCAGAGGCTTGATATGCCCGCCGCCGCGCTGCCCTCCGTTCGCCCCTTGCGGCTTTTCCGTCATCCGGAACGGGTGGACGCGATCGCGACCGAATTGCCGGAAGGCGCGCCGGCAAGCTTCAAGTGGCGCAAGATCACCTATCAGGTAGCCCGGGCCGAAGGTCCGGAGCGGATCGCCGGCGAATGGTGGATCGACGGAGAAGATGCGCTGACGCGGGATTATTTCCGGATTGAGGATTCGGATGGACGGCGCTTCTGGCTGTTTCGCGATGGCCTCTACGGCCAGACCGTCGCGCCCCCGCAATGGTTCCTGCATGGGATTTTCGCATGAGCGCCGCACCGGTCTTTTATGAGCTTGGCGCCAGAACCAACTTTTCCTTTCTGGAAGGGTCTACTCCGGCCGAGATCATGGTGGTCACGGCCCGGAAAATCGGGCTGGCGGGTCTCGGGATCGCGGATCGCAATACGGTGGCCGGCGTGGTTCGCGCCCATGCCAAGGCAAAGATCGAGAACTATGCGTTTCAACCCGGTGCGCGGCTGGTTTTTGCCGATGGCACACCGGATATTCTCGCCTATCCGCGCAATCGGCGGGGCTGGGCGCATCTGTGCCGCATGCTCAGTGCGGGAAACCTTCGCTCGAAGAAAGGAACCTGCACGCTGTTCCTGTCCGATCTGCTCGAATGGCAGGACGAGCTTCAGCTGATCGTTCTGGAAGGCGCCGGCCGTCCCGATGCTCCGATGCTCACCAGCCTTTTGTCCAAGCTCAGCGATTATGCCGGACATCGGCTCCATCTCGGCATGACACCGCATTATGACGGGTTCGATCAGCACGACTTCGCCAGTCTGGCTGCAATTGCCTTAGAGACAGGAACTCGGCTTATTGCCAGCAATGATGCGCTCTATCACGCGGCCGATCATAGGCCGATGGCGGATATCGTCACCGCTATCCGGGAGCATGTCACGATCGCAGGGGCAGGCCTGCGCCTTCAGGCCAATGCTGAGCGTCATTTGAAAAACCCGGTAGAGATGACCAGGATCTTTCGCGATTATCCTGATGCCATCGCAAACACTGCCAAATTCTTTCGCCGGCTATCCTTCAACCTCGACGAATTGAAGCATAATTATCCGACGGAGAGTGGCGAGGATGAAACCCCGGCGCTCGGACTGCAGCGGCTTGTCCGTGAAGGCGCGATGCTTCGCTATCCCGGCGGTGTTCCCAAAAAGGTCGAACGCCAGCTGGCCTACGAACTCGAACTGATTCAAACCAAGGAATACGAGCCCTATTTCCTGACCGTCCACAAGCTGGTGAACTTTGCCCGCAGCAAGGGCATTCTCTGCCAGGGGCGGGGATCGGCAGCCAATTCGTCGGTCTGCTTTTGCCTGGGCGTCACCGAAGTCGATCCACAGAAATTCACCCTGCTGTTCGACCGCTTCCTGTCGCGCGATCGTGATGAACCGCCGGATATCGACATCGATTTCGAGCATGCCCGCCGCGAGGAGGTGATCCAGTATATCTACCGGGAATATGGCAAGGAGCATGCCGGTCTTGCATCGGCCGTCATCAGCTACCGTGCCCGCTCGGCTGGCCGTGAGGTGGCCAAGGTTTTCAGCCTTTCCGAGGATGTGCAGTCGGCGCTTTCCAGCTCGATCTGGGGCTGGTGGACCACGTCTTTTTCGCAGGAGCAGGCAAAAGCCGCCGGTCTCGATATGACGGACCCGACCACGTTGCGGGTGTTGAACTATGCCGGCCTGCTGATGGAATATCCGCGCCATCTGTCGCAGCATGTCGGCGGCTTCGTCATTACCAAGGACCGTCTCGACGAGGTCGTGCCAATCATGAACACGGCCATGCCCGATCGCTACATGGTCGAATGGGACAAGGACGATCTGGACAATCTGAAGATTCTGAAGATCGACGTGCTGGCGCTCGGCATGCTCACCTGTCTCGCCAAGGCCTTCAAGCTGCTGGAAAATCATTACAACGCGCCCAAAAGGCTGTCGCAGGTCTATGAAGACATTCAACCGGCCGTCTACGACATGATCTGCCGGGCCGATACGGTCGGCGTCTTCCAGATCGAGAGCCGGGCGCAGATGAGCATGCTGCCCCGTCTGCGGCCACGGGAGTTCTACGATCTCGTCATCGAAGTCGCCATCGTCCGGCCCGGACCTATCCAAGGCGACATGGTCCACCCCTATCTGAAACGGCGGCAAAACCCGGATGCTGTGGAATATCCAAGTGAGGAGTTGCGGGACGTCCTGAAGCGGACCCTCGGCGTGCCGTTGTTTCAGGAGCAGGCCATGCAGATTGCCATCACGGCCGCAAAATTCACCCCCGCCGAAGCTGACAAGCTTCGCCGGGCCATGGCAACATTCCGTCGAACCGGCCAGGTCGCCCATTTCGAGGAACGCATGGTGAAAGGCATGATCGATAATGGCTACCAGCGTGACTTCGCCGAGCGCTGTTTCAATCAGATCAAAGGTTTTGGCGAATATGGCTTTCCGGAAAGCCATGCAGCTTCATTTGCCCTGCTGGTCTACGCCTCTTCCTGGTTCAAGACCTATTATCCCGACATTTTCTGCGCCGCTCTGCTCAATTCCCAACCGATGGGGTTTTACCCACCCGCCCAGTTGGTGCGGGATGCACGCGAGCATGGCGTGAAGGTTCTGCCGGTCGATATCAACATATCCGATTGGGATGCCGCTCTTGAGGGTGATGCTATGTTCGATCCCAGCGATATAGAGCCGCGCCATAGGGAGATGCGCGATGTCATCAGGACGGGAAAAGCAATCCGGCTGGGCTTTTCGCTCGTCAAAGGCCTGCGTCAGGTGGATATGGTTGAAAAACTCGTTGCCCATCGCGGCGGCGGTTATTCCTCGGTGCGGGATCTTTGGCTGCGGTCAGGCCTGACGCGCTCGGCCATCGAGCGTCTCGCGGATGCAGACGCTTTCCGATCGATCGGGCTCGACCGGCGCGCAGCGCTCTGGGCGGTCAAATCGCTCGACGAGAAGTCCGCAGCGGAAAGACTTCCGCTGTTCGAACAGGCTGGTCAGAGCGATCTTCAGCAGGAGCCGGAGGTCATCCTACCCCAGATGCCGCAGGGCGAGCATGTCATCAACGACTATCGCTATCTGAGCTTGTCGCTGAAAGCACATCCCGTTTCCTTCCTGCGCGAAGATTTTTCAAGGCAGGCTATCGTCACGAACCGCAGCCTGGATTCAGTCCGAAACGGCCGCATGGTGACAATCGCCGGTCTCGTTCTGGTACGCCAGCGGCCGGGAACGGCAAAGGGTGTGATCTTCATGACGCTTGAGGACGAAACTGGCGTTGCTAATGCCATCATCTGGAAAAATGTATTCGAGACGTATCGTTCCGTTGTCATGGGCGCGCGTCTGGTCAAGATCAGGGGGCGCCTGCAAAGTGCCAGCGGCGTCATCCATGTGGTTGCAAGCCATCTGGAGGATATGACACCGGCGCTCGGCATTCTCCAGAAAGAGGCAAGGGGTTTTGGCGCTAATGCCAGATCCGATGAAGTGCTGAGGCCCACGGGCGATCACCGGCAAAAGCATGGGTTTCGAAAAGACAGCCACCCTCATGACGAGGCAGGGAATCGTCGGGACATGATCGAAACTGTGAACGTCATGCCGAAGGGAAGAAACTTTCATTGAACGCGCCAATCCGCGTCGCCGAAGGCAAACCGGATGTTTGTAACAAAAATTGTTTGCATTTTTGCCACTCAAGAAAACTTGAATTTGGCCGAAAAGCCGGTCTCGTCTGCCCTTGCGCTTATTAAGCTAATGAAAACACGATGCTTTCTATCAAGTTTAGAATTGCTCTAATATCTATCGCCGAATTAGTCGCGACGACCTAGCGCCATTTTTTGTTGACACCAAATATCCGCTTTTGCTTTATGACTTGAATTCAGTGCCTTGCTTATCACGGACAGACGAAATGCTGGTTTGTAGCTGCAATTTTATCACCGATAAGGACATTCAGGACACCATCATCGAGATGCTCGATGAGGACTGTTGGCAGCTTATCGTGCCTGCAAAAGTCTACCACGCGATGGAAAAACGTGGCCGTTGCTGCGGCTGTTTTCCAAATGTCGTAGACATCATCATTCGCACCACCGAGCAATATCATGCCGGACGCCCCTCGACTGGCGACCAGATATTTGATTTCATAACCCGCCTCAAACAATTCCATGAAGAAAACAGGAGAGCGGATCTTGAAAGGCGACACAAAAGTCATCGAGCAGCTTAACGAAGCGCTGTATCTCGAGCTCGGGGCTGTCAACCAGTATTGGGTTCACTATCGTCTTCTAGACGACTGGGGCTACACGCTGCTTGCCAAAAAGGAGCGGGCCGAATCCATCGAAGAGATGCAACACGCCGACAAGCTGGTTTCCCGCATCATCTTCCTCGAAGGCCATCCCAACCTTCAGACGGTCGCACCGCTTCGCATCGGTCAATCGGTCAAGGAAGTCTTGGAATCCGATCTCGCCGGCGAGTATGACGCCCGCGCAGCCTATAAGAAATCTCGCGATATCTGTCATGACGCGGGCGATTACGTAACCATGAAGCTGTTCGAAGAGCTGCTGATGGATGAAGAAGGCCATATCGACTTCCTCGAAACCCAGCTTGATCTGTTCAACAAGATCGGTGCCGAGAAATACGGCCAGCTCAACGCAGCGCCGGCCAACGAAGCCGAATAAGGCTCCAACACTGTTAAAAAAATACCCGCCACGATTTTTCGTGGCGGGTATTTTTTTAAGTTAAAACAAATGTTTGACCCGGCGGAGCACTGGAGATCGTCAGCCCCATACGGTGCGGCATGTCTTGATCTACCTTGGCGGAGCGTTGCCAGCCAGGTGCCCGAACGCTGCCACGACATTCTCGTAGACCCCGCGTTTGAATGCCACAATCAGGTCTGGCAGCGCCAGCATCGGCTTCCAAGCCCATTCGTCGAACTCCGGCTCGTGGCCGCCGGGAGGCGGGTTGATGGCAATTTCCGATTCGTCGCCCTCGAAACGGAAGGCAAACCAGCGCTGGGTCTGACCACGATATTTGCCCTTGAGGCCGATACCGATCAGATGCGCAGGCAAATCGTAGTTGATCCAGTCGGGGGCTTCGGCAAGCAGCGAGACGGTTGTCATGCCGGTTTCTTCGTGGAGTTCGCGATAGGCCGCTTTCAGCGGGTCCTCACCCTTGTCGATGCCGCCCTGGGGCATCTGCCAGAGCTGCGCCGAGCCGTCATACTCGGAATTGCCGATTGGAATGCGCCGCCCGGCCCAGACAAGACCCTCCCGGTTCAGCACCATGATGCCGACACAGGGGCGATAAGGCAGATCCTCGGCCTTGACCGGTTTCGATTTGTCCTTGCTCATGATGTAACCCTTGCCTGTCTGCCTTTGCATGCCGGATCAGTGAGATCCGCGCGGTTCGATCGAATACGCTACTGCTGTTGTGGATCCTTGACGAGGGCCGAAACGCCGACAAATTCGATGCCGCGTGTGCTTGCCTCGTCCATCCACTGGGAAATGGCTGCGACGCTTTCATCGAAGGCCGAGGCAACGCCGATAGCGCCGCCATTGCGCCTGGCGATGCGCTCGAGTTCATCGAGTTTCTTCAGGATCGCCGTGCGGTCGATCTCGTCATCGACGACCATGTCGGCAAATCCATGGGGTACGCCGATCGTTTCGGCCAGCGTGCCGGTCAGCGTCTGCGCCGATGTCGCGTCGTCGAGGAACAGCAGCCCGCGCCTGCCGATATCGCGCATCACCGGCTCAAGCGCATCGGCGTCCGAAAGAAAACGGCCGCCGAGAAAATTCATGATGCCGGTATAGTTGGTGATCTGGGCCAGTGAAGTGTGCAGTTCCGACAGGTTCTTCTTTGCATCCAGCCCGACGCGCAGCGTGTGCGGGCCGGGATTGTTTTCGGGGTAGTCGAAGGGTTCGAACGGGACCTGCAAAAGGATTTCATGGCCGGTGCGACGCGCTTCCTGCATCCAGCGCTGCAGGCTGTTGCCGGTTGCGGCAAAGGCCATCGTGACATCGGGGGACAGCTGACGCAGCGCATTCTGCGTGCCCGTCTGGCTGAGGCCGAGGCCGCCGACCACGATGGCAATGCGGACGCCGCGTGCGCCGGACCATGGCCGCGCATACTGATCCATCGGCCGCAGCCCCTCAGGACCGGTGACCGGCAGCCGTCCCTCCGGGCTGTCTTCCAACAGGTCGTCATTCGGGAAAGTCGCCAAGCGCGGGTCCTGTCCCTTGGTCCGGCCGACTTCGATGAAGGCGGGGCCGTCGCCGTCGCGCTGTTTGGGAGAGAATTTGGTGACGATGGAACCGTTGTCGGTCAGCGTTTCCTCGACATGGGCACCGGAAAGCCCACCGCTCGTCTTCTGCTGCTTGAGTTTGGTGCTGTCGGGCTCTGTCGCGGCTTTGTCGCCTGGCTGGGCGGCATCCGCTACGATCTGCGGTTCCGGCGGCAGGATCAGTCCGGTCGGCTCCAGAACGGTCCAGAGCGAAACGCCAATCAGCGCCAGGGCACAAATGCCAAGCGACAGGCGGCCGAATGTCAGGCCGGACTTTTCAGCTTTGGAGGAGCGCGTCTTGCGGTTCTGACCAAGAGGAGCGTTGAGATCTGTTCCCAAGAGGGCCTCTGTCGATCTGAGTTGCGATGGCGGAAGCCTTTGGCTTGGGCGTTCCCTTAAGAGTCGAAACCGCCGCCCAGCTGGAGCCGGGCGGCGAAGAGTATCAGGCGATCCGTGTTGTCAGCGGATGTTACGGCTTCAGTTCAGCTTTTTCCGGATTGGCCGGGAAGGCCGGGTCCGTCTTCTTGCCGCGCAGAAGGTCGAGCGCGTAGTTCAGCTGCAGGTCGTCCTTGGTTTCCGGCGGGACGTAAGCAACCGAGCCGGAGCCCTCGTCGTTTTCGTTCTGGCCCTTGATGTGGCCACGCAGGCTGGATTCGCTCGTGGTTTCGACCTTGCCGAGCAGTTCCGGCGGCAGCGGCTGATCGACCTTGATGTCCGGCGAGATGCCGGTGCCCTGGATCGACTTGCCCGATGGCGTGTAATAGAGCGCGGTAGTCAGACGCAACGCGCCGGCTTCGCCGAGCGGAATGATCGTCTGAACAGAACCCTTGCCGAACGAACGCGTGCCGAGAACGGTGGCGCGCTTCAGGTCCTGCAGGGCGCCGGCAACGATTTCCGATGCGGAAGCCGAACCGCCGTTGACGAGCACTATCACCGGCTTGCCGTCGGTCAGATCGCCTGGCGTCGCGTTGAAACGGCGCGTCTCGTCGGGATTGCGGCCGCGGGTGGAGACCACTTCGCCGCGTTCAAGGAAAGCGTCGGAGACGTTGATCGCCTGGTCGAGCAGACCACCCGGATTAAGGCGAAGGTCGAGCACATAGCCCTTGAGCTTGTCAGCCGGAACCTGAGCCTTGATCTTTTCGATCGCGTTCTTCAAATCGTCATAGGTCTTTTCCGTGAAGGAAATGACGCGGACATAACCGACATCGTCTTCCGTGCGGAACTTGACGGCGCGCACGGCGATGATGTCGCGGACGATCGTTATGTCAATCGGCTTTTCAGCACCCTTGCGCAGGATGGTCAGCTTGATCGGCTTGCCGACCGCGCCGCGCATCTTGTCGACGGCTTCCTCAAGCTTGAGACCGCGCACGTCGGCACCGTCGATCTTGGAAATGAAGTCACCGGCAAGAACGCCAGCCTTGGCGGCCGGTGTATCGTCGATCGGGCTCGTCACCTTGACGAGATCGTCTTCCATCGTGACCTCGATGCCGAGACCGCCGAATTCACCCTTCGTCTGGGTGCGCATGTCCTCGGCATCCGTCGAATTCATGTAGCTCGAATGCGGGTCCAGCGACGAGAGCATGCCGTTGATGGCGTTTTCGATCAGCTTGTCGTCCTGTGGCGGCGTCACGTATTGCGCACGCACGCGCTCGAAAACATCGCCGAAAATCGACAGTTCGCGATAGGTCGACGGGTTAGCCGCGACGGCCGGGACGATGGAGGAATATACAACGCCCGTGGCCGCTGCACCCATGAGTGCCCCGACCAGAACAAGTGACGTTCTACGAATCATTGCGTGCCTTTCCGGTGTCTGCTGCGGTCCACCATGGTCGGGAATCAACCGGTTTTCCGTCTTTTCTGAATTCAATGTAAAGCGTCGGGCGTTCTGTTTCCAGCGCCAATGCAGTGGCACTGGCCACTCTTTTGTTACCCATCGTACCCAGCGGTTCACCGGCGACGACGAATTGTCCCTGTTGCACCGTAACACCCTCCAAACCCGAGAGAACGACGTGATAGCCGTCACCGGGGTTGAGAATAATCATCTGGCCGTAACTGCGAAACGTACCGGCAAAAACGATCCAGCCATCCGACGGCGCGGTCACCAATGCCCCTGCATTGGTCTCAAGCATGATGCCCTGAAGCGAATGCCCCGTGCCGTCGGCGTCGCCGAATTTGCGCAGGATCGATCCGGCAACCGGAAGCGCGAGCTTTTTCTGCAAGTCCGAAAACGCATATGCAGGCGCAATACGGTTTTTGTCGGGCGTCGTGCTGTTTGCCAGCTCGCGGGCCTCGTTTCGCTGGGCCTCCGACATCAGCCGGCGATTTTCCTCTTCGGCCTTGGCGGCCGCCGCTGCATCGCGTGCGGAAGCGATTTCGCTCTCGATCGAGCCGATAAGCCCTTCGAGACTGGTTGCCTGCGTTGCAAGCTGCTCGGCCTTGCGGCGTTCGGAGGCGAGTTCTGTGGCGCTGCGCTGCTTGAGTTTTTGCTTTTCAACGATCAGCATGTTCATGCGCCGCTCTTCCTCAAGCCTTGCCGTCATGTCGTCGCCAAGCGCCTGCTTCTGGGTGACGATTTCCTTGCGAACGCCGGCAAGCGCCTTCAGATCGGCGGCAAGGTTTTCCGTTTCGTGACGAATGCCGGGAACAACGGCGCCGAGCAGGATGGCGCTGCGCACGGAGGCGAGCGCATCTTCCGGCGTCACAAGCAGCGCCGGTGGCGGATTGCGCCCCATCCGCTGCAGCGCCGCCAGCACTTCGGCAAGCACGCCGCGCCGGGCGCGCAGGGAGGCATGAACGGCGTCTTCCTTTGTCCGCAACGTGGTCAGCTTCTCTTCACCATCGATGATCTGCTGTTCCAGCGCCTTGCGTTTGTCAGCCGAGGCAACAAGCGCCGTGCGCAGCGATTCACTGGTTTTCTCCAGTTCCGCTATTCCGGCCTGCAATTGTGCGGCGCGATCGTTGGAAAGGGTGATGGTCTTCGACAGGGCTTCCAATTCGCTACGGGTGCTGTCGCGTTTTACGGCAAGTTCTGCGGCGGGATCCGCCTGCGGCGGAGCCTGTTGGGCGGCGTCTTGCGGGTTTTGATCCGGTATCTCGGGAGTTTGCGCCAGCGTAGCGGTGGCGGTGGCGAAAAGGAAAGTGATGGCCAAAACGCTCGCGCGGAAACAGAGCCATCCGGTGTTTCCCGGCTGCTCTTCCCGTGCCTGCTTTGCCGCACCTGTGGTCATTCCGCCATCGCTGTCAGCCGTCTATTTAAGTGAAAACCCTACGCTGATTTGGCCAGTTCAGCCAACAGCCATTCTTGGCAATTGCGGCATCCGGATGGCGATGCAACGCTGACCGTTCAAACCCGATGATAGGGATGGCCTGAAAGGATGGTGACGGCGCGATAAAGCTGTTCTGCGATCAGGATACGCACCAATTGATGCGGCCAAGTCATCTTGCCAAGACAGATAACGGCATCCGCCTTGGCGTGAAGGGCTGGATCAAGCCCGTCGGCGCCGCCGATGGCAATCATCAGGTCGCGCTTGCCACTGTCGCGGAAGGAGCCAATGAGGGATGCGAAACCTTCGGAATCGAGGGCCTTGCCGCGTTCGTCGAGCAGGATGAGAAGACTGGCATCGGGCAATGATTTTTCGAGTTGGGCCGCCTCTTCGCGCTTGCGCGTATCGGCGCTTGATCCCCGGCTTTCGGCGACTTCGGCAATCCGCGACAGTTCAAGGCCGATTGCGGGGCCGGCCTTGGCGAAACGGTCGAGATAACGGGCCGCCAGATCCTTTTCCGGGCCGGCCTTGAGGCGCCCGACGGCAAACAGGCCAACCCGCATGTCATTTCCCTAATTTTTATCACACCAGTCAGAGCGTCGCCGTTTGGTCCGCAGCGAGAGGCATATTCTCCCCGCCCAGCAGAGCGCTGGTGGCGTACCTCAATCTGCAAATGGCCGCAACCAGCTAACCTGTCCCGCACGGCCATGCAGGAAATGTGTCACTGATGCTCAAGCACCCGAAACGGCGCTCAGGGTCAGTGCAAAGTGCCGTCTTCCATGTCCGGCGCGGCCCACATCTTTTCGATGTTGTAGAACTCGCGGATTTCCGGGCGAAACACGTGAACGATGATGTCGCCGCCGTCGATCAGCACCCAGTCGCCGGTCTCCAGACCTTCAACGCGGGCATTTCCCTGGCCACCGTCCTTGAGATCAGTGATCAGGTGATCGGCGATCGCCATGACATGCCGGCTGGATCGCCCGGAGACCACGACCATGTAGTCTCCCAGCGCCGATTTCCCGGCAATGTTAATGGTGACAATATCTTCTGCCTTGGAGTCCTCGAGACTGCCGAGAACCAGGTGAAGAGCACGGGCAGCGACTTCGTCACTGCGTTCCGGGCTTTGCGGGAAAATGCGGGTGACATTTCCCTTCGCGTGTACTGTTGTCAGGGTTTTTCCTTTCCAGGTGAACAGAACAGGCATGGCGCGATTCGAATGTCGGTCGAGCCGCACTCTAAATGTAGGCACCAATGCCCTACGGTTTCAAGACACGAGAAGTAAATGACGGTTAATCATTGCTTATATGCACTCAAGATTTCGCCCGTAACGCCGTGGAACTCAGCGGTGAACGCGGTCCGTGAATGAACGTCCAGGCCGGAGCCTTGCGCCAGGCGAGGCTTGCGGCATGGGCTTCGTCAACGCGCGCATAATCAAAGGTTTTCGCCATCTTTGAGGACAGATAGGACAGGGTATCGCCGGGGCGGTCGATGACGGCGATCGGGAAGGTGCGGGCAATCTTTTGCCAGTCCTGCCAGAGATGAAAATTCTTCAGATTGTCGGCGCCCATGATCCAGACGAAATGAATGCCGCGATTTCGTTCACGGATTTTTTCCAGCGTGCGCGCCGTATAGCTCTGGCCGAGCGACTGCTCGAAGGCCGTCACCTTGATGCGCGGATCGTGGGCGATTTTCTCGCTGAGCGCAATGCGTTCGGCAAGCGGGGCCAGATGGTTACGGCTCTTCAGCGGATTGCCGGGTGTCACCATCCACCAAAGCTGCTCCAGCCCAAGCCGGCGCAGCGCGATATCGGCAACGAGCACATGGCCGTCATGCGGCGGATTGAACGAGCCGCCGAACAATCCGACGGTCATGCCTTTCTCGGCATGGGGCATTTTCAGATAGAACGGATCGACGTCGCCCGTCAGCACCTTACGGCCGGACCTGACCGGTGCCGCGCACCCTGTATTTGAACGAGGTCAGCTGCTCGACGCCGACCGGCCCGCGCGCATGCATCTTGCCGGTGGCGATGCCGATTTCGCCGCCCATGCCGAACTCGCCGCCATCGGCAAACTGGGTCGAGGCATTGTGCAGCAGGATGGCCGAATCGACTTCTGCAAAGAAGCGCTCGACGACGGCCGGGTCCTCGGCAATGACGGCTTCCGTATGGGCCGAAGACCAGGACGAGATATGATCGACCGCGCCCTCAATGCCATCGACCAGCGTTACCGAAATGATCGCGTCGAGATATTCCGTTGCCCAATCTTCTTCGGTCGCCGCAATCAGCCCTGGAACCATGGTGCGGATATCTTCGCTGGCGCGGACTTCGCAGCCGGCATCACGAAGGGCAGTGATCAGCGGAAGGACGAATTTGTCCTTTGCCTTGCGGTCGATCAGCAGCGTTTCGGCGGAGCCACAAATGCCGGTGCGGCGCATCTTGGCGTTGACGACGATCCTTTTCGCCATCTCCAAATAAGCGGAAGCATCGACATAGACGTGGCAAAGGCCTTCCAGATGGGCAAAGACCGGTACGCGCGCCTCGTTCTGGACACGGGCAACAAGGCTCTTGCCGCCACGCGGAACGATGACGTCGATCGAGCCGCCAAGACCGGTCAGCATGGCGCCGACGGCCGAACGGTCGGAGACCGGAACCATCTGGATCGCATGCACTGGAAGCCCGGCATCCTTTAGGCCCTGAACCATACAGGCATGGATCGCTTGCGATGAATGCAGGCTGTCGGAGCCGCCGCGCAGGATCACGGTATTGCCGGCCTTCAGGCAGAGTGCGCCGGCATCGGCCGTGACGTTCGGACGGCTTTCATAGATGACACCGATGACGCCGAGCGGCGTGCGCACGCGTTCGATATGCAGGCCGTTGGGGCGATCCCACTCGGCAATGACATCACCGACGGGATCGGGCAGTTCGGCGATCGCGCGGATGGCATTGGCCATGTCGAGGACACGGATTTCCGAAAGGGTCAGCCGGTCGAGAAAGGAGGCGGCAACGCCGGTTTCGCGGGCATTTTCGAGATCGAGCGCATTGGCGGCGAGAATGTCGTCCTTATGGGCGACGATATTGCTGGCCATGCTGATCAGGGCTGCATGCTTGCGCTCCGCAGATGCCGTGGCGAGCGGCCGGCTGGCGGCGCGGGCCTGACGGCCGATCACCGCCATCAATTCCTGGATTTCTTTCTTTCGCGCATCGTCAAGCATGAGCGTCGCTCCTCACTGCATCCGTCTCCCGCTTGGCGGATGCCGTCATCACCATATCGTCGCGATGCACCATGGCGGCGCGTCCGGCATAACCGAGAATGACGGCAATTTCCGCCGATTTCTTGCCGGTGATCTGACGGGCTTCGTCGGCATCGTAACCGGCCAGTCCACGGGCAATTTCGCGGCCTTCCGCACCAATGATGGCAATTGTATCGCCGCGGCTGAACGATCCCGTCACCTGGCGAACGCCTGCCGGAAGCAGGCTTTTTCCGGAGCGAAGCGCTGTTTCGGCACCGATATCGATGGAAAGGCTGCCAGCCGGCAGCAATTGCCCGGCAATCCAGGTTTTGCGCGCGGTCACCGGTGAACCGGATGGCGCAAACCAGGAGGAACGCGCACCTTCGCCGATTGCCGACAGCGGATGATCGACCTTGCCGGACGCAATGATCATGGCGCAGCCGGCACCGGTGGCAATCTTACCGGCATCGATCTTGGTGCGCATACCGCCGCGTGACAGCTCGGATGCAGCACCCCCTGCCATCGCCTCGATCTCCGGGGTAATCTCGGCGATGGTTTCGAGGAACTGCGCATCGGGATCGAGATGCGGTGGCGCGGTGTAAAGCCCATCGATATCGGATAGAAGCACGAGCAGATCGGCGCCGGTCATGGTGGCGACACGGGCCGCCAGACGGTCATTGTCGCCATAGCGGATTTCGGTGGTGGCGACGGTATCGTTCTCGTTGATGATCGGCACGGCCCGCATCTTCAAAAGCTGGCTGATCGTCGCGCGGGCGTTGAGGTAACGGCGCCGCTCTTCGGTATCGCCAAGCGTCAAAAGGATCTGGCCGGCAACGATCTCGTCGGCCGACAGGCTTTCGGACCAGGCGCGGGCCAGCGCGATCTGGCCAACGGCCGCCGCTGCCTGGCTTTCCTCCAGCTTCAGCGCGCCGGGCGCGAGATCGAGCACCGAACGGCCAAGCGCAATGGCGCCCGACGAGACGACGAGAACTTCGACACCCTTGGCCCTCAGTACAGCGATATCGGCGCACATCGCATTCAGCCACTGCTTTTTCAGGCCTGTCTTGCGGTCTACAAGCAGGGCCGAGCCGATCTTGATCACAATCCGGCGGTATTTTTCCAGCGGTTTGCGTTGCAGCGTCATGTCAGTCTTCGTCCACCGGGGTCTGTGCAGCGACGATGATATCGCGCAATGCCCGCAACGTTTCGGTCATACCGGTGCCGACCACGGCCGACAGCAGCAGCGGCGTCTGGCCGCTGGCCTTTGCCAGTGCTTTCTGCTTCTTCTTCAGTTCGGTCGGATCAAGCACGTCGATCTGCGACAGCGCAACGATTTCAGGTTTGCCGGTCAGCTCGCCGCCATAGGCTTCGAGCTCGTACTTGACGGTCTTGTAGGCCTTGGCGACATCTTCCTCCTGTGCGGAAACGAGATGCAGCAACACGCGGGTGCGCTCGACATGGCCGAGGAACCGGTCACCGAGACCGACGCCGTCATGGGCGCCTTCAATCAAGCCCGGAATATCGGCCAGGATGAACTCGCGGCCGTCGATCGTCGCAACACCGAGGTTCGGATGCAGCGTCGTGAACGGATAGTTGGCAATCTTCGGGCGCGCGCGGGTCACCGTCGCCAGGAATGTCGACTTGCCGGCATTCGGCAATCCCACCAGACCGGCATCGGCAATCAGCTTCAGCCGCAGCCAAATGGTCTTTTCCTCGCCCTCAAGGCCTGGGTTGGCCCAGTTCGGTGCCTGATTGGTCGAGGATTTGAAATGGGTGTTGCCGAAACCGCCATTGCCGCCGGCAGCGAGGCGGAAGCGCTGGCCCTCGGCGATCATATCGACGATCATCGTCTCAGAGTCTTCCTCGAAGATCTGCGTGCCGACCGGAACTTTCAGCGTTACATCGCCGCCGCCGGCGCCCGTGCGGTTGCGGCCCATGCCGTGGATGCCCGTGCCGGCCTTGAAATGCTGCTGGAAGCGGAAATCGATCAGCGTGTTCAAGCCATTGACGGCCTCCACCCAGACGTCGCCGCCACGGCCGCCGTCGCCGCCATCCGGGCCGCCGAACTCGATAAATTTCTCGCGCCGGAACGACACAGCGCCAGCTCCGCCGTCGCCGGACCGGATATAGACTTTTGTTTCGTCAAGAAATTTCATCGCACTGCCATCTGTTTGGTGTATTTGCCGCCACAATTGTCGCCATCGATATAGGCGCGTGCTCCGGAGGTCAAAGAATATCGTGAAGTTTTTGAGCTATAACATCCAGTACGGCGTCGGTCTCGACGGCCGTTTCGATCCCGAACGCATTGCTGCAAGTCTTGAAGGTGCCGATGTGATCGCGCTGCAGGAAGTGACGCGGAATTTTCATCGCAACGACTATGCGGATCTTCCGGCCATTTTTCGCGACCTGATGCCGCAATACTTTTCCACCTTCTGGCCAGCCTGCGAGATCGATGCCGGATCGGCGATCGAGAACAGCCGGGCCGTCGATCGCCGCTTCCAGTTCGGCAACATGATCCTGTCGCGTTTCCCGATTGCCGCGACCCGCCTCATCCCCTTGCCGCGCACCCGCACGATCTCGCCGATGAACCTGCAGCGTGGCGCGACCGAAGCACTGGTCGTCACCCCTTCCGGCCCGCTGCGGGTCTATTCCGTGCATCTCGACCATGTCTCTCCGACGGAGCGCATCGCCCAGATTGCCTATCTGAAGGAAAAGGCGCTTTCCTATCCGCGCGAGGGCGGGGCGATGACCGGAGGAGGAGATTTCGGCTTTGCCGAACTGCCGCATCCAGACGATTTCGTGCTGATGGGTGATTTCAACATGGAGCCGGAGGGACCGGAATACTGTATGATGACCGGCTCGCGCGATGCCTATTACGGCCGCTCGCTGCGGCTTGAAAACCCGGTGGATGCGCTGGCGCATCTCGGCCGGCTGACGCCTGAAAGCTACAGCTGGATCAATCCCGCCGATCATCAAAAGCGCATGCATCTCGACTATTGTTTCCTCAGTGCCGGTCTTGCGCCACGCTTGCGGCATGCCTGGATCGATACCGAGGCCGCCGGTTCGGACCACCTGCCCGTCGGCTTCGAGCTGGAATAGGGCCAAGAGAAAAGGCCCGCGGCTTCGTTGCCGCGGGCCTTCCTTCATTCATGGAGCGCGCAGGGCACCCGCCGTGATGCTGGTCTCGATATGGCTGACCATGCCGTTGCGGGCCAGCGTATAGATCTGGCTGCAGCCGGTGATCTCGAAGCCGATCTTCTTCTGCAGCTTCAGCGATCCGGCATTGTCGGCAAACACGCCGGAATGCAGGACGGTGCCGGGCATGCGCCGGAAGAACCGCTCGATGGCCGCATGCGCCGCCTCGGTGGCATAACCGCGATTCCAGTAATAGCGGTTCAGCCAGTAGCCGAGATGCCATTGGCCATGCATGAGCTCGATGCCGACGCAGCCGATATGGACGTCGTCGCCGGTGGTGATCGCCAGCGTCCAGCCGGCAATCAGTCCCGAACCCTGCCGGACCAGCCAGTCATGTGCATCCTGCCGGTGATAGGGCACAGGCACCCGCGCCAGCATGCGCGAGACCTGATAGTCGGCCAGCGATTGCGCCACCGCATCTGCATCCGACAGCTTATGCGGCCGCAGGATCAGCCGGGCGGTTTCGATGACCGGGCAAGGGCCGGGATCGGGACGAACCGCAATCTTTGGCCGTTCCCGCAGATGAGCGGTCATCTCAGACCTCCCCAGCTGCGCAACGACATCCAGGTCTTGCGATCGAGCCGGTACCATTCGACGGCCATCATCCCGCCCAGCGCCAGGCTATCGACCATTCCGGAGCCCTGGAACTGGAAGCCGCATTTCTGGATGACCCGCCGCGATGCGACGTTCATGACCCGGCAGCGCGCATCGATCTGGTCGATGTCGCGGGTGCGGAAGGCCATGTCGGTCAGCGCCTGGGCTGCCTCTGTGGCAAAACCCTTGTTCCAGTGCGGTTCGCCCAGCCAGTAGCCAAGCTCCGCCGTCTTGCCGTCGGGATTCGGCTCGATACCGCAGCAACCCAGAAATGCGCCATTATCCGCTTTGGTAATCGCATAGACGCACTTGCCAATCGTGCCCGTTTTCGTACGGCGTACGAAATCCGCAGCATCGGCCACCGTGTACGGGTGCGGCATGCGCGAAACCATGGTGGCGATATTGGCGTTGTTGGCAAGATGGGCAAGGGCGTCGATATCGTCTTCGTGGGGCGCGCGCAAAACGAGCCTGGGCGATAACAATATCGGGCAATCGGTCCTTGACCGTTGGGGCCGCAGCCGTTCCTGAGAAGATTCCAGGGAATCTTCCCGGGGAGACCGTGATTGGCTCTCCCTCAACAGTTCGCTTTGCATGTTCAGTCCTCCAAGACGTGAAAAAGGGGAGATCGGGCATTGCCCCATCTCCCCTTTTGATCTTGGCCTGAACACGGTAAGCGTCAGCCGGGTCGATGAGACGCCGGCTGTTTTAAGAGCGCTACCGGCTTATTCCGCTGCTTCGGCTTTCGGCATTACAGACACGTACACGCGGCCATTGGCCTTCGTACGGTAGTTCACATTGCCGGCCGTAAGTGCAAAAATGGTGTGGTCCTTGCCGAGGCCGACATTGGCGCCCGGATGCCACTGGGTTCCGCGCTGACGCAGAATAATGTTGCCCGGAATGACGACTTCGCCACCGAACTTCTTCACGCCGAGGCGCTTGGACTGTGAATCGCGACCGTTGCGCGAGGAACCGCCAGCTTTTTTATGTGCCATGGATGTTCTCCTTTAAACCTTGGATCCGTGTCTCAGTTTGCGGCTTCAGCGGCAGCGTCGTCGGACTTCTTGGAAGCCTTCTTCGCCTTCGCGCCGGCAACAGCAGCGATGTCCAGAATGCGGACAGTCGTGTTGTGCTGGCGGTGACCGCGGGTGCGCTTCGAGTTCTGGCGGCGGCGCTTCTTAAAGGCGATGACCTTCTTGGCGCGACCATGTTCCACAACTTCGGCGCTGACAACGGCACCTTCGACAAACGGAGCACCGATGGTTGCATCGGCGCCGACGCCGACCATCAGGATCTCGGTGAATTCAATCTTGTCGCCTGCGGCGCCTTCCAATTTTTCAATCGTCAGAACGTCGTTGGCTGCCACGCGGTACTGTTTACCGCCGGTTTTGATGACTGCGAACATTTTTTATCCTTTCATGTTCGTTCCGGCTCTTCGCTCAAGGCGAGGCCGTCTTTTTCTTCAGTCGGACATAACAAGGCCTTTCGGCCTTGCCGGTGAACGGGCACAATAGAAACCCGGCGCGGTGAGGACATGCCACACCACTTCGATTTCGCGAATTACGTGAAGCCGGCAAAACTGTCAAGGTGAAAGACGCGGATGCGTTTGATTTTCCTTGATCCACCCTCTTGTCATTGCCGAAAACTGCCGCTATGAACCGCCTCGCGCTAACGGCGCCGACCAGCATATCCGGAGAGGTGGCAGAGTGGTCGAACGCACCGCACTCGAAATGCGGCATACCTGCAAGGGTATCGTGGGTTCAAATCCCACCCTCTCCGCCATTCTTCCCTAGGTTTAAATAGGCTTTCGCTGTTCGGTGCCGAACAGCCTTGGCGAAGCCCGGCGAGACTTCTCGATGATCCCGCCGTGGTGATACCCGTCCGTTGGACGATCGTTGGAGCAGGATCAGCTACGGATGCCCTGCGCAAAAGAATAGGGCAACTTCCTTCGCCCCAATGCTCCGAGCGATCGGAAAACGTGGGGATGGTGGTGGGGATCAGAAAGCCCGGTCTTTGCAAAGCTCCCGGCCCTTTGGGGATCAGAAGTTGCGCTGCAGGCGAACGAAGCCCTGGACCTGTTCCTGCGCATTGTCAGGATCGATATATTGAACGCTGATCTTGGTCGCAAGATTGGTGATGATCTTGTAGTCGACAGTCAGGCCGGCGCGCCAAGTGTCTCCGCCGGTAAAATCGCCATTGGCGTCGAGATCAATGTTGCTCAGATACTGAACGCCCGGTGTCAACGAAAGCTTGTCATTGACCTTGATGACGTATTGGGCGCCAAGGCTCCATTCCGCCTCTTCGAAATAGTAGTTGGCACCGCTTGCCCAGATGCCGTAGACGCCCAGCTGGGTTGATCCGATATCCAGATAGCCGATTGCGCGAACAGCGCCCTCTTCGGTATCGGTGTCGTAGCTGCCCAACAGGTATCCGCTGATGGCACCGGACGCTCCAAAGATCTGGCCCCCGATACCGACATTGTTGGGGCCTTCGCCGGGCTTGGTGCGGTAGCGTTCCTCGAGTTCGTCCACGGCTACGCCAGCGCTGAAAGTCTTTGTGTCGGCAAACATATAGCGGATCGAATTGTGAACGGTCTGGTTGCTGGAGACCACGTCCGTCTCGCCGCTCATGCTGCGATCATTGTCCCACCAGCTGTATTGCATGCCGGCGCGCAGGTTGGCGATATCGATATAGGCTTCCTGCAGGAAGGTCGACGAGGAATCACTTCTCTCGATATTGCCGCGCAACGTGATGACGCCGGCCAGCGTGCCAAACTCGGTATCATTCTTGGTCGAAAGCGTCATCTGGCCGCGGTTCCAGAAGGACCAGTCCGACGTGCCGGCCCGGTTACGGCCAAACCGTCCCTCGAAGCGGATATAGCCGCCGATGGACAGACAGGTCTCGGTGCCAGGAATGTAGAAATAGCCGTTGCCATAGGCGTCGCAGACGCGGACATATTCCAGGGATTCCGGTTCGGCGGTCATAATCGCGTCGGCGGCTTGCGTATTCGCAAATGCGGTCAGTAGGATTGCCGACGACAAAACAATGGTTTTCTTCACGATAAATCCCCAGCTTTTGTAACAGTGAAGCCGCTGATCGCAATTTTTGCCAATAAACCATCGGCGCCATCAGACGATGACCGTCTTTGCATACAAAGCAGCATTAACACTTTGATGACAGCGTAGACCTGCCTTGGGTTGAAGGCTTCAATCCGTGCTCCGATCGGGGTTAGAATCGAGGGCGAAATATTGCGCGGCGGCACGACCCGATCGCAGTACACCGCATCTCGTCATGCCGCCGTGATATCCTCACGATCCCCCCCAATCCATCGACTGCGCAAATTCCCTTTCTCACGCTCTATTTTTCTCCGATCCTCGCCACATATGGCAGTTTATGCCCCGACGAATGCGGGCGGGCGTGGGAGAAATTGTGAACAGTTTCAAGGGAGAATTATCGTGCGTCTGAAAACAACATTGATCGGGACCGCCTTGGCGGTACTCGTTTCCACGGCTGCGGCCAATGCTCAGGTCGTCGTATCCTCGAAGATCGACACCGAGGGTGGCGTACTGGGCAATATCATCCTCGCCGTTCTCAAGGCCAACAATATCGAGACGACCGATCGGGTCCAACTTGGCGCGACGCCGGTCGTGCGCAAGGCGATCGCCGCGGGCGAGATCGATATCTATCCGGAATACACCGGCAATGCCGCCTTCTTCTTCGAGAAGGCCGACGATCCGCTCTGGAAGGATGCCGCCAAGGGCTACGCCGAAGCCAAGAAGCTCGACTACGATGCCAACAAGATCGTCTGGTTGTCACCGTCGCCGGCCAACAACACCTGGGCCGTCGCGGTGCGCAAGGATCTGGCCGATGCCAGCAGCATCAAGACTTTCAGCGATTTCGGAAAATATGTTGCCGGCGGCGGCACGGTCGTGCTGGCGGCCTCCTCCGAATTCGTCAATTCGGCTGCAGCTTTGCCGGCATTCCAGACGACTTACGGCTTCACGTTGAAATCGGACCAGCTGATCACGCTTTCGGGCGGCGATACCGCAGCGACGATTTCGGCTGCGGCCAACCAGACAAATGGTGCCAATGCCGCCATGGTCTACGGCACGGATGGCGGCATCGCGCCATCGGGCCTCGTCGTCCTGGAAGACGACAAGTCGGTGCAGCCCGTCTACCAGCCGGCGCCGATCATCCGCGAGGCGGTTCTGAAAGATCATCCGGAAATCGAAACCTTGCTGAAGGCGGTGTTCGAGAAGCTCGATCTGGTGACCCTGCAGGATCTGAACGGCCGCGTTCAGGTTGGCGGCGAACCGGCAAAGGCGGTCGCGGAAGACTTTTTGAAGAAGAACGGTTTCCTGAAATAAGCCGTTTGAATAGGCTGCCGTGAAACGGCCGGCTCCTGAAAAGGAGCCGGCCTGAATGGGGTGGGGATGGCAGTTTGAACATTCGCTTCGACAAGCTCGGCGTGGTCATTGCGCTGCTGATCGCATACGGGGCGCTGGCCGCGCCATTTGCAACCTTTCGTGCTAACCGCATCGTACCTGGCGATGCAAAGGGCATCCTCGATGCCTTGCCCGATGGAGCAAGTTTGCTCCTTTTGGGGCTGATGGTCGGCGCGGCGCTGATCGTTCTTTTAAAGACGCCGACACGTCTTCGGCTGTTTGTCGCGGCAGCGGGTCTGGCTGCTATTGCCGTGTTCATCGGGATGGCTGCGACGTTTCTGACGCCGCCATCCAACACCTACGCCCGGGTTTCTCCGGCTTCCGGCTTCTGGATCCTGCTATTTTCCTTCGCCCTGCTTGCTGCCGATTCGATCACACGGCTGCGGCCGCTGCCGCTGGTCAGGGTCCTGCTTCTGGCGATCACGCTGGGTGGGGCCGCCGCGATCCTGATGTCGGGGCTGTGGGACGGGCTGTCGATTCTCAAGGAATATTCGGGCCGGGCCGATGTGTTCTGGCTGGAGGCCGGGAGGCATGTGAAACTGGCGCTTGGATCGCTGTTTGCCTCGGTTCTGGTCGGGCTGCCGCTCGGCATTCTCTGCCACCGGGTGGCGCCTTTGCGGGCTGGCGTGCTCAACACGCTGAATCTGATCCAGACGATACCGTCGATTGCCCTGTTCGGCATTCTCATCGCACCGCTTGGCTGGATCGCCGTCAACGTGCCGGGGGCCGCCGCCATCGGCATTCGCGGCATTGGTGCCGCTCCCGCCTTCGTCGCACTGTTTCTCTATTCACTGCTGCCGGTGGTCGCCAATACCGTGGTTGGCCTTGCGGGCGTGCCGCGCGAGGCAAACGAGGCTGCGCGGGGCATCGGCATGACGGATCGGCAGCGGCTGTTCGGGATCGAGTTTCCGCTGGCAATGCCGGTCATTCTCACCGGCATCCGTATCGTGCTGGTGCAGAATATCGGCCTTGCGACGATTGCAGCGCTGATCGGCGGCGGCGGTTTCGGCGTCTTCGTGTTCCAAGGTATCGGCCAGACGGCGATGGACTTGGTGCTGCTTGGGGCAGTGCCGACGGTCGTGCTGGCCTTCGCAGCGGCGATCGTGCTCGATGCGCTGATTGAAATGAACGCTCCTCAGCGAGAAACAAGCAGGGCCGCATGATCGAAATCAATGGGATCACCAAGCGCTATGACGACAGCACGGTCGTCAACAATGTGTCGATGATGATCGAGCCGCGCACCGTGACGGTCATTGTCGGCACGTCCGGCTCAGGCAAGACGACGCTGCTGCGGATGATCAACCGGCTGGTCGAGCCGACGGCCGGAACGATCCGTCTGGATGGTGAGGATAATCGCTCGATGCCGGGTTTCGAACTGCGCCGCCGGATCGGCTACGCCATCCAGGGACATGGGCTGTTTCCGCATCGCACCGTCGCGCAGAACATTGCCACGGTGCCGGTGCTGCTCGGCTGGGACAAGCCGCGAATCGATGCCAAGGTCACGGAGCTTCTGACGCTGTTTCAGCTTGATCCTGCCGCGTTTTCGGCGCGTTTTCCGCACGAGCTTTCTGGCGGCCAGCAGCAACGTGTCGGCGTGGCGCGGGCTTTGGCAGCCGAACCGAACGTGCTGTTGATGGATGAGCCCTTCGGTGCCCTCGATCCGATCATCCGGGCGAAGGCACAGGCGGACCTGCTGGCTATCCAGCGGTTGTTGGGCACGACGATCGTACTGGTCACGCATGACATGGACGAGGCGTTTCACCTCGCCCACAAGATCGCAGTGATGGATAAGGGCGCGCTTGTTCAATATGGTAAGCCCGCCGAACTGGTGAAAGATCCGGCAACCGAGTTCGTCCAGACGCTGATCGGTACCAGCGAGCGGCCGTTCCGGCTGCTGTCGATCGAAACCGCAGGCGATGCCGTCGAGCCGGGAGCGGCGGATGGAAAGCCGTTGGCGGAAACGGTGAGCCAGCGCGATGCGCTCTCCGAACTGCTGTGGACCGGCCGGGCAGCCTTGCCGGTCGCCGCTGCCGATGGCAGGATTCTTGGCCGGGTCACCTTGGAGGGGCTGACCAGGCGTGCAGCAAAAACGCAATGAAGGCCTGGATCCCGCATCTCCTGCGCGCGGCGCTGCTGGTTGTCCTGATCGCCTTTCTCCTGGCGCCCGGCTGGTTTGATCCGCTGTTGAAACCGTTGGTGCAGGAGAATGCGCCGGCGATCTACAATCAGGGCAGCCTGCTGACGCTGACGCTGCTGCATCTGCGCACCGTCGCCATTGCCACGACCGGTGCCATCATCGTCGCGGTGACGCTGGCCATTCTGGTCACGCGATCTTTCGGGGCGGAATTCCTGCCTTTGTCGCGCAGCCTGGTCAATGTCGGGCAGACATTTCCGCCGGTCGCCGTGCTGGCCTTAGCAGTGCCGGTTCTCGGTTTCGGCGAGAAGCCGACACTGGTGGCGCTGTTTCTCTATGGCTTGCTGCCGATCTTCGAAAACACGCTGACGGGACTGACGACCTTGCCGCCCTCGGTGATGGAGGCGGCCCGTGGCTCCGGCATGACGGATCGCCAGCGCCTCTTCAAGGTGGAATTGCCGCTGGCCATGCCGGTCATCCTGGCCGGCATCCGGCTGTCGGTCGTGATCAGTCTCGCCACCGCAACGATCGGCTCGACGGTGGCCGCCAAGACGCTGGGTGAAGTCATCATTGCCGGGCTGCAATCCAACAATATTGCTTTCGTTCTGCAGGGGGGCCTGATCGTCGGGGCTCTCGCCGTGCTGATCTATGACGGGTTTTCGGCGATCGAGCGTTTGCTGGCGCGGCGCGCAGGCCTCTCTGCACGGGCCTGATCCCGTGCCAACACTCTTTCTACGTCAATTGATCGACAGCGGCGATGACGCCGCGCAGTTCGGCAAGGCCCTTGAGGCGGCCAATGCAGGAATAGCCGGGATTGACCGTCTTTTTGTTGTCGTCGATCAACAGGTGGCCATGGTCGGGACGCATCGGAATGACGGTGTCGCTACGGCCTTCCGTCTCGCGCCGCCGCTCCTCGGCGCGCAAAATCGAGATCAGCGAGACCATGTTGACGTCACCGGCCAGATGCTCGGATTCGATGAAGGAGCCGTCCGGTTCCTTGGTGACATTGCGCAGATGGGCGAAATGGATGCGGCTGGCGAAGTGTTTTGCCATTCCGACGTCTTCGCCGCCGAGGTCTCCACCGTCAACGACAATACCGACAATATCTTCGAGGATCCGGCGGTGACGCGGTTTTCCGGCATCGAGGAGGACGAGGCGTCGCTGCATCTGCTGGTGGCGGATTATGCGGGATGGTTGCGGTAGGCGGCGAGCATCTGCCGGATGTTTTTAGTCGGAGTGGCGCTCCCAGTTTCCCCGTCATCCCGGACGTGTTCCGGGATCCAGCGCGCCGCGTCTGCGGCGCAAGGGATTCTTTATCCGTGTGGCAGGTGAGTTTTTTCACCGCGCGACGCGCGGTGGCTGGATGCCCGCCACGAGGGCGAGCATGACGGAGTGCAGAGAACCACCGGGTCAAACAATGGGCCTCAATGAGGCTTCACAGAATATCAAAGAACACGCAACAGCGGCCGCACCCGGGAAAACCGGTACGGTTGATCTGGTCAGTCGGAGGGCGCACGCAAATGCGGAACCTCGGGGTAGTTTAATAAAATGGCTCCGCATCTGCGTGGCCTTCGGCGTTTTTCGAGGCTTCCGGCCCCTTCAAATGCGGCACTGTCTCGCTGCACAGGAGAGAATCCTCCTGCTTGCATGGCTCAACCAAACCGGACCTGGCAGCCCGGGGGAGACATCTGAGGAGGCTCATTGACGAACCACCCGGCACGCATCACCCTGACCTTGACCGCACGTTACGGCTTTGGCACAGGGCGCCGGCTCCCACCTGCCCGCGACCGTCTCGCGAAACACTCCGGCGGTGGAAACAAGGATCATCATACGCCAGGATTTCAGAGCGGGGATGAACGGGGATAATTTTTTGCGGCTGATGCTGATTGTGGGTGGTGGCGATGTATATCGTAACAGCACAGAAACGCGCTGCAGTTGGGACGTGAAGCAAGTTTTAGATGATAGCCAAGCCATGCTACCTGCGCCGAAGGGTTTTACCGCGTTGAATCTGCCGCCGCAAAATGCGCCATCTGGTCTGCATGTGCCTTTTTAAACGACGGGCGGGCTATGGCGCGGGCAACATAATCGCGACAGGCGGGATATTTCACCAGTCCATCGAACCGATCGACGAGGCGTAGCACATCTGCCATCAGGATGTCGGCCACGGAAAAGCTTCCGGCCAGCCATTCGCATCCCGCCAGCACCGGCTCCAGGTGCATGAGCCGGTGCTGGTGAAGGAAGCCGTCAAATAGCTTCCATACGGGTGTGTCACCGGTGTTGCCGGAAAAGATAAACAGGGACCATGGCAGACTTGCCGCCTCGACGGAATTCAGACCCGCAAACAGCCATTCCTTAGCCTTGCTGCGACCGTGCGGATCGGCAGGCATCAGCGCGTCACTCCGCTCGCCGAGATGAAGGAGGATCGCGCCGCTCTCGAAGATCGAGATGTCTCCATCGGTCAGCCACGGCACCTGACCGAACGGTTGGTGGGCGAAATGTTCGGCAGTCCGATCGTCAAATGGAACGCTTTCGACCCGATAGGCCAACCCGGCCTCTTCCAGGGCCCAGCGCACTCTTATGTCACGCACATAGCCGCGCGGCATTTCGGGAACCCAGTCGAAGGTGGTGAGGATCAACTCGCTCATCTGGCATCTCCAAGAAAAACTGGCAGTTTATCGAGGAGGCCGCTCCAACCTGCCTCATGACTTTTGCGCGCTTCTTCGTCGGGGAGCTGCTCGTGGATGAGGGTTAGCTCGGTGCCGCCGTCAAATGGCTCAAGCAGAAACGTGACCAGCGACTCGCGCTCTGGCATCCCAGGCCATTCCCAGGTGAAAACAAGCTTCTTGTCTGGAATAACATCCTGATAGACCCCGGTGGGGTTATGCTCATCGCCGTTCAGCAGCCGGAATACCACGCTAAAGCGGCCTCCCGGTCGCACGTCCGCCTCAGCGCCAATCGTTGGCCCTGCATCCGGACCCCACCACTGCAACATGAGTTCGGGCTGTGTGATCGCCGCGTAAACCTTGGCAGGCGGGGCCTTAATTCTGCGTACAATTGTTACACTTGGAAGATTTTTGGTCATTGCCCGCCTTCCTCTTCCACAAGCGCAGCAAGCCGATCGATGCTCACCGTCCACAAGCGTTCATATCGATTGAGCCATTCCATTGCCGCTTGCATCGGCTCGACGGAAAGGTTCACCGAGACCGTGCGACCGGTTTTCGCCCGTGTGATCAACCCCGCCTCAGCCAAAACATCCAGATGCTTCATCATGCCTGGAAGCTTTTGCGAAAACGGCTTGGCCAGCTCGCTTATCGAAAGCCCGGGTTCATCGTTCAGCCGCAGCAGAATGGCTCGACGGGTGGGGTCGGCGAGCGCTGAGAATGTGCGGTCCATCTGTGAGGCTTGATAGTTCACCATGTGGTGAACTATTGCTGATTGCACCGTTGGAGTCAACTGGTCTGAGGGTTTCCGCCCAGAGCCATTAGGGTTTTGGTGCCGTCAGATAAAGCCGCATCACCCCTCGCGCGTCGATGCGGCCGTGACCGTCAGGGTCGTAAATCCGCTGATGGCGATGGCGGCGCGGGCGGGGGTCGGGATGGCGCCGCAGAGGCTGCCGGTGGTGATGATACGGCCCTTGGCGACGGGTTCGGTCAGGGCGTTGGCGAACAGCAGGAAGGCGGCGACGGGGTCGCCGTTGGGGTGTTTGCCGGGGCCGGTAAAGACGGTGTCGCCGTTGATGGTGATGGTCAGCGGATAGGCCTGGCCGGGTTCGATCATTGTCGCCGGCAGTTCTTCGCCCAGGACGTAGCCGGCATTGCCGAGACGGTCGGCGAGGAACAGCAGGGCAGGCGACTTGCCGCCGTCGTCCAGGCGGTGGCCGAGGAACTCGACGCCGGAAGAGATGGTGGCGACATGATCGAGCAGGGTTTCGCGGGTGTAGGGGGTACCGCCGGGGACGGCGAGATCCTTGCCGAGCACGAAGCAGATTTCCACCTCCAAGGCATCGACGGCGGGGCGCTCGAAGCCGGCGGTGCCAGATTCGCTGGCATGGGTGATATGCGCCATCGGCGCGGAGACCGAGCTGCCGTCCGGGCGGATCGCCACCTTGTAGCCGCCGGTCAACCAATTGTTCAGGGAGAGCGTTTCGCGCTGCACGGCAAAGGCTTCCGCTGAGGTGCTGGGTTCGGTCAGCGATGCGGAAGACAGCCGGATTCCCTGGCTATCGGCGTCCAACAACTGGCGGGCAAGCGTTTCGATGGTGGAACTGACGGGCATCTCTGTCTCCTGCTGATATCGGCGGTGCGTCATCCTTTCGACCATACCCGGCGCAAAAGGAAAACCCCGGAATTATTGTTCCGGGGCCTCCTTACCGCGCAACGGGGAGGGACGTTACGCGGCCTGGACCTTCTTCGACACGCGGGCCCATTCCGGGATCCAGGTGCCGTGGGCGGCGAGCAGGTCGTCGGTGAGCGACCAGATCTGGTCGAGATCAAGTTCGGCGGCCGTATGCGGATCCATCATGGCAGCATGATAGAGATGCTCACGGTTTTCGGTCATCATGGCTGCAACCGTCAGCTCCTGCACGTTGATATTGGTGCGGATCAGCGCGGTCAGTTGCGGCGGCAGGGCGCCGACATAGGTCGGCTGGATGCCGTTTTCATCGACCAGGCAGGGCACTTCGACGGCGCAATTGTCCGGCAGCGAGGTGATGCAGCCGTTGTTGCGCTGGTTGCCGTAGATCACCGAGGGTTCGCCGGTCCAGACCGAGTTCATGATCGATGAGGCGTATTCCTTGGATTGCTTGACCTCGATCTTGTCGGCGGAGCGATAGGCGGCGGCCTGACCCTTCCATTTTTCCACCTGCTCGATGCAGCGCTTGGGATATTCATCCAGTGGGATACCGAATTTCTCGATCAGGTCGGGACGGCCTTCCTTGATGAAATACGGCGTGTATTCGGCAAAATGCTCCGAGCTTTCGGTGACGAAATAGCCAAGCCGGGTCAGCATCTCGTAGCGCACCTTGTTGGGGCAGCGCGGGTTCCAGGTCGGTTTTGGTGCCCGGCCTTCGCGGTAGCCGCGCAGCAGATCGGGATAGAGATCGCGATAGGAGCCGTCCGGCTGGCGATGCTCGAACTTCAGGAAGAAGGCCATGTGGTTGATGCCGGCCGAACGATAGCGGATTTCCTCATAGGGAATGTCGAGATCAAGCGCCAGTTCCATTGCCGTGCCCTGGACCGAATGGCACAAGCCGACCTGCTTGATCTTCGGATATTTCTCCGCGATCGCCCAGGTGTTGATCGCCATCGGGTTGACGTATTGCAACAGGATCGCCTCGGGGCAGACCTGCATCATATCCTCGCAGATCGACCAGAGATGCGGCACGGTGCGCAGGCCGCGCATGATGCCGCCGACGCCGAGCGTATCGGCGATGGTTTGCCGCAGGCCGTATTTCTTCGGCACTTCGAAATCGGTGACCGTGCAGGGCTCGTAGCCGCCGATCTGGAAGGCGACGACGACGAAATCTGCGCCTTCGAGAGCCTTCCTTTGATTGGAATGCTGCTCGATGGTGGCCTTGGCACTGAGCGTCGAAATCAGCTTGCGGACGACGATTTCGCTTTCCTCCAGCCGCTGCGGATTGATGTCCATCAGGGCGATCCTGGCGCCCGACAGCGCCGGGCGCTGCAGCACGTCGCCGATGATGTTTTTCATGAACACGGTCGAGCCCGCGCCGATAAAGGTGATCTTGGGTTGTCTCGTCATGGATAAGCCTCTTTGCTTTAGGCGGCTACTTCGAAGGCGGCGCGGACGAGCCGTTCGGTGTAGGCGGTCTTGGGATGGGTAAGCACGTCTTCGACCGGGCCCTCTTCGACGATCCTGCCATGCTGCATCACCACCACCCGGTGGCAGAGCGCGCGTACGACTTTCAGATCGTGGGAGATGAAGAGGTAGCTCAGTCCTTTCTCGTCCTGCAGCTTGCGCAGCAGCTCGATGATCTGGGCCTGCACCGAGAGATCGAGCGCCGAAGTGGGCTCGTCGAGCAGGATGAATTCTGGCTCCAGTGCTATCGCACGGGCAATGGCGATACGCTGGCGCTGGCCGCCGGAGAATTCGTGCGGGAAGCGTGACAGGATATTGTTCGGCAGGCCGGCGCTGTTCAGCGCTTCCTTCACCCGCTCCAGACGCTCGTTGCGGGTTGCGCCGAGCCTGTTGACGATCAGGCCTTCCTCGATGATCTGGCCGACCGACATGCGCGGATTGAGCGAGGAGAACGGGTCCTGGAAGACGATCTGCATGCGCGAGCGCAAGGGACGCATTTCGTTGCGGGTCTTCTTTTCGATCGATTGGCCATCGAACAGGATTTCGCCGCCGTCTGCGGTGAGCAATTTTACCAGCGCCTGGCCGAAGGTGGTCTTTCCTGAGCCGGATTCGCCGACAATGCCGAGCGTCTCGTGGCGGTGAAGCTTGATCGACAGGCTGTCGACCGCGACCAGCTCCTTCAGCTGCGGCTTGAAGAAGCCACCGTGCTTGAGCATGAAGGAGACGCGCACATTGCGGCCTTCGAGGATGGCGGCGGAATCGACCGGCATCGGATTGGCCATGCCTTTCGGCTCGGAATTGAGCAGGTGGCGGGTATAGGGATGCTGCGGGTTCTGGAAGAGCGCAGATGTGGTGTTGTGTTCCTTCACCTCGCCGTTCTGCATGACATAGACGTAGTCGGAGAACTGCCGCACGACGGTGAGGTCATGCGTGATCAGGATCACCGCCATGCCGAGCGTCTTCTGCAGGTCGCGGATGAGGTTGAGGATCTGCGCCTGCACGGTGACGTCGAGTGCGGTGGTCGGCTCGTCGGCGATCAGAACGTCGGGGCTGTTGGCGAGCGCCATGGCGATCATGATGCGCTGGCGCTGGCCGCCGGACAGCTGGTGCGGATACTGGTTGAGACGGGCTTCCGGATCCGGGATCTGCACCTGGCGCAACAGTTCCAGCGTGCGTTCCATCGCCTGTTTGCGGCTCATCTTCTGGTGCACGCGGATCGCTTCGATGATCTGGGCGCCGATCGTGTAGACGGGGTTGAGCGAGCTCATCGGCTCCTGGAAGATCATCGAGATGCGGTTGCCGCGCAGCGCCCGGCGCTGGCGGTCGGAGAATTTCAGCACGTTCTTGCCGTCATAGGCGATGCTCGATTTGTCTGAGACCGAGGCGCGCTTGGTGAGCAGGCCCATGACCGTGCGGGCGGTTACCGATTTTCCCGAGCCGGATTCGCCGACAACCGCGATGGTCTCGCCGCGATAGAGCTGGAAGGAGACGTTCTTCACCGCATCGACCGATCCGCCCTCGACCTTGAAGGTGACGGCGACGTGGCGGGCGTCGATGATCGGCGCACCGACGGATGCGGCATGGTCGTGCCGTTGTTCGGGGGCAAGCAGGCTGATGTCCACGAGTGCCATGGTCGTCTCCTCAGTACGGGTCGACGGCGTCGCGCAGGCCGTCGCCCAGCGCATTGAACGCAAAGACGGTGATCAGCACGAAGGCCACGGGGGAAAGGATCCACGGATAGGACCCGATGACGGAATAGGTGGCGGTATCCTGCAGCATCAGCCCCCAGGACATCAGCGGCGGTTTGACCGCAAAGCCGAGGAAGCCGAGGAAGGATTCGAGCAGAACGACGCTTGGGATTGCCAGCGTCACCGAGACGATCACGTGGCTCATCACATTGGGGAAAATGTGCTGGAAGATGATGCGCCTATCGGTGGCGCCGATGGCCATGGCGGCCCGCACATATTCGATCCGGGCGAGCGCCAGCGTCTTGCCGCGCACCTCGCGCGACATCTGCGCCCAGCCGAGCGCCGACATGACGAAGATGACGAAGGCGAGGAAGACGTGGGTCGGCGCCGTCACCGGGATCAGCGAGGTCAGCGCCAGATAGAGCGGCAATTGCGGGAAGGCGAGAACCAGCTCGACGAAACGCTGCATCCAGATATCGAAGCGGCCGCCGAAATAGCCCGAGACCATGCCGACCGTGGTGCCGACGACGGTGACGATGAACACCACCGTCAGCGCGATCATCAGCGAAACGCGGGAGCCGTAGAAGATGCGCGACAGGACATCGCGGCCGAACTTGTCGGTGCCGAGGAAATTGACCGGCGTGCCGTCTGTGGCGCCGAAGAAATGGCGGTCGGTCGGGATCAGGCCGAGCAGGCGGTAGCCAAAACCCTTGACGAAGAAACCGAGATTTTTCGGGTTGGCATAATCCGGACCGACGATCGGCTGGAAGGTGATCGGGTCAAGCTCGGTGCCTTCGCCGATCTGATAGGCGCGCGGCCAGACGAGGTTGCCCTCCTGGTCGGTGATCGAGATCGTCTGCGGCGGGGCGAAGGCGACGCCGGTGAGTTTTGGATCGACGGGAGAAAAGAACTCGGCAAAGATCGTCATCAGCATCAAGAGGCAGACGAGGACGAGGCCCGCCATGCCGGTCCAGGAGCGTTTCAGGCGGCGCCAGACCAGCGCCGAATAGGTCTCGTTGCCGTGGCTGGCCGGCGGCGCCGGGACGACGATGGTTGTTTGGACATCGGCTTTCATGCGTGCGCTCCTCCGCCCAGACGGACGCGCGGATCGAGCAGCGCCAAAAGCATGTCGGCGATGATGTTGCCGACGATCAGGGTTGCGGACAGAACCAGCATGAAGGTCGCGGTGACGTAGACGTCACCGACCCACATGGAGCCGACAATGGCCGGGCCGACGGTCGGCAGCGCGAAGATGATCGCGGTCTCGATCTCGCCGGTCAGCATGTAGGGCAGCACGACGCCCTGATACATGACCAGCGGATGCAGCGCGTTCGGTACCGCGTGGCGCATGATGACGGCGCGTTCGGAGAGACCCTTGGCACGCGCGGTCTCGACATATTGGGCGTTCAGCGTATCGAGCAGATTGCCGCGCATCACCCGCATATTGTAGGCGAGGCCGCCGAATGTGGCGATGGCGATGACCGGCCAGACATGTTTCAGGAGATCGACGAACTTGTCCCAGGACCAGGGGGCGCCGCCATATTTGGCGGAGTGGAAGCTGTTGATCTCGGTGACGTTGAAATGGAACACCATGATGTAGACGATGATCAGCGCCATCAGAAAGCGCGGCACCGTCATGCCGAGGAAGGATATGCCGGAGAGCAGGCTGTCGACCCAGGTATATTGCCGGGTGGCTGCAAGGATACCGAAGGTGATGCCGATGATGGAGGCGAGGATATGGCAGACCAGCGCCAAAGCCAGCGTGCGCGGCAGGCGCTCGCCGACGACCTCGGAAACGGGCTTGTTGTAGAACAGGCTATGGCCGAAATCGCCGCGGGTGACGATGCCGGTGATCCAGTTGACGTACTGGACGACCATCGGCTTATCCAGACCGTTGGCGATCTTGTAGGCCTGCGCCTGGGCGTCGGCTTCCTCGAAGGATGCGCCGCCCTGGTTGATCATCTGCGACCGGATATAGTCGCTATAGTCGCCCGGCGGTGCCTGGATGATCGCGAAGGTGACGATGCTGAGCACGAAAAGAACGGGTATGGCTGACGCGATGCGCACAAGCAGAAATCGGAACATGGCTGTTAGGTTCTCTTGTGTGTTTCGGGATTTCTCCAGGCCGGGCTTTTGGCGCGGCCTGGGAAGCGAGTTTGCAGATCAGTTCATCGGGCCTTTTTCGCCGGGTTTGCCGGGCAGCTGCTGCGGGAACAGTTCGTAGTCTCCCTGCTTGTTGGCGGCGACGAACACCCGCTCGCGGATGATCGTGTCTTCCGCCCAGTTGAACATGAAGATCGGCGCACCGACCGGAATGTTGGAGAAGCGCTTGTTGACGATCAGCGCGCCCGGATATTCGGTAAGCCCGACCGAGTTGACATTGGTGGTGGCGACCTTCTGGTACTGTTTCATCAGCTCCGTCCGCTCGTCATTGTCGTTTGAGGCAATGAACTTGTTGACGATATCGACAAGCTCCTGTTCGAACGGCATCAGATCAAGCTGTCCGCCTTCCGGCACCCGGTGGTTCCAGCTGGTGCGGGGACCGGTTGCGGCCAACTGCGGGGTGTTCTGCACCACGGATGACAGCTCGGCGCCGTTGCGCAGCACCATCCAGTCCCAACGGCCGCCGTAGTTGGCCGCATCGCGCTGCTTGCCGTCAAGCGCGTTGAGCACGACGCGGATGCCCAGCTGCTCCATCTGGCCGACGACGCCCTCGGCGAGGTTCTTGTCGGTATTATAGTCGGAGGTGACCAAAAGCACGACCTCGACGTCCTTGCCGCCCAGCTTGTCTGCCGGATAGTTGACGAAGCCGTTGCCGTCCGTGTCTTTCAGGCCGGCCTTTTCGAGCAGCGCCTTGGCGCCTTCCAGATCGAACGGATAATAGACCGTCGACTGGCGGTCGTAGAAGCTGGTGCCAGATGACAAGCCGCCCGGATAGATCGCGGTGAACGGGCCTTTGACCAGAGATTCGCCGATCTTCTTGCGATCGACCGCCATGGTGATGGCCTTGCGGAAGTCTTCATTGCGGTTGAGCTCGCGTACGGCCTGGCCGCGTTCGTCCGGCTCGCCCCAGCCATTGCCGGAGAAGTTCATATAAAGATTGTAGCCGATCAAGCGGGCGCCGAAGGCGAGGCGGGCCGGTGCCGTTTCCTGCGCCGCGCGTTTCAGGCTTTCGACGAAATTCTCGGGCTGTTCGAGATTGGAGAAGTCGCCAGAGCCGGCAATCGCCTGCACGTCACGGTCGGCCCAGGTCGAGAGCTTATAGTGCAGCTCGTTGAGATAGGGCAGCTGGTTGCCGGCTTCGTCGACTTTCCAATAATAGGGATTGCGGCGCATGACGATGATGTCGTCCGGGCGGTATTCGACGGGAACCCAGGCACCCATGATCGGAATATTCAGGTATTCCGGCGGGAAGCCATTCTTGTATTGGTCGTAGGTGAAGCCCTTGGCGTATTTCGGATGCTTGGTCTTGAGGATATGGGCCGGACCCGGGCAGAACGTGCCATAGGCCATGGAATAGAGATATTGGCGGGGAAAGGCGTCCTTGAAGGTCCATTCGACGGTGTTGGCATCGATGGCTTTCAGTGTCGTGCCTTCGCCGAAGGTTTCCGGCGTTGCGCCATTCAGCGGCGAGACGTTCGGGTCGACGACGTTGTCGTCCCAGTAGAACATCACGTCTTCGGAGGAAAAGGGAACGCCATCCGACCATTTGGCGCCTTCGATCAGGTGCATGGTCAGCTTGTGGCCGTCTTCCGACCATTCCCAGCTTTTTGCCAGGTTCGGAAGGGGTTCAACGTCCTTGGCCTCGACCTGATAGAGCGGTGCCGTGCGCGTCAGGCATTCGGACATCTCGATATCGATGCCGCCCCAGCCTTGCGTCTGTCCGGCGGAATAGTTCCAGCCTTCCGGACGTCCGCCGATGACATGGCGCATCGTGTCACCATAAACGCCGACTCCATCCGGCATATTGCCGGTCTTGAACACCAGCGGTTCCTTCGGCAGGCGCTCGGCGACCGGCGGCAGTTTTCCGGTCTTGACGAATTTCTCGGTGACCCAGTCGGGCTCGTGATATTCGGGCAGCGCCTTGTATTCGAGGATGGAATCGCGCGGCACATAGGTGATCTTGCCCTGCGCCGGGAAAGCCGGCTGTTCCGGCACCACGGTCGGCTCGGAAGCCGTGGCCGTGACCGTGAATGCCGACACGCCCAAAAGCAGCGCGCTGGTCGTTTTCAGATGGCGAAAGCTGTTCATTGTCGTTGTTTCTCCCTCATGCTTCAGGCCGGCCCGGTATGGGCGGCTCTCCTCCTAAAAGCACCCGGCGGAACAGCATCATGCCGTCTGCCGGAAGAGAGCGGGCGACGGATCGCCCACTCCCAGACCTGCCTCCTCCTCAGGAAAACGGGTCTTACGCGTTTGGCGCTGCAGCTCAGCTTGCAGCTTTAAGCTTCGTTGCTTCCTTCTCGGCGCGCAGCTCGTCGATCGAGCGGACCTCGCGGCGGGCAACGCCCTTCCAGTCGCGGGTCTTGACGGTTCCCTTGGCCAGGCGCTCCTTGGCGGCAGGGACAGCGTGGGCATATTGCGGCAGCCACTCGGCCTGGGCGATAACCATTTCATCGACCATCTGCCAGACCTCTTCCGGCGTGCAGATGGCGCCGACCAGCGGATCGTGCAGCACGGCCAGCTTCAAGAGATCGATGTCACCGGAGATGGCGGCGTGAACCGACATGCGCTGGACATTGATCGAGGACATGCAGGTGGCGGCGCAGGCTTCCGGCAGCGTGATGCCGGCGACCATGTTGATGCCGAAGCGATCAACGAAGCCAGGGCTCTCGATGATCGCGTCGGACGGCAGGTTGGTGATGACGCCATTGTTCTTGACGTTGAAATGGCCGCGGTAGACACGCCCGGTTTCCAACGCTTCGAGAATATGGCTGGCATGTTCGTTGGAACGGCGGGCCGGATCGATCGGTTTGCCTGCGTCTTCCAGGAACTGCGGATATTCTGTCTCGAACCAGTTGCGGGTTTCGGTCGAATGGCGCAGATAACCGCCGGTTTCGCCGTGGATCCAGTCGGACATATCGATCCAGCGGGTAATTTCCTCCGGCCGCTTGCGGTACCAGGGCAGGTATTCCGACAGATGGCCGTTGCTCTCGGTGGAATAGACGCCGAAGCGCTTCAAGACGTCGATACGCAGCTTTTCCTGCTGCGAGAAGACCGGGTGCGCCTCAAAGGCTGCAACCAGCTCATCCTTGCCGATCCTGCTGCCCTTGACGCGGACATCGGTAAACCAGGTCTGGTGGTTGATGCCGGAGCAGACGTAATCCAGTTCGCCATCCTTGGCGCCGAGGATTTCGGCGATCTGTTCGGCGCCGTGCTGGACGCCATGGCAGAGGCCGATCGTATCGACCTTGCCATATTCGATCGCCGCCCAAGTGTTCATCGCCATCGGGTTTGCATAGTTGAGGAATTTCGCGCCGGGCTCGGCCAGCTCGCGGATGTCCTTGCAGAAATCGAGGATGACCGGGATGTTGCGCTGGCCATAGAGAATGCCGCCGGCACAGATCGTGTCGCCGACGCATTGGTCGACGCCGTATTTCAAAGGAATGCGGATATCGTCGGCATAGGCAGCCAGTCCGCCGACACGCACGCAACTGATGATGTAGCGCGCACCGGCGATTGCCTCGCGGCGGTCGGTCGAGGCCGTCACCTTGGCCGGCAGGTTGTTGGATGACACGATCTTGTCGAGGATCGACTTGATCATGCCGAGATTGTGCTCGCTGATATCAGTGAGCGCGAACTCGACATCGCGGAATTCCGGCACGCAGAGAATGTCGGTGAAAAGTTTCTTGGTGAAGCCGACGCTGCCGGCGCCGATTATGGCTATCTTGAAGCTGCTCATGCTGTCCTCGTCGCTGGTCAATTGGTCCGGAAAAACGGAGTGGGTAAAATCCATGCACGGAAAACAAGGCGCCTCTGGCGCATGTTGCCTGCCAGGCCTCCCTGCCGATACCACTCTAACGGGTTCATTTCGCCTTGTTGAAGGGCATCTTGCTTTGTTGAGGGGCATTATGCGTATAATGAAAGGTGCCGCCAGAGAGGTATTGTGCTTTCATGGGTAATTCTATGCTGAAACGACTGATCGAGAATGGACCGGTGATGCGGACGGTTTCTTTGCCGCGCGGACGCCACAGCCTGCACGCGATGCCGACCAGCACGGGTTACGAAATTCGCACTGATTCAACCTATGACTGGGATGGGCGCAAGCGCGGCCAGACACCGTTTACCGTGCTGCAGCATACGATTGGCGGAGCCGGAAACCTGCGCTATGAGAACCGTACCTACCGCGTGCGCGGGGGCGAGACCCTGCTGGTGCTGGTGCCGCACAATCACCGCTACTGGCTGGAGCAGGACGGCCGCTGGGAGTTCTTCTGGATTTCAATGAATGGCGAGGAGGCGCTCCGCGTCAACAAGGCCATTCTGGCGACGACCGGGCCGATCCTCAACCTGAAACCGGAGACGATCGAGCGCCTTGCCGATTGCAGCTTGCGTTTGATTTCTGGCGGTGCCGATGCACCGGGCAGTGCCTCGGCCATCGCCTACGAATCGGCGATGGTGCTGTACGACGATGTTTTCGGCTCGCATCCGGTTTTCAGCCAGGAATACCGGACGATGCAGCATGTCATCGACCATATCATGGCCAATTTGCAGCATCCGCTGACAGTCGAGAAACTGGCCGATGTCTCCGGTCTCAGCCGGGCGCATTTTTCGCGGGTGTTTGCAGCCAGCGAAGGCATGCCGCCGGCGGAATTCGTGCTGCGCAAGCGACTGCAACGCGCCACCAAGCTTTTGACCAAGGCCGCGCATCTGTCGGTTAAGGAAGTGGCTGTGATGTCGGGTTTCGAGAATCCGAACTATTTTGCAAAGGTGTTCCGCCGCTATTTTGGCGCCAGCCCGACGGAATTCCGCACCACGGGCATGTATTCCAGCATTGCCACCAATGGCCGGGCTTCGGCGTCGGCGGACTAACTCGGGCGGATCAGCCGGTCAGTAGAACAGGTGCCAGGGTGTCAGAAACGCGCGGCTCAATTCCTGATCGCGCTCCTGTTCGAATTCGGTCTGCTCTTCACGGCTCTGGCGAACCGGCATTTCGACACGGATGGCTTTTTCCTTTTTCGCCGGAGGCGTCAGGTAGCCGAGGGTCATTCCGCCGTGATAAAACATTCCGTTCTCCGCTGTTTCCCTGGATCCGTTAACGGTCGTCAACACAATCCTGACACAATTGCACGCCCTGTCAATAGTCCATAAAATCACTGTCTTATTGTTCATTGCTGCGCTTCGGCATCATCCTACCGTCGCAGAAAACCCTGGTTCTCGACAAATAATATAATCTATAAATTTTATGATGATTGAAAAACCGATCCAGCTTCACCGGCGGTGGCGGGCATTCTTTGCTTGAGACAGGGTCGTCTTTCGTGCGTAAATCCATGACCATGAATGAGACGGCAAAAGAGTGGACCCGCATGAATGTCGCTTTGAGAAATTCGCTGGAGCGGATCGCCCCGCGCCAGGAGCAGGCCTTTTCCCATGTGGCGGATGAGGATGCCTTGAAATCGGCCATGCGGCGAATGTCGGGCGGTGTCTCCGTGATCACCGCCGGCGTCGGCGACGAGCGCACCGGCGCGACCGTGACCTCGGCCACTGCGCTGTCCGTCGATCCGCCGACAATGATCGTCAATATCAACCGCAGTTCATCGAGCTGGCCGATCATCCGCCGCTATGGGCATTTCTGCGTCAATATCCTCAGCGCCGAGCAGCAGGACATCGCCGACCGGTTTGCCGGCAAGGGCGGTTTAAAGGGGATCGAGCGCTATGACGGGGCCGAATGGTTTACGCTGGCGAGCGGGGCTTCGGTTCTGCGCGGCGCGTTGGCCGGGATCGATTGCGAAGTCGATGAGATCATCGAACGCCACAGCCACGCGATCATTCTGGGCCGGGTCGTTTCCATCGTCGCGGGTGACGGACACTCGCTGGTCTACAGCAATGGCCGTTATGGCCGGGTATCCCTCTAGACTAAAATGCCCCGCCCGAGGCGACCCGGGCGAGGCGCTTCATCCGCACGATTGAGGGTAAGTGCGGGCGAAGGTCAGTGCGGCAGAGAGATCTGCGTGTGATAGCCCAGCTCCGGCTCCTTGCCGGTCAGGTTGGCCTTGGCAATTTCCCAGCCGAATTTCAGGGTGCTGTTGGTCGAAGCCCAGATAGCAACATCGTCAAGCTTCAGCTGCAGCATGGTCAGCGACGGATCGTCCTTACCGCCTTCGAACCAGGCGGCCACCGGCGCCGACCAATATTTGTCGATATGGTCGCGGGATTTGACCTCGTCGATCGCACCGGCAAGGCACGCATGGTAATCGTGATCCTTGCTGATGACGCAGAAATGCGCGCGGTCTCCGGTCCGCGCAGCCTGGATCAGATCGCTGTCGGTGCGGGTGAAAAACCAGATCGAATTGCTTTCCTTCTCGACGAACGGCGCCATCGGTTGCATATGCTGACCGGATCCTTCGACGCCCAGCATGCCGGCATGGACATCGTCAAGCACATCCCACAGCTGCTGTAGCGGATCGGTTTTCGTCTTCGATATATCAGCCATTGTCTTTCCTTTATCGATTGGGGATCAGGCGGCGCGGCGCTCGTGGCGGCCTTCTTCAATTTCCTCGACGATCTTTTTGACAAACGCGTCGAGGTCGTCCGGATTGCGGGAGGTGACAATGCCCTTGTCAGTGACGACGGGCTCGTTCGACCAGATGGCACCGGCATTCGTCATGTCGGTCTTGATCGAGATGTAGGAAGTCATCTTGCGGCCGCGCACGGCGTCGGCCTCGATCAGCAACCAAGGGGCATGGCAGATGGCGGCAACGATCTTGCCGGATGCGACGAACTCCTTGACGACGCGCATGGCAGCCTCGTCATGGCGCAGAATGTCCGGGTTCATCTGGCCACCGGGCAGGACCAGCGCGTCGAAATCTTCGATCTTCACGTCCTTGGCGAGGAGATCGACATTGACCGTGTCGCCCCAGTCCTTCTCGTTCCAGCTCTTGATCGGGTCCGTGCCGATCGAAGCGATCTGGACGTCGGCGCCGCGCCTTTTCAGCTCGTCGAGCGGCACGCGCAGTTCCGAACGTTCGTAGCCATGGGTGGCGAGGATGAGGATTTTCGATTTGTCGATGAACGGCATTGCGCCATCTCCTTGTGCAAGCTTGGGGAGGGTTCGCGCTTACAACGGACGCCTTCGGCAATCGTTCCGATCTTTCGGTGTTTTCTCGCATTGACCAAGGGCGCATAAGAACGTATCATGAACAACCATGAAAAAATCGCTGAACGAACGATTGGCCATCCTGTCCGATGCTGCCAAATACGATGCTTCCTGCGCCTCAAGCGGAACAGTGAAGCGGGACTCGTCGAAGTCCGGCGGGCTGGGATCGACGGAAGGGTCCGGCATTTGCCACGCCTATGCGCCGGACGGACGCTGCATTTCGCTGCTCAAGATCCTGATGACGAATTTCTGCATCTACGACTGCGCCTATTGCATCAACCGCTCGTCCAGCAATGTCGAGCGGGCGCGGTTCAGCGTCGAGGAAGTCGTCTGGCTGACGCTGGAATTCTACCGGCGCAATTATATCGAAGGCCTGTTCCTTTCGTCCGGGATCATCCGCTCGTCGGATTACACGATGGAGGAAATGGTCCGCATCGCCCGGGAATTGCGCGTCACCCATAATTTCGGCGGTTATATCCATCTGAAATCCATTCCGGAGGCTTCGCCGCTGCTGATCGAACAGGCGGGGCTCTATGCCGATCGCCTGTCGATCAATATCGAGCTGCCGACCGACACGGGCCTGACCCGGCTTGCGCCGGAAAAGCGGCCGGCCAATATCCGCAAGTCGATGGGTGAACTGAGGCTGAAGATCGAGGCTGCAAATGATCCGACGCTGCAGACCAAGCGGCGCAAGCGCTTCGTACCCGCCGGCCAGAGCACGCAGATGATCGTCGGAGCCGATCAGGCCAATGACAAGGTCATACTCGGCACCAGCGCGCGGCTCTATGGCAGCTATGGCCTGCGCCGGGTATATTACTCCGCGTTCAGCCCGATTCCCGATGCGTCGAAAAACCTGCCCTTGATCAAGCCGCCTTTGATGCGCGAGCACCGGTTGTACCAAGCCGACTGGCTCTACCGGTTCTATGGGTTCGGCATCGAGGAAATCACCGAAAATCAGCCGGACGGCATGCTGGACCTGAAGCTCGACCCGAAACTCGCCTGGGCGCTGGTCAACCGGCATCGCTTTCCGGTGAATATCAACTCGGCCGAACGCGAGATGCTGCTGCGGGTGCCGGGTCTCGGAACGAAGGCCGTCAACGGCATCCTCTCCGCCCGGCGTCACCGCCGTTTACGGCTGGAGGACCTGGCACGTCTGCATGTCTCGATCAAGAAGGTGCAGTCCTTCGTGGTGACCGAGGGCTGGACGCCGCACCGGCTGATCGACCGCTCCGATCTGCGGGCGATGTTCGAGCCCAAACCCGAACAGCTGGCGCTTTTGTGATGGCAACGGTCCTCTTGGAGGGGCGGGGAGATTTGACCGAGTGGCGGGAGGCCGCGCGGTCGCTGCTTCTTGCCCGCACGCAGCCGCGCACGATCGATTGGCGGTGCAGGAGCGATGCGGCAGGCGACCTGTTTGGACCTGCTGCCGGGGTGCCGGAGGCGCCTTTTGCCCCTGCAGCGACCGTGCCGGCCGTGACTGTCCCAAAAGCCTTCCTGTCATTGGCGCAGGCCGTGATCTGCCACAGCGATCTCTTGCGCTTCCAGCTTCTCTACCGGGTTCTCTTCCGGCTGCAGGAAGAGCGCACGCTTTTGGAAGTGCTCTCGGATGCGGATGTGGCGCAGTTGCGTGCGATGGAAAAATCCGTGCGGCGCGATTGCCACAAGATGACGGCTTTCGTCCGGTTCAAGGAGTTCGATATCGCGCAGGGTCATGCGCGACGGCGCTTTCTGGCCTGGTTCGAGCCCGATCATCACATCGTCGCGCGGGTGGCGCCGTTCTTCCAGCGCCGGTTTACCGACATGGACTGGATCATCGCCACGCCCAAGGGCACGGCGGCCTGGGATGGCGAAGTCCTGTCGGTTTCAACCGAACCCGCGGAAAATCCGATGCTGTCAGACAGCACCGATTTGCTGTGGCGCACCTATTTTTCGCACATCTTCAATCCGGCCCGTCTGAAGGTGAAGATGATGATGACGGAGATGCCGAAGAAATACTGGAAAAACCTGCCGGAGGCGGAGCTCATACCGGGCCTGATTGCCGGTGCCGAGGCGAGCGTCATCGCCATGGCCGAGCGGGCTGCCAGCGAGGCGCCGTTGTTTCACCAGCGGCTGCAGGCCATTGCCCAGGCCGAGCCGGAGATTGTCCAGCCGCCGGCAGGAACGCTTGAGGAGCTTCGCGAGGAGGCACGGCATTGCACCCGTTGCGCCCTGCATTGCAGTGCGACGCAGACTGTCTTTGGCGAGGGGCCGCAGGATGCCAGGATCATGATCGTCGGCGAGCAGCCGGGCGATCAGGAAGATCTGGCCGGCAGGCCTTTCGTCGGCCCGGCGGGCGCGGTGTTTAACACAGTTGCTCAGGAAGCAGGGCTGGATCGCAAGGACACCTATGTCACCAATGCGGTCAAGCATTTCAAATATGAGCCGCGCGGCAAGCGCCGTATCCATCAGAAGCCGAATGCCGGCGAGGTGCAGCATTGCAAATGGTGGCTGACGCGGGAGCTGGCGCTGGTCAAGCCGAAGCTGGTGGTGGCGATGGGATCAACCGCGCTGATGGCCCTCACGGATAGCCGGCAACGGCTTTCGGATCTGCGCGGCGAGATGCTGCAACTCGGCGCGGGGCAGTCGCTGCTGGTCACCGTGCATCCCGCCTATCTCCTGCGTATTCCGGATGAGGGGCGCAAGCATGAGGAAATGGCGCGTTTCCGCTCGGACATTGCTCGTGCTGCCGCATTCGGGCGACGGACAATGGCTGATGTCCGGCCGCACAGCGCAACGGGAGATATCAGGCCGTCAATCTGAGCGGGCTGAATCGGGTTGGATCAAGCGCCTGTACGCTAAACCCTTCCGGATGGGGCTGGCGGGTCAACAGGCTTGCCGCCAAGGCGCCGAGGGCGGGTGAGGTGAGGATGCCGTAACCACCTTGGCCCGCCAGCCAGAAGAAATCCGGTTGATCGGGTGCGAAGCCGATGACGGGTAGTTTGTCCGGCGAGAAGCTGCGCATTCCGGCCCAGCTCTTGGCGACGCGGCGGACCGGGATGGTGGTTGCCTCCTCCACATAGTGTGCCGCCCAGGCGACATCGAGCTCCTCCGGCTGGACATCGCCGGGTTCGCAGGGTGTGGCATCGGCGGGGCTTGCGAACAGCCGGCCGGCGTCGGGCTTGATGTAGAAATCCTCGTCGATTTCGTTGATTTCCGGCATATCGGCGATATCGATTCCCTCCGGAACGTCAACCGTAATGGCCGTGCGGCGATGCGGGACGATGCCGAGCGGCTTGACGCCGAAGATTTCCGCAATTGGATCAGCCCATCCACCGGCGGCATTGACCACGGTCCTGGCACGGACGGGACCGGTTGATGTCTCGATAGTCCAGCCGTGGCCATCATGGCTGGCGGACAGAACGGCGTGGCGTTCGCGGATGTCTGCGCCGTTGCGGCGGGAGCCCTTCACATAACCCTGCATCAGGCTGTCGACTTCGATATCCCAGAAGTTGGGATCGTAGAACGCGGCTGCGGCGTAGCCCGGCTTCAGGATGGGCACGCGCGCCAGCATTTCCTCCTCGTCCAGCGGCTCGAGTTCTGGTGTGAAGGCAAGTTCGGCGCGGAAAACCTCTTCCAGCCGCGCGGCTTTTTCGGCGCTGGCGATCATCACGCCGCCGCGCTGCTTTAGAAGCGGAATAGCTGAAAATCCGTCCGGCGGGCTATCGAAGAAATCCTTGGCGATCGCGGCAAGCGCGCAGACCTCTGGCGCATTATACCGCAGGACGAATTCGGCGGCGGAGCGGCCGGTGCTGTGATAGCCGAGCGCTGTTTCCCGTTCGAGCACGACGACAGAGCGATGCGGACTAAGGAAATAGGCAAGCGACAGGCCGGCGATGCCGCCGCCAATAATCGCCACGTCGAATGTCTGCATATTACTCACTGCCCCTTACAGTATCTGCGATCTCCCTCGCGCCGCCGGACCGTAACGGTGGCGAACTCGATGTTCAAATTTATAGTGGCGAAGCTGACTATCAGGCAGATTGATGCCCCACGCTGTGATCAAGCGGCTCGGTCTCCGCGACATGGCGCAGGAAGGCAGCTTCGGCGGGATTGAGGATCGCATTGGGATTGGTGATGCGAAAAACATCCGTGGTTGGCAGCAGATCATAGGGCGGCAATTGCCAGAGGTCGCCGGCGGCAAGGCCCGGTGCGGCCAGATGATCCGGCACCATGCCGATGCCGATATTGGCTGATATCAGGCGCAGCACCTCCTCGACATTGCAGGAGACGGCCCGGACCTGCTGGCCGAAGGAGCCCATGGCACGCACGGCAGTGATGGCATTCATGTGCTGGCCGCCGAGAACATCGGCGATGAAGGCGATGTAGGGATCGCCGCGCAGGTCGTTCAAGGCCGCCGTCTTTGCGCCGAACAGCCGGTGGCCCCGGCCGCAATAGAGCCCGTATTGCTCGCGGATATGGAAGGCCTTGCTCAATGCTTCGGGGATATTGCCGTCGCACAGGCCGATGGTGGCGATGTTGCGCTCGACCGCGCTGATGACGCTGACGGTGGTTTCAACCGCGATGCTGAGCGTTACCTTCGGATAGAGCTGAAAGAAGCTTTCGAGCTTGCGATCCCAGGCCGGATTATGCGCGTGACTGACCGAATGAATGCTGACATGGCCGGTCACGTCGTCGCCTGCGGTTTCCAGCGCATTCGGCAGGCGCACGACCGCTGCGAAGATATCGCGGCATTGGCGGTGCAGCTTCTCGCCGGCTTCCGTCAGGTCGAAACGGCCCGGGCGGCGGTCGATCAGCTTCTGGCCGATGGTCTGTTCCAGCCGTTTCAGCGCCATGCTGACCGCCGGTTGCTGCAACAGAAGACGGTTGGCCGCCGCCGTGATGCTGCCCTGCTCGACCACCACCACGAAGGTTCGCAGCAGGTTCCAGTCGAGATTATGGGCAAAGCGTTCGAGGCGATTGTCAGGCATGGCGAGCCGCGATCAGAGGGAGACGAGACCGGAGGGTAGCCGGTTCATGATCTCGTGGCCATCCGCAGTGACGAGCAACTGGTTTTCGATGATCATGCCGCCGGCGCCATCGACATACCAGGGCGTCTCGAAGGCCAGCACCATGCCAGGCTCGATGATAACGTCGGATTTCCGCGACAGGAACGGCCATTCCTCGCTGCCAAGGCCAGCGCCCAGCCCATGGCCGAAATGACCGCGCGTGTAGCCGGGGAAACCCGCCTTGCCCATCGCCTCGGTCGTCACCCGGTGCACCTCGCTCATGGCGATGCCCGGCTGCAGCAGTGGTAGGCCCGCGTCATAGGCCGTTTGCAGGGCATCGAACAACCGGGCCTGAAGCGCAGACGGCGCGCCGCAGACGAAGGTGCGGCCGGTATCAGATGTATAGCCGGCAATCAAACAGCCGACATCAACCTTGATCAGGTCGCCACGTTCGACTACGCCACCCTTGGTCCACGGGTTCTGGCCGACGGAGACATATTCCCAGAGTCCGGTGAGATTCTGGACGCCGCGCCGCGCGGCTTCGGCCCGAGCGCCCTTTTCCCAGGCGCTTGCCAATTCATCGCGGCTGATGCCGATATCGATGGTTTCGCGCAGAGCGACGATCCCGGCCTCGGCCAGTTCGACGGCTGTACGCAGATAGCCGATCTCGGTTGGCGATTTTATCATCTTCAATCGCCGGACCAGATCGGAGGCATCGACAAGTTCGGCCTGCGGCAATGCGGCGGACAGAAGCCGGAAATCCGCGACGGAAAGGCCATCGAACTCGATGCCGATACGGCCTTCGCCAAGGCCCTTCTCCGCAAGAAGCGCTGCCACCAGCTGGAAACCCATGTTGGCGTCAAAAGTCTCGGGGCGCTGAAACCCTGCGGGACGGCGCTGTCTTTCCCAGGCTGCTTTGATCAACTCTTCCGGCGGCCGTGCGTCCATGCCCCGGATATCGCCGGTCTCGACCCAGATCGGATTGATGCGGATATCGGTAATCGCGCTGGAGGCGCGAAACGCTGCCTCGAACAGGTCGGTGACCACGGCGGCTTGCGGAAGGGCGGGGTCGGCAGGGATGATGGCCGCCACGGCACCGGCACGCCGCCACATCGTGGCAACCCCGGCGGGGGCGCCTGTCGCGTAGGTAAAACTCTCCGGCGAAAGCAGCAGCAGCGCGTCGAGACCGGCGGTTTCCATCAACTGCGATGCGCGTGTCCTGTCGAGGTGAGCCATGCCGTTTCCTTGTCCTGTGGCTGCAATGTGTTTCATGCCGCCATTCCCGCAGCGCATGAGGCAGTGCCGCATTTTCGTTTGTATCGCCCTGCCCGGCTTGCCATAACGGATACAAGAAGGAAAGTGACGGGAGGACGCCATGGCTTCAAGACAGGAATTCCAGTGGGACGACGCATTTCTGCTGGAGGATCAACTCTCTGAAGACGAGCGGATGATCCGCGACACGGCCCGCGCCTATGCGCAGGACAAGCTGCAGCCGCGCGTCATCGATGCCTACCGCAACGAGACGACCGATCCCTCGATTTTCCGCGAAATGGGCGAACTCGGCCTGCTCGGCGTAACCGTGCCGGATACCTATGGTGGCGTCGGCGCGTCCTATGTGGCCTATGGCCTGGTTGCCCGCGAGGTCGAGCGTGTCGACTCGGGTTACCGCTCGATGATGAGCGTCCAGTCTTCCCTCGTCATCTACCCGATTCATGCCTATGGTTCCGAAGAACAGCGCCAGAAATACCTGCCGAAGCTGATCAGTGGCGAATGGATCGGCTGTTTCGGCCTGACCGAGCCGGATGCCGGCTCCGATCCGGGCGGCATGAAGACGCGGGCGGTGAAGACCGATGGCGGCTACCGGTTGACGGGCTCGAAGATGTGGATTTCCAACGCACCGATCGCCGATGTCTTCGTCGTCTGGGCGAAATCCGAGGCGCATGGCAATGCCATTCGCGGCTTCGTGCTGGAAAAGGGCATGAAGGGTCTCTCTGCCCCGAAGATCGGCGGCAAGCTGTCACTGCGCGCCTCGATCACCGGTGAAATCGTGCTCGATAATGTCGAGGTCGGCGAAGATGCATTGCTGCCGAATGTCGAGGGCCTGAAGGGTCCGTTCGGCTGCCTCAACCGCGCCCGCTATGGCATTTCCTGGGGCGTGCTCGGTTCGGCTGAATTCTGCTGGCATGCGGCTCGCCAATACGGGCTCGACCGCAAGCAGTTCGGCAAGCCCTTAGCCCAGACGCAGCTATTCCAGAAGAAACTTGCCGACATGCAGACGGAAATCACCCTCGGGCTGCAGGCATCGCTGCGCGTCGGCCAGCTTATGGATGCGGGCCGGATGGCGCCGGAGATGATCTCGATCGTCAAGCGCAACAATTGCGGCAAGGCGCTGGATATTGCCCGCGCCGCCCGCGACATGCATGGCGGCAACGGCATTTCCGAGGATTATCAGGTGATGCGGCATATGGTGAATCTGGAAACGGTGAACACCTATGAAGGCACCCATGACGTGCACGCCCTGATCCTCGGCCGCGCCCAGACCGGGCTGCAGGCCTTCTTCTGAGCGCCGGCATGGAAACGCCGCTGAAGGGCCTGAAGGTTCTCGAGCTTGCCCGCATCCTGGCGGGACCATGGATCGGCCAAACCCTGGCCGATCTTGGCGCCGATGTCATCAAAGTGGAAAGCCCGGCGGGAGACGATACCCGCACCTGGGGACCCCCCTTTATCGAAAGCGACACCGGCGGCCATCTGGATGCCGCCTATTTTCACGCCTGCAACCGGGGAAAGCGCTCCGTTATTCTCGATTTCACGACGGAAGAGGGGCAGGAGGCCGTGCGCCGGCTGGCGGCCCAGTCGGACGTGCTGCTGGAGAATTTCAAGGTCGGCGGGCTGGCGAAATACGGGCTGGATTATGAAAGCCTGAAAAAGGTCAATCCGCGGCTGATCTATTGCTCGGTCACCGGCTTTGGCCAGGATGGGCCCTACGCCCATCGCGCCGGTTACGACTATATCATCCAGGGCATGAGCGGCATCATGGACTTGACGGGCGATCCCGAAGGCGAACCGCAGAAGATCGGTGTTGCCTTTGCCGATATCTTTACCGGCCTTTATGGTGTCATCGCCATCCAGGCAGCACTTCACATGCGCGAGCGGACCGGCGCCGGCCAGCAGGTCGACATGGCTTTGTTCGACAGCATGACCGGGGTGCTTGCCAATCAGGCGCTGAACTTCCTCGTTTCCGGTCAATCGCCGCGCCGTCTCGGCAATGCGCATCCCAATATTGCGCCCTACCAGGTCTTTCCGGTCTCCGACGGCCATCTGATCGTCGCCGTCGGCAATGACCGGCAGTTCGTCAAGTTCTGCACGCTGCTGGGGCTCGATAGCTTGGCGACAAATCCTCGTTACCTGACCAACGCCAGCCGGGTGAAAAACCGCGACACGCTGACGGCGGAACTGGCGGCGCGGACGGTGATCTATAGCCGGGATATGTTGCTTGCCATGCTGGAGGCAGCTGGCGTGCCCGGTGGACCGATCAACACGGTGGCAGATGTGTTCTCCGACCCGCAGATCATTCACCGCGAAATGCGGGTCGATACGCCCCATACTGGATCGGCATCGGGGACGGCGCCGGGCGTGCGCACGCCCATTCAGTTTTCAGATGCCGAACTTGCCCTTGAGCGCGGTGCGCCGAGGCTTGGGGAGCATACGCATGAGGTGCTGGCCGAGATCGGGATGAAGCCGGAAGCATTCAAACAGTGATCGTTTAGTGGTAAACGGCGCCCGTGGGATGATAACGATTCCGAATAGCCGCCGCCTCAAATATTCCCCATGCAGAGATATTTCATCTCTAGATAATCCTCGGCGCCGTGGCGGGAGCCTTCGCGGCCGATGCCGGACTGTTTGAGGCCGCCGAAGGGGGCGGCTTCGGAGGACATGCGGCCGGTATTGATGCCGATCATGCCGTATTCCAATGCTTCGGCGACGCGCCAGACCTTTTTCAGCTCCGTCGCGTAGAAGTAGGCGGCAAGGCCGTAGATGGTGTCGTTCGCCTGCAGGATGACGTCTTCCATCGTCTCGAACCGGATGATCGGGGCAACGGGGCCGAAGGTTTCGTCGCAGGCGACCAGCATGCCCTTGCCGACGTTTGAAAGCACGGTTGGTTCGAAGAAGGCGCCGGAAACCCGCTTTCCGCCGCAGAGAAGCTTTGCGCCCTTGCCGATGGCGTCGTTGACATGGGCTTCGACCTTCTCGATTGCCCGGCTATCGATCAGCGGGCCGATGGTGACGCCCTTGGAAAAGCCGTCGCCCACCTTCAATTTGGCGACTTCCGCCGCCAGCTTGGTGGTGAATTCGTCATGGACCCGGCTCTGGACATAAATGCGGTTGGCCGAGGTGCAGGTCTGCCCGGCATTGCGGAATTTGGCCTGGATGGCGCCATCGACGGCCGCGTCGATATCGGCATCGTCAAAGACGATGAACGGTGCGCTGCCGCCGAGTTCGAGGCTGACTTTCTTGATCTGGTCGGAGCATTGCCGCATCAGGATGCGGCCGACTTCGGTCGAGCCGGTGAAGCTGATTTTTCGCACCCTCGAATTGGTGCAGAGCTCGCGGCCGATCGCATCGCCTTCCGAGGCAAGCACGAGGTTGAAGACGCCCTTGGGAAAGCCCGCGCGGATAGCCAGCGCGTGCATGGCCAAAGCCACCAGCGGCGTCTGTTCGGCAGGCTTGAGGATGATCGTGCAGCCGACCGCCAGCGCCGGTGCGATTTTACGCGCGACCATCGATGCCGGGAAATTCCAGGGGGTGATCGTGCCGACCACGCCTACCGGCTGCTTGATCACCATCATGCGGCGGTCGGTCGAAGGCGCAGGGATGGTCTCGCCGTAGACGCGCTTGGCCTCCTCCGCATACCATTCGATATAGGCGGCGGCATGCTGCACTTCGGAGCGGGCTTCGTTGAGCGGCTTGCCCATCTCGGCAGTCAGGATCGCGGCGAGATCGTCTATATGGGCAATGACCAGATCGTGCCAGCGGCGCAGGATCGTGCTGCGATCGCCGGCCGGGCGCTCGGCCCATGGAAATTGCGCCGCATAGGCATCATCGATCGCCGTGCGGGTTTCCACCACACCCATATCGGGCAGGGTGGCGAGCAGGGCGCCGTTCGATGGGTTGTGGACGTCGAAGGTCTTTGCCGCAGGCGCCCAGGGCGCGTTCACCAGGCCGAGCAAATGCGGATCCCTGACATGGGCGATCAAGGTCTCGGTAAAGGTCATCGGAGATCCTTTCTGGCAGTCTGCGCAGCGACGCAGGGCGGCATGTTTCGTCGCGGGAACAATGCCGGTAGCCGATAACAGCAGCCGGGTCCATCGGGCAGCGTGGCGCTGCTGCCCGATAGGATATGCCGTGCCAGCATTGCCTGAAATCAGGCGCGGGCTTCCAGGATCGAGGCTTCCAGAATGTCCATCGCTTCGGCGAAGATATTGTCCTGAATGGTGATCGGCGCGAGGAAGCGGATGACGTTGCCGTGCACGCCGCAGGTGAGCAGGATCAGGCCCTTCTCAAGCGCCATCAGACGGACGCGGTTGGCGAAATCGGCGCTTGGCAGATTGGTCTTCACGTCGTTGAACTCGACTGCATTCATGAAGCCCGGACCACGGATATCGACGATTTCCGGGACCTGCTCGGCAATGGCAGCGAGGCGCTGTTTCAGGCGGCCGCCCAGTTGTTCGGCGCGCTCGCACAGCTTCTCGTCTTCGATGATGTCGAGAACGGCATGGGCAGCGGCAACGCCGATCGGGTTACCCGCATAGGTGCCGCCGAGGCCACCGGGGCCCGGAGCGTCCATGACCTCGGCGCGGCCGGTCACGGCGGCGATCGGGAAACCGCCGCCAAGACCCTTGGCCATCGTCACGAGGTCGGCCGCAACGCCGTGATGTTCCATGGCAAACAGCTTGCCGGTGCGGGCAAAGCCGGTCTGCACTTCGTCGGCGATCAGAAGGATACCGTGCTGGTCGCAGATGTCGCGGATCGCCTTGATGAAGGAGGTCGGCACCGGATAGAAGCCGCCTTCGCCCTGCACAGGCTCGATGATGATGGCGGCGACCCGGTTCGGATCGACGTCGGCGGCAAAAAGGCGCTTCAGGGCAGCCAGCGACTGGTCGGCGGATACGCCTTGCAGTTCGACCGGGAAGGGCACATGGAAGACGTCGGCCGGCATGGCGCCGAAGCCGACCTTGTAGGGCACGACCTTGCCGGTCAGCGCCATGCCCATGAAAGTGCGGCCGTGAAAGCCGCCACCGAAAGCGACGACAGCCTGGCGGCCGGTTGCGGCACGGGCGATCTTCACGGCGTTCTCGACGGCTTCCGCACCGGTGGTGACGAAAATCGTCTTCTTGGCGAAATCACCCGGCAGGATGGCATTCAACCGCTCGGCTAGCTCGACATAGTTTTCGTAAGGCACGACCTGGTGGCAGGTGTGGGTGAAGCGGTCGAGTTGCTTCTTGACGGCTTCGATGACGCGCGGATGGCGGTGGCCGGTGTTGACGACGGCGATACCGGCGGCGAAATCGATGTAACGATTGCCTTCCTTGTCCCAGATTTCGGAATTCTCGGCACGATCCGCATAGATCTGCGTGGTCATGCCGACACCGCGGGAAATGGCTGCGTTCTTGCGATCGGTCAAACTTGTCACGGGTATCATCCTGATGTTGCGTGGAGCGTTTTCGGTTGCAGATTTCGCGGAAATCCTATATTTTTTCTGTAGGTTTGCAAATCAAATTTTGTGATTTGAGCAGCAGCGCCCGGAATGGATTTCCTGCCCGCGAGACGGGATCGCGCGGTTTTGTGCCGCCAAAACAGGTGACGCTGCGCGCCAGGTATGTTTCAGAGTGGGAACGGTGCGCATGGATGGCTTGAAGATGTCACAGGACGGCTTATGAGTGATGCCATGAAGATACGCTACAAGGTCGCGGAAGCCGCACGGCTTGCCGGCGTCTCAGCATCGACCTTACGCCTTTGGGAGACGCAAGGACTGGTTGTGCCGGACCGGTCCGTTACCGGGCACCGGCAATATAGCGAGGGCGATGTTGCCCAGCTGAAGCGGATTTCGTGGTTTCGCGCCGAACGCGGTCTCAACCCTGCTGCGATCCGCGAGGCGCTGGAATTGGAGGCGAGTGAGCTCGACGATGCTGGCCAGCCCGCCAACGGCGATGCAGCCCCGCAATCACAGGTCGGCCGCAAGCTCAGGAGCCTGCGCCACGCCGCCGGCAAGACGCTGGAGCAGGTGGCTGGCGATGTCGGGATCGCAGCCTCGGTTCTTTCGACGCTGGAGCGGACCTCGCAGGGGGTTTCTGTCGCTGTCCTGCATAATCTTGCCGAATATTTTTCGACGACAGTTTCGAGCCTGTCCGGCGAAGACGAGCCGGACGTGCGGGCGCTGGTGCGCGCCGGTGAATGGCGGACATGGCCGCGCACGACGCCGGGTCTGACGGTGCAACTGCTGGCCGAGGGCCGCAACCAGATGGATTGCCATCGTTTCGTTCTCGAGCCGGGCGCTTCCAGCGAGGGTGCCTACAAGCACGAGGGCGAGGAATTCGTCTATGTGCTTTCCGGCCGGGTGGAATTCGTGCTGGATTCCGATCAGTTTCACGATCTGAACCCCGGCGATTCCCTCTATTTCAACAGCCGCCGTCACCACGCCTGGTCGAACCGCCATGACGGCGAGACGGTGCTTCTGTGGATCAACACGCCACCGACGTTCTAGCGCTTTTCCATCACGGTTTTCCAATTTGCCGATCAAGCGGATTTATACCGGCTATTGTCTCTATCTATTTCGTTTATGTACATTTCAGGCATAGAGTTTCCATCAAGCACCGGCAAACGGTGCGCAAAAAGGGAACTGAACACATGAAAAAACATATGATCGCACTGGCTTTTGCCTGTGCCGCTGCCTTTTCCATGACGCCTGCCAATGCTGCCGAGAAGCTCAGAATCGGTACGGAGGGCGCTTATCCTCCCTTCAATTTCGTCGATACCGCCGGCAAGATCGGTGGCTTTGATGTCGATATCGGTCTGGCGCTGTGCGCCAAGATGCAGGTCGAATGCGAAGTGGTGGCGCAGGACTGGGATGGCATCATTCCCGGACTGATCGCCAAGAAATACGACATGATCATCGCCTCGATGTTCATCACCGAAGAGCGCAAGAAGCAGGTCTCCTTCAGCGATCCCTATTACATGGCGGCCATGACCCATGTTGCGGCAAAGGGTGCCGGTATCACCGCATTCACCAATGAGGCGCTGAAGGGCAAGGTCATCGGCGCGCAGTCCGGCACCACACAGGCCGAATATATTGCGTCCGTCTATCCCGATGCGGAGATCAAGCTCTACCCGACGCAGGACGAAGCCAATCTCGACATGGCCAATAGCCGCCTCGACATGGAAGTCGGCGACATGCTGCCGATGCTGGACTGGGTCAGCAAGAACAATGACGGCAAATGCTGCGAGTTGATCGGCGAACCGATCACCGACCCGAAATTCGTCGGCGACGGCGTCGGGATCGCCCTTCGCCAGGACGACAACGATCTTCGCGAAAAGCTTAACAAGGCACTTGCCGACATTCGTGCCGACGGCACCTACAAGACGATCAACGACAAATACTTCACCATCGACGTCTACACGATGCGGTAAGGTCCGAACCCGGCATTCCGCTTTACGGGAAACCATCGCGTGATCGCCTGCCACGCAAGTGGCGGGCGTGGTCAGGCCGGCTGGATTTTCCGTTTCGCCTTCTGCCGATGATACGTCAGCGCTGCGCGCAGGCAGAGCGCCAGCGGTTCCCGGGGCAAAGGGCCTGTTGCCGGAACGAGGAGCGCGCGCTGGCCCTCGAAGGCAAAGTCATGGGCAAAATGCGCACGAAAAGTGGCGATCAGAGTGGTCTGGCAGCTGACGAACACAGCGCAGTGATCGGACGCCGACTTGGACACGCCCAGACGGAGGGTCGTGCCGCTTCTGCTGGCTTCGGTCAGATAGGCCGGTTCGCCCCATTTCAGCGTTTCGGTCAGCTGGCCGACACCTTGGGTTTCGGCTGCCACGGCAAGGATGAGGTCACGGATCTGCAGCAGCCGTAGTCTGATCGGCTCGGGATACCGCCCGAGCGCTTCGGCGACGGCTTCGGGTACGGGCTGGCTGGTCATGACACGCTCCCCGGCTGCGGTGGACTTATCCCCTGAGCGCTGGCCTATTTCGTGACGTCGATGACGACGCGGCCACGGATTTTTCCAGCGACGATGTCTTCTGCAAGCTGCGGCAGGCGCGACAGCGGCTCGACCGTCGTCATCGCCGCAAGCTGCCGGCGGTCGAGGCTTTCCGCCAGAATGGCCCAGGCCCTGTCGCGCTCGGTGTGTGGTGCCGTCACCGAATTGATCCCGAGCAACGCGACGCCGCGCAGGATGTGCGGCATGACGGTTGCAGGCAGATCGGCGCCGCCGGCGAGGCCACAGGCAGCAACAGCGCCACTCTGGACGGTCTGCGCCAGAACATTGGCCAGCGTCGTGGATCCGACGGAGTCGATGGCGCCTGCCCAGCGCTCCTTCTGAAGTGCTGCGCCCTTTGCGGCAAGTTCGGCCCGGTCGATGAAACCGGTCGCGCCGAGGGCCGACAGATAATCGCGGGTTTCCGGCCGGCCGGTGGATGCGGTGACCCTATAACCGCGCTTTGCCAGCAGCGTGATAGCGACAGAGCCTACGCCGCCGGCCGCACCAGTGACCAGGATTTCGCGCGCATCCGCTTTGATCTTGCCCCAGGCTTCCAGCGCTTCGATCGCAAGGGCGGCCGTGTAACCTGCGGTGCCGATCGCCATGCTCTCTTCAAGCGTGAACGCATCCGGCAGGCGCGTCAGCCATTCGGGTTTCAGGCGCTGGAACCGGCTGTAGCCACCCCATTCCGTTTCCGACATGCCCCAGCCATTGACGACAACCTTGTCACCGGTCTTCCAGTCCGGATTACGGGATTCGACGACGATGCCGGAAAGATCGACGCCTGCCACCATCGGCAGGCGGCGGGCGATGCGGCCCTTGCCGGAAATTGCGAGACCATCCTTGTAGTTGAGTGTCGAGAACAAGACCTCGACCAGCACGTCGTGATCGGGCAGATCCGCAAGCGCCAAGTCCCGAAAGCCGGCCACCGGTTTGCCATCTTGGTCGTCGATCACCAGTGCCCTGAAATGGTCCGTCATGATTTTCTCCCATCAATTTTGACGCAGCATGGCATGGGAAAAAACCAAAAGCCATTTCGACGACAGATGCGAAAGGGACGCCGCTATTCCACAGGAGACACGCGAAGCCGGCTCTTTCGAACCCTCAAAAGGCGCGAAGCAACCTGCCGACGGCGCTGTTTTGGGGTTCGTAAGCAAACCATTGATTCATCAGGCAATTATCGGCGAAGGCGCAATTATATATTGAGTGGATTTACTTGTAACATAATGTATTTCGCATGAATGAATTTCGAGATTATCTGCCATGCTTGCCGCGCAGGGCAGATTTGCTTTCCGCTCTCTGGCGAAATACATGGCGGAGTGCTATCTCACCCTCGCAACAAACCAATGGAGCATACCATGTTTTCGCAGCGCAAGCTGTCGAGCCCGTCTGATCGCGGTTTTGTCCAGATGATCTGGAACGCGATCCTTCTCGTTCAGACCCGTGAAACGACCTCTCTCATGACAGGTCGCAACCGCTAGGCAGATGTAGCGGCCGGGCCAGCTATCGCGGCCGGGAATGTCACCGAGGCTTTCAGCCCTTTGCCCTCCGGCCCTTCACCTAGCGCAAGATGTCCGCCGAACAGTCCGGCGATTTCTTCGACGATCGGAAGTCCCAACCCCATCCCCGGTGCTTGCCCGCGTCCGCCGCGGGCAAAACGCTGGCGCACGACCTGCCGGTTCTCCGGCGGGATGCCGGGGCCGTTGTCTTCTACGTCGAGCCGGACGCCGTCTTTTTCCGTTTCGACCCGGACCGTGACCTCCGCCCCCTTGCCGGCATAGGCGATGGCGTTTTCAATCAGGTTGCGCAGCAGTTCGCCGATCAGCAGCGGTTCCGCCCGGATCAGCGCCTTGCCCTCGCCCTCGAAACCGAGATCAATGCCGGCCTCACCCGCGCCGGGCACGCGGTCGCCGGTAATCTCCTGCGCCAGCGCCATCAGGTCGATGATCTCGAGCGGCTGCGGCTCCTTCGAGCCGGCAGCGTCGATCTTTGCCATCAGCAGCAATTGCGCCAGGATGCGTTCGGCATGGGCGACGGCCTCGTCGCCCTTGCGGGCGGCGGCCTGTGCCTCCTCCAGCGTCGTGGCGCGGGCGGAAAGCGCTAGCTGGGTGCGGATGATCGCCAGCGGCGTGCGCAACTGATGGCTGGCATTGCCGGAAAAATGGCGCAGTGCATCGAGCGCCGATTGCAGACGCACCATGAAGGAATTGACCGTTTCGACCAGTCCCTCGACTTCGCTCGGCACCGATTGATCGATCGGGTGCAGATCGTCGGGGCTGCGCTCGGCAATGGCATCGCCCAGCCTATAGAGCGGCCGCAGCGAAAAGGTCACCGCGATCCAGACGATGATCGCGGCGCCAAGGATCATCATCATCAGCCGGAATGCCGAGCGCAGAAGAATCGCCTGCGTCAGCTGCCGCCGGGCGATGGTCGTTTCCGCGACGGTGACGACGAAGGGCACGGAGTTGATGCCGGTTGACGCCGATCTCTCCAGGGCTGCCACCCGGATCGGTTCGCCGCGAAACTGCGCGTCTGTATAGACGGCGGACTGGCCGTTGAGATCGGCGACCGAGGGCAGGTTCTGGTAGCCGGTGATGAACTGGCCCGGCGGCCCATCGACCCGATAGAAGACGCGGTCCTGTGCTGCCGAGGTCAGCATTTCCAGCGCCACATAGGGGATATCGACTTCGAGGGACCCGTCTTCGGCGACCACGACCCTTTCGGCAATCGCCAGTGCCGAACCGGCAAGAACCCGGTCGGAGACGATGTTCGCCGTCTTCACCGCCTCGCGATAGGTGTCGATCAGGGCGATGGTGCCGATGACGACGGTGGAGATCAGCAGCCAAGCCAAAAGCCCCCGGCGCAGGGAATAGGCACGGCGTGCCATCAGGCGTCCGCCATCTTGTCGAGATAATAGCCGATGCCGCGCGCGGTGCGTACCGTCAGCCCGTGCGGCGCCAGGCGCTTGCGCAACCGGCTGACATATTGCTCGATGGCATTGGCACTGAGATCGTCATCAAACGCCGTCAACGACTGGATGATCGCCTCCTTGGCGACCACCTTGCCGGCGCGCATGAACAGGATTTCTAAAAGGCCGAGTTCCCTTGCCGGGATATCGACTGTGATGCCATCGGCCGAAAAGGTGCGCGAATTGAGGTCAAGCGAGATCTTGCCATAGCTGACAAGCGACGAGCGCAGGCCGGCCTGCCGGCGCAGGAGGACGCGGACGCGGGCCTCGAATTCGCTGATGTCGAACGGCTTGATCATGTAGTCGTCGGCGCCGAGATCGAGCCCCTTGATCTTTTCTTCCTGCGTGCCGCGCGCCGTCAGGATCAGCACCGCCGCCTTGTTTTGCCGTGCGCGCATCGAGCGCAGCACGTCCAGCCCGTCCATTTCCGGCAGGTTCAAATCGAGGATGACGAGATCAAAGGTTTCCGTAGCAGTCACGGCATTGGCCGATGCGCCGTCGTGAACGACGTCCACGGCATAGCCGCTGCCGCGCAGGATCGCGACAAGTCCTTCCGAAAGCGCCGTATTGTCCTCGACCAGTAGTATTCGCAAATCCGCTGTCTCCCTGACGTCACTCTATCGGGCGTGCTGGCGCTTGTGAACGGGCCGACGCTGCGGCAATATCGTTTTATGCGTTTCCTTCCCCTTCTCTGTCTTCTCTGTGGATTTTCAACGACGGCCGCCGCCCAGCTGACGCTGTTTCCGGCGCGCTCAGGCAATGCGGCGGCACCGACCGTCGTCGTTTATTCCTCGCTCGACGAACCCTTGGCGCGGCCGATGATCATCGGTTTCCAGGCGGCCAATCCAGATGTGGCCGTGCGCTACGAGGATATGCTGACCGGCGAGATCTACGACCGGATCGTCAAGGAGACCGATGCCGGCGAAAAGACCGCGGATTTCGCCTTTTCGTCGGCGATGGACCTGCAGGTGAAACTCAGCAATGACGGCTATGCCCAGCGCAGCGACATGCCGATGAGCGGCCGCTGGCCGGCCTGGGCCAATTGGCGCAACACGGCCTATGCGCTGACGTTCGAACCGGCGGTCTTCGTCTATCACAAGCCGAGTTTTACCAAGGAGAAACCGCCTTCGACCCGGGCGGAGTTCGTCGATTATCTGAAGCGTCAGGGCAGCGCGGTGTTCGGCAAGATCGGCACCTACGATATCGAGAGATCCGGCGTCGGTTTCCTGTTCATGGCGCGCGATCAGGAACAGTTCGGCGATATCTGGTCGGTGATCCAGGCGATGGGGGCCGCCGGGGTCAAACTCTATTCCACCAGTTCGGCCATCCTGGAGCGCGTCTCCGATGGCCGCTTCGTGCTCGGCTACAATATTCTCGGTTCCTACGCCGCCGATTGGGCCTCGCGCCATCCGGATGTCGGCATCGTGCTGCCCCGCGATTACACCGTCGTGATGTCGCGCATCGGGCTGGTGCCGCAGGCGGCAGCGACGCCGGATCTCGGCCGCCGCTATCTGGAATTCTTCATGTCCAAGGAAGGCCAGACGATCATGGCGCGCGAATTGCAGATCCCTGCGGTCAGCCCGGATGTGGCAGGCGCCAACACTGCCAACACGATGCGCGAGATGCTCGGCGGTCAATTGAAGCCGGTTCCGGTCAGCCCCGGACTGATGGTTTATCTCGATCAGGTGAAGCGGGCGCGGCTGATTGCCCGCTGGAACGAAGTTTTGCGGCGGCAGTAGACGAAAACCAAAAATTAAGGGACATTAATGCGGCAAGGTCCCACCCGATGTCAGGTAAATGTCAGCTTCATATGGTGCCTTGCAGTTCTTCATTATCCGTGGAGGCGGATGATCGAGGCGTATGGGAGGAGTTTCACCAGACCCGGCGTAACGGCGAGCCACAAAGGCTGCCGCAGCTGATTCGACCGTGAGCCATCCCCGTCCGCAAAGATGAACACTATGCGCGCCGCCTAACGAGCGCGCCTGACGGAGGACTACCCTTTGAAACAGTTTTTTCTGGCATCCATTCTCGCCGGCGCTCTCGCCCTGCCGGCCGTTGCCGCTGACTACACCATCATCGCACCGGCCAATCCGGGCGGCGGCTGGGACCAGACGGCCCGCTCGATCCAGTCGGTCATGCAAGCCGAAGGCATTTCCGGCAACGTTCAGGTTCAGAACGTACCGGGCGCCGGCGGCACGATCGGCCTCGCACAGTTCGCCAGCCAGTCGGCCGGCAACGCCAATGCCCTGATCGTCGGCGGTTACGTCATGGTCGGCGCCATCCTGACCAACAAGTCGCCGGTATCGCTCAACGACGTAACCCCGATTGCGCGCCTGACCGGCGAATATGAGGCCATCGTTGTTCCGGCCGATTCGCCGCTGAAGTCGATGGGTGACCTCGTCGAAGCGCTGAAGAAGGATCCGGGCGCTGTTTCCTGGGGTGGCGGCTCGGCCGGCGGTACGGACCATATCGCGGTCGGCCTGATTGCCAAGGCAGCCGGCGTTGACCCGACCAAGATCAACTACATCGCGTTTTCCGGCGGCGGCGAAGCCCTTGCGGCCATTCTCGGCAGCCAGGTCACGGCCGGCATTTCCGGTTACGGCGAGTTCGAATCGCAGATCAAGGCCGGCACGCTTCGCCTGCTTGCCATGTCGAGCCCAGAGCGCCTGCCCGGCATCGACGCCCCGACCATCAAGGAAGGTGGCCTCGATGTCGTGGTTCAGAACTGGCGCATGGTTGCTGCTGCTCCTGGCCTGACCGACGAGCAGAAGGCTGCTGTTTCGGCTGACGTCGAAAAGCTTGCCAAGTCCGCTGGCTGGCAGGAAACCCTGAAGACCAAGGGCTGGACGGATACCTACCTTGCTGGCGACGCCTTCAAGGAACAGTTGGCCAAGGACGTTTCGGCAACCGAAACCATCCTCAAGGACATTGGTCTGGTTAAATGAGCAAGGGCAACACCCCTTTGACGCAGACACGCCGCCCTGACAGGGCGGCGCTTGTCATTGCCGTCTTCCTCGCCGGTCTCGCCGGCCTGATCTTCTGGGATACGTCGCGGCTTGCCAAGATTACCAGCTATTCCGGTATCGGCCCGGCGACCATTCCCTTCGTGATCGCCAGCGTGCTTTTATTGTTGGCTGCGTGGACCGTATTCGAGGCCCTGCGGGGAGATTTTCCGGCGCGCGAGCGTCAGGAGTTCGGCCCGGTAATCTGGATCGTCGGCGGTCTGGCTGCGCAGATGCTGACGCTGAAGCCGCTGGGTTTCTCAATCGCCACCGGGCTTTTGTTCGCTGCAACTGCAGCCGCGTTCGGAAAGCGGAAGCTCTGGTTCACGATCCCGATCGGCATTGTGCTCTGTCTTGGCGTCTGGCTGGTCTTTGCCGGATTGCTGCAGCTTTCGTTGCCCGCCGGTCCGCTTGAACACCTGTTTTGGTAAGGCGCTGACATGACTACTTTCGATTTCCTGTTGCACGGCATGGTCGTCGCCGCCCAGCCGATGAATCTGTTCTACGCCTTGATCGGCGTGACGCTTGGAACCGCCGTCGGCGTCTTGCCGGGCATCGGCCCGGCGCTGACCGTGGCGCTGCTTTTGCCGGTGACCTACCGGCTGGATCCGGGCGGTTCGCTGATCATGTTCGCCGGCATCTATTACGGCGGCATGTACGGCGGCTCGACCACATCCATTCTTCTCAACACGCCCGGCGAAAGCGCCTCGATCGTCACGGCGCTCGAGGGCAACAAGATGGCCCGCAAGGGGCGTGGCGGACCGGCGCTGGCAACGGCCGCCATCGGCTCGTTCGTCGCCGGCCTGATCGCGACGCTCGGCCTCGCCTTCATCGCGCCGTTCGTCGTCAAGCTGGCGCTTGTCTTCGGTCCGCGCGAGTATTTTGCTCTGATGGTTCTCGCCTTCGTCACCGTGTCGTCCGCCTTTGGCGATTCGACGCTGCGCGGTCTGACTTCGCTGTTCATCGGCTTCGCGCTGGCTATTATCGGCATCGACCAGCTGACCGGCCAGGCCCGCATGAGCTTCGGCGTTCCCGACCTTCTGGACGGGATCGAAGTGACGACCTTGGCGGTCGCGATGTTTGCCATCGGGGAATCGCTTTACATCGCCGCACAGGGCGATCAGGGGCCGGACAAGATCGAGGCGGTCAAGGGATCCGTCTGGATGACCGGCCAGGACTGGGCGCGCTCCTGGAAGGCCTGGCTGCGCGGAACGGCCATCGGGTTCCCGATCGGCGCAATGCCGGCCGGAGGTGCCGAAATCGGCACGTTCCTCTCCTATGCCACAGAAAAACGGCTGTCGAAGCATCCGGAAGAGTTCGGCCATGGTGCCATCGAAGGCGTCGCCGGTCCGGAAGCGGCCAACAATGCCTCGGCTGCCGGTACGCTCGTGCCCCTGCTGACACTCGGCCTGCCGACTACCGCGACCGCAGCGATCATGCTGGCCGGCTTCCAGCAATATGGTCTGCAGCCCGGTCCGCTGTTGTTTGCGACCAATCCGGAGCTGGTCTGGGGTTTGATCGCGTCGCTGCTGATCGCCAACTTCATGCTTTTGGTGCTCAACCTGCCGCTGGTCGGCCTCTGGGTGAAGCTTCTGACGATCCCGAAGCCGTGGCTTTATGCCGGCATCCTGTTGTTTGCGACACTCGGCACCATCGGCGCCAATCCTTCGGTGTTCGAACTCGGCATGCTTCTGGCGTTCGGTGTTCTCGGTTACGGCATGCGCATCTTCGGCTATCCGATCGCGCCCGTCGTCGTCGGCCTGATCCTTGGACCGCTGGCCGAGCAGCAGCTCCGCCGGGCGCTGGCGATCAGCCAGGGCGATGTCACGGTGCTGTTCACTTCCCCGGTTGCAGCCGTGCTGCTTGCCGTGGCCGCCGCCGCCTTGATCGTGCCGCTGATCCTGCGGGCTCGCGGTCGGGGCCAGGTGCTCTCGCAGCTGGCCGCAAACGAAGACTGACGGTTCCTCCCAAGATCGTCGCACGCGAGGGCCCGGTTGGCTCAAGTGAACTGCTCTCCGAAAGTTGGACGCCAACAATTGGAGAGCAGTTCACGGGTTAACCGGGCCCTTGCTATTTGCATGGCTGGGATGAATTCCTGTGCATTGTAAACAAGGGTTGCAGACCGCATATTCATCTCGTCGAGCAAGACACAACAACTTAGGAAAGTGAGTCAAAGAGATGAGTGCCCGTAAATCTGCCCGAGGCTTTTTCGGTAATGCCATTGCCATCTTTGGCGCGGCCACGGCCGCTGCCGCAGCAGTAGAGGGCAACCGCCGTCCGCTGGACCGCGACCTCTATACGCTCGGTATCAACCCGGCGAACTTCCATTCCGTCAAGCGCGGCTGAACTCAGCCATCGCCATGAACTCCGCAAAGCCCACCACTCGCTGGTGGGCTTTTTGCGTTCCGGGGGCGCGATTGTCCCTCGCGGATAAGGTCCGGAGGTTGGCGGCCCCGGCGCCTTCGCGGGCAATACAACGGCCATGTGTAAGTGGATTTGGAGCCCTCACAACGGACGGCGTCAAGCGAAGGATATTTCCGTCTTCGAGATTCCGGCCATCCAGACATAAAAATGCCGCCCGCTTTTGACGGACGGCATCTCTGTTTGTGCGTGCTGTTTGGTTAGTGCGCGCCGCTCAGTTGTTCGCGGCGGTTGTGTTTGATCGACGACCAGAGCGAGATGCCGATCAGCGCTGCACCGCCAAGGCCGGTGATGACTTCCGGGATATGGAAGAGCGTCTGGACATACATGATCACCGACAGGATCAGGATCGCGTAGAACGCGCCGTGCTCCAGGTAGCGGTATTCGGCAAGCGTGCCCTTTTCCACCAGCATGATCGTCATCGAGCGCACATACATGGCGCCGATGCCAAGGCCGATGGCGATGACGAAGAGGTTCTGCGTCAGGGCGAAGGCGCCAATGACGCCATCGAAGGAGAAGCTGGCGTCCAGCACTTCGAGATAGATGAAGGCGCCGAGACCACCCTTTGCCGCTGCATTCATCGTTTGCTGCGACGCGTCGAGCAGGCCGCCGACGACTTCCACTGCAAGGAAGGTCAGAAGGCCGTAGATGGCGCAATAGACGAACGTGGTGGATTCTTCGCCTTCAAGCAGCGACGAGAAGATCAGGATCACAGCCAGAACGAAGGCGATTTCAACGCCCTTGATCGAGGCGAACCGGGACATGTTGCGTTCAAGCACCTGGATCCAGTGCACGTCCTTCTCATGGTCGAAGAAAAATTTCAGGCCGACCATCATCAGGAAGGTACCGCCGAACGCGGCGATCGGCAGATGTGCCTCGTTCATGATGCGGGCATATTCTTCCGGGCGTGCTGCGGCCAGAACCAGCGCTTCGATCGGTCCGATCTGGGCGGCGATGACGACGATGAGCAGCGGGAAGACGATCCGCATGCCGAAAACGGCAATGAGGATGCCCCAGGTCAGGAACCGCTGTTGCCAGACCGGCGTCATTTCCTTGAGCTTGTTGGCGTTGACGATGGCGTTGTCGAAGGACAGCGAGATTTCCAGCACGGCAAGCACCGTACAGATGAAGAAGACCGTGGCCATGCCGCCGATCGTTCCCGTGGTCGTCCAGCCGAGCCAGGCGCCGAGCGCAAGACCCACTGCGGTGACGATGAAGGACCATTTGAAATAGCTGAGGGTGGATGGCTGGGGAGCGGTTGTCATGGCCGCACCTCCGCCCCGTTGAGGCTGAGCGCCAAATAGCTGGAGACATCCCACATGCCTGGAACGGCATGCGAGGAACGCATGATATGGAGTGTCATTTGCTTACAATCCGCCGGCTTATTTGCGGGGTAATACCGACATCACGAGAGCGCCGTAAATTCTCGCCAGAGGGGCCCGGTATCAGGTTTGCTCAGCAGGCGTGTTGAAAATGCCCTGCACTGCGGAGTCGATCCTTACTTAGCAAGCCTTTGGCCAAGGTCAAGGGATGCGGCGGCAAAGTGCCTCACCTTTTACCGTAAGCTTGAGATATGTGCGCTGTGTGCGGGCATCCCGGCGGGTGATTTCGACTGGCGCGTCCGGGCCGGACAGCTGGTTGATCTCGCGTAGAACGAGGGCATGTTCGATGCCGAACAGCTTTGCGAAAGTGCGGCTGTCCGTGGCGATCCCCACGAACACAGCAGCCACGATCCCCGCCGTCAGCGGCGAAAGCACCGGGTCTTGCGCCCGCATCGCATCGACGCGGGCCAGGAATTCTGCCTCTGTAACGTGTTCCGTCATCAGGCGGCGTTCGCGGCCGCAGCCTGGGTGCGGAACGACACGAGGACCGATTTCGATGTCGGCGTATCGCTCTCATCACCGGCGCTTGACAGAGGCACCAGCACGTTGAGTTCCGGATAATAGCCGGCAACGCAACCGCGTGGGATATCGTAGGGCACCAGCCGGAAATCGCTGGCGATGCGGGAAATGCCGTCATGATGCTTGCCGATCACATCGACGCGGTCACCGGCTCTCGCACCCAGTTCGGCAAGGTCGGCCGGGTTGATGAAGATGACGCTGCGTTCGCCGTAAACCCCGCGATAACGGTCGTTCATGCCGTAGATCGTCGTGTTGTACTGGTCGTGCGAGCGAAAAGTCTGGAGCACAAAGACCGCATCCTGGCTACGGGCGACCTGATGCTCGACGGCGGTGGGTAGCGGGCCGGTCCAGAAGGCGGCGCGGCCTGCTGGTGTCTCCCATTCGCGATGGGAAGCGGCATTCCGCAGGTGAAAACCGCGCGGCTTGCGGACGCGCGCGTTGTAATCTTCGAAGCCGGGAATGACATTGGCGATATGATCGCGGATCAGATCGTAATCATCGGCAAGGGCTTCCCAATCGACCTTGGTCGACCCGACGGTCGCAGCCGCGATGCCGGCGATGATGGCGACTTCGGAGCGCAGTTCCGGCGAGGCCGGTTTGTTGATACCACCTGAGCCGTGCACCATGCTCATCGAATCCTCGACGGTGACGATCTGGCTGACGCCCTTCGAGTTGCGGTCGATCTCGGTGCGGCCAAGGCACGGCAGGATGAAGCTGACCTCGCCCGGCATCAGGTGCGAATGATTGAGCTTGGTGGCGATATTCACCGTCAGCTTCTGCGTGGAGAGTGCCTTGGCGATGATCGGGCTGTCCGGTGTGGCGCGGGCGAAATTGCCGCCAAGGCCGATAAACGCCTTTGCCGATCCATCCAGCATGGCGCCGATGGCGGCGAGCACGTTGTGGCCCTCCTTGCGCGGGGCCTTGAAATCGAATTCCTTTTCCAGCGCATCGAGAAAGGCTGCCGGCGCTTTTTCGTTGATGCCGACGGTGCGGTCGCCCTGGACATTGGAATGGCCGCGCACCGGGCAAAGACCAGCGCCGGGCTTGCCGATATTGCCGCGCAGCATCATGAAATTGGCGATCTCGCGGATGGTGATGACCGAATGCCGGTGCTGCGTCACGCCCATCGCCCAGGTGCAGATCACCCGCCCGGCGCCGAGATAGGTTTCGGCCGCACGCTCCAGCTCCAGGCGCGTCAGGCCGGACTGGTCCTCGATCTCGCCCCAGCCGGTCGTTTCGACGGCAGTACGATAGGCTTCGAAATCGGTTGTGTGCTGCGCCAGGAATTCGCGATCCAGAACCGGGGGCTCGCCGGCCGCAAGGGCTGTATCATCAGCCGCAAAAACGGCCTTGGCCATGCCGCGCACAGCCGCCATGTCGCCCCCCAGCTGCGGCTGGAAGTAGTCGCTGGCAATCTCGGTCGAGCCGCCGCGCAGCATTTCCAGCTTGTCCTGCGGATCGGCGAACCGTTCCAGCCCCCGTTCGCGCACGGGATTGAACACCACAATTTTTGCGCCGCGTTGAGCGGCCCGGCGCAGGTCGCCCAGCATGCGCGGATGGTTGGTGCCGGGGTTCTGGCCGATGACGAAGATGGCGTCGGCTTTTTCGAAGTCCTCCAAAAGCACCGTGCCCTTGCCGACCCCGATCGCCTGCTTCATGGCGATGCCGCTGGCCTCGTGGCACATGTTGGAGCAATCGGGAAAATTGTTGGTGCCGTAGAGCCGCACGAACAGCTGGTAAAGGAAGGCCGCTTCGTTGGAGGCGCGGCCGGACGTGTAGAATTCTGCCCGGTCCGGCGTGTCGAAGCTGTTGAGGATTTCGCCGATCTCGGCAAAGGCAGCGTCCCAGCTGACGCGCACATAGGTGTCGGTTGCGCGATCATAGCGCATCGGATGGGTGAGCCGGCCCTGCTGTTCCAGTTCGTAGTCGCTCCAGGACTGGAGCGCCGCGACGCTATGGGCAGCGAAGAAATCAGGCGGCGTGCGTTTGTCGGTGGCTTCCCAGGCCACCGCCTTGACGCCGTTTTCGCAGAATTCGAACGAGGAGCCGTGCGCGGGGTCACCCCAGGCGCAGCCGGGGCAGTCGAAACCGTCCGGCTGATTGGCCTTCAACAGGGCACGCGCACCCGAAATCGGCGAGCCGCTTTCCAAAAGCCGCTTGCCGCAACTCTTCAACGCGCCCCAGCCGCCGGCAGCATTGGAGGCTTTGCCGATGAAAACAGTCTTGCCCATGAACGCAGCGATCCCTGGCGCGCAGCCGATAGAAGAAACCTGATTAAAAATACGGTGTTTGGAGGCTTCTGAGCGAATTCTGCTTTTGGTTCAAGCGGGCGTGTCGCATCTAGCGATAGAGAATTTCTATTGAACTGGCTTGCCCGCAGGTACTCGAGAAGGCCGCACCTGACTGGCATTCCAATTGTTGATGGACATATGCCTTTTCGCGACTGGATCGTTCGGCCGGAATGTGCGACTGCGACGCATGTCTGCCGGAACCGATGTCATGACCGCCGAAACCACATCTATCGCCCACTCATCGAACGCCGCGCGCAACGGCGTGCTGATCATGCTGCTTGGCATGCTGATGTTTTCGCTCAACGACGTCATGGGCAAATGGCTGGTCTCGACCTATTCCGTTCCCCAGCTGATGACGATCCGCAGCATCGCGGCGCTGGTCGTGCTGACACCGTTTTTCATCAAGCGCGGCTGGCGCAGCCTGATTAAGGTCGATCGGCCGTGGCTGCATGCGCTGCGCTCGCTGCTGTTCGCCGTCGATGCGTCCGCGTTCTATTATGCCGTCGCCTATATGCCGCTTGCCGATGCGATGACCTATTGGCTGGCAGCGCCGATCTATGTGGCTGCGGCCTCGCCGTTTCTATTGGGCGAAAAAGTCGGCTGGCGGCGGTGGACGGCGATCCTGATCGGCTTTGCCGGCGTGATCGTTGCGCTGGAGCCCTCTGCCAAGAGCTTTTCCCTGCCGGCGCTGATTGCCCTGGTCGGCAGCGCTGCCTTTGCCTTCGCCCTGCTTCTCGGGCGGACCTTGCGCTCGACGCCGGATACGACGCTGATCTTCTGGCAGCTGAGCGGCGCGCTGATCTTTTCGCTAATTGGCGTCGGTGCCAATACCGCCGGCTGGGCACCGATGGATATGCAGGCGCTGTTTGCGCTGTGCCTGCTCGGCATCGTCGCGATGATGGCCCATCTGCTGGTCAGCCGTTCGCTGAAGCTCGCGGATGCGGCAACCGTCGTGCCGCTGCAATATACGCTGCTGTTCTGGGCGGTGGTGTTCGGCTGGATGTTCTTCGGCGATACGCCGCGCTGGACCGTGGTCGTCGGCGCAGGACTGATCATCGCCTCCGGCCTGTTCATCTTCTTCCGCGAACAGCAGCTGAAGCACCGGGGCGAGATCAAGGAATGACGGCCTTTACGGCCGTTGAGCGCCGGTTGCCGTCACGTAGATCGAATAGACCGACTGCGTCGCGGTGATGAAAAGCCGGTTGCGGCGGGGACCGCCAAAGGTGAGGTTGGAGACGCCCTGCGGGATGCGGATCTTGCCGAGCAGCGTCCCGTCCGGGGCAAAACAGTGCACCGCATGGCCACCACTGGTCCAGAGATTGCCGTTGGTATCGAGGCGAAATCCATCCGGGCGGCCTTCATCGAGATGGCAGAAGATGCCGGAATTGGTCAGACGCGTGCCTTCTACATCATAGACCCGGATATGGGCCGGTGCCGTATCGTCCGGATTGGTGCCGCTGTCGGCGACATAGAGCTTGGTTTCGCCCGGCGAGAACGCAAGGCCGTTCGGCTGGAGGAAATCGCTGGCCGCCGCCGTCAGTGCACCTGTCACCGGATCGAGCCGGTAGATGCTGCGCTTGTCCTGTTCCGGCGCCGACTTGTAGCCCTCGTAGTCCGACAGGATGCCGTAGGTCGGATCGCTGAACCAGATGCTGCCATCGGAGCGCACCACGACGTCATTGGGCGAATTCAGCCGCTTGCCTTCAAAACTGTCGGCCAGCACGGTGATCGAGCCATCCGCCTCGGTGCGGGTGACACGGCGGGTGCCGTGTTCGCAGGAGATCAGCCGCCCCTGCCGGTCGCGCGTGTGGCCATTGGCAAAATTCGAGGGATAACGATAGACCGAGACACCGCCGTCCGGCACCCAGCGCAGCATGCGCTGGTTGGGAATATCGCTCCACAATAGCTGCTGCGCGTCATCGAACCAGACCGGACCCTCGGCCCAGCGGCAGCCGGAATACAGTTCTTCGAGAACGGCGCTGCCGACGATCAGCGAACGGAAACGCGGGTCGTGGATTTCGTAAAGCGATGGGCTGGTCACGATCGTACTCCGGGTATGCCGTTGCCCGGCGCTTGCGCGTCCGGCTTTGGGGGGAGACTATCGTATAAATTTCGGAACCGAAATTGGTTGGTGGAGAAAATCGATGTAAGACGGGTAAGCTTGATGCGTGTGGTTTCCGCCCCCCTCTGTCGGCGATGCCGACATCTCCCCCTCAAGGGGGGAGATTATTCTTTTCCCCCGCTGGCGGCAGATATCCCGGAGGGACAGAGGGTATTCCAGAAACCGTCACGCCGTGAACGCGGCGCTCATCAGGGTCTGGGTGTAGTTTTCGCGCGGCGCCTCGAAGATCGCGTCGGTATCGCCTTCCTCGACGATCTTGCCGTTCTTCATAACGACCACATAATCCGACATCGCCTTGATCACCGAGAGATCGTGACTGATGAAGATGTAGGACAGCCCGTGCGCCTTCTGCAGATCGCGCAGGAGGTCGATGACCTGACCCTGGACCGAGCGGTCGAGCGCCGAGGTCGGTTCGTCGAGAATGACGACCTTGGGTTTCAGGATGATGGCACGGGCGATGGCGATGCGCTGGCGCTGGCCGCCGGAGAATTCGTGCGGATAGCGGTTGCGCGCCGCCGGATCGAGACGAACTTCCTTGAGCGCCTCGATGGCCCGCTTGTCGCGATCGGCCCGGCTCAGTTGCGGCTCGTGGACATAGAGGCCCTCGGTGATGATCTCACCGACCGTCTGGCGCGGTGACAGCGAACCGTAGGGGTCCTGGAAGACCAGTTGCAACTGCCGGCGCAGCGGCCGCATGGCGGAGCGGCCGAAGTCGGAAATATTGGTCGATCCGAACTGATAGCGGCCGGTACTCGGCACCAGGCGCAGCAAGGCGCGGCCGAGCGTCGATTTTCCGGAGCCGGATTCGCCGACAATGCCGATGGTCTGGCCTTCCCTCAACCGGATGCTGACGCCATCGACGGCACGGAAAACGCCTGCCGAGCTGCCGAACAGGCCGCCGCCGGTGGCATAATCGACCGCGACATTCGTGCCTTCGAGGATGATCGGTGCCTTGTCGCCGGGAGAAAGTTTGCGGCCATGCGGCTCGGCGGCCAGCAGCATCTTGGTGTACTCGGCCTGCGGACGCTCGAAGATATCCGCCGTCGTTCCGGTCTCGACCACTTCGCCCCGGCGCATGACCGCGACCCGGCTGGCGAAATGCTTGACGATGCCGAGATCGTGGGTGATCAGCACCACCGCCATGCCGAACTTGGCCTGCAGCGAATTCAACAAATCGAGGATCTGCGCCTGGATGGTGACATCGAGCGCCGTCGTCGGTTCGTCGGCGATCAGGATGTCGGGATCGTTGGCGAGCGCCATGGCGATCATCACGCGCTGGCGCTGGCCGCCGGACATTTCGTGCGGATAGCTGTCGATGCGACGCTTGGCATCGGGAATGCCGACCAGTTCAAGCAGTTCCAGCACGCGGGCGCGGGCCTGTTTGAAGTTGCCGCCCCGGTGATGGACGATCGGTTCGGCGATCTGCCGACCGATCGTATAGAGAGGATCGAGCGAGGTCATCGGTTCCTGGAAGATCATGGTGATCTTGGCGCCGCGCACCTTGTTGAGCGCCTTCAGCGGCAGCCCGACCAGTTCCTCGCCGCGATATTTTGCCGAGCCGGTGACCTGGCCGTTGCCGGCCAGCAGGCCCATGATGCCCATCATCGTCTGGCTCTTGCCGGAGCCGCTCTCGCCCACCACGGCCAGCGTTGCGCCGGCCTTGATGTCGAGATCGATGCCCTTGACCGCCTGCACGTCGCCATCCGGCGTCGTGAAGGTGACCTTGAGGTCGCGGACGGCGAGAATTGTTTCCTGTTTATCGTTCATGTCAGCGGTCCTTCGGGTCGAGCGCATCGCGCAGGCCGTCGCCGGCAAAATTGAGCGAGAACAGGGTGAGGACGAAGAAGATCGCCGGGAAGATCAGGAGCCAGGGTGCCGACTGGATATTGTTGGCACCTTCGGCAATGAGCGCGCCCCAGCTCGTCAGCGGCGCCTGGACGCCAAGGCCGAGGAAGGACAGGAAGCTTTCAAGCAGGATGACCTTCGGCACGACGACAGTGACGAAAACCACGACCGGACCGATGGTGTTCGGAATGATGTGGCGGCGGATGATCTGCCAGTCGGTCAGCCCGAGGGCCTGCGCGGCGCCGATGAATTCACGCCGTTTCAGGGCCAATGTCTGGCCGCGTACGATGCGGGCCATGTCCAGCCATTCCACCGCGCCGATGACGAGGAAGATCAGGATGAACGAGCGTCCGAAGAAGACGACGAGGACGACGACAAGGAACACGAAAGGCAGCGAATAGAGGATTTCGACAAACCGCATCATGACATTGTCGACGCGGCCGCCGATATAGCCCGAAGTCGCTCCGTAGAGAACGCCGATGCTCAGCGAAACGAGGCTGGCGAGCAGGCCGACGGCGATCGAGATCTGGCCGCCGAGCATGACGCGGGCCATCAGGTCGCGACCGTTCGAATCCGTGCCGAACAGGAAATATTCACGCGAGACGCTACCCGCGAGCTTCAGCGTCTTGCCATCGTTTTCGGTGGCGACGACTTGCGTGCTGTCGAATTCGTTGGCCCGGTCGAAATAGCGTGTGGTGCGCGGATCGATCGGCGCGTCGGAGGTCACGGTGGCGGTGAAGGTCTGGCCTTCGACGGCAAACTCCTTCAGATCGACACGCGCCCGTCCGGCAACGCCCTCCATTACCGCCTGCAGGCTGGACGCATCCGGCCGGGGCTCGAAGCTTGGCGGGATCGAGACGTAGGACGGAAACACCTGGTCATAGGTATGGCTGATGAAATAGGGGCCGAGGAAGGAAAACAGGGTGATTAGCAAAAGCGTCACGCAGCTAGCCATGGCGGCGCGGTTGCGGCGAAAACGCATGGTGGCGAGCTGGAACAGGCTTCTGCTGGCGGTTTCCGGCGGCAGTTCCGTGGTGACGATATCAGTCATGGCGAACCCTCGGATCGAGAAGGCCGTAGAGAATATCGACCAGGAGATTGAAAACGATGACGAAGATGGCGATCAGCACCACGGTGCCCATGACCAGCGTGTAATCGCGGTTGATTGCGCCGAGCACGAAATAGCGGCCGACGCCAGGAATGGTGAAGATCGTCTCGACGACGGCCGAGCCGGTGAGCAGGGCCGCAGCCGCCGGCGCCAGATAGGATACCACCGGCAGCATGGCGGCGCGCATTGCGTGCGTAATGACCACCGTGCGCGATGGCAGGCCATAGGCGCGCGCCGTGCGGATATGATCGGTGTGCAGCGCCTCGATCATCGAGCCACGCGTCAGCCGCGCAAAAACCGCAAGTTGCGGCAGCGCAAGCGCGATCATCGGCAGGATCAGGAAGCGCAGCGAGCCATCGCCCCAACTGCCGGCAGGAAGCCAAGCGAGCGTGATGGCGAAGATGAGCGTGAGGACCGGGCCGACGACGAAGTTCGGCACGGTGACGCCGACGGTCGAGACCGACATGATCAGGAAATCGAGGAAACTGTTTTGCCGCAGCGCCGCGATCGTGCCGGCAAGCACGCCGCCGACCAGGGCCAGAAGCAGCGCGTAGAACCCGAGCTCCATCGAATAGGGAAGACCCTTGCCGATCAGTTCGGCGACGGTGTTGTCCTTGTAGATGTAGCTGGGGCCGAAATCGCCGGTGACGGCATTGCCGATGTAGGTGAGGTACTGGTTCCAGAGCGGCTGATCGAGATGGTACGTCGCCATCAGGTTCGCCATCGTCTGTGGCGGCAGCGGACGCTCGAGATTGAAGGGACCGCCAGGAGCGAACCGCATCAGGAAGAAGGAAATCGTGACGACGATAAACAGCGTCGGCACGGCGCTCGCAAGGCGGCGCAGGACAAAGGAGATCATGGCTATACTCTCTGACCGTGACGCGCGGCGGCAACGGGCCGCCGCGCGTCAGAATCCGTTACTCGGAAACGCTCAGGAAGCGGCTCAGGTGCGCGTTGACCGCGTTATCCTGCCAACCCTTCACCCTGTCGGACACCAGCCAGAGATCGGCCTGGGTCAGGAACGGCGCGATCGGCTGTTCCTTCATCAGCAATGCTTCGGCTTCATGAAGCGACTTGGAGCGGACAGTCGGATCAATCTCTTCGTAGGATTTCTTCATCAGAGCGTCGAACTCGGGGTTCTCGAAATGCCCGTAGTTGAACGTCTTGTTCGAGGACAGGCTGAGCGCCAGGAAGTTTTCGGCGTCGGCATAGTCTGCCACCCAGCCAGCGCGGGCGACGTTGAACTTGCCGCCTTCCTGCAGGTAGGCGTAGTGCGAGGATACATCGAGATTGACCAGCGACACCTTGGCGCCGAACGTGTTCTTCCACATATCGGCAACGGCAGTTGCCACGCGTTCATGGTTCGGGTTGGTGTTGTAGCGGATCTCGATATCGAGCGGCTTGCCGCCCTCGCCGTAGCCGGCCTCCTTCATCAGCTTGAGCGCTTCGTCTTCGCGGTCGAGCTGTGATTTGTCGGCGAAATCCGCCTTGGACGGGTCGCCGTAGCTTGCCATGCCCGGAGGCACCATCGAATAGGACGGCAACTGCGAGCCCGAGTAGATCTCCTTGGCGAGGAAGTCGCGATCGACGGCCATGGAGAGCGCACGGCGAACGCGCACGTCGCTATAGGGCTCCTGGCGGGTGTCGAAAGCGTAGTAGTAGGTCGCAAGCGTCGGTGAAACACGGACCTGCTCGCCGTAGGATTTGCGCAGGCGTTCCAGCTGGTCGGCCGAGAAGTTGTAGGCGAGGTCCATTTCCTTGGCTTCGAAGCGGCGGACGGAGGCTGCCTGGTCGTCGATCGGGTAGAAGATCACCTTATCGATCTTGACGTTGGCCGCGTCCCAATAGGACGGGTTCTTTTCGGTCGTCAGGCTGTCGTTCGGCGTATGGGCGACAAGCTTGTAGGCTCCATTCGACACCATCACGCCCGGCTTGACGAAATCGGCGCCGTTCTTTTCGAAGCTGGCTTTGGAAACCGGCAGGGCGGTCTGGTGGGCGAGAAGCTCAAGGAAGAACGGGGTCGGGCGCTCAAGAGTGATTTCCAGCGTCTTGTCATCGATGGCCTTCAGGCCCAGCTGATCGACGGGCACTTCGCCCTTATTGACCTTTTCGGCGTTCTTGATCGGGAAAAGGATGTTGGCATAACCAGCCGCGGTCTTTGGATCTTCAACGCGCTGGAGCGAGAAAACGAAGTCCCCGGCTGTGACCGGAGAGCCATCCGACCACTTGGCGTCGGCGCGAAGCTTGAAGGTGTAGACGAGACCATCGTCTGACAGATCCCAGGTTTCGGCGGCGCCGGGAACGACCTTGCCGGCTGCATCATAGATCGTCAGGCCTTCATAGAGGTCCTTCAGAATAAATTCTTCGATGTTGATCGAGGTATGCGCCTGGTCGAGCGTCTGCGGTTCGCCGGCATTGCCGCGATGCAGAACGGTTTCTGCAAGCGCAGGGCTGGCGCCGATGAGAATTGAACCAAGCAACATCGCTGTGCGGAGGTTGATTTTTGCCAGTGTCATTTTGTTATCCGTCCCCTTTTTTTAGGTTGTGAGGCGGCGATAGAATGCCAAATCTTTTCCAGTGGCAAGGCTCTTTATGTCGCCCATGGTGGCGCCATGTCGCTCGCTGACAGGTAATACTAGCGCCGTGGTTGCATTTCAATCTCGCCATTTTCTAATTAAGTTGTGTTGTGTTTTGTTGTTTCCGAAGGTCTCCCGGCAGCGTCCGCGCAAGCTTCCCAATTATTTCCGGCGGTTTACGTAATATGCGTGCGTGAGAGGCCGTCTTGCGAAAGTGATTGTGCACAACGCCATCTTTAAGGGGGCGACCGCCGGTCGAGGGCCACGCACGCATGACCCGCGTGCGACAATTCTATTTCAATCTCAGATTGCTTTGTTCGGTTCAGCAAAAAAATACAGGATAAATTGTCCGCAGCACTCGACCTGTAACGTTTCCGGATGCTCAACAATCGCATTTCCGCCGCTACAGCGGTTGCCAAACCCGGATCATCAATTATGGTGCCCTGGAAAATCCACCCTCATTCGCCAGGAGGCCTGGTCGCGATACCAGTTGGCTTTTGTGGGGAGCACTTCTGCTCACGCGGAGAATAAGGTGCGCATATCGTCCTCAGGAACGATGCGCTGAGACAATGGGAGACTTCTGACTATGGCATTGATCACCTTGCGGCAGCTATTGGACCACGCCGCTGAAAACAATTACGCGCTGCCCGCGTTCAATGTGAACAATCTGGAATATATCCAGGCCGTGATGCGCGCGGCCGATGCCACGGATTCACCGGTCATCCTGCAGGCAAGCCGTGGCGCTCGCGCCTATGCCGGCGACGCTTTCCTGCGTCATCTGATCCTCGGGGCCACCGAAGAATATCCGCATATCCCGGTCTGCCTACATCTCGACCATGGCGACCAGCCCTCGACCTGCATCTCGGCAATCACCAACGGTTTTACCTCCGTCATGATGGACGGCTCGCTTCTGGCCGACGGCAAGTCGATCGCCTCCTATGAATACAATGTCGGCGTCACCGCCGAAGTCGTGAAGATCGCCCATGCCGCCGGCGTTTCCGTCGAAGGTGAACTCGGCTGTCTCGGCAACCTGGAAACGGGCGCCGGCGAAAAGGAAGACGGCCACGGCTTCGAAGGCAAGCTGTCGCGCGAGGAACTGTTGACCGATCCGGAACAGGCCTTCGACTTCGTCGAAAAGACCGGCGTCGATGCGCTCGCGGTCGCCATCGGCACCAGTCATGGCGCCTATAAGTTTACCCGTGCACCGGACGGTGAAATCCTGTCGATCGACACCATTGCCCGAATCCACAAGCGCCTGCCGAACACCCATATGGTCATGCACGGTTCGTCCACCGTTCCGCAGGATCTGCAGGACCTGTTCAACGAGTTCGGCGGCCAGATGAAGCAGACCTGGGGCGTCCCGCTCTCCGAAATCCAGAAGGCCATTCCGCTGGGGGTCCGCAAGGTCAATATCGACACCGACCTGCGCCTCGCCTTTACCGGTGAAATCCGCAAGCATCACCTGCAGAACCCGGACAATTTCGACCCGCGCAATTACCTCAAGCCGGCGACGGCCCGCATGGTCGATGTCTGCAAGGAGCGCTTCATTGCCTTCAACACAGCCGGCCAGGCATCGAAAATTCGCGTCAAGCGCCTGCCCGATATGGCAAAGGCCTATTCAAAGGTCGCCTGAAGACGCATTGTGGCGGAAGCTTCTTCCGCCACATCCCGCTTCGAGGGCAATCGCATGAGCTTTCCGCTGTTTGACCTGGCCGGCCGGCGCGCACTGATCACCGGCTCCAGCCAGGGTATCGGTTTTGCCCTGGCGGAGGGCCTTGCGGCCCACGGCGCCGAGATCGTCGTCAACGGCCGTGATATCGACAAGGTCGAAGCGGCAGTCTCCGCTCTCAGGGACAGCGGCCATGTCGCCAATGCCGCCGCCTTCGACGTGACCAGCAGGGACGCCGCTGCCGAGGCTGTTGCCATCGTCGAGAGCGAAATCGGCGCAATCGATATCCTGATCAACAATGCCGGCATGCAGTTCCGTTCGCCGCTGGAAGATTTTCCGGCGGACAAATGGGAGCAGTTGCTGGCAACGAATATCTCCAGCGTCTTCTATGTCAGCCAGGCCGTGGCCCGTTTCATGATCGGCCGGGGGCGGGGCAAGATCGTCAATATCGCCTCGGTCCAGAGCGAACTCGCCCGGCCCGGGATTGCGCCCTACACGGCGACCAAGGGCGCGGTCAGAAACCTGACGCGCGGCATGTGTGCCGACTGGGCCCGCCACGGATTGCAGATCAATGCGATCGCGCCCGGCTATTTCAGGACACCGCTCAATCAGGCGCTGGTCGATAATCCGGAGTTTTCAGACTGGCTGGAAAAGCGTACACCCGCAGCGCGCTGGGGAAATGTCGAAGAGCTGGTCGGCTCCGCGGTTTTCCTGGCCAGCAACGCTTCTTCTTTCGTGAACGGACACACGCTCTATGTCGATGGCGGCATCACAACCTCTCTCTGAAAATCCGGGCCTGCCGGTGATCGTCATGGGTGTCAGCGGCTGCGGCAAGACTTCGGTCGGCGAGCGGCTGGCACAAGCGCTGAACTGCCGGTTCATCGAGGGCGACAGCCTGCACCCGGCTGCCAATATCGGGAAAATGTCGGCCGGCATTCCGCTTGGAGACGACGACCGCTGGCCGTGGCTCGATATCATCGGCGGCCTGATCGGCGAGAGTGTCGCGCGGGGCGAGCGGGTCATCGTTTCGTGTTCGGCGCTGAAGAAAGCCTATCGCGACCGGTTGCGGACTGAAGCCGGTGGCCGTCTGGCTTTCGTTTTCCTGGAGGGATCGCGCGCCGTTTTCGACAAGCGCATGCAGGCCCGCGCCGGTCATTTCATGCCGGCATCGCTGCTGGACAGCCAGTTCGCGACGCTGGAGCCACCAACCGGCGAGCGCGATGTGGTGACCGTCGACGTTGACCTGACCGTCGATGAGATCGTCACGAAAGCCGTGGCCGGACTGCAAGATTTGCCCACGCGCTGAGGTCAGTCCAAGGGTAAAAGCGCTTTACATCGCCGCCCGCCTTTGATCTGTCAGACGGCAAGATTGTCTGGATTTCAAGGGAAGAGGAAAGATGAAACTTTTGCGCTACGGGCCGTTTGGCTCTGAAAAGCCGGGTGTTCTCGACAAGGACGGCCAGATTCGCGACTTGAGCGGCATCATCGCCGATATCGGCGGCGACGCGATCAGCGACATGGGCTGGGCAAAGGATCTCGATATCGACAGCCTGCCGGTGGTTGGCGGCAGTCCGCGTCTTGGCGCCTGCGTTACGGGCACCGGAAAATTCATCTGCATCGGCCTGAACTATGCCGACCACGCTGCCGAAACCGGCGCCACGGTGCCGCCGGAGCCGGTGATCTTCATGAAGGCGACCTCGGCGATCGTCGGCCCGAACGATGACGTCCTCATCCCGCGTGGTTCGGAAGCGACCGACTGGGAGGTCGAGCTGGGTGTGATCATCGGCAAAAAGGCCAAATATGTTTCCGAAGCGGATGCACTGGAGCATGTCGCCGGCTATTGCGTCATCAATGACGTTTCCGAACGCGATTTCCAGACCAAGCGCTCCGGCCAGTGGACCAAGGGAAAATCCTGCGACACGTTTGGCCCGATCGGCCCGTGGCTCGTGACCAAGGACGAGGTTGCGGATCCGCAGAACCTGAAGATGTGGCTGACGGTCAATGGCGTCAGCAAGCAAAATGGGTCATCCAAGACCATGGTCTATGGCGTCGCGCATGTGGTCAGCTATCTCAGCCAGTTCATGACGCTGCATCCCGGCGATATCATCTCGACGGGAACGCCGCCCGGCGTCGGCATGGGCTTCAAGCCGCCGCAATATCTGAAGGCCGGCGATGTCGTCGAGCTGGGCATCGAGGGCCTGGGCACGCAGAAGCAGACCTTCGTCGCCGACGTCTGATTGCTGCCATACATTAGGGGAGGGCGCGTGCTTCGGAACGCGCAATTTTTCGTACCGTCAGGTTTCGAGCTTCAGCTTGACGCGGTCGGCGGCAAAGCGGGTGCGGGAAAACTGCACAGGAACCCCGTCCGGATCGGCATTGATCGCCGTTGCGGCGATGACGATGGCGCCGGGCGAAAGCCGGAGCAGCGCCAACTCGTCGGCATCGGCGTGGCGGGCGACAAGCTCGGTCGAGACCCGCACGTAGTCGGCCAGGCCCTGCGCTGCGAAAGCCTTGGTGATCGAGCCGAGCCTTTCGAACTGTTCGGCCATCTGCCCGAACCGCTCCATCGGGAAATAGCTGGTCGAACAGGATACCGGGCGTCCATCGGCGCTGCTGACAAGGTCCAGTTGGACGCAAGCCGTTCCCGCCGCGATCTGCAATCCGGCCGCGACGTCTCCTGAAGCTGGCAAGGTGGCATGGGCGAGCAATTTGGCTTCGATGTCGCGCGCCTGATCGCCGAGACCTTGTGAAAACCGGGTGCGTCGCGAAATCGGAAAACTCAGCCGCTCCTTCCGCTGGATGATCGTGCCGCGGCCCTGGATGGCTTGAACCAGTCCCTCGTCGGCAAGAGCGGCAAGGGCGCTGCGCACCGTATGACGGTTGACGCCGAACTGCGCGGCGAGCACAGTCTCTGGCGGAACCATGCCTGTCTGGTCATGATCGCCATTGCTGATCGACAACCGTATCAGATCGGCGATCTGCCGCCAGAGGGCGACGCCGGTTTGGCGCTCAACCGCTTTTTTCGCATTCATGTCACAAGCCCGTCATGTGGGGGTTCTAAAAGCAAAACATCAGATGTATGGTTGTCTAGCATAATAGACATTTCGGACGGAAGCAATGGACGCGATCAAACAAAATACCGGCGCGGCGGTGAACGGGCGCAAACGGATCATGGGCCTTCTGGCCCGAGCCTCCGGCGAGGAGCTGCAGGCCGGCTGGCTGGCCATCGAGCCAAAGCCGGATGTGCATTCGGTGCGTGGTCCCGAAACCGGCCTCGTCATGGTGCGTGGACGCGTCGGGGGCGGCGGCGATCCGTTCAATCTCGGAGAGGCGACCGTCAGCCGCGCCACCGTGCGGCTTGCCTCCGGCGAAATCGGCCATGGCCAACTGCTCGGCAATGACCGCGAGAAGGCGCGTCTCGCCGCCATCTTCGATGCGCTTCACCAGCGGCCGGAACATCGGAGCGCTGTCGATCAACTGATCGATGCGGTGGAAAGCCGCATCGGAGCCGAAGACCGCAAACATGCCGAACAGACCGCAGCAACACGGGTCGATTTCTTCACCATGGTCCGGGGAGACAACTGATGGGCGCTCACACCGAAATCCACGCCAGCGCCTATGCCGGCGCGTTCACCGACCCGGTCTTCCAGTCACAGTCGGTTTTTCGCGCGCTGATGGATGCCATGGCCCGGCCGGGCACGATCATGCCCCTCGGCGCCTCTGCCACGCCGCCTGCACCGCTTGGGACCGGTTCTGGTGCGATTGCCCTCACGCTCTGCGATGACGGTACGCCCGTATGGCTGACGAGTGCGCTCGCTCAATCCTCCGTTCCCGCCTGGCTGTCGTTCCATACCAGCGCACCGGTGACGAGCGTCAAGCCGGAGGCCCGCTTCGTTTTCATCGAGGTTGGCGGCATTGTCCCCGGTTTCGATCAGTTCGCGCTCGGGACGCAGGAATATCCTGACCGCTCGGCGACGCTGGTGATCGAGATCGCTTCGCTGACCGGCGGACCTGAATTTGTCGCTGCTGGTCCAGGCATCAAGGACCAGATCATCGTTTCACCCAACGGCCTGCCGGAGATTTTCCTGACGCTCTGGGCGGAAAACCGGGGCCTGTTTCCCCGTGGCGTCGATCTGATCCTGGTTGCCGGCACGGACGTCCTGTGCCTGCCGCGCACCACAAAACTTCGCCGCCGGGAGATCTGATCCATGTATGTTGCTGTCAAAGGCGGCGAAGCCGCCATCGCCAATGCGCACAAGCTCCTCGCCGATCGCCGCCGTGGTGACCGGTCACTGCCGGCCATTTCGATCGACCAGATCGTCGCCCAGCTCGGCCTGGCGGTCGATCGGGTCATGGCGGAAGCCTCGCTCTACGATCGTGAACTCGCAGCGCTCGCCGTTCGCCAGGCGCGCGGCGACATGATCGAGGCAATCTTCATCCTGCGTGCCTATCGCACCACCCTGCCTCGTTTCGGCATGTCGGTTCCGGTCGATACTGTGAAGATGAAGATCGAACGCCGCATTTCGGCGACCTACAAGGACCTGCCGGGCGGCCAGTTGCTAGGCCCGACATTCGACTACACCCACCGCCTGCTGGATTCGTCGCTGCTGACCGACGAGCCGGTTGCCGAGCCGCTGCGCCGGACGGCGGATGAGAGCTCGATGATGCGGGTCTCCGACATCCTCGCCGGCGAAGGCCTGATCGAGGGTGACGGCCAGATGCCGGAGGATCATGTTCCGGGCGACCTGACCCGCGAGCCGTTGGAATATCCGCTGAACCGCGACCTGCGCCTTCAGGCACTTGCGCGTGGCGACGAAGGCTTCCTACTGGCGCTCGCCTACTCCACCCAGCGCGGCTATGCCCGCACCCATCCGTTCGTCGGCGAGGTGCGTATCGGCGAAGTCGAAGTGGAACTCGATATTCCCGAGCTTGGTTTTTCCGTGTCGCTCGGCCCCATCCAGGTGACCGAATGCCAGATGGTCAACCAGTTCCAGGGTTCGGCCAAGAACCCGCCGCAGTTTACCCGTGGTTATGGCCTTGTGTTCGGCCAGAGCGAGCGCAAGGCGATGGCGATGTCGCTGGTCGACCGGGCGTTGCGTGCCGAGGAATTCGGCGAGGATATCGTCGCACCGGCGCAGGACGAGGAATTCGTTATTTCGCATTCCGACAACGTCCAGGCGACCGGTTTCGTCGAGCACCTGAAGCTGCCGCATTATGTCGACTTCCAGGCCGAGCTCGATCTCGTCCGTCGCATGCGCGCCGAATATGATGCACGGAAAGGCGTGGAGAAAAACGACCCCATCCGGGATGCGGCCGAATGATCGAGGACCTCTCCCACATCACCTTCGTCGTCAGCGATCTCGAGCGCATGACCGACATTCTTCAGACCGTTTTCGGCGCGAAGCAGGTCTACGCCAGCGATGAGATGCAGTTTTCGCGTTCGGCGGAAAAGTTCTTCACGGTCGGCGATCTCTGGATCGCGATCATGCAGGGCGAGAGCCTGAGCGAGCGCACCTACAACCACGTCGCGTTCAAGATCCGTGACGAGGATATCGACATCTATCTGGAGCGCATCCAGTCGCTGGGCCTTGATCTGATGCCGCCGCGTCCGCGCGTCGAAGGCGAAGGCCGCTCGATCTATTTCCACGACGCCGACAACCACCTGTTCGAGCTTCATACCGGCACCCTTGCCGAGCGGCTCAAAACCTATTCCCGTTTGAAGGAGGCAGCCGAATGACGGACCTTGCCACATACAACTTCGCTTATCTCGACGAGCAGACCAAGCGGATGATCCGCCGGGCGATCCTCAAGGCGATTTCGATACCCGGCTATCAGGTTCCGTTCGCTTCGCGCGAAATGCCGATGCCTTACGGCTGGGGGACCGGTGGCGTGCAGGTCACGGCGGCGATCCTCGGACCCAAGGACGTGCTGAAGGTCATCGACCAGGGCGCCGACGACACGACCAACGCGGTTTCGATCCGTGCCTTCTTCCAGAAGGTTGCCAATGTCGCGGTGACCACCAAGACCCGCGAAGCGACGATCATCCAGACACGCCACCGCATTCCGGAGGAAGCGCTGACCGCCGGTCAGACGCTGGTCTATCAGGTGCCGATCCCCGAACCCCTGCGCTTCCTCGAGCCGCGCGAGACCGAAACGCGAAAAATGCATGCGCTGGAAGAATACGGCCTGATGCATGTGAAGCTTTACGAGGATATCGCCCGCAACGGCCATATCGCTACGACCTATGCCTATCCGGTCAAGGTCGAGGGCCGCTACGTCATGGACCCGTCGCCGACCCCAAAATTCGACAATCCGAAAATGCACATGTCGGAAGCGCTGCAGCTGTTCGGTGCCGGCCGCGAAAAGCGCATCTACGCGGTGCCGCCCTATACCGACGTCGTCAGCCTCGATTTCGAGGATCATCCGTTCGAGATCCAGCACTTCGACAAGCCCTGCGCGCTGTGCGGTGCCGAGCACGTTTATCTCGATGAAGTCGTTCTCGACGACAAGGGCGGACGCATGTTCGTCTGCTCGGATACCGACCATTGCGAAGATCGCCGCGAGCATGGGCATGCGGGTGAAATGCTGGCACGGCAGGAGGCGGCGGAATGAGCGGTCTGGCAGATAGCCTTACCCTCCCCTTGAGGGGGAGGGTCGGACCGCAGGTCCGGGGCGGGGTGATCCTTCGTCCGTCCCTGACCATCACCCCCACCCGCCGCTTTGCGGCGACCTCTCCCCTCAAGGGGGAGGTAGATGCCCGCCCGCAGCCATTTTTAAACATGGAAACCGCCCCATGACCCAGACACCGCTTCTCAAAGTCAACGACGTGTCGAAATTCTATGGCGGCCGTATCGGGTGCCGCAATGTATCCTTCGAGCTGTGGCCAGGCGAAGTGCTTGCCATCGTTGGCGAATCCGGCTCCGGCAAGACGACGTTGCTGTCCTGTCTCTCCACAAGGCTGATGCCTAGTTCGGGCATTGTCGAATACCACATGCGCGACGGCCAGTACCGCGATCTTGCCCGCATGGGCGAGGCTGAGCGGCGCTTCCTGATGCGCACCGACTGGGGTTTCGTGCACCAGAACCCGGCCGATGGCCTGCGCATGACGGTGTCGGCCGGCGCCAATGTCGGCGAACGGTTGATGGCCGTCGGTGACCGGCACTATGGCAATATCCGCGCCACGGCAGCCGATTGGTTGCGCCGTGTCGAGATCGAGGAAGACCGCATCGACGATCAGCCGCGCGCCTTTTCCGGCGGCATGCGCCAGCGCCTGCAGATCGCCCGCAATCTCGTCACCTCCCCGCGCCTCGTGTTCATGGACGAGCCGACCGGTGGTCTCGATGTGTCGGTTCAGGCCCGTCTGCTCGATCTGGTGCGCGGTCTTGTCCATGACCTCGGTCTCTCGGCGATCATCGTTACCCACGATCTGGCTGTCGCCCGGCTTCTGTCGCACCGGATGATGGTGATGAAGGACGGTCTGGTGATCGAGCAGGGTCTGACCGACAGGGTGCTCGACGATCCGCGCGAGCCCTACACCCAGCTCCTCGTTTCCTCGATCCTTCAGGTGTAACTATGGCCACTCCCCTCGTTGTTTCCGAAGTCGCCAAGAGCTTCACCATGCACTTGCGTGACGGTATCCGGTTGCCGGTCGTCAATGGCGTGTCGTTCTCCGTCAAGAAGGGTGAATGCGTCGTGCTCGGCGGTCCGTCCGGGGTCGGCAAGAGTTCGATCCTGAAGATGCTGTATGGCAATTACGGCGTCGATGCCGGCCAGATCCTGATCGAGCATCAGGGTCATCTCGTCGATCTCGCGAAGGCGGCACCCCGCGCCGTGCTGGAAGTCCGGCGCGATACGCTGGGTTATGTCAGCCAGTTCCTGCGGGTCGTTCCGCGCGTGTCGGCACTCGATGTCGTCGCCGAACCGCTTCTGGCGCGTGGTGTCGATCAGGCTGTCGCGCGTGAAAAGGCGGCTGAGCTGCTGGCGAAACTCAATCTGCCGCGCGAACTCTGGCAGTTGCCGCCAGCCACTTTCTCGGGTGGCGAGCAGCAGCGCGTCAACATCGCCCGCGGTTTCATTACCGACCATGCAATCCTTCTGCTCGACGAACCGACGGCGTCGCTGGATGCGACGAACCGCCGGGTGGTGGTCGAGATGATCGCCTCCAAGAAGGCTGAAGGGGTTGCCCTGCTCGGGATTTTCCACGACGAGGAAGTCCGCGATGCCGTCGCCGACCGTATCCTCGACGTTTCCGCCTTCTCGCCGCGAAAGGCTGCAGCATGAGCCAGAAACTGAGTGTGGAACCGACGATCCACCCGACCGCCACCGTCAATCAATCGGCCCTTGGGCGGTATACGGAAGTGGGCGATCGTTGCCGCCTCGACGAGGTCGAGTTCGGCGACTATTCCTATATCGAGCGCGACGGCATGATCTGGTGTGCGACGATAGGAAAATTCGCCAATCTGGCGGCATCCGTTCGCATCAACGCCACCAACCATCCGACCTGGCGGGCAACGCTTCACCATTTCACCTATCGCGCTTCGAACTACTGGCCGGATGCCGATGTGGAGCAGGATTTCTTTGCCTGGCGGCGTGAAAACCGGGTCGTCATTGGGCACGATGTCTGGATCGGCCACGGGGCGACGGTGCTGCCCGGTGTCACGATCGGCAACGGCGCGGTCGTCGGCTCCGGGGCGGTCGTCTCCAAGGATGTGGCGCCCTACACCATCGTCGGCGGCGTTCCGGCCAAGCTGATCCGCGAACGTTTCGGCAAGGAGATTGCCGGCCGTTTCGAGAAGCTGGCCTGGTGGGATTGGGATCACGCCAAGCTGCGCGAGGCCCTCGACGACTTCAGAATGCTCGATGCCGACGCATTCCTTGCCCGTCACAATGCCTGAGTTTAGGCACCCCAATCCCCGCCTTTGCGGGGATTGTGGACTGTAACAAAAACAACATCAAACTGACATTCCCCTTTCATCAACCGCCATTATGGCAAGGGCATACCGGTAACCGGTGCCATTGCCAGAGGACGACTGCTCATGTTTCAGCTGAAGAATGTAACCCGTCAGTTCGGCAAGAAGATTGCCGTCAACTCGGTTACTTTCAACATCCCACAGGGCCAGATGGTCGGCATCATCGGCCGGTCCGGTGCGGGCAAGTCGACGTTGCTCAGGATGATCAATCGTCTCAACGATGTTTCGTCGGGCTCCATCCATTTCGGTGATCTCGAAGTATCGTCGCTGCGCGGTGCAGCCCTTCGCAACTGGCAGCGCGATTGCGCCATGATTTTCCAGCAGTTCAATCTTGTGCCGCGTCTCGACGTTTTGACCAACGTGCTGCTCGGCCGCCTCAATCACCGCTCAACGGTTCTCAGCATCCTCAACATGTTCACCCGCGAAGAGCGGATCATGGCGATCGGGGCGCTGGAACGGCTCGGCATCGAACAGACGGCGCTGCAGCCGGCCGGCACGCTGTCCGGCGGCCAGCAGCAGCGTGTCGCGATTGCCCGCGCCCTGATGCAGCAGCCGAAGATGCTGCTCGCCGACGAGCCGATCGCGTCGCTCGATCCGCTGAATGCCAAGATCGTCATGGACGCTCTGCGCGATATCAACGAGCGCGACGGCATCACCGTCGTCACCAACCTGCACACGCTGGATACGGCGCGCAATTATTGCGAGCGCATCATCGGCATGGCGCATGGAAGCGTTGTTTTCGATGGGCCGCCTCAGGAATTGACCGCGGCTGCGGTTGCCGAAATCTACGGTTCGGGCGCCGAGCTTGATGAATCGATGACGTCGACCAGCATCAATATTCCGGCTGCGCAGGACAACACGAAATCCGCCGGCGTCAAGCCGCTGGCACTGGCCGGGCTCTAGAGAGCGAGCCGGGATCGAAAGCCCGCGTCAAGGGCAGACGCTTTGCAACCGAATGTGAACCGGCGCCGCCGGGATAACAGGAGAAGACCCTTATGTTGAAGAAAGCACTTTTGAGCGCTGTTGCGCTCTTTGCCCTCGTTGGCCACGTTCAGGCTGAAGACCTCAAGGAATTCCGCGTCGGCATTATCGGTGGCGAAAACGAAGCCGACCGCCTGCGCAACTACCAGTGCCTCGGCGATCACCTGAAGACGGCGCTGAATGTCGAGAAGGTCTCCTTCTTCCCGGCTGCCGACTATGACGGCGTTATCCAGGGCCTGCTCGGCGGCACGCTCGATTATGCCGAACTCGGCGCGTCCGGTTATGCCAAGATCTTCCTCGCCAAGGCTGATGCCGTCGAGCCGATCCTGACGACCGAACAGTCCGACGGCTCGACCGGCTACTACTCGATCATGGTTGCCCGCAAGGACAAGGGCTATGCTAGCGTCGCCGACCTGAAGGGCAAGAAGCTCGGCTTTGCCGATCCGGACTCGACATCGGGCTACCTGATCCCGAGCGTGACCCTGCCGGAAACGATCGGCATGCCGGTCAAGGAATTCTTCGCTGAAACCGGTTTCGGCGGCGGCCATGAAAACCTCGTTCTCGAAGTGCTCAAGGGCACTTTCGATGCCGGCACGACCTTCGGCTCGGGCATCGGCGAGTTCAAGGACGGCTACACGTCCGGCAACCTGCACAAGATGGTCGAAAAGGGCGTTCTCGACATGAACGACCTAGTCGAACTGTGGCGCTCGCCGCTGATCCCGAACGGCCCGATCGTCGTTCGCACCTCGATGAACAATGACATGAAGGCCAAGTTCAAGCAGTTCATGCTCGACCTGCCGAAGACCGATGCAGCCTGCTTTGCCGGCGTCATGGGCGGCGACTTCAAGGGCTTCGTCGAAGTCAATTCCGACTTCTACAAGCCGATCATCGACGCCCGCAAGTCGACCATCGGCGGCTGATATCGCCAAAATCCAAAGCGCTGGCCGGCCATTCCGGCCAGCGTTACCTTGTTTAAGCAGTCTCGGGGCATGACGCCCAGCGAGGCCTCGTGTTTGCCGGAGACTTCATGGCCACGTCAGCGCTTTCCACGACCTTGAGCGACAATGGCGCCGTGGTCGAACGCCACTGGCAGGAGCTCAATCTCCGCCGCCGCACCTATACGTTTCTTGGTCTTGCGTTGCTGGCCGTGGCTCTGTCCGGATCGCTGTGGTTTGCCAATGCGACCAATGCCGGCAAGTTTTTCGACCGATTGCCTTATTTCTTCGATTTCGTCGGCGACCTCGTGCCCCGCGATGGTGCCGAAATCGGCCGGGCGATGTTCGATCTGCCCTCGCCCTATGACGACGGCAGCCTGAAATACAATTATCCTGAAGGCCGGATGTATCTGACCGACAGCATCTACGTGCCCGAATATTTCTACAAGATGCTGGAAACGCTGAATATCGCCATCTTCTCGACCATCTTCGGCATGTTTTTCGGTTTCATTCTCTGCTTCTTCGCCGCCCGTAATCTGATGCCCAATCCGTGGGTTCGCGGTCTGGCGCGGCGTGTCATGGAAATCCTGCGGGCCTTTCCGGAAGTGGTGATCGCCGGCTTTTTTCTCGCCATCCTTTCCCTGGGACCGATCCCGGCGATGATCGCCGTGTCGATCCATACGGTCGGTGCGCTTGGCAAGCTGTTCTTCGAGGTCGTCGAAAATGCCGACATGAGGCCGGACGAGGGTCTTCGGGCTGCCGGCGGCAACTGGTTCGAGCGGGTCTGGTTCGGCATCGTGCCGCAGGTGCTGCCGAATTTCATGAGCTATTTCCTGCTGCGTCTTGAAATCAACGTACGCGCCTCGACCATCATCGGAGCCGTCGGCGGCGGCGGTATTGGCGAGCCGTTGCGGCTGTCGATCAGCCAGGGCCACGAGGCGAAGACCTTGGCGATCATCATCCTGCTGTTCTCGACGATCATTGCCGTCGATCAGTTTTCCGCATGGCTGCGCCGCCGTCTCGTTGGCGATCAGGCCTTCCAGCTGGCGCAATAGGAGGCGGACCATGACCGTGAACACGATGATGAACACCGTACAGATGGACGCCATCGCTGCCCGTCACCCGCACCTACTGCAGGGCTCGACCAGCAAGCGCATCCGGTCGATCCTGATCTTTACCGGTATCGGCCTCTACATGATCTACAGCTGGTGGTTTTTCTCGATCGGGCAGGTTCTGGTCAATGCCAATTGGGGCATTGCCGGCACCTACCTGGCCGACTGGGTTTCCTATGAGGTCCGGCCCGACATCAAGATCGCCACCGACGGCACGATGCAGGTCGTTTATCCGCGTTATTCGCCGCTCGGTCCCGATGCCAAGCCTGAATGGGTTAAGATCGAGACGAAGATGGTGGATCGCACCATCGATGTCCCGGCCGTGACGCAGCAGGCCGCTCCGAAAAAGAGTTCGAGCTTCAGCTTCATGGCGCCGAACTCGGCTGTCGGCAGCAGCGCTGAGGCCGGTGCCCGCACAGAGACGCGGACGGAGGAAGTCGTCAGCCGCGCCACCGTCAATTTCAACAGCACGACCAGCATCGCCATTGCCGACGGCAAGGTCTCTGCCACCCATGCCGGTGAAACCCTGCTGATCGATCTCGAAAATTCCGCAGGCGTGACGCCGGAGGGTACCCTGCCGAAATGGGCGACACAGAAGCGGGCGGGCGAAAAGATCACGCTTGCCTTCGGCATGACCGGCTGGGCCGATGTCGACAAGGAAAAGGTCAGCATCCACAACCGCTTTCCCGGCTGGGCCAACTTCATCTTCGATACAAATTCGCCCTTCTTCAACAAGTCGCTCAGTGAGGTCGCAAACCTGATTACCAGCGGCGACCGTCTCGATCCGAGCCGGTCCAACCTGTCGCTCGCGTGGAACAACATCCTCTACAATTCCGAATGGCAGCACCTCGATGTCTGGACCAAGCTGCTGCAGACCATCGTCATGGCCTTCGTCGGCACGCTGTTTGCCTCGATCATCGCCTTTCCGCTGTGCTTCCTTGCCGCGCGCAACATCACCCGCAATGGTGTGCTCAACCAGGTCATAAAGCGGTTCTTCGATTTCCTGCGGTCGGTCGATATGCTGATCTGGGCGCTGTTCTTCACCCGCGCCTTCGGCCCTGGGCCGCTCGCCGGCATGTCGGCGATCTTCTTTACCGATACCGGTACGCTCGGAAAGCTCTATGCCGAAGCGCTGGAGAATATCGACGACAAGCAGCGCGAGGGCGTGAAATCGGTCGGTGCCGCGCCGCTTGCGGTGCAACGCTTCGGCGTCCTGCCGCAGGTCCTGCCGGTGTTTGCCAGCCAGGCGCTGTATTTCTGGGAATCCAATACTCGCTCGGCGACCATTATCGGCGCCGTCGGCGCCGGCGGCATCGGCTTGAAACTCTGGGAAGCGATGCGGACGAATTCCGATTGGGAAAACGTCTGCTATATGGTTATCCTGATCCTCATCGTCGTCTTCATTTTCGACAGTGCCTCCAATTTTCTGCGCTCACGTTTGATGGGCCAGAAAACACATTAAACTATGCTGGTGGATCACCACCACGATCACGATAATGTCACGAAGAGCGCGTAGCGACAGCGTCAGTTCGGCTGTCCCAACCGCTCCAGCGGCATTTCTGCAGGGAATGACCAGTGCGCTACGCATTCTATATTTCGCCCGATGAAGACGATCCGCTGACGGCTGCTGCGGAGCGGTGGCTCGGAGCGAACCCGTTTACCGGTGGAACCCGCGACCTTAAGCCGGCCGGTGATTTCAGTGCTGCGGACCTGACGGCCCTGACGGCAGACCCGCGCCGCTACGGCTTTCATGGAACGCTGAAAGCGCCCTTCACGCTTGCCCCCGGTGTCAGCGAATCGCAGCTTCTCGATGCGTTCACCACCTTTGCCGAAGAGCGTGTTTCGTTCGACATCCCAAGAATGGTCCTTGGTCAGCTGGGGCCGTTCTTCGCACTGGTGCCGGCTGCCGATTGTCCGCAATTGCAGAATTTGGCTGATCAAACGGTGCGGCGCTTCTCAGCCTTCCGGGCGCCGTTGTCCGACGCCGATATCGCCCGCCGCAAACCTGAAACGCTCGGCTCCGTGATGCGAAACAACCTGCTGGAATGGGGATATCCCTATGTCTTCGAGAGCTTCCGTTTTCATATGACGCTTACGGGTGCTGTGCCGGTGGACCGTCAGCCTGCCATGAAGGCTCTGCTGGAGCAGGCTTTTGCGCCGTTTATCGGCAAGCCGTTTCCGGTGACATCGCTGGCGCTGTTCACCGAGCCAGAACGCGGCGCGCCCTTTACAATTCACTCGCTTTTGCCGCTCGGCGGCACGTCCAAACGAAAGATGGCATGACATGACCGTTGAAACCGTTCTCTCAAACGCCCGAGTCGTCCTTGAGGACCAAATTCTTCACGGCTCGGTCCTCATCCGCGACGGCAAGATCGCCGACATTTCGGAAGGTGCCAGCCGTACTGGCGAGGATTTCGAAGGCGATTACCTGATCCCCGGCCTAGTCGAGCTGCATACCGACCATCTGGAAGCCCATTACTCGCCGCGCCCCGGTGTCCGCTGGCTGAAGATGGCGGCGATCCAGGCGCATGACGCACAGATCGTCACGTCGGGCATCACCACCGTCTTCGACTGCCTGCGCATGGGCTCGGACGAGGATGGCGGTTTCGAGCAGGGCGAGATGCGCGACATGGCAAACGCGCTGGCCCAGGCGGCTAAGGAAAATCGCCTGCGCGCCGATCATCGCATTCATCTGCGCTGCGAGGTCTCGACCGACAATGTGCTTGATCATTTTCTGGAGTTCGAAAACGACCCGCAGGTCGGTCTCGTTTCCCTGATGGATCATGCGCCGGGTCAGCGCCAGTTCCAGACGATGGAGCAGTACACGCTCTACTACAAGAAAAAGCGTGGCTTGTCCGACGAGGCTTTTGCCGCATTCTGCGCCCGTCAGCAGGCGTTGTCGGCCAAATATGCCGGACCGCATCGCACCGAGATCGCCAGGGCCTGTGCCGAGCGCGGCATCGCAATTGCCAGTCATGACGACGCCACTTTGGCGCATGTCGAGGAATCGGTTGGTTTTGGCATTCGTCTTGCGGAGTTCCCGACCAGTTTCGAGGCGGCCGAAGCCTCGCATGCGGCTGGCCTCAGCGTGCTCATGGGTGCGCCCAACATCGTTCGCGGCAAGTCGCATTCCGGCAATATCGCCGCGAAGGACCTTGCAGAGCGAGGCGTCCTCGACGTGCTGTCGTCCGATTATGTTCCGTTCAGCCTGATCCAGGCGCCGTTCGTTCTGTCCGATGAGCTGGAGAGCGTTAGCCTGCCCCAGGCGCTCGCCATGGTCACCGCGACTCCCGCCCGCACCGTCGGTCTTAACGATCGCGGCCGCATTGCCACCGGCCTGCGTGCGGACATCGTCCGGGTTCAGCGCCAGGACGGTATCCCGATCGTTCGTTCGGTCTGGCGCGAAGGCAGGCGGGTCGCCTGATGCACGGACAGGGCCAGACGGGAGCGATCATCGTGGTGGTCGGCCCCAGCGGTGCAGGCAAGGACAGCGTCATCGGTTTCGTGGCACAGCACTTTGCCGATCGCGCCGATATCGATTTCGTCCGCCGTGTCATCACCCGGCCGTCCGATGCCGGTGGTGAGGATCACGAAAGCATTTCCGGCGATGTTTTCGATAGCCGACTATCAGCCGGGGATTTCGCCGTTGCCTGGCAGGCGCATGGGTTGAAATACGGAATTCCCAAGGACGCGCTTGAAAAGGTTCGGGCCGGCCGGATTCTGATCGCCAATGGCAGCCGGGCGGTGCTCGGTCAGTTCCGGCAGGCCTTTCCGAGGGTGGCCATCGTCAACATCACCGCCTCGCCGCAGGTATTGGCAAGCCGCCTCGTCGCACGCGGCCGGGAAAGCGAGCAGGATATTCTCAACAGGCTGAAGCGGCAGGTGCCGGATATTTTCGATGAGCCCGATGTGACGACGATCGACAATAGCGGGCCGCTCGAGATTGCGGGGTCGCGATTTGCCGCGCTTGTCACTGAGCTGCATGGAACAACGCCCGCCGCCGGTTAGGCGTCACAGCGCGCTGTCGAGAAAATACCATTGGTCGAGATGGGCGCGGGTGACTGGCTCGATGATCGAGTTCAACAGAACTATGTCATCGATTATGCCGTCGTCAGAATTCTCCCTGGGCGGAAGAACAAGCGAGGGGAGGGCGAAAGCCTCGAAGTTCGCCCCGTTCGTGCGCAGGATGTACCCGGGGCAGATCGTTGCCCCTGTCATCCTGGCGAGACGCACGACAACTGCCAAATTGCCTTCCAGATGCGGAGGCCGGCCCAGGAAGGGACCGCGAATTTTTCCGGCAAACCCTTCGTCGCAGAAGATCGAGATCACGCCGCCATTCCTGAGAATTTTGATCGCCGGACGTATTCCGTCCTTGCCCGGTGGCATCAGGCGGTATCCCAGCTTCACCCGGAGACGGTCGGCGATCCAGGCACGCGCGCGTCCACTCGGGGGCGTATAGTTGGCGGATGGTTCGAAGCCGAGTTCCACCAGTTTTGGACCCAGGACCTCCCAGTTTCCCAGATGCAGTCCGACCATGATGACCGGGCCATTCTTCTTGGCGTCGATCACCCTCTCCAGATTGTGCCAGACAACACGCTTGGACAGCCGGCCGATGATCGAAAACTCGGTCATGATACGGCCCTGGCTCTGCCAGTTGCGTCTGAGGACGGCCTCGCGTTCTGCTTCGGTTGCGTCTGGAAGCAGTTGCAGCAGATTTTGCCGTGCCTTGCGGACAGCTCCCTTGTGCCAGCGCGGAATGGCAAAGGTGCCGAGCCAAGCGCCGATGTTCGAGCAGGTATCGATCGGGAATGCTTTCAGTCCGAAATGGACGGCAAGATCCAGAGCATTCTGGATGTTTCCAGTGACATGATAGCGAAAGGCTATGCGCCGGCGCTCGGCACCCGCAAACAGATCCCACAGGGGTGGCGAGGGCGGTCTCTGATAAATCCAGGCTTGGCGTTTCTTCGGTTCAACTTGCTGCTCGGCCATGCCATCATATCCTTTCGCGCCGGTGAAGCGTCACCGGCAGGCCGCCGCGTGGCCGCAGCGTTAGCCGGCTCTGCGGTTCAACCTTGGTCCCGTCAGCCACCCGCACCTTGAAGCGCTGGGCAAGGATCGCCAGGCACAGGATCGCCTCCTGGAGCCCGAATTGCAGGCCGGGGCAGACGCGGGGGCCGCTGGCGAAGGGGATGTAGCTGTAGGGTATGGCCTTGCCGCCGTTCATGAACCGCTCGGGCTTGAAGAGGTGGGCGTCTTTGAAGAAGGCTTCCGTCCGGTGTAGAAGCCAAGGCACGATCAGGACGAGTGACGCCGGCTTGACGTCGATATCGCCGATCCTGTCGGCTTCCTTCGCCTGGCGGGCAAGGATCGGCACCGGCGGATAGAGACGCAGCGTCTCCTCGATCACAGCACGGCACCAGTCCAGTTGCGGAATGTCGTCGAGCGTCGGGACGCGATTACCGCAAACCCGGGCAATTTCCTCGTGTAGCGATTTTTCGACCCATTGCGCCCGTGACAGCAGATACCAGGCCCACGTCAAAGTCGCCGCTGTCGTCTCATGACCGGCCATGAAGATGGTGGCAGCCTCGTTGCGGAGCGCGACTACATCGAGCTTCAGTTCCGGATTGCGCTTCTGGCGGCGAACCAGAAGCTCGACCATCGAATTGTCGTCGCCGCGCCCGGCCAGATGGTCTTCGACCACCTTGTCGATGATCTGATGTATACGTGAGACCGACCGGCGCAGCTTGGCCGTCCGCAACACGGGCAGGCCGTCGTCGAAGCCGAGGAAATAGCCGATATTCACCGAGTCGATCAGTGACTGGTAGCTCTCGAAACCCTCGCTGACACTCTTTGCACCCTCTTCGCCCAGATCGTTGCCGAACACGGCGCGGGAAATGATTTCCGCTGTCAGACCGGCCATTTCGAACAGTGCGTTGACTGGCGCGCCGTCGGGAAGGGATTCCCAGCGGCGTACCAGTTCGGTCGTGGTGTTTTCCATGATCTTGCCGAAGGCCGGCACGCGGTTCTTATGGACGATGTCGTTGACCAGCGGCCGCCGTTGCTTCCAAGTCTCCCCATCGGAAATGAACAGCCCGTCGCCGAGCAAGAATTCCAGCGCGCGCCGCATCTGCGGCGTCTTGCGCTCGAAATTTTCGTGGCGCTTGGCAACGACATAGCGGATCGCGTCCGGTGAATTGACCACGACGATCTGCCGGCCGAAGATTTTCGTGACGTTTACCCGGTCGCTATAGTCGCCTTTGCGCCAGACCGAGAGAAAGTCTTGGCGGGCTTTCAGAATAAGACTGAGCGGGCGGCCGGGCTTGCCCTGGTAATAGTCGGCATGGGCGGGTTCGAATGAATTCTCCCGCAGCTTTTCAATGATATCCGTGGATTGCCGTAAACTGGAGAACATGCGCCGGCTGCCCCTGTCTTTATCCGGTGACGGCACTATGAGTGCTGTTGGTTGCAATTACCGGATAGCAGCAATTTCGGGCGCCGCAAAATTCTTTCGGCAGAGAAAACCCCGCCGTCGCAAACGGCAGGGCTGACCTTCATCGTGACTGTAACAGAAGGATCGAGGGGCTTTACCGCAAAGCGGCGCAGGCCTTGGCAATTCGCTCCAACGCTTCGCGCAATTCCGCTTCGGACGTCGCATAGGAGATGCGGAAAAACGGTGACAGACCGAAGGCTGACCCCGGCACGACGGCGATGTGGGCATCGTCGAGCAGATAGGCGCAGAAGTCTGCATCGGTCTCGATCCGTTTGCCGCCAGGCGTGGTCTTGCCCAGCACGCCGGCACACCCGGAAAAGGTATAGAAGGCGCCCTCGGGTGTGCGGCAATCCAGACCATCGATGGCGTTCAGCGCGGTGACGACCAGATCGCGGCGATGCTGGAAGCTGGCGGTGCGTTCTTTCAGGAAATCCTGCGGGCCGTTCAGCGCGGCGACCGAGGCGGCCTGGCTGATCGAGGAGGGGCAGGAGGTTGCCTGGCTTTGCACCACGGCCATCGCCTTGATCAGCTCGCGCGGGCCACCGGCATAGCCGATGCGCCAGCCGGTCATCGCATAGGCTTTGGAGACGCCGTTGACGGTCAGGGTCCGGTTCTTCAGGGCCGGCTCAAGCGCTGCCGGAGTGACGAACTTGAAGCCGTCATAAACGATGTGCTCGTACATGTCGTCGACCAGCAGCCAGACATGCGGATGCTTCAAAAGCACGTCGAGCAGCGGGCGATAATCGTCAGCGCTATAGGCGGCGCCCGACGGGTTCGATGGCGAGTTCAGCATCACCCAGCGCGTCTTCGGGGTGATTGCCGCTTCCAATTGTTCGGCCTTCAAGCGAAAGCCGGCTTCTGCATCGCAGGCGATCAGGACAGGCTTTCCCTCGGCAATTTCGACGATGTCGGAATAGGAGGTCCAGTAGGGCGTCGGGATGATCACTTCATCGCCGGGGTTCAGCGTCGCCATCATGGCGTTGAAGAGGATCTGCTTGGCGCCGGTTGCCACCGTGATTTCGTCGAGTTCGTAGGAAACGCCATTTTCGCGGGAGAACTTGTCCCGGATCGCCTGCTTCAGCTCGGGCGTACCGTCGAGTGCGGTATATTTGGTCTTGCCGCTCTGGATCGCCTCGCAGGCGGCCTGCTTGACGTGATCGGGCGTGTCGAAATCCGGCTCGCCGGCGCCCAGAATGATCACCGGCTTGCCGTCGCGCTTCATGGCTTGAGCCCGGGCGCCGATCTTCAGGATCTGCGAGACGCCGATCGTGGAGATCCGCGAGGCGGGCGCAAAGCCCGCCTCCTCAACCTTGGTATTGATGGTCATGACCGATCCTATCAATTATTCGATGTCGAACGAGACGCCCTGAGCCAGCGGCAGGGCCTTCGAATAGTTGATCGTGTTGGTGGCGCGGCGCATGTAGGCGCGCCATGCGTCCGAGCCGGATTCGCGGCCGCCGCCGGTTTCCTTTTCACCGCCGAACGCGCCGCCGATTTCAGCGCCGGATGTTCCGATGTTGACATTGGCGATGCCGCAGTCGGAACCATCAGGCGACAGGAAGCGCTCGGCTTCCTGGAGGTCGAGCGTGAAGATTGACGAGGAGAGGCCGGCGCCGACAGCGTTGTGATCGGCAACGGCAGCGTCGAAATCGCTGTACTTCATGACGTAAAGGATCGGTGCGAAGGTTTCTTCGGTGACTGGACCATCCTGCTTCGGCATTTCGACCAGGGCAGGCTTGACGTAGTAGCTGTTGGCATGGCCGAGATCGACGCGTTCGCCACCGGTGACAGAGCCGCCGTGGGCTTTCGCCTCGCCAAGTGCCTTCTGCATGTTGTCGAAGGCCGGCTTGTCGACCAGCGGGCCAACGAGGGCGGTGGATTCCAGCGGATTGCCGACCGAAACGCTCGAATAGGCCTTCTTGAGGCGCGGAACGAGCTGGTCGTAGACACTTTCGTGGACGAACAGGCGGCGTAGTGTGGTGCAACGCTGGCCGGCCGTGCCCATGGCACCGAAGGCGATGGCGCGCAGCGCCATGTCGAGATCGGCAGACGGGCAGACGATGCCGCCATTGTTGCCGCCGAGTTCGAGGATGGCGCGGGCAAAGCGCTTGGCAAGGCGCGGACCGACGTCGCGGCCCATACGGGTGGAACCGGTCGCCGAAACCAGCGGCACCTTCGGGTGATCGACCATGACTTCGCCGATGGTGCGGTCGCCGATCAGGACGTGCGTCAGGCCTTCCGGTGCATCGCCGAAGCGAGCGATGGCGCGATCAAGGATCGCCTGGCTTGCAAGTGCGGTGAGCGGGGTCTTTTCCGACGGCTTCCAGACGACGGCATTGCCGCAAACGAGAGCAAGTGCCGAGTTCCAGGCCCAGACGGCAACCGGGAAGTTGAAGGCGGAGATGACGCCGATGACGCCGAGCGGATGCCAGGTTTCCATCATGCGGTGGCCGGGACGCTCGGTGGCAATGGTCAGACCGTAGAGCTGGCGGGAAAGACCGACGGCGAAATCGCAGATGTCGATCATTTCCTGAACTTCGCCGAGGCCTTCCGAAGTGATCTTGCCGGCTTCGATCGAGACCAGACGGCCGAGATCGGCCTTGCTGGCGCGCAGTTCTTCGCCGAGCAGGCGGATCAGTTCGCCGCGCTTGGGTGCCGGCACCAGGCGCCAGGCGCGAAACGCCGCATCGGCCTTTTCGATCTTGGCTGCTGCTTCAGCGGCGGAGACCGTCTTCAGGCTGGCAATCTGTTCGCCGGTGACCGGCGAGAAGGAGGCCATGTCGCCGCCCGTGTAGAGATCCTTGGAGACGCCGAGCTTCTCCAGAAGGGCGGCCGTTTCCTGAACGACATTCACCGACTTCGTTGCAATGTTCATGATGAGCAAACTCCCGTTTTCTTGGTCGAAGGACTATCCAAAGTGCACCGCACCGAGTTCTCCCGGCGAGGTGATGGCTTTGAGGCCCTGGGCCATGTCCTTGATCTTCTGTTGCGTATAAAGGTCGTAATAGGCCTGGTTCTTGCGGCCGATGGCATGTTCGGCACTGAAACTGCCATGGAAATCCTGGACGGCGATGGCAAACACCCAGTCGCGCAGCCGCCGCTCGAAATTCGCGTCGGATGCCGAAGCGCTGTCCTTCGGCACCACGAGATTGAAATGCACGCCGCCATCGCCGATATGGCCGAAATCGCAGATCGTCACCTCCGGAAAGGCTTGCGGCATATCGGCCTTCATGCGGTCGCAGAAGGCCATGATATCACCTCTTCGGAAGGAAAGATCGAAAGCGATCAGTTTTCCCGAGTGCTTGACGCCTTCCGATAGGGCATGACGCAGCGACCACATTTCATGGGCAGGACCGACGAAGGCATCGGCGAGCGGCGCCTCATCCGTTTCCCAGATTTCGGCAAGCACCGTTTCCAGCACCGCATCCAGCGATTGTTCACCCTCGCGCGGTTCCCAGGTACGGGAAATTTCCGCGAGGATCACATAGTCAGGCACGTTGCCGCCCTGAAACGGGTTTTTCAGCGATGGCACGTGATCGAGCGCCGCAGTAACCGAATTCTTAGAGATACCCTCGAAGGCCGAGAGATAGGCGCCGAGCCGGTCTTCCATGGCCCGCAATAGTGGCATGACATGGGCGCCAGTGGTGGGCACCAGATAGGCGGTCGCCACCTGCTTCGGCAGGGGTTCCAGCGCGACGACGCATTCGGTGATAATGCCGAAGGCGCCGGATGTGCCGATGAAGACTTGCTTCCAGTCGATGCCGGTATTGTTCTTGCGGAGTTCAGACGTCAGGTCGAGGATCGTGCCCTCCTCGTCGGCCAGAACCACCTTGATGCCCAGCGTGTTGCGGCGCACGTCGCCATATTTCAGGAAGCGCGAACCGCCGGTATTGGTCGCCAGCATGCCGCCGAGCCGCGGATCGGCGCCAAGGTCGATCGGGAAGAACAGGCCGTGTTTTTCAAGCTTCTGATTGATGTCGGAGAGCCGGAAACCGGCATCGGCGCGCAGCGATCGGTTGTCGAGATCGAGATCAAAGCGCTTCGTCATCCGGTCGAGGCTGAGGACCGCCTGCGAGCCTGTCGCATCCGGGGTCGAGCCGGAAACAAGACCGGTGTTTCCGGATTGCGGAATGACAACGATGCCGTTCTTGACGCAATAGGAAACCGCCGCCGACACCTCTTCGGTGGTCTGCGGACGCAGGACGATGGCCGCGCGGCCCTGGTCATAGCGCGCGCCGGTTTGGTAGGCCGCCACATCACTGCCTTCGGTGACAACGCCCTTGTCACCGAGGAGTGCGGTCAATGCTGCGACGTGGTTCTGGTCGATCATCGTTTCAGCTTTACTCCGCTGCCTGCGCAGACGAAAGCATCTGTCTGATATCGGCGATCGAAGCCTGTTCTATACCGGCATAGTGATCGAACTCGTTCAGCACCCTGGCACCGAGATCAAGCTCGAACCGCTGCTGGTTGGGGCTTGCAACGAATTCCTGGGCAGCGTCGTCGCCGAGATTGGACTGGAAGATGCCGGCGGCGCTGACGGGCAGGAAGTCTTCGTAGACGATCGGGTCGAACTGAACGAGGCCGTCAGCGATCAGGCTGTCGAGGCTCCTGGAAGTGTCGGCCTTTGCCTTGCGGCCCCTGGCGGTCAGCGAATAGGCGAAATAACCGAGGCCTTCGGCACGGATGCCTGCCCATGTATCGGGGAAGGGGATGAAGGCATCCGAAAGCGCCTTTTCGTATTCCGCCGCATTCGAGCCGTCGGCCGCCGGGCGGACGATCTTGCGCGAGGCGTTGAGCAGGTCGTCGTACAGCGTCCGGCCCTTCGGGGTCAGGGCGATGCCGCGCTGTTCGATCTCGCCGAAACGGGCGGTATGCGAGCCCTCATGCCAGCTGCCATCGGCAGCTTGGAAGGAAACCGGTTCTTCCAGCGCCTTGAACGAGGTCTGGCGCAGAAGGATGGCGCATTTGCGGGTCGGCGGGCCTTCGATCGTCGCCTTCGGGGCGATCTTGTAATCGGGCATGCGGGCCTGGACGGCATCGATATCCAGCGTGCGCGGCGTCAGATGGTTGATATGCGGGCCCTTGAACGAGACGACATCGGCGATCAGCCGGTGAGCGTCATGCAGTCGGTGGTACATGTCGGGGCTGACATTGGCCTTGTCGTGCCAACGGAAGGTTTCCAAGGCCTCGGCTACGAAACGCTCGGCATCGGCCTTATCAAGGCCGCCCTGCTTTTCCGCCTTCTCCGTCAGCGCGATGGCGCCGTCGGTGAAAATCTGGCGCCGAGACAAAATCTGTTCGGCTTCATTGCGCAAAGCTGCATCGGCGATCAGATTAAGCCGCAGCAGCGATGTGAAGACGCGAAAAGGGTTTTTCTTCAAGGCGGCATCGCCGACCGGGCGGAAGGCCGTCGAATGGACCGGCACGCCGGCGGTCGACAGATCGTAATAGCCGACCGGCAGCATGCCCATGACGGCAAAGACGCGGCGCATCATCGACAGCTCGGCAGGCGTGCCGAGCCGGATTGCGCCGTGGCGCTCTTCGGAGATACGTTCCAGCGAATCCGTGTCCTCGAGACGGGCCTGTAAATCCGGGTCGGCAGTCAGCGTTTCGGCGTTCACCTTGCCCACCAGTTCCATCAATGTGCCATAGGCCGGCACCTCTGTGCGGTACATGGCCGACATCGCCGCAGAAAAGGCCGAGCGGATAAGGTCGGTGGATACGAAACTATTCTCTTTCACGGCAACGCGCCTCGCAGTATGGAAGGGATAATGGTGATCATTCTCAATTCGTATCATATATGGTGCGAAGGGGCATTGATTGCGACGGTTATGACTATGATCATGCGAGGCTGGAATGAAGTTGAGCAGAAGACTGGTCCCGGACGTCACCACGCTGCAGGCATTCGAATGTGCTGCGCGTCACGGCAGTTTTACGCAGGCCGCCGCAGAGCTGAACCTGACCCAGAGCGCCGTCAGCCGCCAGATCAAGGACCTCGAAAGCCAGATCGGCGTACTCCTGTTCGAGCGCATCCGCCAGCGGGTCATTCTATCCGATGCCGGCCAGAAATTCCTGCCCGAGGTGCGCCGGCTGCTGACCCAGTCAGAAGAACTGATGGTGCGCGCCATGGCCTCTGCCCGCTCCGAATCCACCCTCTCCGTCGCATCGCTGCCAACCTTCGGCAGCCGCTGGCTGACACCGCGCCTGCCGGACTTTCTCAACCAGCATCCCGGCACGGTGATCAATATCGCCTCGCGATCGCAACCATTCGACTTCGAAGAACAGAATTTCGATCTCGCTATTCACTACGGCCAGCCGGTCTGGGCGCATGCTACCTGCAGCTATCTCTGCAGCGAGATCATCGTCCCTGTGGCAAGCCCGGCGCTTCTGTCCCTTAATCCGATGCAGGAGCCGGGCGAACTGGAGCACAAGCCGCTGCTCCACCTCGCCACCCGGCCGAAGATGTGGGCGCAATGGTTCGAGAGTAATGGTGGCGAGATGAAATCGGCTTATCGCGGCAATCGGTTCGATCAATTCTCCATGGTCATCGAAGCCGCCATCGTTGGTCTCGGCTTTGCACTGTTGCCGCGTTATCTGATCGAGCAAGAGTTAGCGGCCGACCGGCTGCGTGTCGTCTTCGACCGGCCGATGCAGACGGAAAACAGCTATTATCTCGTGGTGCCGGAGGGAAAGCTGGAAAATCCGATCAGTCAGGCGTTCCGGGCTTGGATCGTCAGCCAAGTTGGTTGACGCGGGCGGGCGATGCCTTGCTGCAATGCAATATGAAGGCTGGAACATTTTCCGGCCGGATGCGTTGCGATCTGGATGAAAAGCCTCAAAGACACAGTTGCGAATGATTTCCCGGCATTGATTGAGACGAAAAAAGTGTATGCTGCGCTTTCATTTGCGCGGCACACGCGAATTCGCCCCGAACGTTGGCCGCGCTTCTTGCAACATATTGGCACTACGGCTAAAAAATGCCAATTTCTTGCACCACGCAGCCTTGTTAGCGAAGCGACTGTCGTCTTCACACCTTCCAAAGCCCGTCCGGGCAATGCCAAACTCTTCGGTTTCCCGTGCGCGCGAGACCCAGCGGCTTTCGGCAGAGCGCAAACGGACAGCTAGGATCGTGGCAGCGCAGAACCACAAATCAGGGCAGCAGCCCATCCGGCACGACCACCGGACCCTTCAACACCGCCTGGATCCAGAACCCGTACCCATGCCCCTTCACAACACGCCGTTCACGCCTCCGCACGAAGCCGAGATCAAGCCGATCGATTACAACGATTCGATCCGCTCGACCTATTTCACCATCGACGAGCTTCATGAATGCGGTGCAGCGCTCGCCCGTGACGGCGTTTCGTCCCTTCCGGGGTTCTTTCCCTTCGAGTTTCGCCAGCGCCATCGGGAAAATGAAGACGAGATTTTCCGCGTCTACAAGGTCACGGCCACCGATGTCGAAGCCGGCGCGTCGATCACGCCTGCTGCCGAATGGCTGCTCGATAATCACTATCTGGTCGAGGAATCGATCCAGGAAGTGAGGCGCGATTTTCCGCGCAAATTCTATCGTCAGCTGCCCACCCTGCCGGTGGCGGGCACAACGATCCCGCGCACGATGGCGCTTGCCTGGCTCTATATCGCCCATACCCACAGCACGGTTTCGCGTGAAAGCCTGACGGCCATGGTTGCCGGCTTCCAGGAGCATGAGACCTTAAAGATCGGCGAATTGTGGGCGCTGCCGTCGATCGTCCGGTTCGTCCTGATCGAAAACCTGCGGCGCATCGCCATTCGCGTCGACCGGTCGCGCAACATGCGCAACAAGGCGAACGACGTTGCCGACCAGATCGTCCGTCTCGGGTCGCCGGAGAAATTCAAAGCGGTGCTGGCGGAAGCAGAGCAGCTCTGTGCGGACAACACCTTCGCCGCCCAGCTGCTGTACAGGCTGCGTGACGGATCGCAGACCTCCGGCTTCGTCATCACCTGGCTGGAAGACCAGCTGGAAAAGCGCGGCAGCGACGTCGAGGAGGCTCTGGTCGCGGAGCAGAACCGGCTGTCGTCGGGCAATGCGACGATGAGCAACATCATCCGCAGCCTGCGTGAAATCGACGACAATGACTGGGCCGTCTGGTTCGAAAGCGTCAGCAAGCTGGACGGCGCTTTACGTGAGGGGTCGGATTATTCCGCCCTCGATTTCGGATCGCGCAACAAATATCGCAACACCATCGAGCGGCTTGCCCGCCGCTCCGGCAGTTCCGAGCTTGAAGTCACGCAGATCGCGCTTGCAATGGTCAAGGCCGATGCCAGCACGATCGATATGCCGCATGAGCCGAATGTCGGGGGCTTTCTCGTCGGCAAGCAGCGCCGCCTGCTCGAGGAAAAGATCGGCTATCGTCCGTCCGTCCTGCAGACCATTATACGCCTTGGCCGCAAGCTCGACTGGCTTGCCATTGCCGGTCCGAATATCTTCCTGACCATCCTTGCGATGATCGCCGTCTACGTTTTCGTCAGCCCGATGGCGATTCCGACGGGTGCCAAGCTGATCATGCTGTTGTTGTTCGCTCTTCCCGCCTCGGAAGGTGCTGCCGGCCTCTTCAACACGCTGGTCACGCTCTTCGTGACGCCGTCGCGGCTGGTCGGGTACGAGTTCCTCGAGGGGATACCGGAGGATGCGCGAACGCTCGTCGTCGTCCCCTGTCTGATTTCCAAGCGCGACCATGTCGATGAACTGGTGCGCAATCTCGAAGTCCACTATCTCGCCAACCCGAAGGGCGAAATCTATTTCGCACTGGTCAGCGACTGGGTCGATAGCCCAGAAGAGGAAACTGCGGCCGATCTCGAAGTGCTGGAATATGCCAAGGCCGAGATCGAAACGCTGAGCGCCCGTTACGCCCATGATGGACGCACGCGCTTCTATCTGCTGCATCGCCGCCGCCTCTACAACGAGGCCGAAGGCGCCTGGATGGGCTGGGAGCGCAAGCGCGGCAAGCTGCATGAGCTGAACCTGCTTCTGCGCGGCGACAGCGATACCAGCTTCCTTGCCGGCGCCAATACGGTTCCCGAAAACGTTCAGTATGTCATGACGCTGGATTCCGACACGCGCCTGATGCGCGATGCGGTGACCAAGCTGGTCGGCAAGCTCTATCACCCGATCAACCGGCCGGTGGTCGATCCGGTCACCCAGAAGGTAACCGCCGGTTACGGCATCCTGCAGCCGCGCGTCACCCCGTCCTTGACCACCGGCAGCGACGCATCGGCGTTCCAGCGCATCTTCTCGGTCAATCGTGGTATCGACCCCTATGTCTTCACGGTATCCGACGTCTACCAGGATGTCGCCGGCGAAGGCACGTTTACCGGCAAGGGCCTCTATCACGTCGATGCCTTCGAGGCAGCCTTGAAGGGCAAGATCGAGGAGAACGCGGTGCTCAGCCACGATCTGCTCGAAGGCTCGCTGGCGCATTGCGCGCTGGTCAGCGATGTCGAGCTGGTCGAGGATTTCCCGATCCGCTACGAGGTCGAGATGTCGCGCCAGCATCGCTGGGCACGCGGCGACTGGCAGCTTCTGCCGTATATGTTCAATCTGTCGAACGGCGTCAGCATGCTCGGCCGATGGAAGATGTACGACAATCTGCGCCGGTCGCTGATCCCCTGTGCCTGGCTGATCGCCTCGGTCATGGGCTGGTACTATATGGAACCGACACAGGCGCTGGTCTGGCAGTTCGTGCTGATCTTCAGCCTGTTCGTCGCGCCCACCCTGTCGCTGATTTCCGGCATCATGCCGCGCCGCAACGATATCGTCGCGCGCGCTCACCTGCATGCCGTCCTGTCCGAAATCCAGGCGGCCAATGCACAGGTCGCCTTGCGTATCGTCTTCATCGCCCACTCGGCCGCGATGATGATGGACGCGATCGTGCGCTCGATCTACCGGACCTTCGTCAGCGGCAAGCTGATGCTGGAATGGCGCACGGCCGCGCAGGTGCAAAGTTCGGCCGGCGGCAGCATACTCGACTATTACCGGTCGATGTGGATCGCACCGGTCCTGGCGGTCATTTCGCTGCTTCTGGCGGCAATTTCCGATACCGGTCTTCCCTTCATCGGCATTCCATTTGCCTTGCTCTGGGCCTTGTCACCCGCCATTGCCTGGTTTGTCAGCCAGTCCGCCGAAACGGAAGACCAACTGGTGGTAGCGGATGAGGTCGTCGAGGAATTGCGCAAGATCGCCCGGCGGACCTGGCTCTATTTCGAACAGTTCGTCACCGCCGAGCAGAATTTCCTGCCGCCGGACAATTTCCAGGAAATCCCGCATCCGATCCTCGCCGAGCGCACTTCGCCGACGAATATCGGTGTCTATCTCCTGTCTGTCATGTCCGCCCGAGATTTCGGCTGGATCGGTTTCGAGGAAACCATTCGCCGGCTGGAAGAAACAGTCGCCACGGTCGATCGCATGCCGAAATATCGCGGCCATCTGTTCAACTGGTACAAGACCGACACGCTGGAAACGATGGAGCCGAAATATGTCTCCGCCGTCGATAGCGGCAATCTCGCCGGCCATCTGATCGCCGTATCCTCGATGTGCCGCGACTGGGCCGAAGCCCCGTCCGCGCATGTGCAGGGCAATCTCGACGGCATCGGCGACGTCGCTTCGATCCTGTCCGAAATTCTGGCGGATCTGCCGGATGACCGCAAGACCGTGCGGCCGCTGCGCCGCCTGATGGAAGAGCGGATCAATGGCTTCCAGAACGCACTTGCCGCCGTCAAGCGCGAGCGTGAGTTCGCCTCTATCCGAGTGATCAACCTGGCCGTTTTGGCGCGCGACATTCACAAGCTCACCGTCAATCTCGACCATGAGGTGAAGAGCACCCAGAGCGGCGAAGTGACGAAATGGGCAACCATGCTCGTCAACACCTGCGAAGCCCATATTGCCGATGGCGTGTTCGACCTCGGCGCTATCGAAGCGCTGCGCCAGCGCCTGATCGTCATCCGCGACCGGGCCCGCGACATCGCGTTTACGATGGATTTCAGCTTCCTGTTCCGGCCGGAGCGGCGTCTGCTGTCGATCGGTTACCGCGTCAACGCCAACGAGCTGGACGAAGCCTGTTACGACCTTCTGGCATCTGAGGCCCGTCTCACCAGCCTGTTTGCCATTGCCAAGGGCGACCTGCCGACGGAGCACTGGTACAAGCTCGGCCGTCCGATCGTGCCGATCGGTGCGCGTGGCGCGCTGATCTCCTGGTCGGGATCGATGTTCGAATACCTGATGCCGCCGCTGGTCATGCAGGAGCGTCAGGGCGGTATTCTCAACCAGACCAACAACCTGATCGTTCAGGAGCAGATGAACCATGGCCGCCGGCTCGGCACGCCTTGGGGCATTTCGGAAGCGGCCTTCAATGCCCGCGACCATGAACTGACCTATCAGTACACCAACTTCGGCGTGCCGACGCTGGGTCTGAAGCGAGGTCTCGGTCAGAACGCCGTCATCGCCCCCTATGCCTCGATCCTTGCCAGCATGTACGATCCGAAAGCGGCGATCGCCAATCTGGAGCGTCTGCGTGGCCTTGGCGCGCTCGGGGCCTACGGCTTTCACGATGCCGTCGATTTCACCCCCACCCGAGTGCCGGAAGGCAAGACTTGCGCCGTCGTGCGCAACTACTATGCCCACCATCACGGCATGTCGATCGCGGCCGTCGCCAACGTTGTCTTCAATGGACGTCTGCGCGAGTGGTTCCACGCGGATCCGGTCATCGAAGCCGCCGAACTGCTGCTGCAGGAAAAGGCACCGCGCGATATTCCGATCATCAACACCAAGAAGGAGCCGGAATCGCTTGGCAAGGGCCAGGAAGATCTGCTGCGCCCCGAAGTCCGCGTCATTACCAATCCGCTGGCCAAGGACCGCGAGACGGTGTTCCTGTCGAACGGCCACTATGCGGTGATGCTGACGGCGACCGGTTCGGGCTATTCCCGCTGGAACGGCCAGACCGTTGTCCGGTGGAAGGCCGATCCGACCGAAGACCGCTCCGGCACGTTCATCTTCCTGCGCGACACGACCACCGGCGACTGGTGGTCGGCAACGGCGGAACCGCGCCGCGCCGAAGGTGAAAAAACCACGACCCGCTTCGGCGACGACAAGGCCGAATTCATCAAGACCGTCGGCGATCTCACCAGCGAAGTCGAATGCATCGTCGCCACAGAGCATGATGCGGAAGGCCGCCGGGTGATCCTGCTCAATACCGGCACCGAGGATCGCTTCATCGAAGTGACATCCTATGCAGAACCGGTTCTGACCACCGATGATACCGACAGCGCCCATCCGCTGTTTGCCAAGATGTTCCTGAAGACGGAAGTCGATCCGAAGGGTGACGTCATCCGCGTCACGCGCAACAAGCGCAGTCCCGGCGAACCGGATATGCAGGTCGCGCATCTGATCGTCGATAATGCCGCCAGCACCCGCCATACCGAAGCAGAGACGGACCGCCGCCGCTTCATCGGCCCGGGCCGCACGCTGGCCGAAGCGCAGGCTTTCGATACCGATGCCAAGCTTTCCGGCTCGGACGGCTATACGCTCGATCCGATCGTGTCGCTACGCCGCGTCGTGCGCGTACCGGCCGGCAAGAAGGTCAGCGTGATCTTCTGGACCATTGCTGCGCCGAACCGTCAGGATATCGACAAGGCTGTCGATCGTTATCGCCATCCCGACAGTTTCAACCATGAGCTCATCCACGCCTGGACACGCTCGCAGGTGCAGATGCGCCATGTCGGCGTAACCTCGCAGGAAGCAGCAAGCTTCCAGATGCTCGGCCGCTACCTTGTCTATCCCGACATGCAGTTGCGCGCCGATACCGCCACGGTGCAGGCCGGTCTTGCCCCGCAATCGGCACTCTGGCCGCTGTCGATCTCGGGCGATTTCCCGATCTTTGCCGTCCGCATCAATGACGACATCGATCTTGGCATCGCGCGGGAAGCCTTGAGGGCGCAGGAATATCTGCGCTCGCGCGGCGTCACCGCAGACCTGGTGATCGTCAACGAGCGCGCCTCGTCCTACGCGCAGGATATGCAGCACACGCTCGACGCGATGGCGGAAAACCTGCGCCTGCGTGGCCTGTCGGACGGCCCGCGCCAGCATATCTTCGCGGTTCGCCGCGACATCATGGAACCGCAGACCTGGTCGGCGCTTTTGTCCGCATCCCGTGCCGTGTTCCATGCCCGCAACGGCAAGATCTCGGACCAGATTTCGCGTGCCGAAAATCTCCTGGCAAAACCGTCGCGGAAGGAAGTTATTCCTGCTGCGCCGTTGCTGGCGGTCATTCCAGAGGACAGCAGCGCCAAAAGCATCGACATCACCGGTGACGGGCTGGACTTCTGGAACGGCTATGGCGGTTTCTCCGCCGATGGCCGCGAATACGTGACGCGACTGCGTGGGGGCGAAGCGACGCCGCAGCCGTGGATCAACGTGATTTCCAACGAAACCTTCGGTTTCCACGTTGCCGCCGAAGGCTCCGCCTTCACCTGGGGCCGCAACTCGCGCGACTATCAGCTGACGCCCTGGACCAACGATCCGGTCATCAACCGTCCGGGCGAAGCCATCTTCATCCGCGACATGAACAGCGGTGCTGTCCTGTCCCCCTATGCTGCCTTGTCCCGCCGCAAGTCGGTCGCGTTCGAGACGCGGCATGGTCTGGGCTATTCCGTGTTCAAGAGTGTTCAGGATGGGCTGGAAATCGAGGTCGGCCAGACTGTTCATCGCACCGCGCCGGTCAAGTATCTGCGGCTGCGGTTGAACAACACCACCAACGAAGCCCGTAGTCTGAAAATCTACGGCTATGCCGAATGGGTGCTCGGCAACAATCGGGCAAAGACGGCACCTTTCATCCTGTCGCATCGGGATGAGGCGAGCGGTGCCGTGCTGGCGACCAATCCCTACAGCATCGACTATTCCGGCCGTACCGCATTCCTCGCGGCGAGCGACATGCCTTCGGGGTTCACCTCCAGCCGGCGCGAGTTTCTCGGCCAGGGGGGTAGCATCTACGCGCCGCAGGCCGTGCTTGGCGGCGGTGCGTTGTCAGGTGCCGTCGAAGCCGATGGCGATCCCTGTGCGGCGATCGTTGTCGATGTGATGCTGGCGCCGGGTGCTACCCGCGAACTGACGTTCTATATCGGCGATTCCGACAATGCCGGGCAGGCCCTCGAGCATCTGACGGAGGCTCGCAAGAGCACGTTCGAAACGGTTCTCGAAGCGTCCAACAGCTACTGGCAGGACTTTACCGGTGTGCTCCAGATCGAAACGCCCGACAAGGCGTTCGACAACATGGTCAATGCCTGGCTCCCCTATCAGAGCCTTGGTTGCCGGATCCTGGCACGCTCGGCCTTCTACCAGGCAAGCGGCGCCTTCGGCTTCCGCGACCAGTTGCAGGATACGCTCGCCTTCATCGTGCACCGGCCGGAGCTTGCCCGGGCGCAGATCCTCAACGCCGCCGCGCGGCAGTTTATCGAGGGCGACGTGCTGCATTGGTGGTTACCGAACACCGGCGCCGGCGTGCGCACGCTGATTTCCGACGATGTCGTCTGGCTCGGCCATGCCGTGCAGCACTATTGCTCGGTCACCGGAAACAAGGACATTCTCGACGAGCAGATCGCCTTCATCGAAGGGGCGGCTCTGGAGCCTGGCCAGCACGACAGCTTTTATCAGCCGACCGTATCGGAGCGGCGTGCCAGCCTCTATGAGCATTGCGCCCTGGCACTCGACCTCGCCATCGCCCGCAAGGGCGAGAACGGCCTGCCCCTGATCCTCGGCGGCGACTGGAACGACGGCATGAACCGCGTCGGTATCGAAGGGCGCGGTACCAGCATCTGGCTCGGCTGGTTCCTTGCATCGACGCTGCGCTCCTTCCTGGTCATTGCACGCGAGCGTGGCGACACCCAGCGGGTTTCCGCCTGGGAGGCGCATCTTGACAGCCTGAAGAAGGCGCTTGAAACAGCCGGTTGGGATGGCAACCACTATCGGCGTGGTTACTATGACGACGGCACGCCGCTTGGTTCTGCCGAAAGCAGCGAGTGCCGGATCGATTCGATCGCGCAGTCCTGGAGCGTGCTTTCCGGTGAAGGCGATGCTGCCCGCTCGGCCGAGGCCATGGATGCGGTGCTGGCAGAACTGGCCGACGGCGATCACCAGATCATCCGGCTGTTCACCCCGCCGCTATCGGGAACCGCGCAGGACCCGGGTTATATCAAAGCCTATCCGCCTGGTGTTCGCGAAAACGGCGGACAATATACCCATGCGGCGACCTGGGTGGTGCTGGCGCTGGCGGCACAGAACCGGAGGGAAGACGCCTGGCGCGCCTTCGAGATGCTCAATCCGGTCAATCATGCGAAGGACCGCGAGAGCGCCGATCACTACCGGGTCGAGCCCTATGTTGTCGCCGCCGATATCTATGGCGACGGCACCCTGACCGGACGTGGTGGCTGGACCTGGTACACAGGCTCTGCGGCCTGGCTCTACCGTGCCGCAGTCGAAGGTATTCTCGGCATCCGCCGGCAGGGAGACAAGCTGATCGTCCAGCCGGTCCTGCCGGAGGACTGGGATGGGTTCTCGGCAACGTTGACCATCGACGGCAAGGCACATGTAATTTCCGTGACAAAAAATGCGGAAAACGGCGAGCCGATCGTCAGCGTCAATAATACTGTCACAAAAAACGCGCATGAAGGCGTTTTGCTGTAGCTGCCGGCGTCATACCAAGGATTGAAACCGGCTTTGCACCAGAAGGCGCAAAGCCGGTTTTGTTTTGATCGCCTGCATCGATATCGCGTCAATGGGGGCAGGGACACTGAACTCGGACGAGACCATTCTGAATGCTTCAAAAGCTGCAATTCCAGGCATCTCGCGGTGATGGACAGGTGGGAGAAACCCAGACTGTCTTCTTCCAGCGCGACACCCGCCTCGACGTCTTTCGGGCGCTTTGCCTGCTGACCATCTTCGTCAATCATGTGCCGGGACAATATCTCGAATATCTGACCACCAAGAATTTCGGCTTTTCGGACTCGGCCGAGGCATTCGTGCTGATCTCGGGACTGTCCGCTGGGCTGGCCTATGGCCGGAAGTTTACGATCGGCAACCGCCTCGCGCTGAGCCTGAAAATCTGGCGGCGCGCGTTCACCCTCTACATCGCGCATATCATGACCAGTATCATCACGCTGGCGATCTTTGCCGGCGGAGCGCTCTATTTCGGCCGGCAGGACCTGATCAGCGAGATCAATATCCGCCCGCTGGTCGATCATACCGAGCAGGGATTTGTCGCCATGGTTCTGCTCGGACATCAGCTGGGCTATAACAACATCCTGTCGATGTACGCGGTCGTCTTCCTGCTGTTACCCGGAATGCTCTGGCTGCACGGGCGCAGCCCTTTCCTGCTGTTCATGGCATCTGCAGCACTGTGGCTTGCGGCCGGCATCTTCACGATCGTGCCGATCAACTTCCTCGACGAGGGCTACTGGTTCCTCAATCCGTGGTCGTGGCAGTTCCTGTTCGTCATCGGGATGATCTGCATGATGCGGTCGCGTGCCGGAAAGCCGATCGTGCGTCATCCGGCACTCGTGGCGATCTCAGGCTGCTATGTGACGGTATCGCTGTTCTGGGTGCTTCTGTCCTGGTGGAACCTTGATTTTTCCTACGGCTTGCCGGCGGTCCTGACAGGGTTCGACAAGACCTTCCTCTCTTTGACACGCTTGCTGCATGTTCTGGCGCTCGGCTATCTGCTTGCGGTCTTTCCAGTCTTCAGCCGGATGACGCGCCTGCGCATCGATCACCCGCTCGTCCTGATCGGCCGGCATTCGCTGCCGGTGTTCATCTTCGGCACGATTCTGGCGATGGTCGGGCAGGTGCTGCTGTTCGTGACGGGGCGCGATCCCCTCTGGGGCGCTCTGTTCGTGATGGCCGGCATCGGGCTGCACTTCGCCTATGCCCGCTACCTCGACTGGATCGGCGGCCTCTCCCGGCCCACTGCAGCACAGGCATAAAAAAGGCCCCTGTGCGGGGCCTTTTCTTGTTGACTGGGTCGGTTTGTTATCAGGCTGCGGCGTGGCTCATACGGACATCTTCGTCCGTCAGAATGCCGCTTGCGCGCAGGAGCGAGGCAAACCGGCCATTGCTCTGGCTCAGTTCGTGGAAGCCACCCATCTCGACGATCCGGCCATGATCCATGAAGATCACCAGATCGGCTTCACGTACCGTCGACAGGCGGTGGGCGATGATGAAGGTGGTGCGATCCTTGCGCAGATTGTCGATCGCAGCCTTCACCCGGTTCTCGGTCTCGACGTCGAGCGCGCTGGTCGCTTCGTCGAGCACGAGGATCGGTGCGTTCTTCAGGATCGCCCGGGCAATGGCGATACGCTGGCGTTCGCCACCGGACAGCCGGTTGCCTCGTTCGCCGACGCGGGTATCGTAGCCACCCTGGCGGCCTTCGATGAAATCGCCAGCAGCGGCAGCTTCGGCCGCAGCCATCACTTCGTCGAGCGATGCATCCTCACGGCCGAGACGGATGTTCTCGCAGATCGACCGGTTGAGCAGGCCCGCATCCTGGAACACGGTAGCGATCGAGCGGCGCAGCGACTTGCGGGTGACGGTCGAGATATCGACACCATCGACAAGGATCTGGCCACCAGCCGGCTCATGGACACGCTGCAGGAGGTTGACCAGCGTCGTCTTGCCGGCGCCGGTCGGGCCGACGATAGCGATCGTCTGGCCGGCCTTGGCGGTGAACGACACGTTGCGCATACCTTCGGTCGAATTGGCGAAGTTGAAGGAGACGTCGCGGAATTCGACTTCGCCACGAACATTGTTCAACTCGCCGGCATCGGCAGGCTCTTCCCGTTCACGCACCGAGTCTTCCAGCACGAAGAAGTCTTCAAGCTTGGCGCGAGCTTCGAAAATCTGCGTCACGAAGGCTTTCATCTGGTCGAGGCGGCCGATCAGCAGTCCGGCAAAGCCGATGAAGGCAATGACGTCGCCGATGCCGAGTTCGCCCCTCTGCACCAGCACGGTGCCGATGACGAGGATGGCCATCATCGAGATGGTCGAGGCCATACGGTTCAGCGCGCTGGCCAACGCCCACCAATCGAGGACCGGCAGCTGCGCAGAGATCAGCTTCTGCGTAAAGTTCTTCAGTTCGCGGGTTTCAGCCTCGATACGGTTGTAGCTGTGAACGACCGAAACGTTGCTGATCGAGTCGGAGACGTGCGAGAAAACCGTGTGGTAATGGTCCTCGACCGAAGCCTGACCTTCCTTGGTCCGGGTCATGACGAACTTGCCGACGACGACATAGAGAACGCCGAGGACGACGAGGACGAGCGACAGGCGAACGTCCATGGCAAAGGCTGTCGGGATCAGCAGCGTCAGCGCCACGGCGGTCGCCAGATGCTGGCGCATGAATTCGAGCCAGAGGCCGAACAGCGTTTCACAGGCACGCAAAAGGGTGTGCAGCGCATTGGAGGTGCCGCGCTGGGTATGCCACGAAAGAGGCATCGAGATGATGCGGCCGAAGGCTTCGGTGATCAGCGTCGAACGGCGCGTGTGCGCCAACCGGTCTGCCTCACGGGCAACCAGAACAAACGCCACCGTATTGAAGACGCCAAGGCCCGCCCACATCAACAGCAAGGGCGTGACGGTCTGCTTGGACGTGATCGCGTCGATGATGCGCCCGAACAGGATGGGTTCGGCGATCGTGATAACGGCCAAAACAACGTTGGCGACCACGATGGCCGAAACACGGAGCTTGTGGACGGCAAGATACTGAAGTGCTCGTATATAGACCTGGAACAATGACACTGTCTTATCCCTCTTGGGCAGTTGGTTTGCGGTGCAATGAAAAAGCAACTGGGCATTTGCATCGCGGGAAATGGTCTGGGAGGAAAAGAACTGATTTGAAACTATTCATTCTCTCATCTTTGGCTGATGGAATGAAAATTCCAAAACTGAACGTCTTCTTCCCTCCATCTTTATTGTCGTGAATCACGGATGCCGAAAACCAACTTTTTACTTCGCCGCGCAAACTTGATTATGCTAAACCGGCGATGTGACTGGAAATTCCAGGCACCGTAGGCTCAACATTCATAGCTCGCTATTTTTCGCGCCTTGCAGTTCGTTGACGATGCGGTGTTAGGTGCTTCCGTGACTGATGGGGGGATTATCGCGCTTGCAACATGAATGGGTGCTGAACGACACGATCATGTTGCGGCGCGGTAGGGCGGTCAGAGACTGAAAGCAACTTTTTGAAGGGGTGTTTATGAATATTACTTTGCTGGTGCAATTTTTGGCACTGATTGACGAGATGCGCAGCAGGGACGAGATCGTTCAGGAATTTGAACGGGTTCTCTGCCGCTACGGTTTCGACTTTTACGGAATTGTCCGCCAGCCGAAGCCCGACGAAAATCCGCTGAGCCTTCTCCTTGCCGGGCGGTGGCCGGACGGCTGGCCGCAGATATATATCAAGAAAAAATACGTCATCATCGACCCGACCATCCGCTATCTCGGACATGCGCAACGCGGCTTCCGCTGGCGCGAGACGCTGGTAGCCTTCCGCTCCGACCCGCATCGCAAGCGCATGGAACGCATGATGGTCGATGCGCGCGGCCATGGCCTCCATGACGGGTATATTTTTCCTGTCCACGGAAGGCGCGGGCTGCTCGGCAACATGACATTGGGCGGACGCGTTGTTGATCTCAGTTCCGTGGAAATGAACATTTTCGACGGCATTGCCAAGAAGTTATTCTGGCGCCTTCTGGAACTGGCCGATCCGAGCGTGCTTGCCGATATGGTCTCCAACGTCGATGTGCAAATGACCCGCCGCGAGATGGAAGCGCTACATTACCTCGCAGATGGCATGACCTCCAACGAGATCAGCAAGATTCTCGAAATCTCCACCCACACCGTCGATTGGTACATGAACGGCATCCAGGACAAACTGAACGCGAAAAATCGCCATCATGCGGTGGCGCTGTCTTTCCGTCTCGGGCTGATTTCCTGAACGAAAATGAATCTTGCTTCCGCATCACTCTGAAATTGAACTTCAAGTCATGAAACGCTAATAATTCTTTTCGCGGTGCAGCATTACCGTGTTTCAAGTCTTGAGGAGTCCGACTTGCCCATTTCGAAGATCCTTGTCGCCAACCGTTCTGAAATTGCCATTCGCGTTTTTCGCGCTGCAAACGAACTGGGAATAAAAACGGTTGCGATATGGGCGGAAGAGGACAAGCTGGCGCTTCACCGCTTCAAGGCGGATGAGAGTTATCAGGTCGGGCGCGGGCCGCATCTGGCCCGCGATCTAGGGCCGATCGAAAGCTATCTGTCGATCGAGGAAGTCATCCGGGTTGCCAAGCTCTCGGGTGCCGATGCCATCCATCCCGGCTACGGCCTTCTGTCCGAAAGCCCCGAATTCGTCGATGCCTGCAAGGCTGCCGGTATCATCTTCATCGGGCCGACCGGCGATACGATGCGCCGGCTTGGCAACAAGGTTGCTGCGCGCAATCTTGCCATCGAAATCGGCGTTCCCGTCGTTCCGGCCACCGAACCGCTTCCAGACGACATGGCGGTGGTGGCAAAGATGGCCGAGGAGATCGGCTATCCGATCATGCTCAAGGCCTCTTGGGGCGGCGGCGGCCGCGGCATGCGGGCAATCCGCGACCCGAAGGATCTGGCGCGTGAAGTGACCGAAGCCAAGCGCGAGGCGATGGCTGCCTTCGGCAAGGACGAGGTCTATCTCGAAAAGCTGGTCGAGCGTGCCCGTCACGTCGAAAGCCAGGTTCTGGGCGATACTCATGGCAATGTGGTGCATCTGTTCGAGCGCGACTGTTCGGTACAGCGCCGCAACCAGAAGGTCGTCGAGCGCGCGCCGGCACCGTATCTGACGGAAGAGCAGCGTCAGGAACTTGCCCATTATTCGACGAGCATTGCCAAGGCGACGAACTATATCGGCGCCGGCACAGTCGAATATCTGATGGATATGGATAACGGCAAATTCTACTTCATCGAAGTCAACCCGCGTATCCAGGTCGAGCACACGGTCACCGAAGTCGTCACCGGCATCGATATCGTCAAGGCGCAGATCCATATTCTCGACGGCTTTGCCATCGGCACGCCGGAATCTGGTGTACCAAAGCAGGAAGACATCCGCCTCAACGGCCACGCGCTGCAGTGCCGCATTACCACGGAAGATCCGGAGCAGAACTTCATTCCGGATTACGGCCGCATCACCGGCTATCGTTCGGCATCGGGTTTCGGTATCCGCCTGGACGGCGGCACGGCCTATCCGGGCGCCGTCATCACCCGCTATTACGATCCACTGCTGGTCAAGGTTACAGCATGGTCGCCGAGTCCGCAGGAGACCATCGCCCGCATGGACCGCGCGCTGCGCGAGTTCCGTATCCGTGGCGTCGCCACCAACCTGACCTTCCTTGAAGCGATCATCACGCATCCGAAATTCAAGGACAACACCTATACGACCCGGTTCATCGACACGACGCCGGAACTGTTCCAGCAGGTCAAGCGCCAGGACCGCGCCACCAAGCTGCTCACCTATCTCGCCGACGTCACCGTTAACGGCCACCCGGAAGCCAAGGGGCGGCCGAAGCCGAGTGCCGACGCGGCAAAGCCGGTCATTCCGCGCCTTCAGGGCGAGATCGTCGATGGTACCAAGCAGAAGCTCGATGCGCTCGGCCCGAAGAAATTCGCCGAATGGGTACGCGCCGAAAAGCGGGTGCTCTTGACCGACACGACCATGCGCGACGGCCACCAGTCGCTGCTTGCCACCCGCGTGCGCACCTATGATATCGCCCGCATCGCCGGAACCTATGCGCGCGCATTGCCGAACCTGTTTTCGCTGGAATGCTGGGGCGGCGCCACGTTCGACGTTTCGATGCGCTTCCTGACAGAGGACCCATGGGAGCGCCTCGCCAAGGTGCGCGAGGATGCGCCGAACCTGCTGCTGCAAATGCTTCTGCGCGGCGCCAACGGCGTCGGCTACAAGAACTATCCCGATAATGTCGTCAAATACTTCGTCCGCCAGGCGGCCAAGGGCGGCATCGACGTTTTCCGCGTGTTCGACTGCCTGAACTGGGTCGACAACATGCGTGTCTCGATGGATGCGGTGGCCGAAGAGAACAAGATCTGCGAAGCGGCGATCTGCTATACCGGCGACATCCTGAATTCGGCCCGTCCGAAATACGACCTGAAATACTATACCGCGCTGGCTGCCGAACTGGAGCGGGCCGGCGCCCACATGATCGCGCTGAAGGACATGGCCGGGCTGTTGAAACCGGCGGCAGCGACCGTGCTGTTCAAGGCGCTTCGCGAAGCGACCGACCTGCCGATCCATTTCCACACGCATGATACGTCGGGCATTTCCGCCGCGACCGTTCTTGCGGCGGTGGATGCCGGTGTCGATGTCGTCGATGCGGCGATGGATGCTTTCTCCGGCAATACATCGCAGCCCTGCCTCGGTTCGATCGTCGAAGCCTTGCGCGGTTCCGAACGCGATCCGGGCCTCGATCCGGAATGGATCCGCCGCATCTCGTTCTACTGGGAAGCTGTCCGCAACCAGTACGCGGCCTTTGAAAGCGACCTCAAGGGACCGGCGTCCGAAGTCTACCTGCATGAAATGCCGGGTGGCCAGTTCACCAACCTCAAGGAACAGGCCCGGTCACTCGGCCTTGAGACCCGCTGGCACCAGGTGGCGCAGGCCTATGCCGACGCCAACCAGATGTTCGGCGATATCGTCAAGGTGACGCCGTCTTCCAAGGTGGTCGGCGACATGGCGTTGATGATGGTGTCCCAGGACCTGACGGTTGCCGATGTAAAGAACCCGGCCAAGGATGTGTCCTTTCCGGAATCTGTCGTGTCGATGCTGAAAGGCGATCTCGGCCAGCCTCCGGGCGGATGGCCAAAGGCGCTGCAGGAAAAAGCGCTGAAGGGCGAAAAAGCCTATACGGAACGTCCGGGCTCGCTGCTTGCCGATGCCGATCTCGATGCCGAGCGCAAGGCGATCGAGGAAAAGCTGGAACGCACCGTCAGCGATTACGAGTTCGCCTCGTACCTGATGTATCCGAAGGTCTTCACCGACTACGCGCTGGCCGCCGATACCTATGGTCCGGTCAGCGTACTGCCGACACCCGCCTATTTCTACGGGCTTTCGGCCGGCGAAGAACTGTTGCCGGAACTCGAAAAGGGCGTCTCGCTGGTTGTCCAGCATCAGGCCATGAGCGAGCCGGACGAGCAGGGGATGGTCAAGGTGTTCTTCGAGATCAACGGCCAGCCGCGCCTGATCAAGGTTCCGGATCGCAACCGCGCAGCTTCCAGCACGGCCCGCCGCAAGGCCGATCTCGGCAATGCCGCACATCTCGGCGCGCCGATGCCCGGCGTCATCTCGACCGTGACGATATCGGCCGGTCAGACGGTGAAGTCCGGCGACGTGCTGCTCTCCATCGAAGCGATGAAGATGGAGACGGCGCTGCACGCGGAAAAGGACGGCACGATTGCCGAAGTCCTCGTCAAGACCGGTGACCAGATCGACACCAAGGATTTGCTGATCGTCTATGGGGCGTGAGGACTTGCTCTCCGAATGAAAAATGGCCGGGCAAAACCCGGCCATTTTCATGTTCAAATATCGTAGCTATTCCCAGCGCTCAGCGACGAGATGAACTTCTTCGTCCGCTCCCGCTCAGGCGTCTGGAAGATGTTCCGGGGTGCGCCGCTTTCGACGATCAGGCCACCGTCGAGGAACAGGACCTGATCGGCAACTTTCGAAGCCAGTCGAAGGTCGTGGGTGGCCATGATCATCGTCGTGCCTTCGGCTGCGAGACGGTTGAGGACCTCGACAACTTCTTCGGCCAATTCAGGATCGAGCGCCGAGGTCGGCTCGTCGCAGAGTAGCACTCGGGGCGAAGGGGCAAGCGCCCGGGCGATGGCGACGCGTTGCTGCTGGCCGCCCGAGAGCGTCGATGGCCAGGCGTCGGCCTTGTGCGACATGCCGACCTTTTCAAGCAATTCCTGCGCCCGCGTTTTCGCTTTCTCCTTCGGCCATTTCAGGACCGTGACCAGCCCTTCCATGACGTTTTCGATCGCGGTCTGGTGCGGGAAGAGCTGGAAATTCTGGAACACCATGCCGGTCTGACGGCGCAGGCGCTGGATGGCGTCCCAGCCGGTCTTCTTGTTGGGTTCGAAGGTGATCTTTTCCTCGCCCAGCCGGATCGTGCCGGCGGTCGGGATTTCCAAAAGATTGACGCAGCGCAAGAGCGTGCTCTTGCCGCCGCCGGACGGGCCGACCAGTGCGGTCACGGTGCCTTCAGCGATCCGTACGCTGATATCCTTCAACACGACATTGTCGCCGAAGCGTTTTTCGATATGGGTGAGCTCGATCATGTGCGCGCCTCCAGGAAGCCGCCATAGCGGGCGAAGCGTTTTTCCAGCCTCACCTGCAACGACGAGAGGACCGAACTCAGCGCCAGATAGAGCAGCGCCGCCTCGATATAGAGGATCAGCGGCTCATAGGTGGTGGCGACGATGCGCTGGGCTGTCTGGAACAGTTCCGGCACCGTGATAGCGGCCGCAAGCGACGTGTCCTTCACCAGCGAAATGAACGTGTTCGACAAAGGCGGCACGGCGACGCGGGCTGCCTGCGGCAGGATGGTGCGGCGCATTGCCTGGCTCCAGCTCATGCCGATCGAATAGGCAGCCTCCCACTGGCCGCGCGGCACCGAGGAAATGACGGCGCGGATGATCTCGGACGTATAGGCGCCGATATTGAGCGTGAAGCCGATCAGGGCGGCCGGGAAGGCATCAAGCAGGATGCCGAGGCTCGGCAGGCCGTAGAAGATGACGAACAGCTGGACGAGCAGCGGCGTGCCGCGAATGACCCAGACATAGAACCGCGCCACGGCAACCAATGGCTTTGGCCCGAACAGCCGCGCCACGGCGGTCAGGAGCCCCAGCCCCAGACCCAGCGTGAAAGACAACAGCGTCAGCGGAATGGTGAAGATCAGCCCGGCGCGGATGAGCGGCCAGAGCGAATCGAGCATGAGTTGGAGCCAGGGGGGCACGGGCCGACTTTCTTTTTGGCGGGATCGATATCTTATACGGAATACCCCTCCCCAACCCCTCCCCACAAGGGGGAGGGATTAATTCGCGGCAGCCCCTCGCGTCATCAGGCAAAATTGCCCAGGCAGTACTGTTCTTATGGATTGCGAACAGGACGGCATCCTTGCCCCTCCCCCTTGTGGGGAGGGGTTGGGGAGGGGCTTTTCAAAATTACTTCGAAACGTCTGCGCCGAAATACTTCTGCGAGATGGCTTCATAGGTGCCGTCGGTCTTGATCTCGGTCAGCGCCTTGTTGATGGCTTCGAGAAGTTCAGGTTCGCCCTTGCGCACGATGATGCCGGAATAGTCGGCATTGGCCTGTTCGGCAGCGATCTTGACTGGTGCATCCGGCTTCTTCTTCTTGAAGTCGAGGAAGGACAGGCTGTCGTTGATCGTGGCATCGGCACGGCCGGTCAGAACCAGCTGGATCGACTGGTCGAAGCCGTCCGTGCCGATCAGTTCAGCGCCGGAAGCCTGGGCGAGCTTGCCGAAATTGCTGGTCAGCGACTGGGCGGAATTCTTGCCCTTCAGGTCCGGGAAATCCTTGATGTCGGCATTGTCCGACTTGACGATCAGAACGGCCTTCGAAGCGATATAGGGCTCGGAGAAATCATACTTCTTCTTGCGCTCTTCGGTGATGCCGACCTGGTTGATGACGGCGTCGTAACGGTTGGCGTCGAGGCCGGCGATCAGGCCGTCCCACTTGCCTTCGAGGAATTCGGCCTTGACGCCAAGCTTCTTGGCCACGGCTTCGCCGATTTCGACGTCGAAGCCGACGAGCTTGCCGCTTTCATCGTGATAGGTGAACGGGGCGTAGGTGCCTTCCGTGCCGATCTTCAGCGCGCCAGCCGACTTGACGGCTTCGAGGTTTTCACCGGCTACGGCCGAGCCGAACGATACCAGCTGGGCAAAGGCGGCAGCGGCGAGAAGTGTGGGTACCCATTTCATTTTGTTTTTCCATCTTTTTTGGTCCGGCCCGTCTGCCGGTGTGAGGACACAATCGCATAACGCTCGACGCATGGCAGCGCACAAAACTTCAATTGCGCACTGCAATAGCGAAGGGTTTTCTCAAATTCCTGCCATTTCAATGCAAAATTGTCGCCGGAAGGCTAAAATCAAGGCGGAGCGCCGATTTTTACGGCAATTCCGGTGCCATTTTCAATAATCACTACATAAATCGATTGAAATCGCGATTGAAGCGGGTTATGCACGTTTGTGCCGATTTGAACTCATTCATGCGTGATTTGATTTTCCGATGCAGACAGAACTTCTTTTGCGACAGAGACAAAGCCTGATTCAGGATCGCCTGCGGACGTCCGGCCGCGTGCTTGCGGTCGATTTGGCGCAAGAATTCAATGTCTCCGAGGATACGGTCCGCAGGGACTTGCGCGAACTGGCGGCGGCGGGCCTGTGCGAGCGGGTCTATGGGGGTGCGCTACCGATCGCCCCCGGCCGAACGACGCTCTCCCAGCGTGTCGGCGAAGCACCCGAGCGCAAGGCAGCGCTTGCCGCCGCAGCCCTGCCCTTCATTGCGCCGGGCATGACCGTCTTCTTCGATGCGAGCTCGACCAATCTCGCGATCGCACAGGCGCTACCTGCCGGGCTGGAGCTGACGGCGGTGACCAATACGCCGCTGATTGCCTCCGCATTGATGGAAAAGCCGGGTGTCGATATCATCCTGATCGGCGGCAAGATCGACCGACTGGTCGGGGCTGCCATCGGCGCCAGGGCACAGCGCGATGTTTCCGTGTTGCGGCCGGATCTCTGTATTCTCGGGGTTTGCGGCGTCGATCTGGATGCCGGACTGACAGCCATTGAATATGAAGACGCGGAATTCAAGCGGCTTGTCGCCCGCAACAGCGCTGCCGTTCTGGCGGCAGTGACCAACGACAAGCTGGGCACATCGGCGCCGCATGCGGTCATTACGGCACAGGAATGCAAGACGCTGATCGTCGAGCATGATGCGGCCCGCAACACCGCCGATCTCTACACCAGCCAAGGCATCACGGTCGTTTACGCAGGAGGAACAAGAGCATGAGGATCGCCCATGTCGCACTCTGGACCCCGGACCTTGATCGCCTCTGCCGCTTCTGGGCGGACATCTTCGGCGCTACCGTGGGCGATCTTTATGAAAGTGCCCGGCGCCCCGGGTTTTCTTCACGGTTTCTGTATTTGAAGGACGGGCCGTCGATCGAGCTGATGCAAGGCCCGTGGATCAGCGGGCAGGACGAGCAGACCGAGCGCCGGGGTTACGCGCATCTCGCCTTGTCTCTCGGTAGCCGCGAGGCTGTCGATGCCTTGGCAACGAAGGCCGCCGCATTAAGCATTCTTCTGTCACCCGCCCGCATGACGGGCGACGGCTTCTACGAGGCGGTCCTTAGCGATCCCGACGGCAACCCCATCGAAATCACGGCCTGACGCCGGCACCGAATTCTACAGGAAGAGACCATGGATCAACACACCATAACCCCGCCGCAGGCCGCTGTCCGGCAAGGCTATATGCCCAAAAGCCGGCTCGCCGTTTCGCTGCTGTTCCTGATGAACGGCTTCGTCACCGGCAGCTGGGCGCCGAAAATCCCGGAATTCAAGGACAGGCTCGGCATCAGCGAGAGCGTGCTGGGTCTGCTGATCCTCGCCTTCGGCCTTGGTTCGCTGATCCTGATGCCGATTGCCGGTGGTTTCATCGCCCGGATGGGGTCGCAGAAGGTGGTCAAGGTCACGGCGATCCTGTTGTCGCCGATGCTTCTGCTGTTGACGCTTCTTCCCAATGTCTGGACGGCGGTGATCGGCATGCTGCTGCTTGGCGGTTTCGTCGGCGCCATGGACGTGGCGATGAATGCCAATGCGGTCGAGGTCGAAAAATCGATGCGCCGGGCGATCATGTCGTCCTGCCATGCCTATTGGAGTCTCGGTGGTTTGATCGGTGCTGCGAGCGGCGGTCTGATCATGGCGCATTTCGGCGTCTACGTGCATGTCATCCTCGTCACGCTGGTCTGCCTTTCGGTGCTGGCCGTCGCCTGGCCGATGATCCTTGCCGATCAGCCGCATCCGGATACCGCCAAGCAGAAGCTGCGGTTGCCGTCCAATCCGCTGCCCTGGCTGATCGGTCTGGTGGCACTGTTCTCGATGGTGCCGGAAGGCACGGTGCTGGATTGGGGCGCGCTCTATCTACGCAACGAGCTCGGTGCCTCGGTCGCCATGTCCGGCTTCGGCTTTGCCGCCTTCTCGGCCACGATGGCGATCATGCGTTTTGCAGGCGACCATGTCCGCGACCGCTTCGGTGGCGTGAGAACCCTGCGGGTCTGCACGCTGACCGCATTGGTCGGCCTCGTGCTTGCCGGTCTGGCACCCAATGCGCTGGTTGCCATTCTTGGCTTTGCCCTTGCCGGTGTCGGCATTTCCAACATGGTGCCGATCGCCTTTTCGGCCGCCGGTAACATGCCCGGCCTGGCTCCCGGCATCGGTTTGTCGGTCGCAACGTTCATGGGTTATTCCGGCATGCTGTTTGCACCGTCGCTGATCGGCTTCGTCGCGGAGCATACCGGTTTCTCGATCATTTTCACCTGCGTGCCGATCCTGTTCATCGTCGTTCTGGCGCTGTCGCATCATGCGGTGCATGCCGATCCGAAGGGGCACGACTGAGCTGCGTTGACGGCGGCCTGTCATCAATTCGCCGTCAATGAATGATGTTGCCGTTGACAAGGCGGCTTTCCTCATCCACCTCAGGGAAAGTCGCCGCAACGGCACGTGCAAGGGGCTTTCATGTCTTCCGCCTTCGATTACGAACCGCAACCCCGCAGGGCCTCCGTTGCCGTCGATGTTGGCGGGGTGATCGTCGGAGGATCGGCGCCCGTGGTCGTCCAGTCGATGACCAATACCGATACCGCCGACATCGATGCCACTGTCGCGCAGGTTGCCGCCCTTCATCGGGCCGGCTCGGAGCTGGTGCGCATCACCGTCGATCGTGACGAAAGTGCCGCTGCCGTGCCGAAGATCCGCGAGCGCCTCGAGCGCCTCGGCCTCGATGTGCCGCTGATCGGCGATTTCCATTATATCGGCCACAAGCTGCTGGCCGACCATCCGGCCTGCGCCGAAGCTCTCGCGAAATACCGCATCAATCCCGGCAATGTCGGCTTCAAGGCCAAGAAGGACAAGCAGTTCGTCGAGATCATCGAACGCGCCATCCAGTTCGACAAGCCGGTGCGCATCGGCGTCAATTGGGGTTCGCTCGATCAGGAACTGTTGACCCGCCTGATGGATGACAACCAGGCCAAGGGCTTTCCGCTGACGGCACAGCAGGTGATGCGCGAAACCATCGTCCAGTCGGCGCTGATTTCCGCCGAACTCGCCGAGGAAGCCGGTCTGCCGCGCAACCGGATCATCCTGTCGGCCAAGGTGTCCAACGTGCAGGATCTGATTGCCTGCTATGCGATGCTGTCTTCGCGCTCCAACCACGCTTTGCATCTGGGCTTGACCGAAGCCGGCATGGGCTCGAAGGGCATCGTCTCGTCCGCCGCCTCGCTTGGCATCCTGATGCAGCAGGGTATTGGCGACACCATCCGCATTTCGCTGACGCCCGAGCCCGGCGGCGACCGCACCCGCGAGGTGCAGGTGGCGCAGGAACTGCTGCAGGTCATGGGTTTCCGTCAGTTCATTCCGGTCGTTGCCGCCTGTCCGGGGTGCGGGCGCACCACGTCCACGGTGTTCCAGGAGCTGGCGCAGAAGATCGAGGCCGATATCCGCCGCAACATGCCGGTCTGGCGTGAAAAATATCCGGGTGTTGAGGGCCTGAAGGTTGCGGTGATGGGCTGCATCGTTAATGGCCCTGGCGAAAGCAAACATGCCGATATCGGCATTTCGCTGCCGGGCACCGGCGAGCTTCCCGCCGCCCCGGTCTATATCGATGGCAAGAAGGCGTTGACGATCCGCGGCACCAATATTGCCGGTGATTTCGAGACGCTTGTCGGCGAATATATCGAAAGGCGCTTCGGCCAGGGCCAGGCGGCTGCCGAATAGGCTACAGCTTCACGGTTAGCAGCTTGAGGCCGGCAAAAGCGAAGAACCCTGCCATGGCGCCTTCGATCCAGCGGCGGGCCTTCCTGTAACCGCGGTGCACGGGCTCGATGGAGAATAGCAAGGCAAAACCCATGAAGATGATGACGCCGAGCAGCATGCAGCCGCCGATCAGGATCGGCATGACATGCGGCGCATCCTGCGGCGTGCCGAGCGAAACCAGCGTCAGCCAGGAAAATATCGCCTTCGGGTTGGTCAGGTGGATGCCCAGGCCCTTGAAGTAGAGACGGCGCAGCGAGGGCGGCTGCTTGTCAAGCGGTACCGCTGCTTCGCTTTCCTTCCGCATCGCCGATTTCAGCGCCTTGAACGCCAGCCAAAGCAGATAGAGCCCGCCGGCAATCTTCAGGATGAACAAGGCGTTGCCATAGGTGCTGATCAGCGCCGAAAGGCCTGCAGCCGCCAGCATCGCCCAGGTATAGGATCCCGTCAGGACGCCAAAGGCCAGTGCCAGCCCGGCATTGCGGCCACGGCTGATGGCCGTGGAGATGATCGCGACGACAGCCGGTCCTGGCGAAGCGGTGGCGATGATATAGGCGCCCCAGGCGACCATCAGCTGCGGCAGGTAGGGCAGAAGGGTGGACATGCGCAATCTCCGGTGCCGCGCATTCAAACGCGGTAGGGTGCCATGATGCCGACTGCGCCCGGAAAGAAAATGCGCTTTCTTGTTGCGGTGACAATTTTGCCTTTTGCGGCGGGCGGGGTGTCAGGCGCAGTTGCACCGCATCTGCCCTCCCTGCTTGCCAAGGTTGGCAGGACAGCTGCCGTGAACACGGAGAAGAGCGAGCGGAAAGTTCCGTCGTTCCACCTCATGCCTGCGGGGAGAGAGTTAGGGTGAGGGGGCCGGCGTAGCCGCGCGGCTGTTAATGGCTGCGGTTGGCGATAAAGCGGGCGGTTTGGTTGAGAATATCCGCACGAGAGCCAAAATGATCGAGCAGGACGCCAGCATCTGCGACCAGCGCTGCCAGCCGGCTTTCCGCCCAGTCCTGCCCGCGTAGCGAGATCAGCGTGCCCTTGCCCCGGGCGGCGTCCTTACCGGTCGCCTTGCCCATCGTCTCGGCATCCGCCGTCAGGTCCAGCAGATCATCGGCCAGCTGGAAGGCAAGGCCGATGGTTTCGCCATATCGGCGCATCAACTGCCGGTCACTGGCACTGCCGCCGGCGATGATGGCGCCGGCTTCGCAGGCAAAGCGGATCAGCGCCCCGGTCTTCATTGCCTGCAGCGTGACGATTGCCGCCTCATTCGGTGCCGATGTTTCGGCAGCCAGATCCAGCGCCTGCCCGCCGGCCATGCCGCCGATGCCGGAGGCGCGCGCAAGAGCGAGCACCAATTCGGTTTTTTGCCGGTCAGTGAGGTGCGTTTCCGGCGCTGCGATGACGTCGAAGGCGAGCGTCAGAAGGCTGTCGCCGGCAAGGATCGCATTGGCCTCGCCATGGGCAATATGGACCGTCGGCTGGCCGCGCCTGAGATCATCGTCGTCCATCGCCGGAAGGTCGTCATGCACCAGCGAGTAGCTGTGCACGCATTCAAGAGCTGCACCGACACGCAGGGCCGCTTGCCTGTTGCCGCCAAGGAGGGCGGTGCTTTCCATGACCAGAAAGGGGCGCAGGCGTTTGCCGCCGTTCAGGAGGCCGTGGCGCATCGCGGCGATGAGGGATGCCGGCCGTGCGATCTCGTCTGCCTGCGGTTCTTCGTGGAGGATACCGATGAGGCAGGCCTCGACCTCTGTGGCGCTGCTCTTCAGGCGAATTTCGAAGGGTGTCTCGCTCATGCGGCGTTGTTTGGCATGACTGCGCGCCGGCTGGCAACGGGATTTTACCATATCGGCGTCCGCTGGCGCGGCTTGCTGTGCGTTACCGAGAAAACCGTTCAATTTTAGCCGCGCTTGTTCTATGAAAATTGAATGGATCATCAGGCGGGCGTTTCAGGGGTGGACATTGTACCGGAAACTCGGGAGGAGCAGGACGTGTCTTCCAGCCGTTCGCGGGGATGGGGTCAGGCCCTGCGCCGGCGCTGGCGCAAGATTCTGCTGATCGCGGTGGCGATTGCCATCCTGCCTTACGTGCTGATCGTCCTTTATGCGCCAAGCTTCATCCATCCGATTTCGACGCTGATGCTGCGCGATTTGCTGCTTTTCCGTGGTTATGACCGCCAATGGGTCGCCTTCGAAGATATATCGCCCAATCTGGTGCGATCGGTGATGATGTCGGAGGATGGCCAGTTCTGCATTCACGACGGTGTCGACTGGGTGCAGATGCGTGGCGTCGTCACCGATGCACTGGAGGGTGAAGCGACCCGGGGCGCCTCGACGATCCCGATGCAGACAGCCAAGAACCTGTTTTTGTGGAACGGCCGCTCCTTCATTCGCAAGGGGATGGAATTGCCTTTGGCGCTGACAGCCGATTTCGTCTGGAGCAAACAGCGGATGATGGAACTCTATCTCAACGTCGCGGAATGGGGTCCTGGTATCTATGGCGCGGAAGCGGCGGCAAAACACCATTTCGGCGTTCCTGCTGCAAAGCTGACCCGGCGGCAGGCAGCCCTTCTTGCCGTATCCCTACCCAATCCGATCGAGCGCAATGCCGGCAAACCGGGCCGTGGCCTGCGCAGCCTGGCCTCGCTGATCGAGCGCCGTGCCAGCCGGTCGGGCGAATATATCAAATGTCTTTATGAGTGAGATCAGGCCTTTTCATTGGAGCCTCTCCGGGAACGGTGTCATTCTGGCGTTGTGAAACTCTGCCATCCGGGCCTCATTCCTATCCTTGAAAAGGCTCGATTGTCCCATGGTCCCGATTGATTCATCCCTTATCGCGTTTGCGCGAAGTGCCAACAATATCCCGCCACGGCATTTGGGAACCCGCTACGATGCCGAAGGCCGCTTTCTACACGAGCCTGGCAACACCGTCGTTTCCCATGTTGCTGCAGGGTCGTCTTCGTATGATGCCATCCTGACGGTGCGCGACCGATTGATGGCGATGCCGGAAGCCAGTCAGTTCGCCTTCACGCATGCGTCCAGCCTGCACATGACCATCTTCCAGGGCATCATAGAATATCGTCGCAATCCACCCTATTGGCCCACCGATATGCCCCTGGATACGCCAATCGATGTGATGACGGCCCACTTTCGCGACAAGCTGAAGAATTTTCCGCCGCTGTCGCCCTTCCGTGCGCGTATTACCGAGGTGACGCCGCTTGGGCTGACGCTTGAAGGTGACAGCGTTGATGACCGGCGGTGCCTGCGGGAATGGCGTGATGCCTTTGCCGGGGTTTTTGGCTATCGTCATCCGGACCATGACGATTACGTGTTTCACATCACTTTCGCCTATATGATCGACTGGCTCGCTGACGCGGCGCTGCCGCGCTGGCAGGAGATGCTGGCGGAAACGCTGGCCTATCTCAAGGCGCGGTCGCCCGTCGTCGATCTCGATCCTCCGGCTTTCTGCTCGTTTGAAGACATGAACCATTTCGAAGAGCTGATTGTCTTCGGACGCTCACCAAAGACAGTAAGGAATGCGCCATGACCCAGCTGACGCTCTATATCGGTAACAAAAACTATTCCTCCTGGTCGTTGCGGCCCTGGCTTGCGCTGGAGGCTTGCGGCATCCCGTTTGAGGAGGTGCTTATCCCCTTCGATTTTCCGGCGGGTAACCCGAAGTTCAAGGATATTTCCCCGACAGGACAGGTTCCCGTCCTGCATCACGGCGACGTGCGTGTCTGGCAGTCGCTGGCAATCATCGAATATGCCGCCGAACTTTTCCCCGATTCCGGGCTCTGGCCCAATGATCGGGCCGAGCGGGCGGTGGCGCGGGCCTATTCGATGGAAATGCTCGCCGGTTTCCGGGCGCTGCGCAATGCCTGCCCGATGAACATCCGCCGGGAAAAGCGGGCGATCGATCTGCCGGATGGTGTGATGGATGACGTCGAGCGGATCGAGACGATCTGGCGCGAGGCGGTGGCCCGCTCCGGCGGTCCGTTCCTGTTCGGCAGTTTTACGGCTGCCGATGCGATGTTTGCCCCGGTGGTCAATCGTTTCGAGATTTATGACCTCACCCGCAATCCCGGCTCGCTGGAATATATGGATGCGGTCAAGACCCATCCGGCCTTCCGCAAGTGGCAGGAGGCGGCTCTCCAGGAAACCTGGATCGTGCCGGAGGACGAGGCCTGATGCTTTTCCTCGCCGGGGTTTGCGAAAAAATGCCCGCAGGGACTGGTCAAACGCCTGTGGGGCATGTATAAGCCCGGCAAATTCCGAGATTGACATCTGTTTTTCCCGGCCAACAGACTGGCTGCGAAACAGAGTTTTGCCCGATAAGTGGAGTATGAAATGGCTGTACCTAAAAGAAAAACAAGCCCGTCCAAGCGTGGCATGCGCCGCTCCGCCGATGCGCTGAAGACACCGACCTACATCGAAGACAAGAACTCCGGCGAACTGCGCCGTCCGCACCACATCGACCTGAAGACAGGCATGTACCGCGGCCGTCAGGTTCTGACCCCGAAGGCTTCCGCTTAATCAGCGGGCCGTCAGGCTGTGATTGGAAGGGCTGGCTTTTCGCCGGCCCTTTTTCTGTTGTCTGTTTGCGAGCGGCGCGGTGCGTTTACCTTTTCACCCGCACCATAGTTTCCCCAAATCCTTACGCTATCTGCCAGCCGCGCCGTTTGTTGACGCTTGCTGCGCCGTAAGGCACATATCGATCAATGCCCGGCCGGAGAGGCTGGCGCGAGAAACTGGGAGCCGTTGCTGATGATTGCCGCCATTCCATTGCTGATCTTGCCGTTCATTCTCTACAATCTCGGAATGATGGGCGTCTTGGGAAGCGGCGGTGTCGCAGTTTTCGAAAACACCGTTTTCTCGATGACTATGCTGTCCGGTGCCGTCTGGACGATGAGCATGGGCGACTTGATGATCGTCATCGCTCTGATGCTGCTTTTCGTCGAAATCCTCAAGGCAACCCGCATCAGCTCCAAGGCGCTGATGGATCACCTTTTGTCGATGGTTCTGTTCATCGTCTTCTTGGTGGAGTTCCTGCTGGTCGCCAATGCCGCGACCCACGTCTTCTTCATCCTGATGACGATCTGCTTCATCGACGTCATCGCCGGCTTTTCCGTGTCGATGCGCACGGCCGGGCGGGATGTTTCCATCGGGCTCTGACGGAGCCCTGGAAGGGTGCCGCAGGCCGTTCAAGACGGCAGCGCGGCACGAAGGCTTGTCAGCCGAGATTTTCCAGCTTGGTCTGCAGGGCGCGCAGCTGTTCCTTCAGCTCATCGATGTCCTTGGCTTCCGCCTTGCGCGGTTCCTTGGCTGCGGGCGTTGCCGCCATGAAGGGCGAAAACATCTGCATGGCCTGATGGAAAAGGTCGGTGTTGCGCTTGACCTGTTCTTCCACCAGTTGCAGCGGAACAGACAGGTTCTTGCCGAGCGGCGTATCGCCGAAGGCCTTGTTGATCTGCTCGCGCATCGTCACCTGCTGGTCGGTGAAGGCCTGCATCGAATGCTCAAGGTAGCTCGGTACCACCATCTGCATCTGGTCGCCGTAAAACGAGATCAACTGGCGCAGGAAAGAGATCGGCAAGAGCGTGTTGCCGGTCTTGGATTCCTGTTCGAAAATGATCTGGGTGAGTACCGAATGAGTGATGTCATCACCTGACTTCGCGTCCTGGACGGTGAATTCTTCTCCCTTTTTCACCATCACCGCGAGATCATCCAGCGTCACATAGGTGCTTGTTCCGGTATTGTAGAGCCTCCGGTTGGCGTATTTTTTGATTACGATCTGACCGTCGTGTTTAGCCATCTGGGTCTCCTCCCCATGCTCCCGTCTTTATTACGTTTTTCAGAGTACCCGTAAAAAACGGGTTCTGACAATCTCTTTGTGCGATGCGTGGACGCAGGTGCAAAATTTTGCCGCCTGCGCGGATTACGGAATGAAACGGCAGCAGGCGCATCAAGGTGTTTGACTTGCGCGGTGACCTTTGCCAGTCTTCAGCAATTGCGAAAAAAAGAACGAGGAAATATCTGATGAGCACTCCCTCCATCGTTATCGCCAGCGCCGGCCGAACCGCCGTCGGGTCGTTCAACGGCTCCTTTGCCAACACCCTTGCCCATGAGCTTGGCGCCGCTGTCATCAAGGGCGTGCTTGAGCGCGCTGGCGTCGAAGCTGCCGAAGTCGATGAGGTCATCCTCGGTCAGGTCCTTTCAGCCGGCGAGGGCCAGAACCCGGCCCGCCAGGCGGCGATGAAGGCGGGTATCCCGCAGGAAGCGACGGCCTGGGGCATGAACCAGCTCTGCGGCTCGGGCCTGCGCGCCGTTGCGCTTGGCATGCAGCAGATTGCAACCGGCGATGCCAAGATCATCGTTGCCGGCGGCATGGAATCCATGTCGATGGCGCCGCACTGCGCGCACCTGCGCGGCGGCGTCAAGATGGGCGATTTCAAGATGGTCGATACCATGATCAAGGATGGCCTGACCGACGCTTTCTACGGCTATCATATGGGAACGACCGCCGAAAACGTCGCCAAGAAGTGGCAGCTTTCGCGTGAGGATCAGGACGTGTTTGCGCTCGGGTCGCAGAACAAGGCCGAAGCCGCCCAGAAGGCCGGACGTTTTGCCGACGAGATCATTCCCTTCATCGTCAAGGGCCGCAAGGGCGACGTCACCGTCGATCAGGACGAGTATATCCGTCATGGCGCAACGCTGGAATCGATGACGAAGCTTCGTCCGGCCTTCGACAAGGAAGGCACGGTTACCGCTGCCAACGCCTCGGGCTTGAACGACGGCGCCGCCGCAACGCTTTTGATGACCGAAGCGGAAGCCGGACGCCGTGGCATCCAGCCGCTCGCCCGCATCGTCTCCTGGGCAACGGCCGGTGTCGATCCGCAGATCATGGGTACCGGGCCGATCCCGGCTTCGCGCAAGGCGCTCGAAAAGGCCGGCTGGTCCGTTGCCGATCTCGAGCTTGTCGAGGCCAATGAGGCTTTCGCTGCCCAGGCCTGCGCCGTCAACAAGGATCTCGGCTGGGATACTTCCATCGTCAACGTCAATGGCGGCGCCATCGCCATCGGTCATCCGATCGGCGCTTCGGGCGCACGCGTGCTGAATACGCTTCTGTTCGAAATGAAGCGCCGCGGTGTCTCCAAGGGGCTGGCAACACTTTGCATCGGTGGCGGAATGGGGGTCGCCATGTGCGTCGAACGGCTATGACAAACAAACGTTAGTCGATCGTTCCGGCCCTCGGGCCGGAGCAAAATCCACGGCAAGAGCCTGAGCTGGGTTTGCGTCTCAAGGCGCATGCGTAAAGACAAAACGAAAAACGGGGGGAAACCATGAGCAGAGTAGCATTGGTCACCGGCGGTTCACGCGGTATTGGCGCCGCGATATCCATCGCCTTGAAGGCAGCTGGATACAAGGTCGCTGCGAACTACGCCGGCAATGACGAAAAGGCCAAGGCCTTCACCGAGGTCACCGGGATTCCGACCTACAAATGGGACGTTTCCGACTACTCCGAATGCACCAAGGGTATTGCCCGGGTGGTGGATGAACTCGGCCCCGTTGAGGTTCTGGTCAACAATGCCGGTATCACCCGCGACGCCATGTTCCACAAGATGACGGCGGAGAGTTGGAATGCGGTTATCGATACCAACCTCACGGGCCTTTTCAATATGACCCATCCCATCTGGACCGGCATGCGCGACCGTAATTTCGGCCGCGTGATCAACATTTCTTCGATCAATGGGCAGAAAGGCCAGATGGGGCAGGTCAATTACTCCGCAGCAAAGGCTGGCGATCTCGGCTTCACCAAGGCTTTGGCCCAGGAAGGTGCTGCCAAGGGCATCACCGTCAACGCGATATGCCCCGGCTATATCGGCACGGAAATGGTGCGGGCCATCCCGGAGAAAGTGCTGACCGAGCGGATCATTCCCCAGATTCCCGTCGGCCGCCTTGGCGAACCGGAGGAGATTGCTCGTTGCGTCGTATTCCTGGCATCGGATGACGCCGGCTTCATCACTGGCTCGACCATTTCGGCCAATGGCGGTCAGTTCGTCGTCTGACGGAGGCGACTTTTTATTGCCAACGGCGCCGTCGGTGGCGCCGTTTTCTTCTGCGACAAAGGTTAACACGCGAGGCGCGAGCGGATGACGAAAGCGAAGCTGTCCACCATTCTCTATGGTTAACAATTTGATTTAACATAATATATTGCTGTGAACAAATGGGGAAACAGGTTGTCTCCGTGATTCGTCTCCGATTCGTTCCCGCTTTGGCTGAGGTGTTAATGATGGTGCGTGACATCGCCTGAAACGGCTGCGGGCCGCCTGTCTCCGACGCTGTGAGTTTTAGCAAAGCGAGAGTGCGCGGAGGATTTTTTCCGGGTTTTGAACCTGATCGGAATCTGGCGAACAGAGTGGCATCGTACCCCGGCGCTTTTGTCTCCGCTTTGCCGTTCCTTGTGCTGAGGATACAGGCGGGAATGGAACGATCACTCTTTGTATTTGGTTTGTTCTGGTGTCTATTTTAAAAACTACTAATATTTAGGGGTATTTTGTTCTCATTTGGGCATGGACAATTTTTCCCGAAATTTCAGCTATCCGGATTCCGAATCTCAGATTCGTTCTGCTTGGCGCATGGCGTGCAATGTTCGTTTTTCGAGGGATTTGGCACTGAAAGTGTCGATTCAGCATCTGGTGCGAATCCGGCTTACGAAATCAACATTTAGCGGTGAACAAACCCTGAATCCGTTCGAGTCTTCCTTTCGTCGCTGATTCGTTCCACCGCTGTTCCAAATTCGGCACGCAAGGGGTGGAAATGCCGGTCAAAGGCCCCATTTGAATGTTTCATGGCCTCATGCCCCTTGCGTTTCTATTTTGGCGTGGGCATGTGTTCCGCGCCGGTTGAAACGGCTTTGAAACGCTGTGAATGGCCTTCGCAGATTGAAAGTGCGCAGGATCGATATAGTGCCTGACCAACCGATGATCTTGAGTGGCCGCGGCGTGATCGCGGTGCTCGGCCCCACCAATACCGGCAAGACGCATTACGCGATCGAGCGCATGGTTGCGCACGAAAGCGGCGTCATCGGCCTGCCGCTGCGCCTTTTGGCGCGCGAGGTCTATACGCGTGTCGTCGAAAAGGTCGGCGCCCACAATGTCGCGCTGATCACCGGCGAGGAAAAGATCACCCCGCATATGGCGCGCTTCTCGGTCTGCACCGTCGAAGCCATGCCGCGCGAGACCAAGGCCGCCTTTGTCGCCATCGACGAAGTGCAGCTGGCCGGCGATCTGGAGCGTGGTCATATCTTCACCGACCGGCTGATGCATCTACGCGGCCGCGTCGAAACGTTGCTGCTGGGTGCCGCGACCATGCGGCCTATCCTCGAACATCTGCTCCCCGGCATCACCGTTGTCGAGCGCCCGCGCCTGTCGCAGCTTCTCTATGCCGGTTCCAAGAAGATCACCCGCCTGCCACAACGCACGGCGATCGTGGCGTTTTCGGCTGAAGAGGTCTATGCGATCGCCGAATTGATCCGCCGCCAGCGCGGCGGTGCGGCCGTCGTGCTCGGCGCCTTGTCGCCACGGACGCGCAATGCACAGGTGGCGCTCTATCAGGCCGGCGATGTCGAATATCTGGTGGCGACCGATGCGATCGGCATGGGGCTCAACCTCGATGTCGATCACGTCGCTTTTGCGCAGGGCCGCAAATATGACGGTTACCAGTTTCGCGATCTCAATCCCGGCGAACTGGCGCAGATTGCCGGACGTGCAGGCCGTCACCTGCGCGACGGGACATTCGGGGTCACCTCGCGGGTCGAGCCGTTCGACAACGAGCTGGTCCACCGGATCGAATCACATCAGTTCGATCCTGTTCGCGTGCTGCAATGGCGCTCCAAGTCGCTGAATTATGCCTCGATCCCCGCTCTCAAGAAGAGTTTGGATGCCGCTCCCGCCATCCATGGCCTCACGCGGGCCTTGCCGGCGGTCGATCAGCAGGCTTTGGACTATCTTTCGCGCTATCCGGAGGTTACCAGTGTCGCAACCACACCGGAGCGTGTAGAGAAACTGTGGGAGGCCTGTGCGCTTCCCGACTACCGGCGTATTACGCCGGCGCAACATGCCGATCTGATTTCGACGATCTATGCCGATCTCGTCCGGCGTGGCACAGTGAATGAAGATTTCATGGCCGAACAGGTCCGCCGGGCGGACCATACGGATGGTGAAATCGACACATTGTCCGCGAGAATTGCTCAAATAAGGACATGGACCTATGTGTCCAACCGTCCGGGATGGCTTGCCGATCCGACACACTGGCAAGAAAAGACGCGGGAAATCGAAGATCGATTGTCTGACGCGTTACATGAAAGGTTGACGAAACGCTTTGTTGATCGCAGGACATCTGTGCTCATGAAGCGCCTGAGAGAGAATGCGATGTTGGAAGCTGAAATCAGTGTAAATGGCGATGTCTTCGTTGAAGGTCATCATGTGGGACAATTGGCCGGGTTCCGTTTCACGCTGGCGACAGTGGCCGATGGTCTTGACGCGCGCGCCGCGCAAGGGGCAGCCCAAAAGGCGTTGGCTCTTGAGTTCGAAGCGCGTGCCGCACGATTGCATGCGGCGGGCAATGCCGATCTGGCCTTGTCGTCGGATGGTCTCGTGCGCTGGCTCGGCGATCCCGTGGCCAAGCTGACAGCCAGCGACCATATCATGCGTCCGCGCGTGCTGTTGCTCGCCGACGAGCAATTGCAGGGCAACGCCCGCGAGCATGTGCTCGCCCGCATCGAGCGCTTCGTCAATCATCACATCTCGACCGTGCTGAAGCCGCTTGACGATCTGTCGCGCGCCGAAGACCTCGAAGGTCTGGCCAAGGGTCTGGCTTTCCAGCTGGTGGAAAACCTTGGCGTGATGTTCCGTCGCGATGTCGCCGATGACGTCAAGTCGCTGGATCAGGAAGCGCGTGCCTCCATCCGCCGCCACGGCATCCGCTTCGGCGCCTATCACATTTTCATGCCGGCCCTTTTGAAGCCCGCTCCGGCGGAGCTCATCACACTGCTCTGGGCGCTGAAGAACGACGGTCTCGACAAGCCAGGCTATGGCGATCTGATCCCGGTTCTGGCCGCAGGCCGCACCTCGGTGGTCACCGACCCGACCTATGAGCGTACTTTCTACAAGCTGGCCGGTTTCCGGTTCCTGGGAAAACGTGCTGTCCGCATCGACATCCTCGAGCGTCTGGCCGACCTGATCCGTCCGTTATTGCAGTGGAAGCCGGGTACGACGGCGCGTCCGGACGGTGCCTATGACGGCCGCCGCTTTACTGCGACGACGGCCATGCTGTCGATTCTGGGTGCGACACCGGATGATATGGAAGAGATCCTCAAGGGTCTCGGTTACCGTGCCGACGCCGTCAAGGTCGAGGAAGCCGCTGCTTTCCTCGCCGCACAGTCCGGATCTGCCGCACCGGCAACCGACGCTGCAGCGTCCGACGCACCGGCTGAAACCGCCGATCACGATGATGCGGACGCAGCGGCCGAAGAGCCTCATGCTGCTGAAGCGGCACCGGAGCAGGCAGCAGAGCCTGCTGCCGCTGTCGCGGAAGCCGCTGTAACCGCTGAAGCCGATGCGACAGCGACCGAACAGGTCGTCATCGCCGAGCAGGCTGGCGAGCTGGCCGAGCCGGTCGAAGCCAAGCCTGTTCTTCTGTGGCGCCCGGGCAGCCGCAACGACAACCAGCGTTCGGGTGGACGCCCGCAGGGTGATCGCCGTTCAGGCAACAATCGTGCGCCGCAGGGTGAAGCCCGCCGCGAAGGTGGCGAGCCGCGCCGCGAGGGCGAAGGCCGTCGCGAAGGCCGCGATGACAATCGCAAGCCGGGTGGCGGTGGCAGGCCTGACCGCAATCGCGGCCGTGACGGTGGCAAGCCCCAGGGCGGCCAGAGGAATGAGAAGGGCGACCGTCAGGATCGTCCCGATCGCAACGACCGCGGCGGAAAGCCGCAGGCCGCCAAGTTCGAAGCTCGTCCGCCGCGCAAGGAAAAGCCGATGGATCCGGATTCGCCTTTCGCCAAGCTCGCTGCTCTGAAGGAGCAGATGAAAAAATAAGGCCAGGTGACGGTATGGGTGGAAAACAGCCTCAGTCCCTGCCGGTTCTGCGCCAGCGTCTCGACAAATGGCTGTTCTTCACGCGCCTGCAAAAGTCTCGCTCGATCGCCCAGAAGGCGATCGAGTCCGGCGATATCCGGGTCAACGGCTCCCGCATCACCCAGCCATCCCATGCGTTGAAAGCCGGCGATGTCGTCATCGTCTCGCTTGACCGGCACGACACCGTCGTGCGTGTTTTGCTTCCCGGTGTCCGGCGCGGACCCTACGAGGAGGCGCGCCTACTTTACGACGACCTGACGCCTGCGATCGTTCCCGGCGAAAAGCCGAATGCCTTCGAGCAGGCAACGCGGGAGCGTGGCAGCGGACGGCCGACCAAGAAGCAGCGCCGCGATGTCGACAGGCTGAAGCAGGATTGGCATCAAGAATAGCAAACAGGATTAGAAAACTGTCCCGCCGGGCGCCGGTTTCGCGCATGGATTATTCTTGCAAAGCCCCCGCAAAGCCTTTACCTCACGGGGTAAATGAGCAGCCGTGTTGCGTCACGAGAGACGTTGGCGGGCTGGGATCCCCGAACGGATGCGGATAAGCGGACCTCGCTTTTGGTTCCTGTCTGCTGCAACGTGAGAAATCGCTGGAGTACCTCATGACGTATGTCGTGACAGACAATTGCATACGCTGCAAATATACCGATTGCGTTGAAGTGTGCCCGGTGGACTGCTTCTATGAAGGCGAGAACTTTCTGGTCATTCATCCTGACGAGTGCATCGATTGCGGCGTCTGCGAGCCGGAATGTCCGGCAGGCGCCATCAAGCCGGATACCGAGCCGGGCCTGGACATGTGGCTGAAGGTCAACGCAGACTTCGCCACACAATGGCCCAATCTCACCGTCAAGCGTGATGAGATGCCGGAAGCCAAGGAAATGGACGGCGAAGAAGGCAAGTACGAAAAATACTTTTCGCCGAAGCCTGGTCAGGGCGACTGACGTCGTAGGTTTCGGATGGCCGGTTGATTCCTGGTTGCAAAAGATGGCGAAATTTGGGGAATCATGGCTTAACCATGTCCGTGACGGGCTGGTTGGCCTTGATGGCCGTTGTAAAGCAAATTATTGATTTCCGCAGTTTTTTATGATAGGGTCTAAAAACTGATCCACATCGTGGCACTTGCGTGTGCCCGAAAAACCATCACGAAAGCAAAAAAATCCCACTGCGCGGCTGACCCCAAATACGCAACTGCAGTTGCTTGTGTGTGATCGCCCCGCAGAAGATCGATTTGATGACCGTTGGAACGGATCAGCATGGAGTCACCCGACGGTGCCCCCGTCCATCCCGGGCCTGACTGACCCGGCCCCGGCTTATTGCCGGGAGCGTAACAGGGAGTTTTTGAAACGAATGACGACCCAGCAGAAAAAATCTTCAACACGCCATGGATTCAAGACCGGTGAATCGATCGTTTACCCGGCCCACGGCGTTGGACAAATTGTAGCAATTGAAGACCAGGTGGTTGCGGGCATGTCCCTCGAACTGTTTGTCATCGATTTCGAAAAGGACAAGATGCGTCTCAAGGTGCCGGTAGCAAAGGCCGTCTCCATTGGTATGCGCAAGCTCTCCGAGACTGATTTCGTTGAACGTGCATTGAAGGTCGTCCAGGGCAGGGCACGCGTCAAGCGGACCATGTGGTCCCGGCGTGCACAGGAATATGATGCAAAGATCAATTCCGGTGACCTGATCTCGATCGCCGAAGTGGTTCGCGACCTCTACCGTGCTGAAAACCAGCCGGAGCAGTCCTATTCCGAGCGTCAGCTTTACGAAGCTGCGCTTGACCGCATGGCGCGCGAAATCGCAGCCGTGAACAAGATGTCGGAAACCGAAGCTGTCCGTCTTGTCGAAACGAACCTCAACAAGGGTCCGAAGCGCGGCAAGGCCATCGAAGAAGACGAAGCGCAGGAAGAAGCCGCGTAAGCATTCTTCCAGCACTGCTTCCATCTCAAAAGCCCTGTCAGCAATGACGGGGCTTTTTTGTGTCTGCTGTCTGGTTCTGTGGCTACGCCCGGATAAGGAGGGTCCGAGGAGACTCTTTCCGTCGTCGTGATATGCTACCGCTGGAGGCGCCTTGCCGCGATCTGCCGGCACGGGAGGCGAAGGAGATGAACCGGCACGGGAGGAGAACATGCCTGCTACCGTTTCTCTACATCCATTGCTCGACAAGGGTGCGCTCCAGGGGGCGCCGGGCTTCACTGGCGGCGTTCTGGTCTGTGCGTGTATCGACAGGCCTGTAAGGGTCAAGGTCGAGGGCGATGTCGCCCACAATCACGCCTGTGGCTGCACCAAATGCTGGAAACCGGCCGGAGCGACCTTTTCGATCGTCGCCGTTGCCGCGCATGACAAGATTACCGTGCTTGAGAACGGCGACAAACTCGAAGTCGTCGACAAGACTGCGTTGATCCAGCGCCAGGCCTGCAAGGGCTGTGGCGTCCATATGTACGGCCCTGTGGAGCGGGAACATCCTTTTCAGGGGCTGGACTTCATTCATCCCGAACGTTTTGAGAGCGATGGCTGGTCACCGCCCGGTTTCGCCGCCTTCGTCTCCTCGATCATCGAGTCCGGCACCGATCCCGCGGATATGCCCGCTATCCGCGCACGGCTGACCGAGCTGGGGCTCACGCCATCCGATTGCTTGAACAATGCCTTGATGGATTATATCGCCACCTGGACGGCGAAGAAGAGCGGCGTGCTCAAATCTTGATCCGCAAATGAAAAGGGCGCAGCGATCGATATCGCTGCGCCCTCTTTTATTTCGCTGGGAAGCGTCTGCTTATGCAGCGCCGCGCGACTTTTCGAAACGCTTGCGATCGTTCGAGTCGAGGTACATCTTGCGCAGGCGGATGTTCTTCGGCGTCACTTCGACCAGTTCGTCGTCCTGGATCCAGGACAGCGCGCGGTCGAGCGTCATGCGGATCGGCGGCGTCAGCTTGACGGCTTCGTCCTTGCCGGAGGCGCGCATGTTGGTGAGCTTCTTGCCCTTCAGCACGTTGACTTCGAGATCGTTGTCACGCGTGTGGATGCCGATGATCATGCCGGCATAGACCTTCTCGCCGACGTCGATGATCATCGGGCCGCGGTCTTCCAGGTTGAACATGGCATAGGCGACGGATTCGCCGGCATCGTTTGAAAGCAGAACGCCCTGAACGCGGCCGCCGATGTCACCCTTGTAAGGCTGATATTCGTGGAACAGACGGTTCATGATGGCCGTGCCGCGCGTGTCTGTCATCAGTTCCGACTGGTAGCCGATCAGGCCACGGGTCGGAGCAAAAAACTTCAGACGAACGCGGTTGCCGCCGGAGGGACGCAGTTCGGCCATTTCAGCCTTGCGCTCGGACATCTTCTGGACGACGACGCCAGAATATTCCTCATCGACGTCGATGACGACTTCTTCGACCGGTTCCAGCATCTGGCCGGTGGCTTCGTCCTTGTGCATGACGACGCGCGGACGCGAAACGGCAAGCTCAAAACCTTCGCGGCGCATGGTTTCGATGAGAACGGCGAGCTGCAATTCGCCACGGCCGGAGACGTAGAACGAATCCTTGCCTTCGGCTTCCTCGATCTTCAGCGCGACGTTGCCTTCGGCTTCCTTGAGCAGGCGGTCACGAATGACGCGGCTCGTTACCTTGTCGCCTTCGGTGCCGGCAAGCGGGCTGTCGTTGACGATGAAGGACATGGTGACGGTCGGCGGATCGATCGGCTGGGCATGCAGCGCCTCGGTGACCGAGGGATCGCAGAACGTGTCGGCGACCGTGCCCTTGGACAGGCCGGCGATGGCGACGATGTCGCCCGCATGCGCTTCCTCGATCGGCGTACGCTCGATACCGCGGAAAGCGAGAATCTTCGAGATACGGCCGTTCTCAATCAGCTTGCCGTCCTGGCCAATAACCTTGACGGCCTGGTTTGGCTTGATCGAGCCGGAATGGATACGGCCGGTGATGATGCGGCCGAGGAAGGGGTTGGCTTCCAGGATCGTGCCGATCATGCGGAATGCGCCGTCTTCTTCGCCGACGCTCGGCTCCGGAACGTGCTTGAGAACGAGGTCGAGAAGCGGTGCGAGACCCTCTTCCTTCGGACCTTCCGGATTGAGGTTCATCCAGCCATTGCGGCCAGAACCGTAGAGGATCGGGAAGTCGAGCTGCTCGTCGGTTGCATCGAGATTGGCAAACAGGTCGAAGACCTCGTTGATGACTTCCTCGTGGCGTCCGTCCGGACGGTCGATCTTGTTGATCGCGACGATCGGGCGAAGGCCGACCTTCAGCGCCTTGGAGACGACGAACTTGGTCTGTGGCATCGGGCCTTCCGAGCTATCGACCAGAACGATCGCGCCGTCCACCATCGACAGGATACGCTCGACTTCACCGCCGAAGTCGGCGTGGCCGGGGGTGTCGACGATATTGATGCGAACGCCCTTCCACTCGATCGAGGTGGCCTTGGCCAGAATGGTGATGCCACGCTCTTTTTCGAGGTCGTTCGAATCCATCATGCGCTCGGTCGTGCGCTGGTTGTCGCGGAAGGAACCCGACTGCTTCAGAAGTTCGTCCACAAGCGTGGTTTTCCCATGGTCAACGTGTGCGATGATCGCGATGTTGCGCATTTTCATGTGTGAATACTCGGAGGTTTCGGGGCGTATGTGATGAACGCCGCATCTTCAATTGCGCGGCTCATACAGGTTTTTTTGCATTTGCGAAAGGGGGGAGGGCGGCAAAGTCTTGAGAGAGAGTGAATCCGGTGGTCGTTTCATACGGAATTGCCGATTGGGTCGAGCGTGATCTGCCAGAGTTCCTGATCGTCGCGATCCATCAGCCGGACCGTCATCTGCTCGGTCTGGCCGTTGATATCGACAAGGCCGAAGAACTGCAGGCCAGCGGATGGCGGCAGGTTCTGGTCGATGCCGCTGCCGGCCGCCTTGATGAAACGAACGTCCGGACCGAACGTCATATCCAGTTCCTTCGGTCCATAGGTGCCGGAATGCAGCGGACCGGAAACGAATTCCCAGAACGGCAGGAAATCCTTGAACGCGGCGCGGGAGGGATCGTAGTGGTGGGCGGCAGTGTAATGCACATCCGCCGTCAGCCAGACGGTGTTCTGGATGGCATTGTCGCGGATGAAGGTGAGGATATCGGCGAATTCCTTTTCGCGCCCGGTCGGCGGACCATTGTCGCCATTGGCGATCGCATCGGAGCCCTGCCTGTTGGCGAAATCGTCCCAGACGACGAGCCCGATCGGCATGTCGCAGGCAATCACCTTCCAGGTGGCTGTCGAGGCCGCCAGTTCCCGCTTCAGCCAGTCCGCCTGCCGCCAGCCGAACAGTTCGTTGCCACCGCCCTGATTGGCTTCACGGTAGGAACGCAGATCGACGAAGAAAACATCGAGCAGCCGGCCATAGGGGATCTTGCGGAAGATGCGGCCGGGCTGGGCGGGAATGGCGCGGATCGGCGTCATCTCCTGAAAAGCCTGCATGGCGCGGACCGCATAGACTGAAACGTCCTTGTCCGGATAGCGGTGATCGTCACGCAGATCGGTCGAGGGCGACCAGTTGTTCAAAACCTCATGATCATCCCACTGGTAGAAGGTCGGGCATGTGGCATTCAAGGCGCGAACATGGTCGTCGAGAAGATTGTATTTCCACTGGCCGCGATATTCCTCGAGCGTGCGCGCCACCTCGCGTTTTTCCGGCGTGACGATGCGGTTCTTCCAGATCGTGCCGTCGCGCAGCGGAATTTCGTCGGGGATGGGGTTGTCGGCATAGATCGTGTCGCCGGAATGGATGAAGAAATCCGGCTCGTGCAGCAGCATGGTCGAATAGGTCTTCATGCCGATATCGTCGATGCCCCAGCCTTGGCCGGCGGTATCGCCCGACCAGACGAAACGCACCGAGCGGCGGCGCAAGGGTGCTGTGCGAAACCGGCCGATGACCGGTTCGGAAACGCTGTTGCTGTCGTAGAGATCGGTTGCGGTGAAGCGGTAGAAGATGTCCTGGTCCGGCAGCAGGTTGTTCAGCGCACATTTCACGGCGTAGTCGCTGCCCGGCAGCGCGTCGATCGACGGCAAACGCACCGGAGAAGAAAAGCTCTCGGTCGTCGAATATTCGACAGCGATGCGCGACGGCCGGTCCGCCCGTGTCCAGATCATTCCGGATTTGGTATCGACGTCGCCGGACTGGACGCCATGCGTGAAGGATGGCCTGCCGTAGCTTCGGGAATAAAATGGCGTGGCGAGAACGGATGTGGCGGCAAACCCGGCGGCGCCCGCTGACAGCAGAAAGGAGCGGCGGGTCAGCGTATCCTGTATATCGACCAAATCGGCCTCCGGTACCATCTCGGGAATCACGTGAAACCCGAGGCGGACCTTTGGCGAAAGCGATGTCAGTTCGTTTACAGTTGGATGAATCTATTCCAACGGTTTGGCGACAATTCCGTGACGGAATGTCATTCCGTGCAGTTTATTGACAATATACAGCACAAGTATCATCCTGACCGCTATAATTGGGGAGATCAGCATGGCGTCGGAAAGCATTCATGTCCGGGTCACAGGCCCCTTGCAGGACCATGTCCAGCAGCAGATCGGCCAGGATGGCCTCTACGAAAACGCCAGCGAGTACATCCGCGCTCTGATCCGACGTGATCTGCAAAGCCGGACAGAGGCCTGGGCCTGGCTGCAGAAGAAACTGGAGCCCGGCTTGAGGGCTGACGAGGGGGAATTTGTCGCCGTTTCGGCAGAAGACGTCATTCGCCGCAACACAAGCCGATAGGATGGCCGGATATCTGTTTTATCCTCCAGCCGATGCCGCACAGGATCGGATTTGGAGGGATACCGTCGTGCAGTGGGGTGAAGCGCAGGCGGTTACCTATATTACAGGCCTTCACACTCATCTGCAGAAACTATCAGAGACCAAAGCCCTCTGGCGCCGGTTGCCGAGCGATCTTGCTACACCCGCTGATCTGAAAGCCCACGCCTACTTCAGCCGCTATGAGCGGCATTATCTGTTCTTTCGCGCGCTTCCGAGCGGCAAGATTGGCGTCATGGCCATCCTGCACGACCGGATGGATATCCCCGTGCGGCTGCACGAGGATCTGACCGGTATCGCTGATAAATCCGAAGATTAATAGTGTGCTCAGGCGTCGGAGCCCGAAAGCTCTTCCGTCACCGCCAGCCCTTTTTTGGCCAGCATCGCATCCGGGCTTGGCAGCTTGCCGCGGAAGGCCTTGTAGGCGTCTTCCGGGTCGAGCGAGCCGCCAACGGAATAGATGTGTTCCTTCAGCTTCTTGGCCATCGCCGTATCGAACGCATCGCCGGTCTCCTCGAAGGCGGCGAAGGCATCGGCGTCGAGCACTTCCGACCACATGTAGGAATAGTAGCCGGCCGAATAGCCGCCGGCGAAGATGTGCTGGAAGTGCGGCGAGGCGTGACGCATGACCAGCGACTTCGGGATGCCGAGCTCGGCCAGGATTTCTGCCTGAACCGCCATCGGATCATCGATCGGCCAGCGGGTATGGAACTCCATGTCGACGATCGCCGAGGAGGTGAATTCCACCGTGTTGAACCCGGCGTTGAAGGTGCGTGCGGCCAGAACCTTGTCGAGCAGGGATTGCGGCATCGGTTCGCCGGTTTCGACATGCACGGCATATTGCTTGAGGATCGCGGGGACCGTCAGCCAGTGTTCGTAGAGTTGCGAGGGCAGTTCGACGAAATCGCGGGAGACTGCAGTGCCGGAAACGGACGGGTAGGTGACATCCGACAGCATGCCATGCAGCGCATGGCCGAATTCGTGGAACAACGTGCGGGCATCGTCGAGCGACAGCAGCGCCGGCTTTCCTTCCGCCGGTTTTGCGAAGTTGCAGACATTGTAGATGATCGGCATTTCGCCGGTCTTGCCGTTCTTCAGCGGCAGCTTGTGCTGCGACTGGAACGCGCTCATCCAGGCGCCGGAGCGTTTCGAGCTGCGGGCAAAATAATCGCCAAGGAAAAGAGCGACGAGTTTGTTCTGCGCATCGCGGATCTCGAAGACGCGCACGTCCGAGTGATAGGCGGTAATGCCCTTCTTCTCGACGGCGCGAATGCCAAACAGCCGGTTGGCGACATCGAAGCAGGCCTCGATGATCTTTTCGAGCCGCAAATAGGGCTTCAGTTCGGCTTCGGAGAAGTTGAATTTTTGCGCGCGGATGCGCTCGGAGTAGAAGCGCCAGTCCCAGGGCATCACGTCGTGGTTCTTGCCATCCTCGGCAATCATCCCGGCGATATCGGCTTCTTCCTCGCGGGCGCGCTTGACGGCTTTTTCCCAGACGGCGCGCAAGAGATCGTTCACCGCAGCCGGGGTCTTTGCCATGGTGTTGTCGAGCTTCATTTCGGCGAAATTGCCGTAACCGAGCAGTTTGGCGACCCCGCTGCGCAGTGCCAGCGTTTCGCGGATGATGCCGCGATTGTCGGTCTCACCCAGATTTTCGCCACGGGCAACCCAGGCCTTGAAGGCCTGTTCGCGCAGATCGCGGCGTTCCGAGAAGGTCAGGAAGGGCTCGATGATCGAGCGCGACAGGGTGACGGCATATTTGCCGTCCTCGCCGCGTTCGCGGGCGGCTGATGCCATGGCGTCCTTGAGGAAATCCGGCAGCCCTTCGAGTTCCGGGCCTTCAGCCAAAATCAGCGACCATCCCTTCTCGTCGGCCAGCACGTTCTGGCCGAACTGGGTGCTGAGGCCGGCGAGCTTTTCGTTGATCCCGGCAAGGGTTTCCTGCTCGGGCTGCGGCAGCTTGGCACCGGATTTCACAAAACCCTTCCAATGGCGTTCCAGCACGCGCAATTGTTCGAGCGAGAGGCCGAGAGCCTCGCGCTTCTCCCACAGCTGATCGATCCGCTGAAACAGCGCTGCATTCATGCCGATCTTCGAATAGTGCCGCGACATCTTGGGCGAGATGTCCCGCTCCAGTGCCTGGATGGCGTCATTGGTATGCGCGCCAGCCCGGTTCCAGAACAGCGACGAAACCCGTGACAGTGCGTCACCGGCGGTCTCAAGGGCAACGATGGTGTTTTCGAAGGTGGCAGGCTGCGGATTATTGGCGATGGCGTCGATTTCGGTTTCGTGTCCGGCCAGGGCCGCTTCGAAGGATGCTGCAAAATCGCTGTCGCTGACCGCCTCGAAGCGCGGCAGTCCGTCCGGGCCGTTCCAGTCGGTGATGGCAGGGTTCAGAGCGGGGCTCAACGTCATAAGGCAGTCCTTTCGCATTCCGGTATGTCCCGCTTGAAGCGGATGCTGCGTCCTGTTGTCGGCAGCGATTGTGGAAATATCAAGATTGTCAGGTGGGCGCTGTCAGGCCGCCGGTCAAGGCTTGCGCAGTCCCAAAAGTCCGGGTGCGGCATGCCAGATGGCCTGGACGGCAAAACCTAGGAACAGCACGCCGGACAGCCGCACGATCGCCAGTTCATGGCGGCGGTAAAAGCGCCGCACCACCGATGCGCCGATAATGCCGATGAGGATGATGTCGGCGACCAGGAATCCAAGGAAGGAAACTGCGAGAAGCGCCGGAAGTGCATGAAAATCGAGCGCGTTGGAGGAGCCGGCAAGGAGCGCCGTAAAGGTCGCCAGTGCGACCGGATAGCCCTTCGGGTTGGTCAGGCCGAAGATCAGGCCGCGCCGGTAGGGCCGCTCAACGGTCATCAATGGCTGGTTTTCGCCGCGCGGCTTGGCCTGCAGTGCGTTCCAGCCGATCCAGGCGAGGTAGAAGCCGCAAAGCAGGCCGAGAATATCGAAGACCGTGCTGCCGATGGTCTTCGCGCCGACGATCGCGACGAGGGCCAGTGCCGACCAGAGCAGGTCACCGGCCAGATGTCCGCCCATGAACATCGCGCCTGCCTTGCGGCCTTGTCCGGCTCCGATGCCGAGAAGAGCAAGAAACGCAGGGCCGGGGATGAGGACGTAAAGGAGGGCTGCCAGAAAGGCACCGAAAAGCAGGGTCTGCGTCATGGAATCTCCTCGCGCGTGAAAATCCATTCGATCTTGCGACGATGATTCCGTCAAGATGCAGTTGGGCGGGATGCGGGGCAGGACCAGGCGGAGTCCTGCCGCGCGCGGAACAGGAAAACTTATTTCGCTTCAGTTGCCTTCATGGCGTTGTCGAGATGCATGGAGCAGTCGTCCGTCTTGCCGTCTTTCATCGCCATCTTGGCGCTATCGACTTCCTTCATCGCCATCATCATGGAATCCTTCTTCATCGGATCGGTCATGCCCTTGGCCATTGCTTCAGTCTTCATGATCGACGCGTCATCGCAAGTCATCATGCCGGCGGCGAAGGTTGGAGCTGAAAGGCTGGCAATGATGGCTGTGGCGGCGTAAATTGTCTTGAACATGGTCTCTCTCCCAGTGAGGCGGGAGCATGATTGCTCCCGCCGCGAACTCTGCTCCCAGGTTATGAACACGTTCAATTCACGCATGCGCGATGCACGGCGTTGTCATAACGCGTGCTTTTCATTGTTACTTTCGTGATCGATTTATTACCGATTGCGTATGGTTTACCGAAAATTTTCTTGAAACTTGCCGGTCTACCTTCCGCTTGATAAGTAAAGCTTACGATTAACCCGAAGGCGAATTTCCATGCCGGTCAGATTGGAAACCGATACGATCGGCATGCTGCTGACCGATGTGTCACGGTTGCTGCGCGGCGCGTTCGATCGCCGCATCACCGCGTCGGCTCTGGGGGTGACGCCGGGAGAGGCCCGGGCCTTGATCCAGGTGGCGGCGACAGAGGGCATCAAGCAGGCCGAGATCGCCATCAAGATGGGAATCGAGCCGATGACGCTCTCCACCTATCTCGACCGTCTCGAAGGACTAGGCCTTGTCGAGCGTGTTCCCGATCCCTGCGACCGCCGGGCGAAAAATGTCGTGGTGACCGACAAGGCGGATACGTTGCTTCTCGACATTCGCACGGAGGTTCGTGACCTGATGGATCAGGTCACGCTCGGCCTCGATGCGGAGGGCCTTGAGGCGCTCAGGGAAAGCTTGAAGGGCCTGCGCGAAAATCTTCAACAACTGGATCGCTGCGCGTCCTCTGACAAGAAAAGTGTCTCCGAATGAACCTGCGGATGAGCGAACGCCGGACCAGCATGCTCGGCGCATTGCTGGCGACCCTTGGGCCGATCTCCATGTCGATCTACACGCCGGCCATGCCCGAACTGGTTCAGGCCTTCGCGACCACGGAATCGATGATCAAACTGACACTGTCGGTCTATTTCGGCGGTTTCTCGGTGGCGCAGCTGATCGCAGGTCCGATGTCGGACGCGTTCGGCCGGAGGAAGGCAACACTTGCCTTCGTCAGCATCAATCTTCTGGGCAGCCTCGTCTGCGCCTTTGCGCCCACGGTTGATTGGCTGCTGGCCGGGCGGCTGATCCAGGGGATTGGCGCTTCCGTCGGGATCACCGTGGCGCGGGCCATCGTGCGGGATCAGTTCACCGGTGCCGAGGCATCGCGGATCATGAACCTGATCGGCATCATGCTGGCCATCGGCCCGGCCATGGCGCCGACAATCGGCGGGCTGGCGCTGGCGGCCTTCGGCTGGCAGGCGATTTTCTTCGTGCTGGTCGGTTTCGGGCTGCTCGCCATTTTTGCCGTCATCGTCTTCATGCGCGAAACCACGGTGCCGGACCCGCGCCGCGCCCGGCCGGGTCCGCTTCTGTCGGCCTATGGCGAACTTATCCGCGATTCCCGCTTCGTCGCCGCTGCCATCGTGCTCGGCGGTTCGGTCGGCGCGCTCTATGCACAATCGACCATGCTGTCCTTCATCCTGATCGACAAAGTCGGCATGACACCAACCGCTTTCGGAATCGGCATGCTGATGCAGAGCGGCTGCTATTTTTCAGGCTCGGTCTGTCTCAAACTGACGGCGGCAAAACTCGGTGGCGAAGGGTCCGTCCGTGTCGGTCTTGCCCTTTGTGCCACCGGCGGGCTGATGATCGCCCTGTCCGTCCATTTCATCGCGCCGACCTATCTGTCGGTGATGCTGCCGATCGCCTTTTCCGCCTTCGGCACCGCCTTCCTGACACCCCATATGACGACGGCAGCACTACATTCCTTCCCGCACATCGCCGGTTCGGCATCGGCGATGATGGGATTCATCCAGATGGCCGGCGGCTTTCTTGGCGGTCTTGCGGCAGCGCTTCTCGGCACGCCGTTCACTGCCTTCGGCGTGATCATCCCGGTGATGCTGTTTGCCTCGGTTGCCAGCTATGTCTGGTTTCTGCGTTCGACGCGGAGACTGGTGCTGGATACCGCGAAGCCGCCGGGCGAATAAACGAAAAAGCCCGCCTCCGTGCGGAAGCGGGCTCAATCCATCGCTATCGATGTATTTACTTGTCGCGGTTGCGGGCGGCGAGCGTGCGCAGGCGCAGCGCGTTGAGCTTGATGAAGCCGGCGGCGTCCTTCTGGTCGTAGGCGCCCTGGTCGTCCTCGAAGGTGACCAGCTTGTCGGAATAGAGCGACTTGTTGCTTTGGCGGCCGGTGACCATGACATTGCCCTTGTAGAGCTTCAGCGTCACTTCGCCTTCGACATGCTCCTGGCTCTTGTCGATCAGCGCTTGCAGCATCTCGCGTTCCGGCGAGAACCAGAAGCCGTAATAGATCAGCTCGGCGTAGCGCGGCATGATGTCGTCCTTGAGGTGCGCTGCACCCCGGTCGAGCGTGATCGATTCGATGGCGCGGTGAGCAGCCAGAAGAATGGTGCCGCCCGGGGTCTCGTAGACGCCGCGCGACTTCATGCCGACGAAGCGGTTTTCGACGAGATCGAGCCGGCCGATGCCGTTGTCGCGGCCGAGCGCGTTGAGCGCGGTCAGGATCGAGGCCGGGCTCATTTCCTTGCCGTCGATCGAAACGGCGTCACCCTTGCGGAAGCCGACCTTGACGGTGGTTGCCACATCCGGTGCTTCTTCCGGCGAAATCGTGCGCATGTAGACATAGTTCGGGGCTTCGACGGCCGGATCTTCGAGAACCTTGCCCTCGGACGACGAGTGCAGCAGGTTGGCGTCGACCGAGAACGGCGCTTCGCCCATCTTGTCCTTGGCAACCGGGATCTGGTGCTGTTCGGCAAAGGCGAGCAGGTCGGTGCGGCTCTTGAACGACCAGTCGCGCCAGGGCGCAATGATCTTGATGTCGGGGTTCAGCGCATAGGCCGAGAGCTCGAAGCGAACCTGGTCGTTGCCCTTGCCGGTGGCGCCATGGGCGATGGCGTCAGCGCCGGTTTCGCGGGCGATGTCGATCAGGTGCTTGGAAATCAGCGGGCGGGCGATCGAGGTTCCGAGCAGGTAGACGCCTTCATAGACGGCATTGGCGCGGAACATCGGGAAAACAAAATCCTTGACGAATTCTTCGCGCACATCGCGGATGTAGATATCCTTGATGCCCATCATCTCGGCCTTCTTGCGGGCCGGCTCGAGCTCTTCGCCCTGGCCGAGATCGGCGGTGAAGGTGACGACTTCAGCGCCGAGTTCGGTCTGCAGCCATTTCAGGATGATCGACGTATCGAGACCGCCGGAATAGGCGAGAACGACCTTTTTCACTTGCTTTGCCATGTTTGTCTGTCCGTCTTGTCAGAGAAAACGCGGGCTTGCCCGAGAAAATGCGGGATCGCGCCCAAGAAAAATTCTGCGGCACTTTTAGCGAGATTGCCGTGCCACGCAACCCTTTCGGCCATAGAATAGCGCACTTGTCGCCTCGTTGAGGTTTGAGGCTCGGGCAATTCGGGGTCGCCTTTCGACCACAAAGCAAAAAGCCCGCCGACCTCATGGGCAGCGGGCTTGATGGCGTTATAGCGGCGTCGAACAGCTATTGCCTAGTTGCACTGGCGGCGCGGTTCGTAATTCGGCTGATATGTGTTGTCGGACGCCCGGTACGAGCGATACCGCGCATAGCAGGCCTGAGTGTGGGAGTTGCCATTGGAATAACGCGGCTGCGATGCGATTGCACCGCCGATAATCGCTCCGGCAGCTAGGCCGCCGATGATTGCAGCGGCATTGTTGTTCCGGTCGCGGCGGCGATAGTCGTCCCGGTAATAGCCACGGCGATCGTCGCGGTGGTTGCGATCCCATCTGTTATTCCGGTCACGGTCCCAGCCGTTGCCCTGGTGGTTCCTGCGAATGATCGTAGGTCCGCGATGGTCGCCCACCTCGAGGATATCGGACTGCGCGGTTTGGGTTTTCATAGGCGTGCCTGGAAAGGCATTTGCGGGGGCGAAACTGGTCAGCGCTGTTACGGCTGAAATGAAGAGGACGGCTATTTTTCTCATGAATTCTTCCTTTTGTCGTGGCGGAAACGGCGGAGGCGAACATTCGTTCCGGTTGTATGCCATCACCATTTGGTGATGCGTGTATTGGGATGTCTTTCGGCACCCGGTGGCTGGCGAAATGCCGAATTGCTTTCAGCCGCCATTTGGGACATTCAATAAGCGTGCATCGAACGAATGTGCGGCTTCACCGTCCCATAGGATTGAAAGATGGATTTCCTGCCGAGCCTGCCGACACTTCTGGCTTTCACTGCAGCGACGCTGCTTTTGGCGGCGACGCCGGGTCCTGACATGACGCTGTCGATCAGCCGGGCGCTGTCGCAGGGCAAGGCCGCTGCCTTTTTCATCGTGGTTGGAACCAGCCTTGGCTGCGTCGTGCACACGCTACTCGTCGCCTTCGGCATCTCGGCGCTGATCACCGCTTCGCCGACCGCCTTCATGATCCTGAAGACCGGCGGTGCCGCCTATCTGTTCTGGCTGGCCGTGCAGGCGATCCGCTATGGATCGACGCTGACAGTCAAGAAGGTCGATGATACCGGCGCCTCGCCGCTGGCCAACATTTCCACCGGGCTCTGGGTCAACCTGCTTAATCCGAAGGTCATCATCTTCTTCATGACCTTCCTGCCGCAGTTCGTTACTGCGAATGATCCGGCCGTGACGCAGAAGCTCTTGTTCCTCGGCTTCTTCTTCATCGTCGCGGCGATGCCGGTCAATGTTCTGGTCATCCTGACCGCCGACGGCCTATCCGGCTGGCTCCAGCGGCGCAAGAGCGTCATGCGGGGCATCGACTACACGTTTGCCGGCGTGTTCTCGATTTTTGCAGTAAAGATCCTGTTCACGCAGACGCGCTGATCAGCCGATCAACAGCGCATCGTCATCCAGTGTCTGGCCGCGAATCTTGCGGAACATTGCGATGAGGTCTTCGACCTGCAGCGTCTTGCGGCTATCGCCGGAAACGTCGAGCACGACCTCGCCGCCATGCAGCATGATGGTGCGATGACCGAAATCGAGCGCCTGCCGCATCGAGTGAGTGACCATCAGCGCCGTCAGCTTGCGCTCGGACACGATCTTCTGGGTCAGGTTCATGATGAACTCGGCCATGCCGGGATCGAGCGCTGCCGTATGCTCGTCGAGCAGCAGCACTTCCGAGCCTGCAAGCGTTGCCATCACCAGCGAGACAGCCTGCCGCTGGCCGCCCGAAAGCAGATCCATGCGGTCCCGCATGCGGTTTTCGAGGCCGAGGTTGAGTTCGGCGATGCGTTCGCGAAAATGTTCGCGGCGCTTGGGGCCAAGCGCCGGCGTCAGGCCCCGGCTTTCGCCGCGCCGCGCGGCAAGCGCCAGGTTTTCCTCGATCGACAGGGCGCCACAGCTGCCCGCCAGCGGATCCTGAAAGACGCGGGCGACGAGGCCGGCACGGGCGGCGGTGCCCTTGCGGGTGACGTCGGTGTTGCCGATGGTTACCTGGCCTGCGGTCGGGATGACATCGCCGGCGAGCACGCCGAGTACGGTGGATTTGCCGGCGCCGTTGGAGCCGATGACGGTGACGAAGGTGCCTTCCTCGATGGTCAGGCTGACGCCGTTGAGCGCCTGCTTCTGCAGCGGTGTACCCTTGCCGAAGATGACCTGGATATTGTCGAGCTTGATCATGCGGCACCTCCGCGGCGCAGGCGGGGAAGGACGAGGGCGACCGTGACGAGAGCCGCGGTGACCAGATTGAGGTCGGAGGCCTGCAGGCCGAGCATATCGGTGGAGAGCGCCAATTGGATGGCGATGCGGTAGAGGATCGAGCCGAGCACGCAGCCGATGAGCGCAATCAGGATGCCGCGCGCTCCAAGCAGGGTTTCGCCGATGATGACGGCAGCGAGACCGACGACGATTGTGCCGACGCCGGAGGTGACGTCGGCAAAGCCGTTGGTCTGAGCAAACAGCGCGCCGCCAAGCGCGACCAGCGCGTTGGACAGCGCCATGCCGAGATAGATCTGGCGGCTGGTGTCTACGCCTTGCGCCCTTGCCATGCGCGCATTGGCGCCGGTTGCCCGCATTGCCAGTCCGGCATCGCTCTCAAGGAAGCGCCAGACGGCGATCACCGCGACGACGACGAGAAGCCCAATGAACAGCGGGCGAACGTAAAAATCCCGGAGACCAAGGCCATAGAAGGGCGACAGCATCGTATCTGCATTGATCAGCGCGACATTCGGCTTGCCCATGACGCGCAGGTTGACCGAGAACAGCGCAATCATCGTCAGGATCGATGCGAGAAGATTGAGAATGCGGAAGCGGACGTTGAGGATGGCGGTGACGATACCGGCGGCGGCGCCTGCGATCATGGCGACGCCCGAGGCGATCCATGGATTGACGCCGGCGATGATCAGCACGGCGGCAACGGCAGCACCAAGCGGAAACGAGCCGTCGACGGTCAGATCCGGAAAATCGAGCACGCGGAAGGCAAGGAAGACGCCGATGGCGACGAAGGCATAGACGAGCCCAAGCTCGACTGCTCCCCAGAAGGCAATTTGGCTCACCGCTGTCGGTCCTCTCTCAACGTCGTCAAGCCCGGCCCGGTAGCCGGGACTTATTTTACAAATGAACCGCCCCCGTATGGAAGGAGGGCGGCTCAAAATCAATCAGATTGTGCAAATATAAGGCGGCTTGGTCTTATTCGATGACGCGGGTGGCGCGGCTGAGAACGCTTTCCGGGAAGGTGACGCCCATCTTGACGGCAGAGCCCTTGTTGATGACCAGATCGGTGCCGGCGGCAACCTTGACGGCGATATCGCCGGGGTTTTCACCCTTCAGGATGCGAACGACGATGTCGCCGGTCTGCTTGCCGACGTCATGATAGTTGAAACCGAGGGCAGCAACGGCGCCACGCGAGACGGAGTCCGTGTCGGCGGTGAACAGCGGCAGCTTGGCTTCAACGGCCACGGCAACAGCGCCTTCCAGCGCCGAGATGATCGTGTTGTCGGTGGGCACGTAGATAACGTCGGCGCGGCCGACCAGCGCACGGGCTGCGCCCTGGACTTCGGCCGACTTGGTGGCGGCGGATTCAACCACCGTCAGGCCAGCCTTTTCGGCTTCGGTCTTCAAGACGGCGAGCAGCGATACGGAGTTTGCCTCGCCGGAATTGTAGAGATAACCGATCGACTTCACGTTGGGCAGGATTTCCTTGATCAGCGCGACATGCTCGGCAACTGGCGACAGGTCGGAAAGACCGGTGACGTTGCCGCCCGGCTTGTCCATGTCCTTGATCAGCTGGGCGCCGAGCGGATCGGAAACAGCGGTGAAGACAATTGGAATGTCACGGGTCGAGGAGACAACGGCCTGGGCCGATGGTGTCGAGATCGGCACGATCACATTCGGGGCTTCGCCGGCGAACTGGCGGGCGATCTGGGCTGCCGTTGCGGGATTGCCTTGCGCGGATTCGTAGAGGAACTTGAGGTTCTCGCCTTCCTTGTAGCCGGCAGCGGCCAAGGTTTCCTTGACACCGTCACGCACGGCATCGAGCGCCGGATGTTCAACGATTGCGGTGACCGCAACCGTGACATCTTCCGCCCGGGCGGGCAGGGTGAGGGCGACGGTTGCCGCAAGAGCAATAAGAACTGAACGCATGAGTGTCCTCCAAGACTGATTTTTAGGCAGTCTTAGGAAGGCTCGACACGTAAATCAATCCAATTGCAGACCAGCATCCATCAAATTTGCTGATCAATCCTCGCCATGATTGGCAATCATCATCGCTTCGAATGCCATGCGATCGACCTTGCGCATGCGCTCGGAGTCCGATTTCAGCTGGCCGCAGGCGGCGAGGATGTCGCGGCCGCGCGGGGTGCGGATCGGCGAAGCATAGCCGGCCGCATTGATGAAATCGGCGAACTTCTCGATCTCTTCCCATTTCGAACACTGGTAGTTCGTGCCCGGCCAGGGGTTGAACGGGATCAGGTTGATCTTGGCGGGAATGCCCTTCAACAGGCGCACCAGTTCCTTGGCGTCTTCCAGCGTGTCGTTGACACCTTCGAGCATCACGTATTCGAAGGTGATGCGACGGGCATTCGACAGGCCGGGATAGTTGCGGCAGGCGTCGAGCAGGTCCTTCAGCGGATACTTTTTATTGATCGGCACCAGCATGTCGCGCAGATCGTCCTTCACCGCATGCAGCGAGATCGCCAGCATGACGCCGATTTCCTCGCCGGTGCGGAAGATTTCCGGAACGATGCCGGAGGTCGACAGCGTGACGCGGCGCTTCGACAGCGACAGGCCGTCGCCGTCGGTTGCGATCAGCAGCGCCGTCTTGACGTTCTCGAAATTGTAGAGCGGCTCGCCCATGCCCATCATCACCATGTTGGTGACCTTGCGGCCCTCATTGGGGACGACGGTGCCGGCCGGCGTGTCGCGGTCCGGGAAGTCGCCGAGACGATCGCGGGCAAGCAGCAGCTGCGAGAGAATTTCCTCGGCCGTCAGGTTCCGCACCAGCTTCTGCGTGCCGGTATGACAGAAGGAACAGGTGAGCGTGCAGCCGACCTGGCTGGAAACGCAGAGCGTGCCGCGGCCTTCTTCGGGAATATAGACGGTTTCGATTTCGACGGGACGGCCGGCACCGCGCGGTGGGAAGCGCAGCAGCCACTTGCGGGTGCCGTCGGTGGAGATCTGTTCTTCAACGATTTCCGGCCGGGCGATGGTGAAATGCGTCTTCAGCAGTTCGCGCATGTCCTTCGACACATTGGTCATGTGGTCGAAATCGGAAACGCCGCGCACATAGAGCCAGTTCCAGAGCTGGCTGGAGCGCATCTTGACCTGCTTTGCCGGAACGCCGACTTCGGCCAGCGCCTTGCCCATGTCTTCGCGCGAAAGGCCGATCAGCGTCGGCTTTTCTGCCATCATGGCTGGGCGGACGGGCGCCTTGACGGGGCGGTCCAGATCGAGTGCTTCAGTCGCGGCCATTCTCGCCATTTCCCATGTTTGCGATACGCAAGGTCCGTTCAAGCGCTTTTGCCTGCAGCCGGTCGCGTAAATGCTGAGATCAGAGTTCGTTTGCCGCGCATCGGGAACGTCAAAGATCCGCGCAGCTATCGTTGAGCGGGCCTTTAGCACGGTTTTCGCCCGGCGTCACCCTCCGGTGCTTCAGGGCAGATCTGCAAAAAGACGAAGGCCTTAACGCCGAAAGGCCGGATGAACCGGCCTTTCGAAACAGGATTGAGGTCGTGTTCTGCTTACTTGCAGTTTTCGATCTGCTTCAGCGCAGCCGAAATGCCCGAGAGCGAATAGGAATAGGCCGTCGGCGTGCCCTTGCGCGACTTGGCGGCAACCGACATGGCCTTGCCGGTCTTCATCGCAGCTACGAGTGCCGGCTCTTCAGCGGCGTTCTCAACCCAGGCCGAGTTGCCCTTGGTGAACATCGTGAAGTTCTTGGCATCGATGGTGACGACGACCTTCGAGCTTTCCTGAAGCGGATAGCCCATCATCGCCTGCGGTTCATAGGAGATGTTCTGGCCGGGGCGCTGCGACACGAGGAAAAAGACATCGCCGTGATCGACATTGGCCGGGCTCTTGTCCTTCGGAACGGAGAGCACATAGCAGACCTTGCCGGCGCCGGCCTGATAGGAATAGGCGCCCCAGGCATTGAACTGCTGAATGCGGGTCGGCGACTGGGCCGAAGCAACGCCGGCAAATGCCAGCACGAGTGCGATTGCGAGGTTGAGCTTTCTTACAAACATCTTGTCCTGCCGGTTTCTTGCTGCCAAAGCCCGATCAGCATCAGCCGGGCAACGCATGGTCATGATTTCATTGATTTTGACTTAATTCAGGTTACCAAACCGTCAACATTCCCCGAATTCGCTACCTTTCCGCTTTAATACGGAACAAAGTACGAAGCAAACTTGGCTCAAGTTTCAGGTTGGCGGTAAAGCGGCCGAATGAAACAAGCGTGGGAACGGTGCCGGCGGGATATTGCCGAATTCCGTCTGCCCTGCACGTTTGGCTTGCCAGGCCACCGCCCGATCAGCCGACGCGTGCCCGGCGCCGTTTTATGTCACAAAGAATCAGGCAAGAGTTTGACCTTTGACAAAAGCGCTGTACCTGTTGTGAAATACTGCGAAAATCAGGCCGGAGGCGATCAAAAGCGGAATGAATGTTGAAGTCAGACAGCATTTCGCCGCCCTTGCCGTGGCCGTCGCACGCAATCGTGACCAGGCCGCTTTTTCGGAGCTCTTCGACTTTTTTGCCCCCCGGCTCAAATCTTTCCTAATGCGGCAGAATGCCAGCGTTGCGGAAGCGGAGGAGGTCGTGCAGGAGGTGATGGTCATCCTTTGGCAGAAGGCCCACCTTTACGACCCGAAAAAATCCTCGCTTTCCACCTGGCTTTTCCGCATCGCCCGCAATCGCCGCATCGATGCAGCCCGCAGGCAGCGTAACGGGACGCTTGACGTGCACGAACCGCTTCTCCTGCCTGCAGCACCGCCAGCGCCGGATGATTTAATCGAAAGTGCAGATCGCGAACAGATCGTCCGGATTGCGCTGACACAACTGCCTGCCGAACAGGTCACCCTGATCCAGATGGCGTTTTTCTTCGGTCAATCGCACTCGGAGATTTCCGCAGCCACCGGCCTGCCGCTTGGAACCGTCAAGTCCCGTATCCGCCTCGCCTTCGGCAAGTTGCGAACGCTGCTCGAAGCAGGCGGTGTGGACAGTGCGTATTGATGTTCATCAGTCTGGGAGCTTGTCGCGCAAGGTCTCGTCCGCCTTGAGATAGTGCATTTCCTTGATCTGACCGCTGATGGCGGCAAAGGCGGCGGTCAAAACGGCGATGTCGTCGGAAAAGCCGACCATGGCCAGGACGTCGGGGATGAAATCGAACGGCATGACGAAATAGGCGAGCGCACCGAGCAGGATACCGCGCGTGCGCAGCGGCGTCGCCGGGTCCATGGCGCAGTAATAGGCGGCAACGACGTCGCGGCTGAACGGCACTTGCCGCATTGCCCGTTTCAGGGTTGGCCAGAAACGGCGCCGCACCTTGCGGGCCTTTGCCTCCTGCTCGCTTTCCTCGCCAGGCAGCAAAATCTCGCCGATCTTGATGTCATCCATCTTGTTTGTCCCATCCGTCATGGAAAATCATATGGTGAGCAAAGCCGGGATTTCAAATGCCCTATTTAAGGTGGTCGGGCATCCGGCCCGCCGCTGCCCTGTCCATCTTGGCCGCAAGCTTGAAGTCGAGTTCGGTCAATCCTTGCGAATCGTGCGTGGTGAGCGTCACGTCCACCTTGTTGTAGACATTGAACCATTCCGGATGATGGTTGAGCTTTTCGGCCGAGATCGCGCTTTCCGTCATGAAGCCGAAGGCTTCGACGAAGGTCTTGAAACGGAAGGCTTTCCAGATCGACAGCCCATCTTCGGCAAGTACCCATCCCTCCATCTTCGAAAGGTTGTCGGCAACGGCTTCCTTGGCGAGCTTTTCCTGTTTCATGGCACAATCCCCTCCAGTTTTTTTGACAGCGGCAACCGGTATTTCCAGTTTCACAACGCGGCACCCGGAGATAGGTTCAACCTTTTCTCGGGCCCTGTTGGATAGCATGAAACCTGCCAGAATTCTGTTTGTCTGTCTCGGCAATATCTGCCGCTCTCCCTTGGCCGAGGGAATTCTACGGCATGTCGCAGGGGATGGTTTGGTGGATGTGGATTCGGCCGGTACCGGTGGCTGGCATATCGGCGATCCGCCGGATCGGCGCTCGATCGCGGTTGCACGCAAACATGGGATCGATATTGCCGGTCAGCGCTGCCGCAAGGTCAAACCCGGTGATTTCGAAGCTTTCGATCTGATTTTTGCGATGGACCGAAGCAATCTGGCTCATCTGCGCGCGCTGGCTCCGCCCGAGGCACAGCACAAGCTGCACCTGTTTCTCGACTATATGCTAGGAACCTCCCGCGATGTTCCCGACCCCTATTATGAGGGGCCGGAGGGCTTCGAGACCGTCTACAACATGCTCTTTGAGGGATGCACGTCGCTCACCGGCAGGCTCGACGAGCGCTCGTAGAGCGGGAAGACTTCTTCGGTGACATAAGGGCCGCCGCCAACCGAATCGCGCGACGACAGAAGCACGAAGCGGGAGACGGTGAAGGGGTTGGTATAGAAGCCGCCGCGGCCGGAGAGGTAGCTGACCACATCCTCGACCCGCGACGACCGCAACCGGCCAAGCGTTACATGCGGGGTGAATTTGCGCGGGTCGGCGGGCAGGCCGAGCCTTTGGCATATCCGCTCGATTTCGGCCTGGAGGGCATAGAGTTCCGGCGGATTGCTGACACCCGCCCAGACCGAATGCGGTTTCTTCGAGCCGAAGGCGCCGGTGCCGGTCAATTGCAGCTGGAATTCCGGGCGTTCGATGCGGTCCAGCCGGTCGACGATCTCGTCGGCAGTGCGGTTTTCGACGTCACCGATGAAGCGAAGAGTGATGTGGTAATTCTCCACATCGATCCAACGGGCACCGGGAAGACCACCACGCAACAATGAGAGGCTCATTGCGGCATTACGCGGTATCTCGAGGGCGGTGAAAAGTCTCGGCATAACGAGCTCCCCGAATCTCTTGAAGATAACCCAGCGAATCATGCTTGCCTGCTGGAAGCAATTATAATTTCGCACCTGCAATATTTATCCAACGCGATTAACAGACGCTGAACAAGCAAATAGTTCTGGATTGGTTAGTGTCAGCCTCCTGTCGAGAGCGATTGAAGGAAACGTTCGGCGGATGGCAGGAAGCGTTCGACCATGACGCCGATGCCATCGCCGTTGGGATGCATGCGGTCCTCGATCTTCAGCTTGGCATCTTCGACTACTCCGTCGAGGAAGAACGGATAGAGTTCAAGGCCGTTGGCCTTGGCAAGTTCCGGATAGATCGGATTGAACCGCGCGGCATAATCGGCACCCATGTTCGGCGGGGCCATCATGCCGACCAGAAGCACGGCAATGCCGCGGGACTTGAGCTTCTCGATCATGGCGACCAGGTTCTTTCGGCTTTCCTCGGGCGCGATGCCGCGCAGGGCATCGTTGGCGCCAAGTTCGAGAATGACGCCTTTGGTGCCATCCGGAACCGACCAGTCGATCCGCGCCAGACCGCCTGATGTCGTGTCGCCGGAGACGCCGGCATTGCTGATCGTCACGTCGTGGCCCTTCTCGCGCAGGGCTTTTTCGAGCCGGGCCGGGAAGGCATCCGCGGCCGGCAGCTGGTAGCCGGCCATCAAGCTATCGCCGAAGCCGACGAGGCTAACCGGCTCAGCGCGGCTGATTGCCGGCGTGATCACAATTGCCGTGATCGCCAACAAAAATGTACAGAAACCTTTTATTCGCATGACCGTGCCCTTAAATCGGTAAAAGTCAGCCGTTCCGGCAACCTTCATATTGTACATATAGGACAGTTTCCCTTGGCAAAAACCATGATCGACCTGAAAAATGCGGATCTGACCCTCGGCCAGGCCGCTGCGTCCGTTCATGTTCTCAAGGGTATGAATCTGTTGATTGATGCGGGTGAATCCGTTGGCATCGTCGGTCCTTCCGGATCCGGCAAGTCGACCTTGCTGATGGTTCTTGCGGGTCTCGAACGCCTCGACGGCGGCGAGATCGTCATCGACGGCACGCCACTGCACGGCTTGAGCGAAGACCGGGTGGCGGAATTCCGTGGCCGCAATATCGGCATCGTCTTCCAGTCCTTTCATCTCATCCCCAACATGACGGCGCTGGAAAACGTCGCCGTGCCGCTTGAGCTTGCCAATGTCCGCGACGCCTTCGAGATCGCCCGGCAGGAGCTGATCTCCGTCGGCCTCGGTGAACGGCTGTCGCATTATCCCGGACAACTGTCGGGTGGCGAGCAGCAGCGCGTTGCCATTGCCCGGGCGCTGGCGCCATCGCCAAAACTTCTGATCGCCGACGAGCCGACTGGCAATCTCGATGCCGAAACCGGCAAGCAGGTTGCAGATCTGATCTTCTCCAAGCAGGCCGAGCGCGACATGACGCTGGTTCTGGTCACCCATGACACGTCGCTTGCTGCCCGCTGCTCGCGCCAGGTGCGGGTCCGTTCCGGCGAGATCGTCTCCGGCTCCGGTCATGAACCATCGGTTTCCGCTTCGCTATCCAAGGTCGCGTCCGCATGAGGGCCGCTGCTTTCGGCGGTTTCCGTCTTGGACTGGCCTTCCGCCTGGCATTGCGCGAAATGCGCGGCGGTCTGCGGGGGTTCTACATTTTTCTCGCCTGCGTAGCGCTCGGAACGGCGGCGATCGCCGGGGTCAACTCGCTGTCGCAGTCGATCACCGGCTCGATCGCCAGCCAGGGGCGCGAGCTTCTCGCCGGTGACATCCGCTTCGAGCTCAACAACCGCGTCGCAACCGACGAGGAAAAAGTGTTCATCGACAGCCTTGGCATGGTCTCTGTCTCGTCCGGTCTCCGCTCGATGGCGCGGCTTCCGGATGGCTCCAACCAGGCGCTGGTCGAGCTGAAAGCCGTTGATGGCGCCTATCCGCTCTACGGTACGTTCGATAGCGAACCGGTGGCACCGCTTGGCGATATGATCGCTGAAGACAATGGCGTTTACGAAGCGCTTGCCGCGCCACTTTTGCTTGAGCGTCTCGGCATCAAGACCGGCGATGAAATCCTGCTCGGGACCGCGCGCGTCCGCGTCGCCGGCACGATTGTGCGCGAACCGGACGCCCTGTCGGACGGTTTCGGGTTTGCGCCCCGCCTGCTGATCTCGAAACAGGCGCTCGACGCTTCCGGTCTCGTGCAGACGGGAAGCCTGGTCGAGCATACCTACAAGGTGAAGGTCGCCGATAGCTCCAGCGTGCCGGCCTTGCGCAGGCAGGCGGAGGAAAAGTTTCCGCAGGCCGGATGGTCGGTGCGCACCAGCCAGAACGCCGCTCCGGCACTGACGGCGAATATTACCCGCTTTTCGCAGTTCCTCACCCTGGTCGGGCTGACGGCGCTGATCGTCGGCGGTGTCGGTGTGGCCAACGCCGTGCGCTCCTATCTCGACTCCAAACGCGGCGTCATCGCCACGTTCAAATGCGTCGGCGCCCCGGCCTCGATGGTCACCACCATCTATCTCATCCAGATCCTGCTGATTGCCTTTATCGGCATCGGCATCGGGCTTGTGCTCGGCGCGCTCATCCCGTTCATTGCAGCGCAATTCCTTGCGGGTGTCTTGCCGGTATCGACGGCGTTCCAGCTCTACCCGGGCGCACTCGGCCTTGCCGCCGTGTTCGGCCTTTTGACCTCGCTCGCCTTTGCCATCCTGCCGCTCGGTCATGCCCGCGAAGTGCCGGCAACCGCGCTGTTTCGTGAACAGGGGTTCGAGCGGGCGCGTCTGCCGTCCTGGCCTTATCTTGTGGCCGCTGCCCTTTGCCTCGGTGCTCTCGCAGGCCTTGCGATCCTCACGGCCTATGACCGGACGATTTCGCTGACATTCCTCGGAGCCATCGCATTTTCCTTCGTCGTGCTGCGCGGTGTCGCCATTCTGGTCGCCATGCTTGCCCGCCGGGCGCCGCGCGTCAATTCGCCGGCACTCAGGCTTGCCATCGGCAATATTCATCGCCCCGGCGCGCTGACGCCCTCGGTGGTCCTGTCGCTCGGGCTTGGCCTGGCGCTTCTGGTGACGCTGGCGCTGATCGACGGCAACCTGCGCCGCGAATTGACCGGCAACCTGCCGGAGCGGGCGCCGAACTTCTTCTTCGTCGATATCCAGAGCGCCGAGGTCGAGGGGTTCCGCTCCCTGCTGCAGACAAGCCTGCCGGAGGGCAAGGTCATCGAAGTGCCGATGCTGCGCGGCCGTATCCTCGCCTTCAACGGCCAGGACGTCACCAAGATGAACGTTCCCGCTGCCGGTCAATGGGTCCTGCGCGGCGACCGGGGCATCACCTATGCCAAGAACAAGCCCGAAAATTCGACATTGACCGAGGGCGACTGGTGGGCACCGGATTATACCGGCGAGCCGCTGGTGTCGTTTTCGTCGGAAGAGGCGGGTGAACTCGGCCTGAAGATCGGTGATACCGTCACCGTCAATGTACTCGGCCGCAATCTCACCGCCCGGATCGCCAACTTCCGCAAGGTCGAGTGGGAATCCCTGTCGATCAATTTCGTGATGGTGTTCTCGCCCAACACCTTTGCCGGTGCGCCGCATGCCTGGCTGGCCACCGTGATCGATCCGGGTGCGACGGCGCAGGAGGAGGCAGCCACGCTCAAGGCCGTCACCAATGCTTACCCGACGATCACCAGTGTCCGGGTCAAGGACGCGCTTGATATCATCAACGTGCTGGTCGGCCAGTTGGCAACGGCCATCCGTGCCGCCGCTGCCGTGGCGCTGGTTGCATCGATCCTGGTGCTGGCCGGGGCGCTTGCGGCCGGCAACCGGGCACGCACCCATGATGCCGTCGTCTTGAAAACACTGGGCGCTACACGCTCGACGCTGATCCGCGCCTTCTGCTACGAATATGCCATCCTCGGGCTATCGACGGCGATCTTCGCGCTCTTTGCCGGCGGGGTCGCTGCATGGTTCGTGGTCAGCAAAATCATGAGCTTGCCGTCCTCCTTCCTGCCGGACGTGGCCCTGATCACCATGGCTGTCGCTCTCGTCGTCACGGTCGGTTTCGGCCTGGCCGGCACCTGGCGGGTGCTCGGGCAGAAGGCTGCACCCGTCCTGCGCGAGCTCTAAGCGCCCAGTTAACCGTTAACGCTAACCCCCGAATGCCTGAGAATCCGCTTTTCGGCTGATTCTCAGGGCTGCCGGTCTTGTGTAAGTCATATTTCGACATCATATTCAGCACAGGCATGCTGGAGCCCCGCAGCGGCGCCTGGGTTAAGTGGCTGGCACCTTTCAAGGATGCGCCCTTACCGCCCGACACCGTAAACTTAACCGGGGCTTTTAAAGAGGAAACAATGGCTGATCTTAGAAACTACCAAACCCGAATGTCGCCTGCCGGCGCACAGGCGGGGGCCGTAATCGACGAAGGTCTGCGCACCTATATGCTCAAGGTGTACAACCTGATGGCCCTCGGTCTGGCAATCACCGGTATCGCTGCCTACGCTGCGTTTCAGTTCGCTTTTGCGGACGGACAACTGACGGCGTTCGGCCAGGCGATCTATGTGAGCCCGCTGAAGTGGGTGGTCATGCTCGCGCCGCTGGCTCTGGTGTTCTACATGAGCTTCCGCATCAACTCGATGAGCGTGTCGGCCGCGCAGACGACCTTCTGGGTCTATGCAGGCCTGATGGGCCTCTCGCTGTCGTCGATCTTCCTGATCTATACCGGCCAGAGCATCACCCAGACGTTCTTCGTCACGGCCGCTTCGTTCGGCGCTCTGTCGCTCTACGGCTACACCACCAAGCGTAGCCTGTCCGGCATGGGTTCATTCCTGATGATGGGTCTGTTCGGCCTGATCATCGCTTCGATCGTCAACATCTTCCTGGCCTCGTCGGCGCTTGATTTTGCGATCTCGGCTATCGGTGTTCTGATCTTCGCAGGCCTCACCGCCTACGATACCCAGAAGATCAAGGAAATGTATTTCGAAGCAGACGGTGCCGAAGCCGCTGGCCGCAAGGCCATTATGGGCGCGCTGACGCTGTATCTCGACTTCATCAACCTGTTCCTGTTCATGCTGCGTTTCCTCGGAAACCGCAATTAATCCGGAACCGGATACTTCTGATAAAGGCGGCTTCGGCCGCCTTTTTTGTTGCCTGCATTTTGGCAAGGCGGCCCGCTTGAATGGTCGGATGCGATATGGCAGACGAGACAAACCTCTTCCAGACAGGTCTGCCCATGTCCTTTATCCTGCGCGATGCGACCCCATCCGACATTCCCGCTATTACAGCGATCTATCGGGAATCCGTGCTGAACGGCGTCGCCTCCTATGAGATGACGGCGCCGGATGAATCTGAAATGGCCTCGCGCTTTTCGGTGATCACCGGCAATGGCTATCCCTATATCGTTGCGGTCGATGCGGACGGCATCCTCTTGGGTTACGCCTATGCCTCGGCATTCCGGACCCGCACGGCCTACCGTTTCCTGGTCGAGGATTCGATCTATCTGGCACCGGAGGCGCGGGGGCGTGGTGTGGGCAAGGCGCTGCTGGCTGAACTGATCCGGCTCTGCACAACGCTGGGCTTCCGCCAGATGGTCGCCGTCATCGGCGGCGCGCATCCAGCTTCGGTCGCCGTCCATCGTGCGGCCGGTTTCGAGCATGGCGGGCTTATGAAGGGCACGGGTTTCAAGCACGGCCGCTGGCTCGATACGATCATCATGCAATTGCCGCTCGGCGAGGGGCTGACGACCGATCCGGAGCCGGGCGTCTACCCCGATACGCTCTACCGGGGCTAACTCAGGTCTTGATGACCTTCAGCATCTTGTCGAAGACTTTGAGAACCTGCTGCAGGTCATGGCCACGCTTCAGGATCATGCCATGGGTATTGGCGACGCTGAAGGCGCCTTGCCTGGCAGACAGTTTCGGGTTCTTTTCGATCCGAAACAGCGGCATTTCACCCGACCGCTTGAAAACCGAGAAGACGGCCTTGTCACGCAGGTGGTCCATCGCATAGTCGCGCCATTCGCCTTCGCCGACCATGCGGCCGTAGACCCGGAGGATCATGTCCAGCTCGCGGCGGTGGAAGGTTATGGGAAGTTGGTCCTGATTGCTGCTGCGATATTCGTGCAGGTTAACAACCACATCGGACGATTTCTGCCTTTCGGAACGGGTCTCGCCTTGCGGCAAATCCGGCTGATCAGTCATCGGTACTCCGGCCTTATATTGTGACAGGACGGTTACAGTTTGCCTGACCTTGGCTGAAATGCAAGCCGCAAGGCCCGTCGAAATAGTGGGTGACTTTTTTCGGCGTGCCGCATTTTAAACAAACCGACGCCCCATTTGACAGGGAAACTCCCTATCGTTGGCGCGAGGGAGTCCTTCCGAGTGTCCGGCCTGCATGTGCGTTAAGGATTTTTCTGTCCTCAGCGGGTGCAGCAATGGAGTGGCTAGCCAAAGCGTCCTTCGGACGCGGTTACTCCACACGCCATATCGAGCGGGTGCTGTCTGCGCCTGCGAAATGTGGCCGGTTCGGTCCGGCATCTTCGAACCCTCAGCCCCAGCCCCTCGATGCTGCCGGGCCGAACCAGATCAAGCTTAAAAAGCTAGTCCGTCATTGAGCAGTAGTTGCCATGACAGTTGTGGCACCAACGATGGCGCCGGGCGTTTCATTGTCTTTCATCTGCTGTAGAAGCACCGCACAGCCGCCGTTTTCGCCTTCGTTGAGGATGGACGCGGGCAACACGAAACTGGCAGGCTTGCCGTCCCACATGCCGATCGTCTGGATGTCGCGGACGGAGTGCCAATAGGAAATCGTCTTGCCGCTGTTTTCGCCCTTCTTGACATCGACGAGCTGCTGGCGATTGAAATAGACGACGACGACATTGGCCTTGCCTGTGCCGGCCCCGATCCTGATATCGATCTCGTCTTTGCGGACGCTGGCGGAGACTGGAACGGCAAGCCCGTCCCCCGTTGCCTTCATTGCCGACAAGCGATTGTTGATTCCGTCGAGATCGGCGCCGTTGATGTGGTCGCGGCCGTTGAGCACCGCCTGCGGCGTGTAGACACCACTACGGCCGAACATTTTCGCATAGGCATATTGCCGGGCAGTATTGTCCTTCGAGGCCAGCGTGTCGGCCCAGCCGAGATAGTTCCAGTAATCGACATGATAGGAGAGCGCCACGACCTTGCCGTCGTCGATCAGCGTTTTCAAAGCCGCGTCCGCCGGCGGGCAAGAGGAGCAGCCCTGGCTGGTGAACAGTTCCACGACGCCTGCCGGCTTTACCGCATCTTCGGCCATAGCCGGCATCGCCATGAGGCCGAGGCCAAAGGCGAGCATGATGCGGCGAACGGTGCTTGATCCAGACATCGGGACTTCCATTTCGAGGGTGTGGCATTTCAAGGTCGGCAGCTTAACCGTGTTGTACCGGCGTAAAGCCTCTGTCGGCATCCTTCATACGCTGCTCCTCTTTCAACGGAAAATCACGTTGGAGTGAGGCTTGAGGCTCCGGTGATCACAAAAAAACCGGGGCTCGTGAAAGCCCCGGTTTCGTTCATGTCAGCATTCGTGATGCCATCAGGCAGCGAGATCGCGCAGAACCGTCTGCAGGATGCCGCCATTGTTCATGTAGGTGACCTCATCGAGCGTATCGATGCGGCAGATCAGCGGAACGTCCTTCACCGTGCCGTCGGCATAGGTGATCCTGGCGACGCGCTTTTCACGCGGCTGGACATTGGCGAGACCGTCGATCGTGACGCTCTCGTCGCCCTTCAGGCCGAGCGATTCCCAAGTCGTGCCTTCCTCGAAGACGAAGGGCACGATGCCCATGCCGACGAGGTTGGAGCGGTGGATACGCTCGAACGACTGGGCGATCACGGCCTTGACGCCGAGAAGGTTGGTACCCTTGGCAGCCCAGTCACGCGACGAACCGTTGCCGTACTCGACGCCGGCGAAGATGACCAGCGGCACGCCTTCGGCCTTGTACTGCATGGCGGCGTCGTAGATCGACATCTCTTCCTTCGAAGGATAGTGGATCGTGTAGCCGCCTTCCTTGCCGTTCGGGCCCATCATGTGATTACGGATGCGGATATTGGCAAACGTGCCGCGCATCATCACTTCATGGTTGCCGCGGCGCGTGCCGTACTGGTTGAAGTCGGCAATGCCGACGCCGTGGTTGATCAGGTAGGCACCGGCAGGCGACGCTGCCTTGATCGATCCGGCCGGCGAGATGTGGTCGGTGGTGATCTTGTCGCCGAACAGGCCAAGGACGCGGGCGCCCTTGATGTCGGAGATGCCCGAACCGGTCTTGCCCATGCCGACGAAGTAGGGCGGGTTCTGCACATAGGTCGAGTTGTCGTCCCAGGCGTAGGTCTGGCCTTCCGGAATCTGGACGGCCTGCCAGTTGGCGTCGCCCTTGAACACGTCGGCATATTTCGATGCGTAGAGTGCGCGTGTGACGTATTTCAGGATGTATTCCTGAATTTCCTGCGATGTCGGCCAGACGTCCTTGAGGAACACCGGCTGTCCATCGCTGCCGATGCCGAGCGGCTCGGTAGTGAGGTCCTTCTGGACCGTACCGGCGAGCGCATAGGCGACGACCAGCGGCGGCGAGGCGAGGTAGTTCGCCTGAACGTCCGGCGAGATGCGGCCTTCGAAGTTGCGGTTGCCCGAGAGAACGCCGGACATAATCAGGCCCTTCTCGTTGATCGTCTTGGAGATCGGTGCCGGTAGCGGGCCGGAATTGCCGATGCAGGTCGTGCAGCCGAAGCCGACGAGATTGAAGCCGAGTGCATCCAGCGAATCCTGCAGGCCGGACTTGGACAGGTACTCACCGACAACCTGGCTTCCAGGTGCGAGCGATGTCTTGACCCATGGTGCGGTCTTCAGGCCCTTGGCGACGGCGTTGCGGGCGAGAAGGCCGGCAGCGATCAGAACCGAGGGGTTGGACGTGTTGGTGCAGGACGTGATGGCGGCAATCGCCACGTCGCCGTGACCGATATCGTAATCCGCGCCTTCGACGGCATAGCGCATGTCGAGCTGGCCCGGCTTCTTGTATTCGCCTTCCAGCGAACCGGCAAAACCGGATGCGATGTTTTCCAGCGGGATGCGGCCTTCCGGACGCTTCGGGCCGGCCATGGCCGGAACAACCTGACCGAGATCGAGTTCGAGCGTGTCGGTGAAGACCAGATCGGAACCGTCATTGTCACGCCACATGCCTTGTGCCTTGGAATAGGCTTCGACCAGCGCGATGCGCTGTTCTTCGCGGCCGGACATGGTGAGGTAGTTGATGGTTTCGGAATCGACCGGGAAGAAGCCGCAGGTCGCGCCATATTCCGGACCCATGTTGCCGATCGTTGCGCGGTCGGCCAAAGTCATGTTGTCGAGGCCCGAGCCGAAGAATTCGACGAACTTGGAAACGACGCCCTTCTTGCGCAGCATCTGCACGACCATCAGCACGAGGTCGGTCGCGGTAACGCCTTCCTTGAGCTTGCCGGTCAGCTTGAAACCGATGACTTCAGGCAGGAGCATGGAAACGGGCTGGCCGAGCATGGCCGCTTCCGCTTCGATACCGCCAACGCCCCAGCCGAGAACGCCAAGACCATTGATCATGGTCGTGTGGCTGTCGGTGCCGACGCAGGTATCCGGATAGGCGGTGATCTCGCCGTCTTCTTCCTTGGTCCAGACGGTCTGGCCGAGATACTCAAGATTCACCTGGTGACAGATACCGGTGCCCGGAGGAACGACGCGAAAATTCTTGAAGGCCTGCTGGCCCCATTTCAGGAAGCGGTAGCGCTCGCCGTTGCGCTCGTATTCGAGCTCGACATTGCGGGCGAAGGCCGTTGGCGTGCCGAATTCGTCGACGATGACCGAATGGTCGATGACGAGGTCGACGGGAACCAGGGGGTTGATCTTTTCCGGATCGCCACCGAGCGAAACCATCGCGTCGCGCATCGCGGCCAGATCGACGACGGCGGGAACGCCGGTGAAGTCCTGCATCAGCACGCGGGCCGGGCGGTAGGCGATTTCGTTTTCTTCGCGGCCCTTGTTGTTCAGCCAGTCGGCAACGGCCAGGATATTCTCCTTGGTGACCGTCCGCCCGTCTTCGAAGCGCAAGAGGTTCTCAAGCAGAACCTTCATCGAATAAGGAAGCTTTGAAACGCCGGCGAGGCCGTTTTCTTCCGCCTTCGGCAGGCTGTAATAGACGTAGTCTACGCCGTTGACGGAAAGCGTCGAACGACAATTGAAACTGTCTAGGGATTTGGACACTGGAATACCCCGTTCCGTTAGATCGCCAAAACGTGACGCACGAACGCCCGAACGCATTTAAAGCGCGATATGGGATGCGGGTACGGCCATTTCCGCTGTCCGTACGTGGAAATCATTCCAAGTTCGGCGCTAGGATGAAATTCACGCCGACCGCTGGCGTGTTGGGGCGGTTATAGATAATTTCTCCGGAACGTGCCAGACCATCCGTCCTCAATTTGAGACAATTTTTTTGCGCTGCGACGAACGTCGTAAAGGGAATGTGAATGCCGATCCGCCTGCGTGTCGAAGGCCTCAGTGCGAAACGCGGTGAGGACCTGATTTTCCACGATATTTCGTTCGTTGTTGCGGCCGGAGAAGCCTTGGTCGTCACCGGTCCGAACGGGTCGGGCAAGTCGACATTGCTGCGCGTTCTGGCGGGGCTTCTGACGCCTGAATCCGGCACTGTCCGGCTGGACGATACATCAGCCGATATCGGTCATCCGCGCGAGCTCTGCCACTATCTCGGCCACCGCAATGCGATGAAGCACGAGCTGACCGTTGAAGAAAATCTCTCCTTTTGGAAATCCTTCATGGGTGATTCGGCAGGTGGTTCCGGCATCGGCATCGAGGAGGCGGCGGAAGCACTCGGCCTTGGCGGAATTTCGCACCTTCCCTTCGGTTATCTCTCGGCCGGGCAGCAACGGCGCATGGCGATGGCCAAGCTCTTGGTCGCCTACCGGCCGGTCTGGATCCTCGACGAGCCGACGGCCGCACTCGATGCGGCGGCGGACGGGCTGTTTGCGGGACTGGTGGAGCGGCATCTGGGTGCAGGCGGAGTTGTGGTAGCGGCGACGCATCAGCCGCTGGAGGTGACGGCGCGGCAGTTGCGGATGACGGGGTTTGCGGGAGTGGGGGAAGTGGTTTGAAAATGCTTTGCTTGACGAAGACCCCTCCCCAACCCCTCCCCACAAGGGGGAGGGGCTTCCATGCCGCTGCCCTTCGCCCAAACTCAAGGCTTCCCGCAAGTGGTGTTCCTTGTGGTTTGGCGAGGTCGATGCTCCGGGTTAGTCCGTCCCCCTTGTGGGGAGGGGTTGGGGAGGGGACTTTCTCACGCACACCGTTTGGGTGGGCCATATCATGATCGCCCTCTTCCTCCGCGACCTCAAACTCTCTGTCCGCGCTGGCGGCGGCGCCCTGATCGGCGTGCTGTTTTTCATGACGGTCGTTGCCGTGGTTCCCTTTGCCGTCGGCCCCGATCTCAATCTCCTGTCCCGCATCGGCCCGGCAATTCTGTGGATCGGTGCGCTGCTCGCCTCGCTGCTTGGTCTCGACCGGCTGTTCCAGGCGGAGCGCGAGGATGGGTCGCTGGACCTGATGCTGATGCAGGAGGCGCCGCTGGTGCTGACGGTGCTGGTGAAATGCCTGGCGCACTGGACGGCGACCGGGCTGCCGCTGGTGATCGCCGCGCCGCTGCTCGGTCTGTTCATGAACATGAGCGAGATTGCGATCGGCGCAACCATGCTGACGCTGCTGGTCGGCACCCCTGCCATCACCTTCATCGGCGCAACTGGCGCTGCCGTGGCGGTTACCCTGCCGCGCGGTGGATTGCTGGTGTCGATCCTCGTCCTGCCGCTGGCGATCCCGGTGCTGATCTTCGGCGTCAGCGCCGCCTATGCCGCCGTTCAGGACCCGGCGCCATTTCTGCCGCCCCTGCTGATCCTGATTGCGATCACGTTGTTCTTTGCGGTCATCGGCCCGCTGGCCGCCGCCTTGGCGCTCCGGTCTGCGTCGGACTAGAAATCGGTGGCAGAGCGTCACGCGCCCTTTTGAACGCGCGGCGCTCTGACGCAAATGTGATTGATGCCCCTTTATTGAAGAGAAGCCCGTTGCACGCTAAAGAACCATCATGAGCGAAAACAGTCTGGCCATTCGAAAATTCAGCGATCTTGCCAACCCGACCCGGTTTCTGGCCCTGGCCGCCCGCGTCCTGCCGTGGTTTGCCGGATTGACGGTGCTTTTGTTTGCCGCCGGGCTCTATCTGTCCTTCACCACCGAAGGCGATTACCAGCAGGGCGAGACGGTGCGCATCATGTATGTGCATGTGCCCGCCGCCTGGCTGTCGATGATGTGTTATTCGGTGATGGCGGTTTCGGCGCTCGGCACGCTGGTCTGGCGCCATCCGCTGGCCGATGTCGCAGCCCGGGCCGCAGCGCCGATCGGTGCATCCTTTACCTTTCTGGCGCTGGTCACCGGTTCGCTCTGGGGCAAGCCGATGTGGGGCGCCTGGTGGGTGTGGGACGCGCGTCTGACCTCGGTCTTCGTGCTGTTCCTGATGTATCTCGGGCTGATGGCGCTCAACCGTGCCATGGAGGAACCCGGCAAGGCGGCCAAGGTTTCGGCCGTGCTGATCCTCGTCGGCTTCGTCAACATCCCGATCATCAAGTTCTCGGTCGAATGGTGGAACACGCTGCATCAGCCGGCAAGCGTATTGAGGCTCGGCGGCTCGGCGATCGACCCGGAATTCCTGCGACCATTGCTGGTGATGGCGGTTGCCTTCACCATGCTGTTCTTCACCCTGCACATCGCCGCCATGCGCAACGAGATCTGGCGCCGCCGGGTGACCTCGATGCGCCGTCAGGGTGCCCGAAGTGCCGGCCGGGAGGTCTGAGCCGATGATGACCCACACCACCTATGTTCTTGCCAGCTATGCCATCGCCGCTCTCACGGTGCTTGCTCTCGTTTTCTGGGTGTGGACCGACGGGCGCGCCCGCCGCCGCGAATTGCAGACGTTGGAATCCGCCGGTATCCGCCGGCGTTCGGCGCAAGCCGGAGAGACACAATGAGCATCGAAACCCCCACCACGCCCGAAGCCACCCGGCCGGGCAAGATGCGCATCGTCTTTGCGCTGCTGCCGCTGTTGATCTTTGCCGGGCTTGCCGTGATTTTCTGGAGCCAGCTCGATTCCGGCCGGGATATCAGCGAAATCCCGTCTGCGCTGATCGGCACCAAGGCACCGTCACTCGATATGCCGTCCCTTGAGGGCGCGACGTTCAAAGGGGCTCCAATGCCGCCGCTGACCGATGCGGCGATCAAGGGCAAGTTGACGCTGGTCAATGTCTGGGCCTCCTGGTGTGTGCCCTGCCGCGAGGAAAACCCGATCATTCTCGAACTGGCCAAGGATTCCAGACTGACGGTGGTCGGGATCAACTACAAAGACCAAACCGGTAATGCGCTGCGGTTCCTCGGCGAGCTCGGCAATCCCTTTTCCGCCGTCGGCGTCGATCCACGCGGCAAGGCGGCCATCGACTGGGGCGTCTACGGCATTCCGGAATCCTACCTGGTCGACGCGTCGGGCACGATCATCTACAAGCGGGTGGGGCCTTTCGATGAACGCAGCCTGAAGGAAGGTCTGTATCCGGCGATCGCAAAGGCGGCGGCGAATTAGGCGTTTAGGCTTGGTTCTCTTCTCCCCAGCGGGGAGAGCGACTGTCTTGTTCGTCAAGCGTTTTGCCATGGTTTATTGTCCCGGATGATGGCATTGAGAATGGTGAGAAGCCTGCGCATTGTCGCAACGATGGCGACGTTTTTGGGTTTGCCGGCAGCGACGAGACGGTCGCGGAAGGCCTTGAGGGCGGGGTTGTAGCGGGCAGCGACAAGGGCGGCCATGAACAGCACGGCGCGCACCCTACCCCTGCCGCCCCCG
>NZ_JAFCTR010000006.1:0-289643 GCF_049896125.1 Pararhizobium sp. DWP1-1-3
CCCGTTCCCATTCCGAACACGGCCGTGAAACGCCCCTGCGCCAATGGTACTCCGTCTTAAGACGCGGGAGAGTAGGTCGCTGCCAGGTCTGCTAAAGGCAAGAAAAATACCAAATACACTCTCTTCTCCGAACAAACGCCGGCCCAGCCGATAAAACAGGCCGCCCTCAAGCGGCCTTTTTGCTTCGCTACAATGCCCGATAATGGAATACACGTTCAAAGGCGGTCTTCTCGCTCGAAGGCTGCCGGTTCCGCTAAAGGCCTCTGCCTGATACGGAACATCAAGGCGACAAATTCTGCGAATTTGCGCTGAAATGAACAAGGGAAGGCAAATACGGCCCAACCTGTAAGCGACAAACCTTCGGTTTGCGCTATTGACGAAAACCGCCATAAGGCGGTTTCCTTGTCGCGATATTCGGCTTCGCCGAATACGCTGGTGACGCGACAAATCCCGAAAGGGATTGCACGGTTCCGACATTCTGCCGCGCAGAATGCAGAGATACACAGACGCGATTTTGCTAACGCAAAACGCTGGTAACGCGACAAATCCCACAGGGATTTGCACGGATAACGCGGGGTGGAGCAGCCCGGTAGCTCGTCAGGCTCATAACCTGAAGGCCGCAGGTTCAAATCCTGCCCCCGCAACCAAATCGATACGAAAAACACACAAAAAGCCCGCCATCCGGAAACGGAGGCGGGCTTTGCTGCGTTCGGAGGATAAGCGAAGAGGCCGAAGGAGGGCAAAGGGCAGCGGAAAAGGATCAATCGCCTTTCAAGCCACCGAACAGACATAGCGTCTCGCACCCATCCCTCCGTCAGCGCCCGACAGGCTCACGCCATAACCCCACAAATGCCGCTGATGGCCGAGAAGGACGTTCGGCGGGGCAGGGGACGTCGGCAGTGCTGGTTTGCCAAGGGGTCCGTCTCACCTCAGTTGACGCGCGGTGTCCTGAGCGGAGAAACCGAACGGCGTTTGGATTTCGGTAGATCCCGACGATATTCGTCATCAGCCTGACAGACCGTAGAGGTTTTCAAGTTTTTCCCAATTCGCGTCCATCGCATAGGTCGGCGAGAGGAAAGGAATGCTGAAATGGCCGAAGCGGATCGACAGTTGGCGTTCGGCCGTATCCTCGTCTGCGCCGGCAATCCGGTTCAGATAGAGCACGGAGGCAAGACCGGTCCGGTCGGCGCCCGATTTGCAATGGATGAGGATGGGTTTCGGCGCATCGCGCAACAGGGTGACGAGGGTGTTTGTTTCCTCGATCGTCAAGGCTTGGGTGGCCGACATCCTGAAATCGATATGCTTGATGCCGAGGCTGCGGGCTGCCGCAACCTCATCCTTATACCAGGCCGCCCCCTGGCCACTTCCGCGCAGGTTGACAATGGTCTTGATGCCGTAGCGCTGCGCATAATCGGCCACATTCAGGGCCGTTGGCTGGTTTGAACGATAGAGTGCGCCCGGCACGACTTCGGCAAAATTACCGGTGGCCTGAATGGCGAACAGATAGGTTCCAAGCCCCACCGCTGCGGCGCAGCCTGCCATCAAAGCCGGCTTCCAAAATCCGTGCATCAAATCCACCAGCGGCCGTTGCGATGGGATCAGCTTTGCCGTTTGGGCTGACAACAGCCTGAACGGCGTGCGATGACGGTGGAAGTGGCGGTTTTGCAGTGGTCCGGCGAATGGGTTGGGTGTTTGCAGCAAACGCGCAGGATTTCGCGTTCTTCACAGCTAGGGCATCCGAATGTGTGAAATATATTTCATAGTATGAATTATATTGACTTTGCTCGGTTGTTGCGATTATCTGCCCATACCGGACTTCGAGGAGGAACTCCGGTCTTCATTGGATCATCGGGCCGCCGATCAGGCGCCGCCGGGTATTTGGGAGGGGCTTCGGCCTCAAGGAGGAATCTTGCGCAAATTTCTAAGCTCGACCGCATTGGCGGTCCTTGCATCGACGCTTTTCGCCGGCGCTGCCGCTGCTGAAACGGACAATCCGTTCCGCTGCAAGCCGGGCGAAAAATACGTCATGAACGTCATGGTCTCGGGCGTCGAATACTGGTTCCCGGTCTATGAAATGTTCAAGCAGGCGGGCCAGCAGCTCGGCTGCGAGACCGCCTATACCGGCACGCCGGAATATGACGTCAACAAGCAGATCGCCACGTTCGACCAGGCACTGGCCCAGAACCCAGCCGGTATCCTCGTCCATCCGATGAACTCCGACCCGTTCATCGAGCCGATCAACCGGGCGATCGACCAGGGCACGGCTGTCGTTACTTTCGCCGCCGATGCGCCGCTTTCCAAGCGCATCTCGTTCATCACCTCGGACAATACCCGCGAAGGCACCTATGCCGCCGACGCGATCGCCGAGAAGATGGGTGGCAAGGGCGAATATGCCGTTTTGGAAAATCCGGGCCAGGACAACCATGACAAGCGCATCGCCGCCTTCATCGCCCGCATGACTGAAAAATATCCGGACATGAAGCTGGTCGGCCGTGCTGCTTCCAACCAGGATCCGACCAAAGCCTATCAGGCGCTTTCGAGCCTCATCCAGGCCAATCCGAACCTCGGGGCCGTGTTCATGCCGGAGGCCAACTCGGCCATCGGCGCGTCGCAGGCCAACAAGGAAAGCGGCGGCAAGATCCTGGTGATGTGCGCGGACGTCAACGCCAACATTCTCGACATGATCAAGGCGGGCGAAGTGTTTGGCTCGATCAACCCGAACCAGGGCATGCAGGGTTACATGGGCTTCATGCTGCTCTGGCTTGCCAAACACCCGGAACTGATCGACCCGATGAACGACGCCAAGCGCGTCGGCTTCAACCCGATGAGCATTCCCTTCGTCGATAACGGCCTGTCGATCGTCACCGCCGACAATGCCGACGACTTCTACTGGGACAAGTACCTGAAGCGGCGTGGTACGAAGGGCATCGAGGAGTAAGCCCACTGCATAATCCTTAAATCGGTATCGATTTAAGGACAAATTATGCAGCAGGCCAAAGCGTACAGCGACCTTTGCGCGTCTGAAAGACGCGCGGCGCTGTAGGTGCCGGCTGTCCGGGGCTTCATGCCCCGGACAGCCGCCGCAAACGTAGGGAGAAGCATGCCATGGCGCCGATGCCGGTTCTGGAAATCCGCAATGTCAGCAAGCATTTTGGTGCTGTGAAGGCGTTGACGGACGTGAGCTTCAGTCTGGAAAAGGGCGAGGTTCATGCGCTGTGCGGCGAAAACGGCGCGGGCAAGTCGACGCTGATGAATATCATTGCAGGGGTGTTGCAGCCGACCGAGGGTGAAGTGCTCGTCGATGGCGCGCCGGTCAAGGTGACCTCGCCGGCCGTGGCGCAATCGCTCGGACTTGGCCTCGTGCATCAGGAAATCGCGCTCTGCCCCGATGCGACGGTGGCGGAAAACATGTTTATGGCGGCCACCAACCGCCGCCGCTCGCCGTTCATGAACTATGGCAGGCTGGAGCGGGAGGCTCAAGGTGTGATGAACCGCCTGGCGCCGATCGACGTGCGCCAGAAGGTGGCTGAGCTACCAATTTCCAGCCAGCAGCTGGTCGAGATCGCCAAGGCGCTGACGCTCGACTGCCGCGTGCTGATCTTCGACGAGCCGACGGCCGCACTAACGGAATCGGAAACCCAGGTGTTGTTCGGGATCATCCGTGATCTGAAGGCGCAGGGCATCTCGATCATCTATATCAGCCACCGCATGGCCGAAATTTTCAGCCTGTGCGACCGGGTGACCGTGTTTCGTGACGGGCGTTACGTCTCGACTGAAAAAGTCGCCGATCTGACGCCGGATGATATCGTCCGCCGCATGGTCGGGCGCGAGATCACCCAGCTCTATCCGGAAAAGCAGGCGCTGGCCGAGCAGACGGACGAGACCATTTTGAGCGTCCGCAATCTTGGTGATGGCGATCGCTTCAACAATGTCAGTTTCGAATTGCGCCAAGGCGAAATTCTTGGCGTCGGCGGGCTGATCGGCTCGGGCCGCACCGAGATTGCCGAGGGCATTTGCGGATTGCGGCCGGTGAGGGAAGGCGAGGTGCAACTGCATGGGCAGCGGCTGCGGGCGCGGTCCTATGCGCTGGCCGTACAGGCGGGCGTCGTCTATCTTTCGGAGGACCGCAAGGGGTCCGGCGTCTTCCTGGAGCTGTCCATCGCCCAGAACATTGCCGTGCTCGATCTGAAATCGCTGACCGGGCCGCTCGGCCTGTTGAATTCGAAGGCCGAGGCGGATCGTGCGCGGGATTTAACCAGGCGGCTCGGGGTGCGGATGGGCGGCATCGACATGCCGGTCTCGTCGCTGTCGGGCGGCAACCAGCAGAAGGTGGCGATTGCCAAGCAGCTGGCGGTCAATCCCAAGGTCATCCTGATGGACGAGCCGACGCGCGGCATCGATGTCGGCGCCAAATCGGAAATCCACCGGCTCTTACGCGATCTCGCCCGTTCCGGCATCGGCATCGTCGTCATCTCGTCGGAACTGCCGGAGCTTCTCGGTCTCTGCGACCGGGTACTGGTGATCCGCGAGGGTACGGTTGCCGGTGTGGTCGGGGGCGAGACGATGACCGAAGAGGCGATCATGCGGCTGGCATCGGGTGTCGGCGCTCACAATAATTCAAAGGCATCAGAGCATGCCGCATAAAGAACAAGCAGGGGCAGGAGACAAGGTCATGGCGGACGCTACGTTGGCAACGGCACATCAGGCACGGGCGCCGGGCTGGAAACGGCTGGGGACGATGCGCGAGGCGGGACTGATCGCGATCATCCTGGCGCTCTGCATCGCCATGAGCTTTGCCTCGCCGCATTTCCTGACGCTCGGCAATTTCCGGGCCATGCTGATGTCGTTTTCGGTGGAAGGCATCGTCGTCGTCGGCATGACCATCCTGTTGATCGTCGGCGGTATCGACCTGTCGGTCGGCTCGGTCGTCTGCTTTTCGATGGTGCTGTCGGGCTCGCTGTTCCTGATGGGGCTCGATCCCTGGAGCGCATCGCTGATCGGCATCATTGCCAGCGGCCTGATCGGCTGCGTCATGGGCTTCTTCGTCACGGTGGTGGGGCTCAACCACTTCATCACGTCACTTGCGGCGATGGTGATCGTGCGCGGCATCTGCCTGATCATCACCAAGGGCACGCCGCTGTCGCTGTTTACCTTGCCGCCGTCGTTCAAGGCGGTCGGGCAGGGGACGTTCTATGGTATCCCCTATGTGATCCTGATCTTCGTCGCCGTCGTCGTGCTGTTCGATTTCCTGCTGCGCCGGGCAACCGCTTTCCGCAAAGTGTTCTATACCGGCAGCAACGAGAAGGCGGCGCTCTATTCCGGCATCAAGACCAACCAGGTAAAATTCTGGGTGACGGTGCTCTGCGCCACATTGTCGGGTGTAGCAGGCGTCATCTACATGTCCCGCTTCGGGGCCGCGACCCCGACCTTCGGTGTCGGCATGGAACTCAACATCATCGCAGCTGCAGTGATCGGCGGCGCCTCGCTCAACGGCGGCTCGGGTACGATCCTCGGTGCGATCCTCGGTATCGCTCTGCTCTCGGTGGTTACAAGCTCGCTGATCCTGCTCGATGTCTCGGTCTATTGGCAAGACATGATCAAAGGCTGCATTCTGCTCGCTGCCGTCTCGATCGACCATTTCCTGCACAAGCGGAAGGCTGCCTGATATGTCGCCCAATAGGCCCATCGCCAAGCTCAAACCCGCCAATGCGCCGCGCGAGGAAATCGTCATCGCCCGGCAGATGCACCAGGCCCTGGTCCTGCATTTCCTCGAAGGCCTGACGCAGGCGCAGATCGCCGATCAGCTCGGCATCTCGCACGCCACCGTCAACCGGCTGATCAAGCGCGGCCGCCAGCTGGGCCTGGTCGAGATCAAGATCAAGTCGCCGGTCGAGCCGCTGGTCGATATGGAAGAGCAGCTTCGGGCATTGGGCGGCATCAGTCGCGCCGTGGTGGTGCCGACCGTATCGGACAATCCGCAGACGGCCCTTCAGGCAGTCGGCGAAGCGGCAGCCCGGCTGTTGCTGGAGGAAATCACGGACGGCGATACGATCTGCATTACCGGCGGCAAGGGCGTCAGCGCCGTGGTGGCCGGATTGCAGGCGCAGCGCCGTTTCGATGTCGAGGTGATCCCAGCGACCGGATGCGTCCAGGGCAAGCACTATACCGACGTCAACCACGTCTCGACGATGATGGCCGATCGGCTCGGCGGGCGCTCCTACCAGATCCATGCGCCACTGTTTGCCGATAGTGCGGCCGAGCGCGGCATGCTGATCAACATGCGCTCGGTTGCCGACGTGTTCAAACGGGCGCGCGAGGCAAAGATCGCGGTGGTCGGTATCGGTTCGATCCTGTCGGACGACTCGAGTTACTACGACCTGCATCCGTCCTCGAGCACCGACCGTGCCGCCATCGAGCGTTCCGGTGCATCCTGCGAATTGCTGGCGCATCTGCTCGATAACCAGGGGCAGGTTTGCGACTACAGCCTCAATCGGTCGCTGGTATCGCTGACGCTTCCGGAATTTGCCTCGATCCCCACCAAGATCGGTGTGGCGAGCGGGCCGAACAAGGCCGGGCCGATCCTCAGCGTATTGCGGGGCAATCATCTGGATACGCTGGTGACCGACGAGGCGACGGGTGCGCGGGTACTGGCATTGGCGAATGGCGAAGGAAAATGGGCATGAGCGGGCAACAGTTGACACGCGAAATCGGCAAATCCGGCGTTTCCGCCTCAGCGGTCGGGCTTGGAACCTGGGCGATCGGCGGCTGGATGTGGGGCGGGACGGATGAAAACGAGTCCATCGCCGCGATCCAGGCCTCGCTTGAGGCGGGCGTGACGCTGATCGATACGGCACCGGCTTACGGGCTGGGGCGCTCGGAAGAAATCGTCGGCAAGGCACTGGCTGGCCGCCGCGACAAGGCTGTGATCGCCACCAAATGCGGCCTTGTCTGGCATACGCAAAAAGGCCGCCATTTCTTCGATCAGGACGGCAAGCCGGTCCACCGCTATCTCGGCCGCGATGCGATCATGCACGAGGTCGAGGAAAGCCTGACGCGGCTCGGAACCGATTACATCGACCTCTACATCACCCATTGGCAGGACCCGACGACACCGGTCGAGGAGACGATGCGGGCGCTGGAAGATCTGCGCACATCCGGCAAGATCCGGGCGATCGGGGCGAGCAATGTCAGCAAGGACGATCTCAACGCCTATATTGCTGTTGGTGGTCTCGATGCGATCCAGGAGCGGTTCAGCATGATCGACCGTGAGATCGAGGTGGATCTGCTGCCGCTGACCCAAGCCAATGGCATTGCGACGCTCAGCTATTCGTCGCTGGCGCTGGGGCTGTTGTCCGGCGCCATCGGCCCGGACCGGGTATTTTCCGGCGACGACCAGCGCAAGGACAATCCGCGCTTTTCGGTCGGCAACCGGAAGAAGGCAACGGCGCTTGCCGATGCCATCCGGCCGGTCGCGGACAAACACGGCGCGAGCATCGCCCAGACCGTGATTGCGTGGACGCTGGCCCAGCCGGGGGTGACCTTTGCGCTCTGCGGGGCGCGCAATCCGGCGCAGGCAATCGACAATGCGCGGGCCGGGACCATCCGGCTGGATGCGGCCGACCTTGCCGCCATCGATACGGCCATAGCGGCGAAACTAACTGATATGGACAGGTAGCGGATCGCCATCATGGAACGTCAAGAGATATTGGACGGGCTGCGCCAAAGCCCGAAGGTGGACGTGTGTGTCATCGGCGGCGGCATCAACGGCATCAGCGTCTTCCGGGAGTTGGCGCTGCAAGGGCTCAGCGTGCTGCTGGTCGAGAAGCACGACTACTGCTCCGGCGCCAGTTCGGCACTGTCGCGCATGGTGCATGGCGGGCTGCGCTACCTGGAAAACGGCGAATTCAAGCTGGTGCAGGAATCGCTGGTCGAGCGCGACCGGCTGTTGCGCAACGCGCCGCATTACGTCGCGCCTTTGCCGACGACGGTGCCTGTCTTCGATATCTTTTCCGGCCTCGGCAATGGCATCGTCCGGTTTTTGGGCCTCAGCCGCCGTCCGAGCCGCCGCGGTGCGGTCGCCATCAAGGCAGGCCTGAGCATCTATGATTTCCTGACGCGCAAGAGGGCGATGATGCCGCGCCATCAGTTTCGCGGCCGCCGCACGACGCTTGAAAAATGGCCGGCACTGCATCCGGGCATCAAGAGTTCCGCCACCTATTTCGACGCCTGGGTCAGCCATCCGGAACGGCTGGGCATCGAACTGCTGCAGGATGGTCTTTCAGCAAAGTTCGGCGCGGCGGCACTGAACTATGCGAAGCTGCGGCGCACGGACGATGGCCGGTATCGCGTCGAGGACCAGATCGGCGGCACATCCGTTTCCGTCGAACCGGCGCTGATCATCAACGCCACCGGCGGCTGGATCGATATCGCCAATCAAGCGCTGTTTTCGCCGGGTGCGCGCCCCGCACCGCTGATGGGCGGCACCAAGGGATCGCATCTGATCATCGACAATGACGCGCTGCGCGATGCCCTTGCCGATCACATGATCTATTACGAGAACGAGGACGGGCGCATCTGTATCCTGTTTCCCTATCTCGGCAAGGTTCTTGTCGGCTCCACCGATATCCGCGTCGATGATCCGGAAACGGTGCGCTGCGAGGCGGATGAGCGGGACTACATCCTGCAGTCGCTCGCCTTCGTGCTGCCGGACATCAAGATCTGGCCCGAGGAGATCGTCTTCCAGTTTGCCGGCGTGCGGCCATTGCCGGCCAGCAAAGACAGCTTTACCGGCCGCATTCCGCGCGATCATTTCTGCACGGTCGTCGAGCCGAAAGATGGCGGCCCGCCGGTGCTGTGCATGATCGGCGGCAAGTGGACGACGTTCCGGTCGTTCGGGGAAATGGCGGCCGACATGGCGCTGGAAAGATTGGGCAGGCAGCGGCGTGTTGCGACAACCGACCGGCCAATTGGCGGCGGGCGGGCATTTCCTGCCAACGCACCGGTCTGGCTTGCGAGCGTCGCAACAGCCAAGGGCATTTCCGGCGAGCGTATGGCTGAGCTGTTTCGCCGGTACGGTACCGATGCCGAGGCCGTCGCCGGTTTTATCGCCGCAGGCCCGGATACGGCACTGCCCCATGCCGGTTACTCGGTGCGCGAATTGCTGTTTCTGATCCGCGATGAAGCCGTCGAACATCTCGACGATCTGCTTTTGCGGCGCACGACGTTGGCTGTCTCGGGCGAGCTTTCACTCGACATGATGGACGCTGTGCTTGATCTTTTGGCGCAGGAAAAGCGCTGGACACCAGCGCAGCGCGCCAGCGAGCGCGACCGGTTTCTCACCCTTCTCAACGGACGCCACGGCGTCGATGAAGACATGCTTTCCGCAAGGAACGAACCAAGGAGTACACAATGCGACACAACAGCAAAGTCCGGATGAACCGGCTGTTCGGCAACGGCCGCTGCCTCGACGTGGCGATCGATCACGGCGTCTGCAACGAGCCATCCTTCCTCAACGGATTGGAAGACATTCAGGCGGTGGTCAAGGCGCTGGTGTCTGCGGCACCCGACGCGATCCAGATGAATTACGGCCAGGCGGACCTGTTGCAGGACGTGCCAGGCAAGGACAAGCCGGCGCTGGTCATGCGCATCGACATGGGCAATCCCTATAACCGCATCCGCCACCGCGACATGTGGGCGGTGCTGCAGAACGAAGCCGAGCCGCTGATCGGAGCGCTTGAGATGGATGCGGCCTGCGTCGTCGTCAACCTGTTCATGCTGCCGGATGAGCCGGACCTGTTTCGCCAATGCGTGCAGAACATTTCCCGCGTGCGGGCGGATTGCGACAAATATGGCATGCCGCTGATGATAGAGCCTTTGGTGATGAAGCCGGTCACCGAAAAGGGCGGTTACATGGTCGATGGCGATGCCGACAAGATCGTCACCTTGACGCGGTTGGCGCGCGAGATGGGCGCCGATATCGTCAAGGCCGACCCGACCGACAATGCGGAGGATTTCCATCGCGTCGTCGAGGCAGCCCGCTGCCCGGTTCTGGTACGTGGCGGCGGTAAGGAAGATCTGCGTGCGGTGTTTGACAAATCTGCTGCCTTGATGCGGCAGGGCGCAATGGGCATGGTCTATGGGCGCAACATCTATCAGCACGCCAATCCGAGTGCCGTGGTGCGCGGGCTGATGGCGATCATCCATAAGAATGCCAGCGGCGAAGAGGCTTTTGCGGTCTATCAGCAGGGTTGATTGCGGCGCGTTTTTCTTCTCCCCACCGGGGAGAAGTGCCGCGCGTATGCGCGGCGATGAGGGGGCGGCGAGTTCAGAGCCTGTCGCGCCCTCATCCGGCCCTGCTGGCCACCTTCTCCCCGCTGGGGAGAAGAGGAAGTCAGGTCTGTGTTTTCGGCCGGAATCGCGCAAAACTCTGTCAGAACCTTGGGAGGGGTTTGGAATGAAGCAATATCTTTTGGGGCTGGATGCCGGAAACACGGTCATCAAGGCGGTGATTTTCGACCGGGCGGGCAACGAAATCGCGGCTGCGGCCGAAGAGGGGCATAGCCGCATGCCGAGCCCAGGGCATGTCGAGCGTGGTCTGGACGAGCTTTGGACCAATGCACGGCAGGTTATCCGTGCTTGTATCGAAAAGGCAAAGATCCAGCCGGACGAGATTGCCGCGATCGGTTGCGCCGGGCATGGCAACGGCCTCTATGCGCTCGATCGCGATGGTGCCCCGCTGCTCGGCATCCAGTCGATCGATACGCGGGCGGCCGGGCTGGTTGACGAATGGCGCGAATCTGGCGTCGGCGACCGGACCTATCCGATTGCCCGCCAGCGTCCGTGGCCATCGCAGACCCCGACACTGCTTGCATGGCTGAAGCGCCACCGGCCGGAGCAGTTCAGCCGGATCGGAACGGTATTCTTTTCCAAGGATTTCATCGTCAACCGCCTGACCGGCGAGCGTGTCAGCGAGGTGTCGGACATGTCCGGCGCCGGGCTGCTCGATCTTGCGGAGCGCCGTTATGACAAGGCGCTGATGGAGGCCTATGGCCTTGGTGATTGCATGGATCTCTTGCCGCCGCTGATCGAAAGCGCTGATATTGCCGGTACGGTCACCGAAGAGGTTGCCAAGCAAACCGGGCTTGCCGCCGGCACGCCGGTGGTCGGCGGGTTGTTCGATGTCGTCGCTTCGGCCCTTGGCTCGGGCGTTACGCGCACCGGCAGCGCCTCGATCATTGCCGGTACCTGGAGCATCAACCAGGTGATCATCGACGGTCCCGACCTCGATGGGCCGGTGTTCATGTCCTCGACTTTCGATCGCAGCCGCTACATGGCGATGGAAAACAGCGCCACTTCGGCCGCCAATCTTGAATGGCTGGTCAGGGAGTTCTTTGAGGGCGAGCATGGGGAAGACGTTTCGCCCTTCGATGCGGCTTGCGCGCTGGCAGGCGCAGTCGAGCCATCGGCAGACGATCCGCTCTACCATCCCTATCTCTACGGCGCCCAGCAGGATGGCCACGCACGCGCCGGGTTCTACGGCATTGCCGGCTGGCACACCAAGGGGCATCTGGTTAGCGCGCTGCTTGAGGGTGTTGCCTTCGGCCATCGCCATCATATCGAGACGATCCGCAAGGCGGGTGCGGTGTTCAACGAAGCAGTTCTCTCCGGCGGTGGGTCTCGCAGCCTGATCTGGCCGCAGATCTTTGCCGATGTGCTCGGCGTTCCCGTGACCGTTGCCCGTTCGCGGGAAACCGGTGCCCTGGGGGCGGCGATTGCCGCCGGAACCGGCGTCGGCATCTTTGCGGATTTTGAAGCGGGTGCGGCGGCCATGGTGCAGACCGAGCGGCATTATCGTCCGAACGTCTCGCTTGAGGCGCATTATATCAGGCGCTACGCTCTCTTTACGGATATTGCCGAAGCGATGGCGCCGCTCTGGCGGCGTCTGGCGGCGGTGCAGCCTGTTGGTGCTGGAGTGGCGGCGTGACCATGCGTGTGAATGATGCAGCGATCGATGCGGGGCGCTACGATTTCATCGTCGTTGGTGCGGGATCGGCGGGATGTGTTCTGGCCAACCGGCTTTCCGCCGATCCGAAGAACCGCGTGCTCTTGCTCGAGGCCGGCGGCAGCGACCGGTATCATTGGGTGCATGTGCCGATCGGTTATCTCTACTGCATGGGCAATCCGCGCACCGACTGGATGATGAAGACCGCAGCCGAAGCCGGATTGAACGGCCGGTCGTTGCCTTATCCGCGTGGAAAGGTGCTCGGCGGCTGCTCGTCGATCAACGGCATGATCTATATGCGCGGTCAGGCAGCGGATTACGACGGCTGGCGGCAGGCGGGCAATTCCGGCTGGGGCTGGGATGACGTGCTGCCCTATTTCCTCAAATCCGAGGATAATTATCGCGGCAAATCGCGGGTGCACGGGGCAGGCGGCGAATGGCGGGTGGAAAAACAGCGGCTGTCATGGCCGATCCTCGATGCGTTTCGCGATGCTGCCGAAGAACTCGGCATTCCGAAAACCGACGATTTCAACGATGGCGACAATGAGGGCTCGGGTTATTTCGAGGTCAACCAGCGCGGCGGCCTGCGCTGGAATACCACCAAGGCCTTCCTGCGCCCGGCGATGAAGCGGGCCAATCTGCGCGTGCTGACCGGGGCCGAAACCGAGCGGCTGGAATTCGACGGCAGGATGGTGACCGGCGTGCGGTTCCAGCTGAACGGACAGACCCATGTCGCCCACGCCAACCGGGAGGTCGTGCTGTCGGCAGGAGCAATCAACTCGCCGAAAATCCTGGAGCTTTCCGGGGTCGGCCGTCCGGATGTGTTGTCCCGTGCCGGAATCGAACCAACCCATGAACTTGCGGGTGTCGGCGAAAATCTGCAGGACCATCTGCAGATCCGCACGGTGTTTCGCATCGAGGGCGCCAAGACGCTGAACCAGCTCTATCACAACCTGTTCACCCGGGCAGGCATGGGGCTCGAATACATGCTGCGCCGGTCCGGGCCGCTGTCGATGGCGCCGAGCCAGCTCGGCATCTTCGCCAAGAGCGATCCCGCCTTGGCGACGGCCGACCTCGAATATCATGTGCAGCCCCTGAGTACCGACCGGCTCGGCGAGCCGCTGCATAAATATCCGGCCGTCACCGTTTCCGTCTGCAACCTGCGGCCGGAAAGCCGGGGGACGGTGCATGTTGCGGGGCCGGAGCTTTCCGCTGCCCCGGACATTCGGCCGAACTATCTTTCCACTGCCGGGGACCGGATCGTTGCGACCAATTCGATCCGCCACGCCCGGCGTCTGATGGAGACCGGTGCGATTGCCAAATACAGGCCGCAGGAGATGCTACCCGGCACGGAATACCAGAGCGACGAGGAGTTGATCCGCCGCGTCGGCGATATCGCCACGACGATTTTTCATCCGGTCGGCACCTGCAAGATGGGCAGCGATGCGATGGCCGTGGTCGATCCTCAATTGCGGGTGCATGGGCTGTCGAAATTGCGGGTGGTCGATGCGTCGATCATGCCGACGATCGTCTCGGGCAATACCAATTCCCCCGTGATCATGATTGCGGAGAAGGCGGCGGAGCTGATTGTTTCCGGCGTTTGAGGAGACCCGGCTGCAGGCGGCGGCGCTGCTTCAGTCCGGCGGGGACACAGGCAAACCTGATGGGCCGGAATTATACGGCATACCGGAAGTGTCGTCGAAGCTTCGATAGGCCATGCGTTTATACGCCTCGACCAGCGCGCGCCCTTCCGTTTCGCCGGTCGAGAGCGCCAGCCGCATGACGCATTCGCCGAAATACATCACCAGCAAGGCCGATACCTTGAGCCGGTCGAGATCTTCATCCGGCAAGGCGCGCTTCAGCGCTGTCGCGAGAAGAATTGCATTTTGCCGGCTTTCGACCAGTTCGATCTCCCGCAGGCTCTTGTCTGCCTGCATCGCCGACCAGATGTCGCGGATCACCGGCTCGGCCAGGAAGATGTCGTAATATTCGTCGATCAGCACGGAGAAGGCCTGACGCAGATCTTCAACCGTCTTCACATGGGCAAGGCCATCGGCGATGCAGGCGCGCGAGACGGCATTGTAGCGCTCGGCCAGCGTGCGGATGATTGCAGCCTTGTCGGGAAAATACTGGTACAGCGAGCCGATCGAAATGCCGCTCAATTCAGCGACTTCGCTCATCCGCATCGTGTCGCTGCCGCGCTCGGCAATCAGCCGGGAAGCGCTCGCCAGAATATGCTCGACCCTCTCGCGGCTGCGCTTTTGCGTCGGTGATTTGCGCATCGCCCCTTCCTCCTCCTGTGCCGGCGAGGGCGCTGTCTGGTCCACGGCCAAGATCTGTCCTTTCAGGTTTTCTTTGATCGAAATTTCGCTTGACGATCAAAATACGAGGGTTTATCACATTTGGCAAATGTGAGTATCACTCATATTGTTGAGATCAGCGGGAGCGAGACGATGAGCAACGAAACGATTTTGATCCTGGGTGGCAGCGGCAAGACCGGCCGCCGTGTGGCGGAGCGCCTGACGGCAGCAGGCAAAGATGTCCGGCTGGCGTCGCGCTCGACTGTTCCTGCGTTCGACTGGACAGATCCGTCGGGCTGGGCACCGGCGTTTGAAGGGGTCGATGCCGCCTATGTCAGCTACCAGCCGGATCTGGCCGTGCCGGGTGCCGTCGAGGCGATTGGTGCTTTGTCCCGGCTTGCGCTCAAAAAGGGCGTCCGGCATCTGGTCCTGCTTTCGGGACGTGGAGAAGACGAAGCCCTGGCGGCGGAAGAGGCATTGAAACAGTCCGGTATTGGCTACACCATCATCCGTGCCAGCTGGTTCTTTCAGAATTTCAGCGAGGCTTTCCTGCTTGACGGCATTCAGGCGGGTGAACTGGTTCTGCCGGTCGGCAATGTCAGGGAACCGTTCATCGATGCCGATGATATCGCCGATGTTGCGGTTGCGGCTTTGACGGGACCGGGACATGCCGGAAAAACCTATGAGGTGACGGGGGCGCAGTTGATGACATTCGGCGAGGCAGTGGCGGAGATCGCCCGGCAGACCGGACGCGATATCCACTTCACCACGGTCGATATCGGCGACTATGTCGCCATGCTGGAAGAAGCGCAGATTCCGGCAGATTATATCTGGCTGGTGCGATACCTTTTCACCACCGTGCTGGACGGCCGCAACGAGAGCGTGACGGATGATGTCCTGCAGGTGCTTGGCCGCCCGCCGCGCGGTTTTGCTGATTTTGCGCGTGAGGCTGCTGCAACGGGTGTCTGGGAGGGCCAGAAATGATTGCCGCACTTTTTCCCTGGCTGGTCTTTTCGGCCGTAATCGGGGCAGGGCTGAATGCGGGCCTGTTCTTCATCTTCTCGGTCTGCATCATGGCGGCGCTCGCCCGCTTGCCAGCTGAGCAGGGCATTGCCGCGATGCAGGCGATCAATGTGGTGATCCTCAATCCCTGGTTCCTCACCGCCTTCATGGGAACGGCGGTGCTGTCGCTCGTCCTCGCCGCCGGCGGCTTCGTCCAAGGCGGGCCGGCGCGTTTTTATCTGATTGCCGGTGGGCTGCTGTTTCTCGGTGGCGTGATCGCGGTGACGATGATCGTCAACGTGCCGATGAACAATGCGCTTGAGGCGTTGCAGCCGGGCAGCGAAGAGGCTGCTCGCCTGTGGACATCGACCACTCTCGTCGACTGGGTCCGGTGGAACCACGTGCGCACATTGTCGTCGATCGGCGCACTGGGGTGCTTCGTCCTGGCTTTTCGCGCGGCCTGACCATCAGCATAGTTTCCATCCCATTAAGGTTGGTTGTATTGCTGGCATTTTGGGAGGCATGAGTGGTTTTTGGTAAGGGGCAAAGCGCGGACACGAACGGGGGGTGGCGAAACCACTATCGGCGCATGCGTAGATGGGAAACGCGAAGTCTGGATGCCCTCCGAAATCGAGCTGAATCCGATTTTCATGAAACCATGGATTTTTCGTTGGCCTACTTTCTATGGTCTCACTCGTTGTTTGAATGGCTCTACGAAGACGGTGCCATGGATAAAGCAGAACTGTCTGAAAAGCTCAATCGCTATCCGGTATGGCCGCTTTGCAGAGATATCGCCAACCGAGTCCGGCATTTTGATCTTCGACACAGACCTACAGACAAGCACTGGTCCGCATATCGAGAATACTTGCCTTTTGAATCTCAGGTCGAGGGATGGGAGAAACATGCAGTCAATATCATGTTTGATGGAAGAAAATGGCGCATTGACGAAGCGATTTTTGCAGCGTCAAAGATGTGGGATGAAATACTTCAGGATCTATTGAACGAACCGCGTGTAGACGCGTGAGGGCAGAAGCGCGTCACGAAGGTTGAGCATATCGATTATCTTTTCCGTCGGCTCTTCAGCGTTACTCAGGTAATTCTCCGAGTGAATAATGGGATTTGCCTAGGGCAATACGCCTTGGAAAAGGTCGGCAGATTTGAAATTAATGTATCACACGTCAGTCCAGCGCATTGGCCCGCGTCTTCAGGATGGCCGAGAAGCGCGGGTCGAAGGCGCGGCTGATCGGCTCAGCCGCTGCACCCAGTGCGACGGACCACGGATCTGTCATGCCGAGTTGAAGACGGGGTATCGATCGGCCCGGGCGGTTGGCGTTGGATGGAAGCAGCGGGTGGATGGCCTGCAGAAGCTTGCGGGTCAGCGCCTCCGGTCCTGTGGAGCAGAGGATGACGGTCTGCGGATCGAAGACCGTCTCGATGATCTGCACGCCCCAGCGCAATTCTTCGGCGGCGGCATCGATCCATGAGGCCAAAGCCGGATCGCCGGTATTGACCAGCATGGTCAGCCGTTCCGGCAGGCCGGGATCGGACGGGTCGGCGCCGAGATGCTGGTAGAGCGAGGCAAGCGACGCGCGGTGTTCAAGCGACGTCTGGTCCGGACGCCGCAGTGTGGGGGGTAAAAGCACCATGCCGATTTCACCGGCATTGCCGTTGGTGCCGGCATAGAGTTCACCATTCAGAATGAGGCCAGCGCCGATACCGTAGCCGACATAGAGGCAGACGGCGTGATCGAGGCCGTGGGCGGCACCCACCATGCGCTCGGCGGTGGCGCAGGCGGCGGCGTCGTTCTGCAACGCCACTTCCAATCCGGTGCCGGCGGCCAGCGTTTCGAGCAGCGGAAAATTCTGCCAGGCGGCCATCATCCACTGATCGTCATTGTCGGTCGCAAGGCCAAACGGACCCGGCATGGCGACGCCGAGACCGACGAGCCGCTTCTCTGCCTGTTCCGCACTGCCGGCAAGTTCGGTGCGGACCTGTTCGATCAGGTCGAGAATGACCTTGGCGCCGGTGGCCGGGCCGCCCGGCGGCAGGTTGGCGTGGGCGCGCACCAGAACGGTGCCGACGAGATCCACCGCGATCGCCCGTGTCACGTGCCGGTCGATCTGCAGGCCGATGGCAAAGGCGCCGTCCGGCACCAGCCGGTAGGGGGTCGAGGGCTGGCCACGGCCGTTGCGCACGGCGGTGAGCGATACCACCAGTCCGTCCCGTTCCAGATCCTCGATGATGTTGGACACGGTCTGCTTGGTCAGCTTCGTTGCGCGGGCAAGATCGGCGCGCGACAATTGCCCGTTCAGCCGCAGCGCATCGATCATCACACGGCGGTTGTGGGCGCTGGTGCCCTCCTGATTGGTGCCGCTTTTGGCCCGGATCGGTCGCATCTCATTCATCCCGCGAAATCCTCTTGACACCATTAGATTATTCAACAAGACTTAAGTCAACGCAATTGACTTAATAAAGAAGCCGCAGAGCTTTTAGGGAACAAACGGCGGCACGGGACCAGTCCTAGTGGCCGCGCAACACTTCGACAAGGCATGCCGTAGACCGCTTTCAAGCGGTTTGGCGGAAAGGCGGGTGTTTTCGCGCGCCGACGAGACGACTGTTGTTATCACTGGAGAGAAGAACATGCTGAAAGCCAAACGCAATGCGCTGATGGGGGCCGCGCTGGTCGGCGCCTTTTTTGCAACAAACGCCTATGCCGAAACGACGCTCAATGCGTTGTTCATGGCGCAGGCCGCCTATAGCGAAGCCGATGTCCGGGCCATGACCGACGCCTTCGCCAAGGCCAATCCGGACGTCAAGGTCAATCTGGAATTCGTGCCTTACGAAGGCCTGCACGACAAGACCGTGTTGGCGCAAGGGTCGGGCGGCGGCTACGATGTCGTGCTGTTCGACGTGATCTGGCCGGCCGAATATGCCAGCAACAAGGTTCTGGTCGACGTGTCCTCGCGCGTCACCGACGACATGAAGAAGAACGTGCTGCCCGGTGCCTGGACGACGGTTCAATATGACGGCGCCTATTACGGCATGCCGTGGATTCTCGATACGAAATACCTGTTCTACAACAAGGAAATCCTCGAAAAAGCCGGCATCAAGACGCCGCCGAAGACCTGGGACGAACTGGCCGAACAGGCCAAGACCATCAAGGACAAGGGCCTTCTCGCCACCCCGATCGCCTGGAGCTGGTCGCAGGCGGAAGCGGCTATCTGCGACTATACCACGCTGGTCAGCGCCTATGGCGGCGATTTCCTGAAGGATGGCAAGCCCGACTTCCAGACCGGTGGCGGCCTCGATGCGCTGAAATACATGGTGTCGAGCTATTCCTCCGGCATCTCCAACCCGAATTCCAAGGAGTTTTTGGAGGAGGACGTCCGTAAGGTATTCGAGAACGGCGAAGCCGCTTTCGCGCTGAACTGGACCTACATGTACAATCTCGCCAATGCCGGCAAGGACAGCAAGGTTGCCGGTAAGGTCGGCGTCGTTCCGGCGCCGGGCGTTTCCGGCAAGAGCGAGGTTTCGGCCGTCAACGGCTCGATGGGCCTTGGGATCACTGCCACCAGCAAACATCCGGACGAGGCCTGGAAATACGTCACCTTCATGACCTCGCAGGCCGTGCAGAACCAGTATGCCAAGCTCAGCCTGCCGATCTGGGCATCGTCTTATGAAGACGCGGCCGTCAGCAAGGATCAGGAGGAACTGATCGCCGCTGCCAAGCTGTCGCTGGCTGCCATGTATCCGCGCCCGACGACGCCGAAGTACCAGGAGCTTTCCGTCGCGTTGCAGCAAGCCATCCAGGAAGCGCTGCTTGGCCAGACAAGTCCGGAGGATGCCCTGAAGACCGCCGCCGAGAATAGCGGTCTCTAAGACGCCGGGTCCGCCCTTCGTCTCGCATCCACCGATCTCCGGGCGGCACCCTCCCTGCCGCCCGGACCCCTTGATCGCCCCTTGTATCCCATGATTTTTTCAGGAAGAGTTGCCCCATGTCCGGGACATCGATGACCACACGTGCATGGCTGCTGATGCTGCCGCTGCTCGCCGTCATGATCGCCGTCATCGGCTGGCCGCTCGCCGATACGGTCGGGCTTTCCTTCACCGATGCCAAGCTGGTCGGCACGGCCGGCAATTTCGTCGGCGTCGACAATTACGTGAAGATGCTGACCAGCGCAAATTTCCAGCGCACGCTGACGACGACAACGATCTTTGCAGTCGTCTCGGTCTTTGCCGAAATGGTTCTCGGTGTTCTGGCGGCCCTTCTGCTCAATCAGCAATTTTACGGCCGCACCGTGCTGCGCGCTTTGATGATCCTGCCCTGGGCATTGCCGACCGTGGTCAATGCCACGCTCTGGCGGCTGATCTACAATCCGGAATATGGCGCGCTGAACGCTGCCTTGATGCAGATCGGCATGCTGGATGCCTACCGTTCCTGGCTGGGCGAACCGGGCACGGCGCTTACGTCGCTGATCATCGCCGATTGCTGGAAGAACTTTCCGCTGGTGGCGTTGATCGCGCTCGCCGCCCTGCAGGCCGTGCCGCGCGATATCACCGCCGCTTCGCTGGTCGATGGCGCTGGGCCGTTTGCCCGTTTCCGCTTCGTCATCCTGCCCTATCTCGCCGGACCGCTGATCGTGGCGCTGGTGCTTCGAACCATCGAGGCCTTCAAGGTGTTCGACATCATCTGGGTGATGACCCGCGGCGGACCCGCCAACAGCACGCGCACGCTGTCGATCCTCGTCTATCAGGAGGCGTTTTCCTTCCAGCGGGCAGGCTCCGGTGCCTCGCTGGCGCTGATCGTCACGCTCCTGGTGGCGGTTCTGGCGGCGGCCTATGCCGTGCTTGTCCGGCGAACTGCGGGGAGCACGGCATAATGGAGCGCAAGAGTTTTCTATTTTCCGTCTTCCTCCATGCCTGCGCGCTTTTGCTGGCGGTCATCATCCTTGCGCCGGTCGTCTGGCTGTTCATCATGAGCATCTCGCCGGCTGGCGATCTCACGGCCAAGCCGCTTGTCTGGTGGCCGCAGACGGTGGATTTTTCGCGCTATGGAATATTGCTGTCCAGCGTCGAAAACAGTGCCGGGGCTGCCTTCGTCGCGTCGCTGGTGAACAGTATCCTGGTTTCCGGCATGGCGACCTTTGCGGCGCTGGCGCTTGCCATTCCGGCCGCCTGGGCGGTGTCGCGGACGCCGTCGGTCGGCTGGTCGCTCTATATGGTGATCGCCACCTATATGCTGCCGCCGGTGGCGCTGGCGGTGCCGCTTTATTTCGGGCTTGCGCATCTCGGCCTGCTCAACAGCGTTTTCGGTCTGGCGCTGGTCTATCTGACCATCCTTGCGCCATTTACCACCTGGCTGATGAAATCCGGCTTCGATGCCATTCCGAAGGAGATCGAGGCGGCGGCGATGATGGATGGGGCGGGGTTGTTTGCCACCCTGCGGATCATCACCTTGCCGCTGGCGGCCCCTGTCATGGCGACGTCGGCGCTATTTGCCTTCCTGCTCGCCTGGGATGAATTCTTCTACGCGCTGCTGTTCACCTCGGACCTGCGCGCCAAAACGCTGACCGTTGCCATCGCAGATCTCGCCGGTGGCCGCGTTTCCGATTACGGACTGATCGCAACTGCGGGCGTGCTGGCCGCCCTGCCGCCCGTGGTGATCGGTCTTGTCATGCAACGCGCCCTGATTTCCGGGCTCACCAGCGGCGGCGTCAAGGGATGAACATGACCTCAAACGATGACCGCCCGATCGGGCTTCAGGCGATCGATCGCGAAATGGCAAGGCAGAATGCTGATGCCATCGCGTCCTTCGAGAGCGCAGACGACAGAGCCAAGGCGATCGCAAAATCGTTGCGCGAAACCGGCGGCCTGCTTTTGCTCGGCATGGGAGGGTCGCATGCCGTCAACCGGGCTGTCGAGCCGCTTTACCGGGCGCTTGGCATCGAAGCGATTGCCGTCACCCTCTCCGAACAGCTGGGTATGCCGCTTGCGATCGAAGGCCGTACTGTTTTGATTACCTCGCAATCGGGCGAGAGTGCTGAAGTTCTGCGCTGGTTTTCGGAAACCGGTGGATCGGAGGATACCTTCGGTCTGACGTTGGAAGGCACATCCTTTCTGGCTGGAGCCGCGCCTTGCCTCGTTGGCGCGGGCGGCACGGAACTCGCCTTTGCCGCGACGCGCAGCCTGACGGTCAGTTTCGCGCTGCATTTGGCGGTGCTCTCGGCGCTCGGGGAAAATCCGGCACCGGCGCTGGCCGTGCTTGCGGCGCCCGCCACCAACGATATCATCGCAGCGCTTGCCGCTTTTGAAAATGTCGCAACCGTGGTCACGTCGGGCCGCCGTCTGCAGGGGCTGGCGGAAGCGCTGGCATTGGGGCTGACCGAGCTGTCGCGCTATCCCTGTTTTTCGCTGGAGGGCGGACAGCTTCGGCATGGCCCGATGGAAATGCTCGGCCCGAAGGTCGGCGTCGTGCTGTTGCGCGGCAATGATGCGACCGCCGATCTGGTGACGGCGATGGCTGTGTCGGCGGTGGAGACGGGGGCTCCGGTCATCATGTTCGATGCGTCCGGTCAGCCGCCGGTGGAGGGGGCGACGACACTCAGCTTCGCACCGGCAACGGGGCTTGCGGCAATCTTCGCGATGCTGCCGGTGGCCCAGCGCTTCATGATCGCCTTTGCCGAAGCCCGCGTCGACAATGCCGGAACGCCGGTGCGTTCCACCAAGATTACCCGGAGCGAATGACATGCGTCCGCTTGCCGTGATCGGAAACGTCAATGTCGACCTGATCCTCGGGCCAGCGGAGCCCTGGCCGAAGGCCGGAACGGAGATCATCGTCGATCACGACGAATTGCGGGTCGGCGGCTCGGCTGGCAATGCAGCTCTTGCCTGGAAGGCGCTCGGGGTCGATTTCGATATCGCCGCCAATACCGGTACCGACGAATTCGGCCGCTGGCTGCGCGAGGCCTTTGGCCGCCAGGCGGAGAAATGGCCGATCCGCCCGGAGGGAACGACGCTCTCGGTCGGCATCACCCATCCCGACGGCGAGCGGACGTTTTTCACAACGCGCGGACATCTGCCGCGGTTTTCGCTCGATTGCGTGTTCGCAACTCTCGACGGTGTCCGGCTGTCCGGTGGCTTCGCGCTGCTCTGCGGCTCGTTCCTCACCGACGATCTGACCACGGATTACCCCTCTCTATTCGATTGGGCCGACACGCATAACATTACGCTGGCGCTTGATACCGGCTGGCCGCTCGATGGCTGGACGGAGAAAAACCGGCAGGCGACGCGCGGCTGGCTGTCGCGCTGTGGCTGCGCGCTGTTGAACGCGGTGGAATCGACAACACTGTCCGGCCTTGACGACCCCATTGAGGCCGCCCGTGAACTCAAGCGTCATATGCCGGCGAATGCGATCGTCGTCGTCAAGCGGGGTCCGGATGGGGCGTTGGCGATCGGTGCCGATGGCGCGCTGGTGTCCGTGACGGCACCGAGCGTTGCGGTTGTCGATACAATCGGCGCCGGTGATGTCTTCAATGCGGCGTTTCTGGCGGCGCTGGCAGACGGCAAGCCGCTTGCGGATTGTTTGCAGGCTGGAACAACTGTCGCCTCGCGCGCAATTTCCACGCTTCCCCGCAACTATGGTGGCCCTTTGGCGACTGCTACCGGAGAGACCGCATCATGAGCGCGCTCGAAATCGAGAATATCCGCAAGACCTATGGCGCCCTCGAGACCCTGAAGGGCATCGACATCTCGCTGGAAAGCGGCGAGTTCCTGGTGCTGCTTGGGTCGTCGGGTTGCGGCAAGTCGACCTTGCTCAACATCATCGCCGGCCTTGCCGACGCATCGGGTGGCGATATCCGGATCGGTGGCCGCTCGATCCTTGGGGTGCATCCGAAGGACCGCGACATCGCCATGGTGTTCCAGTCCTATGCGCTTTATCCGAACCTCTCCGTTCACCGCAACATCGGCTTCGGGCTGGAGATGCGCAAGGTGCCTGCGGCAGAGCGGGAGAAGGCAGTGCAGGAAACCGCCAAGCTGCTGCAGATCGAGAATTTGCTGGACCGCAAGCCCGGCCAGCTTTCCGGCGGCCAGCGTCAGCGCGTGGCGATCGGCCGGGCGCTGGTGCGCAAGCCGCAGGTCTTTTTGTTCGACGAACCACTGTCCAATCTCGACGCCAAGCTGCGGATGGAGACGCGCACCGAGCTGAAACGGCTGCACCAGATGCTCGGCACCACGATTGTCTACGTTACCCACGACCAGATCGAGGCGATGACGCTGGCGACGCGGATCGCGGTGATGCGCAACGGCCGGATCGAGCAGCTCGGCACGCCGGAGGAGGTCTATGACCATCCGGCAACGCTTTATGTCGCCGGTTTCGTCGGCTCGCCGCCGATGAATGTGCTGGATGGCGTGGTCACAAGCGAAGGCGTGCATCTGGACGGATCGGGTGCCATCATCGCCCTGCCGGCCCGGCTCAAGAATGCAGCACCATTGGGACGGCGGGTCAAGCTCGGCGTGCGCCCGGAAGCGCTTCAGCTGACAGGGGACGTGTCCGAGAGCCCGGTGCTCGACGTCGAGATCGAGGTTGTCGAACTGACCGGCCCGGAACTGGTGGTGACGGGCCGCGTCAGCGGCCAGCGGGTCACCGCTTGCCTGCCGCCGCGCACCAAGCTTACGGTCGGCATGAAGCACGCTTTCGGCTTCGACGAGGATGCGCTGCATCTATTCGACGCGCAGACCGAACTGGCGCTCGGCTGACCGGGGCTGCCGGTCCGCGCCGGTTGCAAACAACGCTGCAGGCCCGGTTCCCAAGCGTGATGCTATGTTCTAGAAACGCATCTGATGAAGATCGCATTCTATAGTCCGCTCAAATCCCCCAATCATCCCGTTCCCTCCGGCGACAGGTTGATGGCGCGCCTGTTGATGGCGGCGCTGGTTAAGGCGGGGCACGAGGTGGAGATCGCTTCGGAGCTGCGGGCTTTTTTGCCGGATGCTTCGGCGGATGCGATCGCGGCGCGGGCTGCGGCGATGAACGCGGAGCGGGCGCGGATTTCGGCGCTGTGGCGAGAGCGTGGCGCCCCGGATCTGTGGTTTTGCTACCATCCCTATTACAAGGCGCCGGATCTGCTTGGCCCGGAACTCGGCCGCGAATTTGGCCTGGGCTATGTCACGGCGGAAGCGTCCTATTCGGCACGGCGCAACAACGGGTTGTGGGCGGAGATGCAGCAGCATGTGCTGGATGCCGTGCAGCAGGCTGCGGTAAACATCTGCATGACCCGGCGTGATTTCGACGGGCTTGCGGCAGTGGCGCCCGAGGCATGTCTGGCCTTGCTGCCGCCGTTCATCGATCCGGCCTTGTTTCTCGAAAAACAGCCTAAGCCTGAACCCAGGCGGCTAATCACCGTGGCGATGATGCGGTCCGGCGACAAGATGGACAGCTATGTGATGCTGGCCGCTGCCCTGTCGCGGTTGAAACATCTGCCATGGCAATTGTCGGTGGTCGGTGACGGCCCGCGCGCTGCCGATGTTCGCGCCTTGTTTGCCGGGTTCGACGAAGACCGGGTCATCTGGCGTCGCCAACAGCCGGCAGCCGAGATCGCCGAGCTTCTGTCACGCTCTACGCTCTATGTCTGGCCGGGCTGCGGCGAGGCCTATGGACTTGCCTATCTCGAGGCGCAGGCCGCTGGTCTGCCCGTTGTCGCGCAAGAGATTGCCGGTGTGCCGGAGGTGGTGATACACGGCAAAACGGGCCTTTTGACACCGGTGGGGGATGTTGATGCCTATGCGCAGGCGATCGAGCGGCTGTTGACGGCTGATGATGAGCGGGCAGTGCTTGCACGTGCGGCAAGGTCCTTTGCCGGCGAGGAGCGTTCGCTCGACCGGGCGGCCGTGCGGTTGAGTGCCATTCTGGACGGATACATAGAACGGGCACAGCATGATGGATGAATTCAAAACAGTGATTGGCGGGGAACTGGACCGCTGGCACCAAGCGGGCAAGGTTGCGCAGTTCTGGCTGCGGGATGACGATGCCATCGAGCCGACTGGGCCGCTTGACCGGTTGCTGGACATATCGGCCGCGTTCGCCGTGCCGCTCACCCTGGCCGTCATTCCGGCTCATACCGGCGAGGCGCTCGCCGATAGGCTGCGGCGGGAACCGTTATGTTCCGTCGCAGTGCATGGCTGGTCGCACCGGAACCACGCAGGACCTGATGAAAAAAAGCAGGAGCTTGGCCGGCATCGCCCGGCGGCTGACGTGCTTGCCGAGTTGAAGCGGGGTTTTGATCAGCTCGCCGAATTGCACCGCGAGCAGTTCGTGCCGATGCTGATCCCGCCGTGGAACCGGATCGACGCGGCGCTGGTGCCGCAACTGACCGGGCTCGGCTATAGTGCGCTCTCCGTCTATGGACCGGAAAAGCCGGCTGCGTTGCCGCTGGTCAATACGCATGTGGATGTGATGGACTGGCATGGCACGCGGGGCGGGCGCGATCGGCAGGCGCTGGCCGTCGAGATCGCCGCGCGCTTGCGGTTCATGTTCGATCATGGCGGGGCGATGGGGCTTTTGACCCATCACCTGGTTCATGACGAAGCTGTCTGGGATTTCATGACGGCGCTGTTTACGGTGACGGCGGATCATCCCGCCTGCCGCTGGACGCCGGTTGCGGAAATCCTGCGACAACAGCACACGCCAGTCGGGTAAAATCGCCGTCTCAGAGATCGATGACCTGACCGTCGCGGGCGGTGATGGCGCCGGCGAAATCCTGTTCGGCGAGCCTCTGGATTTCGTCAAGCTCGCTGTCGGTGCGCAACGGCGAATGGTGGATGAAGGCTACCCGCTTGGCCTTTGCCGTCTTGGCAAGCCGGATGGCCTGCTGCCAGGAGGAATGGCCATAGCCGACATGGCGATGCATTTCATCGTCGGTGTACATGCAATCGTAGAGGAAGAGATCGGCGCCATCGATCAGGTCGAGCACGGCGGGATCGAGCGTGCCGGGCTTGTGTTCGGTGTCGGTGACGAGCGCCACCGCGCGGCCACCCCATTCGACGCGGTAACCGATCGCGCCGCCCGGATGGTTGAGGCTGCCGGTGCGGATCGTGACGCCGGGATAGGGGACCAGCGCATCGCCGGAGCGGAAGTCGCGACAGTTGATGCAGGCGCGGCAGATATCCGGTTCGACAGGGAACCATGGCGGCCGCATGAACTCGCCGATCATCTGGCGGGTGGACATGCGTCCGGCCAGGTGCCCGGACCACAGGGTCACCGAAGCATGCGGATCAAACAGGGCCGGCAGATAGGGCAGGCCGACAATATGGTCGTAATGGCAGTGGGTGAAGAACAGATTGAAATCGGAGACACCCTCGGACTTCAAGGCCTGGCCGGCGGGCATCAATCCGGAGCCTGCGTCGAACAATAGCCTGTGAGGACCGCATTGCATCTCGATGCAGATGGTGTTGCCGCCATAGCTCTGGAATTCGGCACCCGAGACCGGGAGGCTGCCGCGCACTCCCCATAACCGCACCCGAAACACGTTTTCGTTCACTCTCTCGCCTCAGTCACGAAAAGCCGTTTTGCCTTTCCGTCTGCAACTGTCCCATTTAATTCTTAAGGTCGTCTTTTTACCGGGCCCGATTAACCAAGCCTCATTTCCGCCATGTTAGCCAAACTGCCTGGGTTAAGCGAGACATCAATTCGCTTTTTCTTTCCATATGTGCCAGAGACGACAGGAAACGAATCCGGTTTGAACACGCAGACGGAAAATACTGAAAGAAATGCTGCCCTTAGAGTATCCGCGCATTGCCGTTATCGCCGACGCGCATTTCCATGATCTCTATGCCGATTACGGCTTTCCCGGCATTGCTCAAGATGATCGCCGGCTGACGTTCAGGCTGCTGGCCGACACGGCCCGCTCGACGCGCGTTTTCAACGAGAGCTACTTCGCATTCCACCACGCGCTCGACGATGTCGCCGAACGCGGCATCCGCCATGTCGTGCTGCTCGGCGATTATTCCGACGACGGACAGGTGGAGACCGTCAGCGGCGTGAAGCGGGTGCTCGACAGTTATGCGGCCCGGTTCGGCATGCGGTTTTATGCCACCGTCGGCAATCACGATATTTTTGGGGCGGACGGACGCCACCGTTCCAAGCGCTTCCTCAACGAAGACGGTGGCTACAGCATCCTCAGCAGCGACCCGCATCTGCGCGACCGTGGCGCGCATACAGTCATCGCCAGCGACCGGATGTATTGCAAGGGTTATCCGGACGGGCTCGATGCCATGGCGGATTTCGGATTTTACCCGCGCACCGGCGACCTGCATTGGGAAACGCCTTTCGGCATCGATGGCGATCCGGCGGCGCGGTTCTATGAGGTAAATTCGCCGGATGGAAACACCACGCGCCGGCTGATGGATGCGTCCTATCTGGTCGAACCCTTTGCCGGTGTCTGGCTGCTGATGATCGATGCCAATGTTTTCGTTCCCGTCGATGGGGTGACGCCCGGCGAGGAGGGCGATCTTGCCGACAGCACCGGTGCCGGCTGGAATGCGATGCTGGTTCACAAGCGGTTCGTTCTCGACTGGATGGCGGATGTTGCCCGGCGCGCGCGGCTTGAAGGCAAATGCTTGCTGGCGTTTTCGCACTATCCCGTTCTCGATCCGCTCGATGACACGGTCGAGGACGAGGTGGCGCTGCTCGGCCGGACAGGCATGGTGGAGCGCATTCCAAAGATCGATGTGGCAGAGGCGCTGATCGCTGCGGGCATCGATATCCATTTCAGCGGGCATCTGCATGTCAACGACACGGCGCAGTACCGCAGCGGCGGCCGTTTCCTGACCAATGTCGCCATGCCGTCGCTCGTTGCCTTTCCCGGAGCCTACAAGGTGCTGACGATCGATGATAAGCGTATCGATATCGAGACGGTCGGGATCGAGGCGATGCCGATCGATGACGATTTGCGGCAGGGCTATCGGCGGGAGGTTTTGCCGTCGCGGCTGGAAGCGGGCGGTTTGCTCGAGGTCGATGACTACGGCGGTTTCCTGTTCGCGCATCTCGGTCATCTGGTCGGACGGCGGTACCTCAAGCGGGAATGGCCGAAGGATATCGCAGCGATGATCCGCGCTCTCGATCTTGCCGATCTGGCGACGCTGGCGCTGATCGAAGAACCGGTGGCCGCTGTGGACGCAATGGCGGCAATCGCCGCTGCCCGCACGGACATGAGCCTGCAACAGCGGCTTTCGGCGCATTTGCTGAAACACGGATCCGAGATCGGGGCGCTGCACGGAATTTCCGCACTGGAATTTCTCGCGGACTGGTACCGGCTGCGGATGGGCAGCGAACTGGCGCTGGACTGGATCAACGAGCAGAAGATCGCGTCCTATCTGGCTGTGGGAAACCTGTTTGCCGATCGCGACGGAGACGGGCCGGATGCGGTACAGGCGCAGTTCACCCTGATATTCCGGATGTTCTCGAACTATATCTCCGGCCTGCCGTCGCGCAATTTCAGCATCGACCGTATCACCGGGGTGATCGAACCGACTTTACGGACATCCTAATCGGCCTTGCGTGCGCGGCTGCGGGCTTCGGACAGTTCGCTGGTCGTGTGGCTGAGGCGATCGGCCAGAACCCGCATGATCTCGATGGTGATTTCTGGAAAATCGGTAAGCAGCTTGAGGAAATGCTCCTTGCGGATGCGCAGGGCTTCCAGCGGCGTCGTCGTTTGCACCGTGGCTGTTCGCGACACGTCGCAGAGAATGGCGATCTCGCCGACGATGGAATTGGTCTCAACTTCGGCGATCTTGATCGGGCCAGTCGAGGAATCGACCAGGATATCCGCCTTGCCGGCCAGGACGACATAGGCCGCGTCGCCGGTATCGCCCTGATGGAAGATGGCTTCGCCGGGATCGTAGCTGACACGGTCGGACGTGAACGCGAGAAGCTTCAGCTTGCCCGGTTCGACATTCGAAAACAGCGGCACGCGCCGCAGCATTTGAACTTCATCCTTCAGAAGCATAATCGTGCCCATTCCCCATTTTCTTCCTCCCGGGTCATTCACTGGCGATGGTCGCCATCACCGTCATCGGGAAGACCGTCCTTGCCTGCATCCCCATCGCACGCATGGACTTCTTCACTGACATTATGATGACACAAGCTCTTTAAAGATACCGTTATTCTCGACCAGCGCTGCATGTGTTCCTTCTTCCACAAGGAAGCCCCTGTCGAAGACCAGAACACGATCGAACAGGCTGGAAAGTGCCGTGTTCGAAAGGACCCAGACGACAGCCGGATCGCGGCCGTCGCGGCGTACCAGCTTGAGCACATCGCGGACGATCTCGTCCTGCAGGCGATGGTCGAGGCCGGGCAGGGGCCTGTTGAAGATGTAATATTCCGAACGCCGGATCAGGGCGCGTGCCAGATTGAGTTTCTGGCGCTGCACCGCCGTCAAACGCTTGCCGCCGGCGCCGAGATTGAAATCGAGCCCGATATCGATGACCCGCTCCAAAAGGCCGAGAGAATTCAAAAGCGAGGTGACGATGGAGCGAATGCGCTTGGATCCGTCGGTATGCTTGTGGCTGATGCGGCCGAACAGGATGTTGTCCATCAGGCTTGCCGACGCCAGATAATGTTCCGGGTCATAGCGCTCGATATCGCCACGCATATTCTCCGGCAGCCCGTCATGGAATTGACGGCGGACATCGACGATCTTGGCCATCAGCTCGTCGGTCAAAAGACCGAAACGATGCCGTGGCTCGATATAGCGGAAACTCAGGCGAATGATCTGGCCGCGATCATCTTCGGATGCCGCGTCAAAGCCCTTGCCCTTCAGCTTCTGCAGCAGCAACTGGTATTCGGGAATGTCGTCCGCCGTCATGAAGGTCAGCTGCTGGAAGAACGGATGATCCGGCGGCAGATCGGCGAAAAGCTCGACCGCATTCTCGGCGATGCTGTAACCCATGTCGAACAGGATGCGATCGAGACCGGAGCGGCCGACGACGGATCGGAAATACGCGTTCTTGCCGATGGCCTTGCCGATCAGCGCCGGCCCGGTTGCCGTGCCGAACAACAGGTTTTCGCCGACCGTCGCCTCGGTATTGTAGGCACCCGGCTCGAACGAGACGACGAGGCTGCTGAGGCCCGCTTCTTCCAATTCCTCGCGAAGGGCGTGGCGCATCTCGACGATGCCCTCGGTCAGACCCGGATACTCGTTCGGAGACACGGTGCTGCGCAGGGCAAGGTCGAGAATGTCCTTCGACAATTGAACCGTATCAAGCACCGAGAGAACCGGCGCGAACAGATCGTCGCGGTTCGTCGCATTGGCCGCATCGTAGTCGATCCAGTCGCTGTTGACGTCATAGTCCGGATTTCCGGCCAGTTTCGCCTCGTTGATCTGCCATTTGCGATGCGCAGCGCCGCTGCCCTCATACACGGCGTCCTTCAGCGGCGCATGTTTGAGGCCGTAAAGCAGGTTGTCCCGCAAGCTGCCGTAGAAGAAATAGGCGTCCGAGGAAACATAGGAGATCGCCCGTCCGGTCACCGATTCCGGCAGTTCCAGAAGGTCCTCGCCGCCTGCCGTCACCTTGCCGCTCTCCGGCCATGTGAGGCGCGCGAACGCTTCCGCCAGCATGTCGCCGCCGCCGGCGGCGCCGCCGACGATCGCGACGGTCTCGCCGGGATGAATCTGCACCGACACCCGCTCCAGAAGCTTGGCGCCGCTATCGTCGGCAAGCGACAGATTGACCGCTGCCAGGGGGGGCTTCAACGAACCGGCATTCTTGATGGCGATCGCCTGAATGGCCGGGTCGATGGTGTTGTCGACGCTGAACTGCTCGACCACCTGGACATATTTCACCTGGACGTCCTGGCGGGTCTGGTCCCAGTCGATCAGGTCCTTCAGCGGACCGGGCAGGTCCTTGTAGGCACTGATCACGGCGATCAGCTGGCCGATATCGAGACGCCCCTGCAGCGCCAGATAACCGCCGATGCAATAGAACAGGAACGGGGTGAGCTGGGCGAGGAAGTTGTTGATGAACTTGACCAGGAATTTCCACTGGTAGAGGTCGTAGCGGATCTTGAAGATGCGGCCGAGACGCGAGGCGATATCGGCGCGCTCGAAGTTGGATGTGTCATAGGCGTGGATCGTGCCGATGCCATCGACGATCTCGCTGACCCGGCCAGCCAGTTCGCGGGCGGTGATCTGGCGTTCGCGGCCGAGTACCAGCAGGCGCCGGCGCATGCGCGGAATGATGATTGCCTGGACGCCGACCATGACGGCGGCGATCAGGCCGAGCCAGGTATTTTGCATGAAGATGAAGAACAGGGCCGTCAAGGCCTGCCCGCCGAGCAGCGCCGGCTGGACGAAAGCATCGCCGGTGAAGCCGCCGAGAGGCTCCACTTCGTCCTTGACCATGCTGGACACTTCCGCGCCCTTCATGCGTTTGAACTGGCCGGGCGGAAAACGCAGGATCCGGTCGACGAGTTCGAAGCGGATGCGGCGCAACAGGCGCTCGCCGAGCCGGCCCTTATAGGTGTTGATATAGAACTTGAAGAGACCGTTGATGATCACCAGCAGCAGGAAAACCATGCTGAGCGCAAACAGGGTCTGCATGCGGGTCAGATCGACGCCGTCAAACAGCGTCACGGTTCCAAGCCATGGCAGGTCGAAACTGATATTCATGAAGGTTTGGGTGGCGCCCGGCTGGTCGAACCCCTGGCCCTGGATCGGCCCGTTGACGATCTGCTTGGGCAGGTCGAACGACAGGAAATAGGGGATCATCGAGACGGCGACGACCAGAAGGATCCAGAGCTGCTGGCCTCTTGTGTGCGTCCAGATGTAGCGGGCTATGCTTTTTTCCATGGGGAGATTCAACTGGCCGTGTAGCGGGTGTCAAGGACGTAGAAGCGCCGGGCAGCATAGGGCGTGCCGGCGATCTCCGGGTCGTGCAGGTGAAGATCGAACTGTCCGCGGATCGTCACGGCCGGGCGGCTGACGATGTGCGGCACTTGGGAGGCGGCGCGTTCAAGCTCCGGCGCGTATTCGATCACGACGGTCTTGGCGTTTTCGATCAGCGAAAACAGCAGATCGCCGAGCGGATCCTTGCGGCCGAAGGGTTTTAGCGAATAGCCGAGCAGGACGAGCCCGTAGCTTCCCGGTTGATAATGATAGTCGATCTGCTGGAACTTGGCCGGAATATGCCGGACATGGCATTGTTGTCCGTTCAGTTCGTTCGCCTCATAGGCCTCGGTCTTCGGATCGACGGAGGTGACCGATAGCGGATGGTGGGTCAGATAAGGGGTGATGGGCCGGATATGGCCACCGATTTCCAGGATGTGCGGGCAGTCGCGCATGAAGTGGGCGGCAAAGACCTGCCGCATGGTTGCCCCCAACCCTGCCAGATGCGGTATGTCCTTTCCCGCCTCCATGGGCGGGGAACCGGAGGCGGCATCCTTCAGGTTGACTTGCATTCCTTGCACTCCAGAAAAGTCCAGACTACAACACGCGCATGATGAAAACCACCCGAGCAAACGAAGCAAACACAACAGATTGGCACGAGAGTGCCTTCGATATTATCCGCGGTCTGTCCGCCTATACGGGAAGCTCTCTGATAGAAGGCCTTGCGAAAGTGATCGCCAAATATCCGGATGCGGACCTCGGCACGGCCTTCAACCACAAGCAGGTTGGAAGCAAGATATGGGCACGTGAAAAGCTGTTTGAAAGCCATGGCGGAAAATATAAACACATCGTCCTGCTCGGTGGCTGGTACGGCGTGCTTCCGGCCATGTGTTTCGATGACAGCCGTTTCGACATCGACCTGTTCGAGAGCATCGACATCGACCCGCAAGTCGGCGAAATTGCCGAAACGCTGAATGCCAAGGCAGGTGAGCGTTTTCGCACGGTAACGCAGGATATGTATGCGCTGGATTACAGTACCCTCGGTGCCGATCTGGTCATCAATACCAGCTGCGAGCATATTGCCGATCTGCCGGGGTGGCTTGCGCTCTTGCCGCGCGGCACACAGGTTCTGTTGCAGTCGAACGACTATTTCAGCGAACCGACCCACATCAACTGCGTGCCGTCGCTGGAAGCCTTCAAGGAGCAGACATCGCTCAGGCATCTGGCTTTTGCCGGATCGCTGAAGATGAAGAAATACACCCGTTTCATGGTGATCGGCACGGTTTGATCCGTGATCAGATCAGTCCGCGCAAGATTTCGGCGGTGCGATGGGCTCCGTCGAGATCGAGGCTGTGGGGCGGGCGGTCCGTTGCTGCGAGCGCTGTTTCGATTGCCCGCGTCATGCTGTTGGCCGACAGATCGTCTTCCGTCAGCACATGCGCCAGTCCAAGCTTCTCAAGACGCTCGGCCCGAGCCGTCTGCTCTGTTTCACCACCGGCGGTGAAGGGGATGAGCAGGGCATGGCAGCCGGCGCGCAGAATATCGCACACCGTGTTGTAGCCGGCCTGCGAAATGGACAACCGCGCGCCAGCCAATAGGCTCGCGAAATCCGAACGGAAGCGGGTGACGCTGACATGGGCGGGCGCGTCGGCCGAAATCGCATCGAAATCGGACTGCGGCAGGTTGGGGCCGGTGATCAGCGCCCAGGACAACGGCTTGCCGATCCTCTTTGCCGCTTCCAGTGCTGCGCGGATCAAGGCATTGCCGACGGCGCCACCACCGGCCGAGACGATGACGTCGAAGCGGTCGGTTGGCTGCTGAGGGGCCGGGGCTGCCACCAGCCCGGTATAGATCACTTTATCGACGATATCGGCGGCCAGCGGAAACGTATCTTCCAAACGGGCGAAGTCCGGGTCGCCATGAACCAGTACCCGGTCGAAATATTTTTTTATGAGCGCAACGGTTTCCTCGTCGCGGCCCGGCTTGGAGCGCTCCTGCAGGATATCGCGCAGCGAGGTGACGACCAGCGGCTTGTCATCCATCGCCGCGAGCGCCTCAAGCAGCGGCAGAAGTTCGAAACGGACCTGGCGGCGGCCGAAGGGAAAGGCTTCGATGATGACGATATCGGGCTGACTTTGGTGAAAGGCAGCAAGTAGCCGTTCCTTGCGATTGTCCTTGAAGGCGTCATCGACCGGATTGCCGTCTATATCGGCGAGGCCTGAAAAACCGGCATCACCGGCGGTGATCGGCGGCAGGGCGACGTGATGGACGAGCGGGCCGGGAAACCCGGTGACTGGTGTGCCGCCTGTGACGACGGTCACATCGAAACCGTCTTCTGCCAGCGCGCGGGCGATGCGGCTTGCACGGGCAAGATGGCCAATACCCAGCAGGTGCTGGACGTAGAAAAAGGCGCGGGGGGCTGTGGGCTGGCTATCGGTCATTGCACACTCCGCCATTCACTCTCGAACAGGCCTTTCAGCTGGCGGATGCTGGTTTGATGATCGAAATGGCCGCGCACCTTGCGTTCGGCCGCTTCTCCAAGCTGCTTGCGCAGGGCCGGATCGCGGATGGCCTTTTCAAGCGCTGCGGCCAGCGCCTGCGGGTCTTCCGGCGGGACGACAAAGCCGTTTTCGCCGTCGGCGAGAAGCTCGGGTATGCCGGAAATATTCGTCGATAGGCAGACCAGCGCCTGGCTCGACGCCTCGACAATCACGTTCGGCAAGCCATCGCGGTCGCCATCGGCGGTGATGCGGCAAGCCAGCGCGAAGATATTGGCATCGCGATACTGTTGCAGCACTTCGGTTTGCGACAGCGATCCATGCCAGACGATTTTCTCTGCGATACCCAGCTCCGATGCCAACGCCTGCAGTGTCTTCAACAGATCGCCGCCGCCGATATGCACGAAACGCCAGTGGAGATCGGCAGGCAGAAGGCTCAGCGCCCGCAGCAGGATATCGAAGCCTTTCTTCTCGACTGCGCGGCCGACGCTGACGACGGTGACAGGGTGAGCCGGATCCGATCCGTCGGAGGCTTGGCGGTTGCCCTCGAACGGGCCGAAACGGCTGAGGTCGAGGCCGTGATAGCTGAGATGCACATGCGGCTTGCCGCCGGCAAGGTGGCGCAGGTGCTCAAAGCCGGTCCGCGTGCAGGTCACGGTCCAGCGGGTGCTGGCGAGTTTGCCGGCCAGCTCCCATTCCGGCGACGTCCAGATGTCCTTGGCATGAGCCGAGCAGGTCCAGCCGATGCCGGTGATCATGCTGGCATAGCGGGCGACGGAGGCCGGCGTGTGGATGAAATGCGCATGCAGCCATTCGCCGCCCTTTGGCCATTCGGTCGATAGCACCATCGCCTGGCCGAAGCGGCGAACCCGGTTGCGGGTCGGGTCGCGCCAGAGATCACTGAAGAATGCAGGCAAAGCGCGCCAGAAGCCCGGCTTGGGCAGGCAGCGGAGAAGCGCTCGAGCAACCCGGGCCGGCTCCTCGTGCAGATATTCCGGCAGGTAATGGACCGGCGCCTTGATTTCGTCATGGATGGGATGGCGCTTCTTGTCTGTCGGCTTGCGGAGCGCCACCAGTTCGAGGTCGAAGCCTGCCCGTTCCAGCCCAAGCAGTTCCTGGGCGATGAAGGTTTCCGACAGGCGCGGATATCCCTTCAGCACCACGACGATCTTGCGGCGCTCCGTCAATTCTGGCTCGATCCCTTGACGACCGTCAGGTGCTCGCGGTTGCGGCGGCCGAGCCATTCCCCGACGATCTGCGATATGTTCGCCAGGCCTTCGAGCGTCATGCCCTTGGCGCTCTTGGAGGGCGGGTCGCGATCCGGCAGTGCCTTCAGTGCGGCCGCAAAGCGCATGGGGTCGGCTGCTTCCTCCGGCAGAAGCATGTCGATCAGTCCAAGTTCTGCGGCGCGGCTGGCCCTAATAAGCTGCTCTTCGCGCGGCATCACTCTGGGAACAATCAATGCCGGTTTATCGAAGGACAGGATTTCGCAATAGGTGTTGTAGCCACCCATCGCCACAACGGCCTTTGCGCCGGCGATCAGTTCTTCCATGCGGTTGTCGAATTCGATCACCTCGAGATAGGGGATCTTCGCGCATTTCATCAGCAGCTTGTGGCGCTGCTTGACCGGCATATAGGGGCCAAGCACGATCAGCGACTTGTGCGTCAGGGTCGGGTCTTCCTGGTAGGCATCGACGACATCGTGGATCAGATCGGAGCCGTCGCCGCCGCCGCCGGTGGTGATCAGAATATAGTCGCCCTTCGGCTTGTGTTCGGATTCGACATCCTGGGAGACGCTTCTCTGCAGGAAGCCGACGAAATCCATCTTGGCACGCACGGCAGGGGGCACGTCGAGGCCGACCAGGGGATCGTAGAAATCCGGCGGGCCATAGACCCAGACGCTGTCGTAGAACTGGCCGATCTTGCGCATCACGTCGTTGCGCTTCCATTCCGCATCAAGTAGATGCGGCGCGTCCATGACCTCGCGCAGGCCGAGAACCAAGGTGGTTCCCTGTTTTTTCAGATAGGCGAGCGTCTCTTCGACTTCACCCTGAAGGCCCATCGGTTCCTTGTCGACGATGAAGATGTCAGGCTGGAAGGTCTCCGCCGTGTGGCGGATGATCGACCGGCGCATCTTCATCGTTTCGTGCAGGTCGATATGCCTGTCCATCGATGTGTATTCGCCGTTGCGCAGCTTGATGACGCTGGGGATCTTCACGAAATCGACGCGCGCCCGGTAGTCGAAGGCCCCGGCAATGGTCGCACCGGAGATGATCAGGATATTGACGCCGCGATAATCCTCGACCAGCGAGTGCGCGATTGTCCGGCACCGCCTGAGATGGCCAAGGCCGAACGTGTCGTGGCTGTACATCAGGATGCGGGCGTCTTCGATCCGGCGGGTCATGAGCGAAGCCTCTTGTCTCCCATGGCGTTGCCAATCTCCGCAAGGAGTGTCCTTAGCATATCGGTATCCACTTCACTTATACGGATCGGCAGCATCGCGCAGCCCGTCGCCCAGGAAATTGAACGCCAGAATCACGAGAATGACCGGAATGGTTGGAAACAATAGCCAGGGATAAAAAGCAATGACGCTGACGCTGCGGGCTTCGGTCAGAAGAATGCCCCAGCTGGTGATCGGCGGGCGAAGGCCAAGCCCGAGGAAGCTCAACGCCGTCTCGCCGAGGATCATGCCGGGAACAGCCAAGGTCGCCGTTGCGATCAGATGCGACATGAACCCGGGCACGAGGTGACGGCCGATGATGCGTCCCGAGCCAGCGCCCATCAACTGGGCCGCCTGCACATAGTCCTCTTCGCGCAGCGCCAAAAGCTTGGAGCGCACAGCGCGCGCAAGTCCTGTCCAGTCGAGCAGGCCAAGAATGGCGGTTATCCCCAGATAGATCAGGATCGGACTCCAGGTGACCGGCATGATGGCCGCAAGCGCCATCCATAGCGGAATGCTCGGTATCGATTGCAGCACCTCGATGATGCGCTGGGTGATAAGGTCGAAGATGCCGCCGTGATAACCCGCCAGCCCGCCGATGGTGATGCCCAGCACGAAGCTCATGGTGATGCCGAGCAGACCGATGGTCAAGGATATCCTCGCTCCGTAAAGGATACGTGACAGCACGTCGCGGCCGAGGCGGTCGCTACCCAGCAGGAACAGTTGTCCGTCCTTGGCGGGGCAGGCCAGATGGACGTTGGTCTCGACGAGCCCCCAGAATTTATAGCCATCGCCGCGGCAGAAGAAGCGGATCGGTTCGATCTTGTCGGGTTGCTCGGTGTAGATCCGGCGCAGCGTATCCATGTCGAGCGTCATCGTACGGCCATAGACAAACGGCCCGACAAATTTTCCGTCGTGGAACAGATGGACGCTTTGCGGCGGCGAATGGATGAAGTCGACGTTGCGGGTGTGCAGATTGTAGGGTGCCAGGAACTCGACGATGGCAATGGTCGCGTAGAGGAAGACAAGGAAATACAAGGAAAACAGCGCAAGCCGGTGTTTCTTGAATTTCCACCACATCAGCCGCAGTTGCGAGGCCTGATAGATCTTCGACTGCTCCTCCGTCATCACATCGACGGAATGCGGATCGAACGGTGCCGTCGAAACGTAGTGTGAAAGCGGCTCGCCGGATTGGGGAAGGGATACCGTCACTTGGTGCTACCGCCTTGCAGTCTGATGCGCGGGTCGAGGAATGCGAGCGCGATGTCGGAAATCAGCACGCCGATCACGGTGAGGAATGCCAGGAACATCAGGAACGAGCCGGCCAGGTACATATCCTGACTTTGCAACGCTTTTATCAGCATCGGTCCCGTCGTTTCGAGCGAAAGCACGATGGCCGTGATTTCGGCCCCGGAAATGATGGCCGGCAGGATCGAGCCGATATCCGAGATGAAGAAGTTGAGTGCCATGCGCAGCGGATATTTGACCAATGCCCGGAACGGATGCAAGCCCTTGGCGCGGGCGGTCACGACATATTGTTTTTGAAGTTCGTCGAGCAGGTTGGCGCGCAGGCGGCGGATCATGCCGGCCGTACCCGCCGTACCGACGATCAGCACGGGTATCCACAAGTGTTCGAGAATGGACTTCGCCTTCTCCCAGCTCATCGGTTCGGAAAGGTATTTCTGGTCCATCAGGTGGCCGATCGAGGTGCCGAACCAGATATTGGCGAAATACATCAGGATCAGCGCGAACATGAAGTTCGGAATAGCGATGCCGATCAGGCCGACAAATGTCAGGCCGTAGTCACCCCAGCTGTATTGATGGGTGGCGGAATAGATGCCGATCGGGAAGGCAATCAGCCAGGTGAACAGGATGGTGACGAAGGAGACCAGAACCGTCAGCCAGAGACGGTCGCCGACCACTTCATTGACCGGCAGCTGATATTCGAACGAATAGCCGTAATCGCCCTGCAGCAAGCCCGCGGCCCAATGGAAGTAGCGTATCACCGGTGGCTGATCGAAGCCGTACTCCTTGCGCAGCGCATCGATCTCAGCGGTGTCCACGGCTTCGCCCTGGGCGCGCAGTTCGGCAATATAGCTCTCGAAATAATCGCCAGGCGGCAATTCGATGATCGTGAACACCAGCGCGGAGATGATCACGAGCGTCGGGATCATCGCCAGGATACGCCAGAAAATGTAACGCACCATGCTCAGCTAACCTCTTCGCTGTACCAGAACGTATCTGGCATGTAGACCCCGAGATAGCAGGTCGGGTCGAAGCCGTAGAGGCCTTTTTCGGGAATATTTTGAATATGGGCAGAATGCATGACCGGCTGCAATGTTGCGTTGACGATGCCGATCGAAAAGACATTCTGCGTATAGATTGCCAGCATTTCGTGCCAGATGCGTGTCCGTTCCGCCGTATCGACCGTCTTTCGCCATTGCTTGACCAGATCGATCAGCTTGATCGCTTCAGGCAATTCCGGCGCAGCTCCGTTTTGCCCGATGGACAGATAATACATGCCCCAGACGGGCCATTGAAACTGGTCGTCTCTGCTCGGGGCAAGATCGCCGGGGTTCATATCGGCTGTGGGCACCCCATTTTCGATGCCCGACCACATCGACATCATAATCTCGCCACTCATCGTGCGGCTGCTGAAAACGTCGCGTTGCGAGGTCTTGATAAAGAGCGCCAAACCGATTTTTGCCCAATGGTCCTTGACCAGTTCGAGCACATCGGTCTCAAGGGTACTCTCGCCAGCGGTCTCGACAACGATCTGCGCTTCCCGCCCGTCGGGCAGGAGCCGTATGCCATCGCTGTTGCGTTGCGTCAGGCCGACCTCGTCGAGGAGCCTGTTTGCCTGATCCGGATCATGGCTTGCCCAAGCGGCCGCATATTCCGGCTTGAACAGCGGGCTCTCCTCCAGGATCGTGTCGGCGCTTTCCTTGGCAAGCCCGTAGAAGCTGACCATGTTGATTTCGTGCCGGTCGATCGCCAGCGACAGGGCGCGACGGACCCGCACGTCCCAGAACAGGTCGCGCCACACCTTGTCGCTGCAATTGAGATTGGGCAAGAGGGCAAGACGGGAGCCTTGTGTCCTTTTCCAAAGATTGACCTTCACCGGATAGCGTTTTTCGGCATCCTTGAAGAAGGCGTAATCGGAGAAATCGACGCCGGTGGACTGCAGGTCGGTTTCGCCGGCGCCGGTCTTGGCGGCGATGATCTCCGACGAGCTGATATTGAGCAGCCAGCGGTCGATATAGGGTAGTTGCAGGCCGTTTTCGTCGATCCTGTGGAAGAATGGATTGCGTTCGAACACGAATTGCTCGGCCGGTGGCGCGGTGCGCGGAATCCAGGGGTCCAGCGACGGCAGGTCGGGATTTTCAGGACGGTACTGACGCGACATCTTGATGTGAAGATCGGCCCATTTCTTGACGCGATACTGTTTCATCAGCGCCGACAGGCGGAAATCGTCCTGATACTTCTTGTGGAAGTGCCGCATATAGGCCGACGGCATCAGGATGACGACCGGCGAGGCGGCGGCAAGGCCCGGAAGGAAGTCCGGATTAGGGGTCTTCCAGGTGTAGCGGACGGTCAGCTCGTCGATGATCTCGAATGCCGGCCCTTCGCCGTCGGCGAGAAGCTCGCGCTGGATGCCGCCCTTGCGCAGATCCTTGTTGAGGATGACGTCTTCCCAGGTATAGCGGAAATCTTCAGACGTCAGGTAGCTGCCGTTCGACCAGCGGTGGCCGTCACGGATCTTGAAGGTGAAAATCCGGCCTTCCTGAACGTCGAAACTCTCCAGGATGTCGGGTTGGAACTGCAGGCCTTCGGTATAGCCGACCAGACGGGCATAGCCGTTGATCGTCATCATCCGGATGTCCTTCTGGCTGCCGATCAGCATGCGGGCAGTGCCGCCATATTTTCCGGGCCGCCGGCCCATGGCGGCGAGATTGACCCGCCGTGGGTTTTTCGGCAGGCGGTCGGGCAGATCAGGCAGGGCCTGAGCCCGCAGGTAGGGCCGCAGGAAAGGCGGCTCCGGGGTCGCCCGCGCGATGCCGGGCATCAGAGCGGTGGCAAGCAGGCCAAGGGTAGTGCGTCGTGTGATCATGATACGAGCTCCCTGACATCGGCGGTTTTTCGCGCCAGAACAAGATGGCCATTGCCGAGGTCTGCCGTCCCCAGCACATCTGTCTCGCCATCATCGGAAAAATGCTTGCCCCAGCTGCGCTTGTCGGCAGCGCCGCTTGGGTTGAGCATGGAAAAATCAAGCGGCCGGTCGAGATCGGGGAAGGGCACGGCGGCGAGCAGCGATTTCGTATAGGGGTGAACGGGCGCTTCCATCAGCGTCTCGCGCGGGGCGATTTCCACAATGCGGCCGCCGCACATCACTGCGATCCGGTCGGCCATGTAATCGACAACGGCCAGGTTGTGCGAGATGAACAGATAGGTAAGCCCCAGTTCCTTCTGCAGATCCTTGAGCAGGTTGAGGATCTGTGCCTGAACCGACACATCGAGTGCCGACACGGGTTCGTCGCAGATCAACAGGTCCGGTCCAAGTGCCAGCGCTCTGGCAATGCCGATGCGCTGGCGCTGGCCGCCGGAAAAACTATGCGGATAGCGATTGAGGTGGCGTTCGTTGAGGCCGATTGCCTTGAGCAGGGCCGTCACCGTCTCGACACGCGACTTGCCGTTGCCGCGTCCATGGATTTCCAGCGGTTCGCTCAGGATGTTCTGCACCGTCATGCGAGGCGACAGCGAGGAAACGGGATCCTGGAACACCATCTGGACCTTGGTGCGCAGGTCCAGCAATCCGGAACCTTCAGCGTTCAGCACGTCGATCGGGCCGCCGCTGCTGTTGAGCATCACCGCGCCCGTGTCGGGCGTGACGGCGCGCATCAGGATCTTGCTGAGCGTGGTCTTGCCGCAGCCGCTTTCGCCCACCAGTCCAAGACATTCGCCGCGCATGATATCGAAGCTGACGCCGTCGACCGCCTTGGTTGCGGGGGACGTATCCTTGCTCAGCCAGCTCGATTTGCGGGTGGTGAAGGTCTTGCTGATATTTCGCACCGACAGCAGGACTTCCGGCTTCAGGGCTTCGTCGGCTGCGACGATCGTCTTTTTTCCGAGCAGGCTGCTGGTGTTGACCGGAACCTCGCGCAGCGCCTTCAAGCGTTCGCCGGGCTTCATGTCGAAATGCGGAACGGCGGCCATCAGGCCCTTGAGGTAGGGATGCGAGGGATTGCGGAAAATCGCCTCGACCGGGCCTGCCTCCATGATCTCGCCGTGATAGATCACGACAACCTCGTCTGCGACATTGGCGACGACGCCGAGATCATGGGTAATCAACAGCATCGCCATGTTCAGCTTGGTCTGCAGTCCACGCAGCAATTGCAGGATCTGCGCCTGGATGGTCACGTCAAGCGCGGTCGTCGGCTCGTCGGCGATCAGAAGCGAAGGATTGCAGATCAGCGCCATGGCGATCATGGCGCGCTGGCGCATGCCGCCCGACAGTTCGAAAGGATACATGTCGTAAGCGCGCGCCGGCTTCTGGAAGCCGACCAGGCCGAGCATTTCTTCGGTGCGTTCGCGCCGCTCGCGGCTGGACATGGGGCTATGGATTTTCAGGGATTCGCTGATCTGGTTGCCGATCGTGTGCAGCGGCGACAGCGAGGTCATCGGCTCCTGGAATATCTTGCCGATGCGGTTGCCGCGCAGATTGCGGATTTCCCGTCCATCGCGGGGCATGGCCAGAAGATCGACCGGCTGCTCGCCATGGGCCGGATCGCAAAACAGGATGCGGCCGCTACATGCAGCCGTCTTCGGCAGGATGCCCATCACCGCCTGGCTGATCACGGATTTTCCCGAGCCTGACTCGCCGACCAGCGCAGTCACCTTGCCTGGCAGGACGCGCAGGCTGGCATTGCGCACGGCATCGATCTGCCCACCGAGCATCGCGAACGAGATACTCAAATTCTCGATCCGCAGCAGGTCCGCGCCTGATTTCATGCCAGCCAGTGTCCTTGTTTCATGGCGGCCCGCGATCTTGCGGAGCGCGCTTCCGGGTTGACGCCCGGTTCCTCGTAAAAGGAGACTATCCCACGGAAATTGACGTGTCCATGACCTTCGGCCGGTAAAGTTCGCACGGATATACTCGCGGCGGCGGCCGGCCGGCGCGATCGGGAAATGTCAATCATTCGAGCGGGATGGTTCTGTTCTCTGTCCCGCCGGTCAATCGCTGCGGATATGCGTCCAATGGGCGATCTTTACTGCAGCAGTTTGTTCCACAGCAGGTCGCGCGGTTGCGGTTTCTTGCTGTTACGATACAGCAGCATGACCTGCTCTGCCTCGGATCGCGTTGCCATCGCGTCGTTGCGAATGGTCTCGCCATCATCGAGTTTCATATTATCCTCACCCGGCAGAAGCACGGTGACTTTCTGGCCCACGCCGCGCAGTTTCTCCTGGCCGAGTTTTACCCAGTCGCCGCCGCAATAGGTGGCAAAGGCCTGGCTCGCGACGATCGGCTGGGTGTATTTCTTGGTCAGCTCCTGCAGCCGTTCGACTTCGTTGACGGCAGCGCCGAAGGCTGAGAATGTCAGCCGGTCGTTGAGACCGACATTGCCGAACATGACATTGCCGACGTGCAATCCGATGCCGTAGCGGACTTCGGGTAAGTCCTTCTTCTGACGGCCGGCATTGAGTTCGGCCATGTGCGCAGCCGCCTGGCGGACGGCAGCCATCGCCGCAAGGGCTGCGACCTGTGACGGCTCGCGATGGCGGCCGCAGGGATAGACGGCAAGAAAGCCGTCGCCGACGAAACTCAGGATTTCACCGCCGTTACGGCTGAACGGGGTGGCGATCGCATCGAAGAACTGGTTGAGCGTATCGATATAGACCTGCCGGCCCTCCTTTTCCGCAAGCACGGTCGACTGGCGCATGTCGGCCATGACCAGGGCTGCCCGGATGGTTTCACCATCGCCGCGCCGGGTCTGGCCGGACAGCACCCGCTTGCCGGCGTTGGCGCCGAGATAGGTGGTCAGCATATTGTCGGCGAGCTTGCCGAGAACGGCCATCTTTGCAGCAACGGCCAGATTGTTCTGGATGCGCAGCAGTGCCTCGATCACATTGTCGCCGAACCCACCATGGGCATCGGTGGACCAGGAGCCGATCATGCCCTGACCGGAGGTTTCGCCGAAAGACTGGACGAAGGCGAGATAGTCGGTGACGCCCATTTCCTTCAGCTCGTCGAAAATCGGGAATTCGGAAGGACCCGTGGGGTCGATCTGACGGCGCATGTACTCAAGATTGTTGCTCAGCAGATAATAGTAGGGGCTGAGCAGAAACCGGTCCGGCTTATCGTCGGTCGGGTCGGTACGATAGCCCTCGACGGTCACGCCCTGGCCACGCAGCCAGGTGAAACCCAACGCGTCGTAGAGGGGATGCAGCATCGAAAAACTCAGGTGGACGCGATTGAGCGGCAGGCCGGAGGCAGCCAATCTTTCACAAAAACCGGTCACGACGGTCTCCAGCGTTTCGCCGTTGAGGGCGGCTTGCTGCAGCCAGTGCGATACGCGGTCCAAAAGGTGAGTTGAAACGGTGGTTGTATTGATGTTCATCGCGTGGCGTGTCGCTTTCTCAACGAAATCCCGGTGATGGCCGGATGTCCGGTCTGCGTCTCGATAGGTCAGGCGTTTGCACCCTCTGCATATAAGAGGTGAAAACGGCAAAAACAGATTGAAAGGCGGCAACAACCGTAGATTTGTTCCGGCGGCGGCAAAAGGCGTGACTGGCACGGTCCTTGACTTCAGGCAAATTAATCCTCAACTGACCGGCATCCGCAAAGGCGCCGTCGCGCGTCACGATCAGTCGAGAACACGCATTTGACCGTCCATTCTTCCGTGAGCGAGGCTCTCCTTTCGAAGATCGCAGATTGTAGCGCCCGTGCCGGCGTGATCGGGCTCGGCTATGTCGGCCTGCCACTGGCGATCACCGCCGCCCGCAACGGCTTTACCGTCACCGGCTTTGATATCGACCCGCAGAAGATCGTCGCCATCGAGGCCGGACGCTCCTATATCGCCGCGGTTCCGGATGCTGTTTTGGCAACGGAGACGGCGGAAGGCCGTTTTCATGCCACAACCGATTTTGGCCAGCTTTCCGCCTGCGACGTCATCGTCATCTGCGTCCCAACGCCGCTGACCAAGCATCGCGACCCGGATCTGTCGTTCATCACCCGCACCTGCGACCGCATTGCCGAGACGCTGAAGCCCGGTCAGTTGATCGTGCTGGAATCGACCACCTATCCCGGCACGACGGATGAAGTCGTCCGGCCAATCCTGGAAAAGACCGGCCTCAAATCGGCGCGGGATTTCTTCCTTGGGTTCTCGCCGGAACGCGAGGATCCGGGCAACCGCGATTTCCATACGTCGAGCATCCCGAAGGTCGTGGCCGGTGACGGTGAGGCGGCCGCAGACCTGATGAAGGCGTTTTACGGCGCCGTCGTGCAGACGGTCGTGCCGGTTTCGTCACCGGCGACGGCCGAGGCGGTGAAGCTGACCGAGAACATTTTTCGCGCCGTCAACATCGCCCTCGTCAACGAGCTGAAGGTCGTCTACGAGGCGATGGGCATCGACATCTGGGAAGTGATCGATGCGGCCAAGACCAAGCCGTTCGGCTATATGCCGTTCTATCCCGGCCCCGGTCTCGGCGGCCATTGCATCCCGATCGATCCGTTTTATCTGACCTGGAAGTCGCGCGAATACGAATTGCCGACCCGTTTCATCGAGCTTGCCGGTGAAATCAATTCGGCGATGCCGAAGCACGTGGTCGGGCGGCTCGCCGAAGCGCTGGATATCCATCTCGGCAAGGCGCTTAGCCGGTCGAAGGTGCTGGTGATCGGTCTCGCCTACAAGAAGAACGTGCCGGATATCCGTGAAAGCCCGTCGCTGAAATTGATCGAACTGATCGAGGAGCGGGGCGGGCGGGCTGACTATCACGATCCGCATGTGACCGAGATTCCGAAGACACGCGAATACATGGCGTTGAAGGGGCGCATGTCACTGCCGCTGGACGAACAATCGGTCAAAGGCTTCGATGCCGTTCTGATTGCCACCGATCATGATGCGGTCGATTATGCCGCACTGGCCCGTTGGGCGCCGCTGATCGTCGATACACGCAACGCCTTTGCCCGGCGTGGCATCGACGGCGGCACGATCCTTAAGGCCTGACCGGTTTCAGGGCGTCGCAGCGATGGCGGTAGCCGCAGACATATGTTTCTTCATCCGGCTGGCGGCCATGGCGTAACCGCCGGACGCGCCATCGATGAAGTGCATGTGATCGCGGCTGAGCGGTGTCGGCACGATGCAGGTCATCAGCGCCGAATCCTGGCGGTGCAGGCCGAAGCGGCAGATGCCGGCACTTGCCGCAGCCTCAAGCCGGGCCTCGATCTGGCGGAACCTGTCCGGATCGACGTCGATGGTCATTTTCAGGCCATCGTCGAATTTGCGGAAATCCGTGTTGCGGGCAACATCCTGCCGGTAGGCCTTCGGGTCGAAACGGCCGAGCGTCAGGCCAAGACGATAGAGGCCGACCGTCAGCAGGTATTGCGCCAGGATGAACAGCCGATGGGTGAAACGTTTCCCCTTTGGCGCCGTTTTCGTTTCGGCCGACAGTCCCGCAGCCGACAGTCCGATCTGCGGCCCCTCGGCCGCAACGGGGTGCCCCTCCCGTTCTTCGCCGGCGGCGAGCGTGACGATGTCGGAAATCAGCTTCTGAAAAGCATCGGCGTTGCCTGTTCCAGCCGGAACGGCGATGATTGAAACAATGTCGCCATGGCGGGACTGGATCGGGTTCCATCGGCAGGAAAGGCCGACAAGGTCCGGCCGGGCACCCGGCTGCGCCGTGGGAACGGCAAACAGCCCCTCCTTCATCCGGGCCTCTGCCCAGCTGGAGCCGCCGCCGGCAAACATTGCGTAGGAGACGTCCGTATTGACCTGAAACCGGGCAACCCGGACTTCAAGTCCAGCTGCGATGACATCTGCAACCGGAACAAGGGCGGCGCGCAGCGTCAGCTGCAACTCTTCGCCGACCCAGGCTTGCACGGCCGAGAGCGCGTCGCGCGCCTTGTCCACGCCCGAGGGAGGAACCGCGACCATTGCGCCGTCGCCGCCGAAGACGAAGGGCAGATCGTTGTTTCCCAGCGCATTCAGGATGGCCGAGATGACACTGGCGCCGGCCATGTTGACCGCCTTGTAGCGCCCGGCCTCGATCGCGCCGGTGGAATCGACGATGTCTGCGGTCGCCAGCGCCCAATCTGCCGGCAATGCCCGGTAGTTGTCGCTGTTGGCGACGCCTTCGAATTCGACGAAGACCGGAAGCGCGGCGAAGAAAGTTTCACTGGAAAGCTGGCTCATGGCCGAAGGCTAACATATTCGCGCCGGGCAGGCGAAGCGGTTTGACGCCCGGTGACGGAAAAGCCCGGCAGAAACGGCATCATCACATTCCATCACAGATAGGAATTCGGCGCAAAATTCCCGCCGGCGCGGTCGACCCATCGCCGCCTCTCGTGTTAAGCGATGCAACCGGCATGATTTGAATGAATGGATGAAATAGATGAGTCGCCTTGATGGTTTTATCTCCCGCATGCACTCCCAGCGTGCTGTTCTCAACCATATCAAGGAGGCTTCGATGATCGCGCCGGAGGGCGTGATCCTGGAGATCGGGCTTGGCAACGGCCGGACCTACGACCATATCCGCGAACTGTTTCCAAACAACCGCATCATCGCTTTCGACCGGGCCGTCGGCTCGCATCCCGGCTCGACGCCGCCCGAAGCCGATCTTATCCTTGGCGACATCAAGGAGACGATTGCCCAGTTTTCCGGCCGGGACGTCGCGTTTGCGCATGCCGATATCGGTACGGCCTATCCGGAAAAGGATGCCAAGACCCTGACCTGGTTGCCGAGGTCGATCGCCGCAGCGTTAAAGACCGGCGGCGTTGCCGCAAGCGGGCTGCCGCTCGATCATCCCGATCTCGAGCCTCTGCCGCTGCCGGCCGGTGCCGATGCGGGCCGGACTTACTTCTACCGGAAACGCTGAACGGCTTGCCGGTCGCCCGCCTTGTTGGCGGGCGCTTAGGGCAGCAGCAAAACGTCGAACTGGTCCTGCCCGATGGGCAGGGCAGTGACCTTCATCTCGACCTGGCTGTCTTCGTAAAAGACGATGCAGTCCTCGTAGAAACCAGCCAGATAATCGACGAATGCTTGAGATCCCACTGGTCCATAAAAGACCGGCGAAAATTCCATGTAGAACGGCACGCGCCGTTGCAGCAGCGGTCGCATCGAGCGGGCAGCGACCGGCTCATAGCCCTCGATGTCCATCCAGACCAGCCCGACTTCTTCCTGTGCAACGCCGGCCTCAGTCAGCACTGCGGTGACAGGCTGGACCGGAACCTTGATCTCGATATCCCGGTCGCTCTGGCGAAGCGCACTGCTCTTGCCGTGATTGTCCCTGTGCATGAAGAAATCGAGCGTGCCTTGGCTTTCGCCCGCAGCGGTATTGATTGCGGTGATCTGCTCGCTCAATCCATTCTGGTCGATATTGGTGCGCAAAAGCTTGAAGTTGCGCGGATCCGGCTCGACAGTGACGATATGGCGAAACGCGTCACTCAGCGCGAAATAGACGGTCTGGGTGCCGATATTGCCGCCGAGTTCGAGAAGGACCTTTTCCGGTTGCAGCAGACTTCTTTGCCGTAGGACGGACAGCAGCCGCTCGACATTCTCGCGCTGGAAATGGCCCTTGCGGTAGATTTTCCGGCCGATGTAGTCATGCGGGGAAAAAGTCATCAGATGGTCGCCGCAATCGGCGGTCATAGACAGAATTTTCGGGCTGACGGCGTTGACGAGCATTTCGCGGCCGATACGGGTGGCGAGAAACCGCTTTGCCATGCGATTGCGCCATTTGCGCAACCGGCGCTTCCAGGATTTCGTCACTTGCATGCCTTGCCCGTCTCCATCGTGTGCTGATCTTGTTCAACACGAGATTGAGCGGGAAATGAAGGCGTTTCTGCGAAAACGGCGGTCTATGCCGGTTTTGCCGTCGTGCCGCGTCGCACCAGCGGGCCATCGACCTTGATGGTCATCGGGCGCGGCTGCTTGCCGTGAATGGCCATGTCGATGAGGATTTCGGCAGCCTTCTGGCCCATCTCGTAATTGGGTAGGACGAGCGTCGAGAGGGGCGGATGGGTGTAGCGGGCCAGTTCCTGGTCGTCATAACCCATGACGGACAGGTCTTCCGGTACCCGCAGGCCCTTTTCCGCCGCCGCTTCCATGACGCCGATCGCCATCAGGTCGTTGCCGCAGAGGATCGCCGAGGGCGGATTGGGCATGGACAGAAGATCGAGCCCGGCCTCGTAGCCACGCAACGGCAGCCAGTCGCCGTCGCGGACCAGTGTTTCGTCAAAGGCGATATCGGCGGTGGCGAGCGCCTGCTTGTAGCCCTTCAAGCGATCCATCGCCGCATCCATCCACGGCTCGCCATTGATGAAGCCGATGCGCCTGTGGCCAAGGCTGGTCAGATGCGCGGTTGCCGTAAAGCCGCCGGCGACTTCTCCGGGCACGATGGCCATATGCTGGCGTGGCTCGGAATAGCAGTTGAGCAGGACGGTCGGGATGCCCTTCAGCTGCGGCGGCACGGTGACCTTGCGGGTGAAGATCGTCGCATAGATGACGCCGGCGATGGAGCGGTCGCGCAAGATCGAGCGCAGCACCGCATCCTGCAGGTCCGGGTTGGAGCGGGTCGCGTGCGCCGACACCAGAAGCCCCTGTTCGAACGCATAGTCGCGGATGCCGTCGAGGCTGACGACCGGATGCGGGCTGGTGGAGATTTCATCGACGATGAAGGCGATGGTGTCCTTCTCGACATGCGGGGTCGTGTCCACCTCGTTGCGTGTCATTGGTAATTTATAACCAATTTTATGAGCAGCTTCACGCACGCGCATCTGGGTCTCGGCCGAAATGCGGGCTCCAGACATCTCGTTGAGAATCAGAGAGACGCTCGATTGTGACACGCCGGCAATCCTGGCCACGTCCGTCATGGTTGGCCGGCCTGTGTCCCCCTGCCTCTCGGAGGCGCTGTTCCGCCCGCTTGCTCTTGCCATCGTCCCGTCTCGCTTCCATCCCGGTTTCTGCTGCGATGCAGAATTATTTTTGTGCGCATGCTAATAAATTAGCGCTTGACTGATAATATTATTAGCGCAAGATTTGCGTATGTGAAGCGGAAAATGCTCACTGCCCGGTAGAGGAGTACCGGTAAATTTCGGAGGAGAAAATACCGATGTCCACGATTTCACGTCGCACGTTCATGCTTGCCGCAACGGCCATGGGCGCCATCGCGCTTGCCGGCTCCATTGCCTATGCGGAGCTTCCGGCTTTGGCCAAGAAAGACACCTACAAGGTCGGCTTCGCGCAGACCGAATCCAACAATCCCTGGCGCATCGCACAGACCAACAGCATGAAGTCAGAGGCTGAAAAGCTCGGCTACCAGCTGGTCTATACCGATGCTGCTGGTTCCGCTGCGAAGCAGGTGGCCGACGTCAACTCGATGATCGCACAGGGCGTCGATGTCATCTTCCTCGCGCCACGCGAAGAAAAGCCGCTGATCCCCGCCGTCATGGCTGCGAAGAAGGCCGGCATCCCTGTCATCCTGCTTGACCGCAACGTCGATCAGTCTCTCGCCAAGGCCGGCGAAGACTACGTGACATTCATCGGTTCAGACTTCATCGCGGAAGGCAAGCGCGTCGCTGAATGGCTGGCCAAGAACGCCAACGGCAAGTCGAAGATCATCGAACTCGAAGGCACGACCGGTTCGTCGCCGGCCAATGACCGCAAGAAGGGTTTCGACGAAGCGATCAAGGCTGCCGGCGGTTTCGAGATCCTGGCGTCCCAGACCGGCGACTTTGCCCGCGACAAGGGCCGCCAAGTTGCCGAAGCGCTCCTACAGGCGCATCCGGACGCGGATATCATCTATGCGCACAATGACGAAATGGCGATCGGCGCGATCGCCGCCATCGAGGCAGCCGGCAAGGTGCCGGGCAAGGATATTCTCGTACTCTCGATCGACGGAGGCAAGGAAGCCGTGCAGGCTGTGATCGACGGGACAATCGCGGTCGTGGTAGAATGCAATCCGCGCTTCGGACCGAAGGGTTTCGAGATCATGCAGAAGTACGCCGCGGGTGAAAAAATCGAGCCCAAGGTAATCAACGACGACAAGTTGTACGATTCGTCCAACGCCGCCGCGGAATTGGCAACCGCCTATTGATTTCCCAGGACTGCCGCTTCCGGCCGGGGTGGCATCGCCATTCCGGCCGGCTTTTCATGTCTGCTTATTGAGGATGGATGGAACATGCTGCTGTCCATGCAGGATATTTCCAAGGCGTTTTCCGGCGTCGCTGCTCTGCGCTCGGCCTCGCTTGAGATCGCTTCGGGCGAGGTCATGGCGCTGGTCGGCCAGAACGGCGCCGGAAAATCGACGCTGATCAAGATTTTGACCGGGGCCTACCAGCGCGATACAGGGGTGATCCGTTTCGAAGATGAGGACGTTGTCTTTGCAACGCCCGGCGCCAGCCAGGCCAAAGGCATCGCGACGATCTATCAGGAAATCAATCTGGCGCCGCAGCGCTCGGTCGCCGAGAATATCTATCTGTCGCGCGAGCCGCGAACGGGGTTTGGGCTGCTCGACCGGCGGGCGATGCGCGACGGTGCCGCTGCTGTGCTGAAAACCTTCAATCTCGATATCGACGTTGACATGCCTGTCGGTCATTTCAGTGCCGCGACCCGGCAGATGATCGCCATTGCCCGTGCAGTGACGCAAAAGGCGCGGCTGGTGATCATGGACGAGCCGACATCGTCGCTGGACGAACGCGAGGTTAGCATTCTGTTCGAGACGATCCGCACGTTGAAAAGGAATGGCGTCGCCGTGCTGTTCATCGGCCACCGGCTCGATGAACTCTATGAGATCTGCGACCGCGTCACCATCATGCGCGATGGCCAGACGGTGGCGCAGAGCGTCATGGCCGCGATGCCGAAGATGGAGCTTGTCCGCCACATGCTCGGCAAGGAGCTCGCCGCCTTTCAGGCGATTGCCCGCGACATCGGTGACGACGAGGCAAAACCCGTGCGTCTTTCCGTCGAAGGTGCGGGGTCCGGTGTCCGCGTCCGCGATGTCAGCGTCACCGTGCGCGAAGGCGAGATTTCCGGGCTTGCCGGTCTGCTCGGCTCGGGCCGCACGGAAACCGCGCGGATCATCTTCGGTGTCGATAAGCTGGAAAAAGGGTCGATCCGCATCGACGGCAAGGCGCGCAACTATTCCGAGCCGGCCGACGCGATCGCCGATGGCATCGGGCTGGTCTCCGAGGATCGCAAGATCGACGGCATCATTCCCGACATGAGCATCCGCGAGAACATGACGCTGGCGCTGCTGCCGAAACTGAAGAAGGCCGGCATTGTCGATCGCGCCCGCCAGCAGGAGATCGTCATGCGCTACATCAAGGCGCTCGGCGTCAAATGCGCTTCGCCGGATCAGCCGATCAAGGAACTGTCGGGCGGCAATCAGCAGAAGGTTCTTCTCGCCCGCTGGCTCTGCACCGATCCGCGCATCCTGATCGTCGATGAGCCGACGCGCGGCATCGACATCGGCGCCAAGGCGGAAATCCTCAAGCTGTTGCGCAGGTTGGCCGATGAGGGCTTGAGCGTCCTGATGATCTCCTCTGAACTGGAGGAGCTTCTGGCTGCGGCAGACCGCGTCACGGTGTTGAGCGACGGCCGGTCCGTTGCCGTCCTGAAGCGCGACGAACTCAGTGAGACGGCGCTTCTTTCCGCCATGGCCCATCAGGTGAATTGATATGACGACGATCGACACATCCGCTCCGGGCGAGCGTGCCGCCCGCCCGAACATGGCGCAGTTTCTCAGCCGCTATGGCACATTTGCGGCCTTCATCCTGCTCGTTGTTTTCAACCTGATCGCCACGCCGAATTTCCTCTCCTGGCAGACGCTCAACGTCAATCTCACCCAGGTCGCAACCATCGTTATCGTTGCCGTCGGCATGACATTGGTGATTGCAACGGGCGGCATCGACCTGTCTGTCGGCTCGCTGATGGCGATCGCCGGCACTGCGGCGCCGATGATCTTCATGGGGCAGCTGCTGCCGATCGAGAACATGGGCATCCTGATTATTCTCTCGTTCATCCTGCCCGTACTGCTGGTCATGGCGTTCGGCTGGTTCAACGGCATGCTGGTGACGCGGTTTTCGATCCAGCCGATCATCGCCACGCTGGTGCTGTTCATCGCCGGACGGGGGATTGCCCAGGTCGCCACCAACGGCAATCTGCAGGTGTTCAAGAACCCGGATTTCCAGTTCATCGCCATGGGCCGCATTGCCGGTGTTCCGGCGCAGGTGATCATCATGATCATCGTCGCGGTGCTCGCCCATTGCCTGATCCGCTATACCGTTATCGGCCGCCAGATCATTGCCGTCGGTGGCAACGAGAAGGCGGCGCGGCTGACCGGCATTCCGGTGCGGCGGGTCAAGACCTTCGTCTACGTCATTAGTGGCGCTCTTGCCGGTGTTGCAGGCTTGATCGTGGTCGCCCGCAATTCGGCGAGCGACGCCAATCTGGTCGGGCTCGGCATGGAACTCGATGCGATCGCCGCCGTCGCGGTCGGCGGGTCGCTTCTGACCGGGGGCAGGGCCAACATCATCGGCACGGTGCTCGGCGCCTTCGTCATCCAGCTGGTGCGCTATACGCTTCTGGCCAACGGCGTGCCCGACGCGGCCGCGCTGATCGTCAAGGCAGGGCTGATCGTCATCGCCGTGTTCATCCAGCAACGTGCCAAGGGGTAACGGACCATGCTCAAAACCCTCTCGCGGCCCTTCATCGCCAGATCCTCCGGCGACTTCGCCCGTCTCGGCGTGCTTCTGGCGCTGGCCGGCCTGATCCTGTTCGGCGCCCTGCGCTACGACAATTTCATCTCGCCGTTCAATATTCTCAGCTTCCTGCGCTACAATTCGATGTTCGCGCTGATCGCGCTCGGCATGGCCTTCGTCATCATCACCGGCGGCATCGACCTTTCGGTTGGCGGCGTCGCGGCGATGGCCAGCGTCGTTGCCGCCTATCTGTCGCCCTATGGCTGGATTCCGGGGCTTGCCGGCGGCATGATCGCCGGGCTGATTGCCGGCTCGATCAACGGCCTGATCATCACCAGGATGCGTATCCAGCCGTTTATCGCGACGCTGGCGATGATGCTGGCGGCTTACGGTACGGCGCTGCTTCTGGCCAACAACCAGTCGGTCTCGGTGTCTTATGATACCGGCTTCACCACCATCGGGCAGGACGATTTTCTCGGCTTCCCGATCCCGGCCTGGATTGCGGCGCTCGCCTACGTGCTCGGCTGGATCTTTCTCGAGCGGCATCCGGCCGGGCGCCATGTGCTGGCGATCGGCGACGGCGAGGCGACGGCCAACCTGATGGGATTGAAGGTCGAGAAGACGCTGTTTGGTGTCTATGCGTTGTCCGGGCTGCTTGCCGGGCTTGCCGGCGTCATCCTCGCTTCCCAGTTCGGGGCAGGGCAACCGACCGAAGGCGTGGGCTGGGAACTGTTCGCCATTGCGTCTGTCGTCGTCGGCGGTACGCTTTTGACCGGTGGGTCCGGTTCGGTCGGTGCGACCTTGGCGGGCGCTCTGCTGCTTGCCATGGTGTTCAACATCCTCAATTTCGAAAACGGCCTCGGCTGGATTTCGCTCTCTGCCTATTGGCAGTCCGTCATCCGCGGCGCCTTCCTTCTGGTCGTCGTGGTGCTGCAGGCCCGTTTGATGAAGAAAACCGAGGCGTAAACCTCTCTTCCATCCATCTCAACGACAAGCGCGTCCGGGCAACCGGGCGCGTTTTGCGTTTGTCCACATGGAAGCCTGTGCTGTCGCAAGCGCATATCGAATTGGTGCGCCGCCGCATCGAACCTGCTTGACAAATTTTTCAGGCCATGAAAATTCTTTCATCAATAGATAAAAATATCATGCCGTGAAAAAAATGGCAGAGGCGAGGGCGGAGACATGGTTCTGGGCGGAGGTTCACTTCGGGACGACGAGTCGAGCATGGCAACGCGTGCGGCATGGCTGCATTACGCCGGCGGGCTGACCCAGTCGGAAGTTGCCAAACGTCTCGGCCTGACCTCTCTCAAAGCCCACCGCCTGATCACCAGGGCCAATCAGGAAGGCCTGGTAAAGGTCTATATCGACGGCGAGGTCTCCGAATGCGTCGAACTGGAGCAGAAGCTTTCCGCTCGCTACGGCCTCGACTATTGCGAAGTCGTTCCGGATTTCGATCCGGAGGAGTTGCCGCTGAAGGCGCTCGGTATTTCCGGCGCGCAGTTCCTCAAGCGTCAGATCGAGAAGGACGGCTCCCTGCTGATCGGCATGGGCCATGGGCGGACGCTGGCCGCCTGCGTCGAATATCTGCCGCGCACCTCCAACAAGGATGTCCGCTTCGTCTCGCTGCTCGGTGGCCTGACGCGGCGGTTCTCCGCCAATCCGCATGACGTTATCCACCGGCTGGCCGAGCGCACCGGCGCCGAAGCCTACGTGATGCCGGTGCCGTTCTTCGCCAATTCGATCGAGGATCGCGACGTGCTGTTCAACCAGCGCGGGGTCCGGGAGATTTTCGATCTCGCCGGTAGCGCCGATCTGCTGCTCGTCGGTATCGGTACCGTCGAGCGGGAAGCATCGCTGGTGGCGACCGGCATGATCGAGAAGGGTGAACTCGAGGAAATCAAGAATGGCGGCGGTGCCGGCGAATTGCTAGGTCATTTCTTCGACGACAAGGGCCAGCCGATCGAGACCTCGCTGTCCAACCGCACGTTTACGCTGAGCCGCGAGGCTTTGAAAAACCGCCGCACCGTCGCGGTTGCCGGTGGCAAGGTCAAAGCCCGCGCCATCCGCGCCGTGCTGGAAAGCCGGTTTCTCAGCGGTCTGATCACCGACGAGAAGACGGCGCAGACATTGATGGAGGATGCCGCCTGAAACGGCGCTGTCCCGGCACCGGGAATGGGGGCTGACGACTGATCCTGGGAGTGGTTCGGTTCAAGCCTTTCGCAACGCAAGCGTCCAGGCTCTGTGCCACGGGGTGCAAGCGCTGCGATCTGGAGGAAATACCGGTCGGGTAAGCCGGTACGGCTCAATCGATTGAGCATGTTTTGCCCGTGAAGGAGGAGAAGACCAATGCATGAGAAAGAAAAAGACCTGATCAGTGCATTCCTGCGTGGAGAGGTGGACCGCCGCGGAATGCTCAAGGGCCTGGGCGCCATGGGCGTCACGGCCGGTGCTGCCGGCACGCTGCTCAACATGATGTCCACCAGGGCAATGGCTGCCGATTTCGACTGGAAGAAGCACTCCGGCAAGACCGTCAAGCTGCTGCTCAACAAGCATCCCTATGCCGATGCGATGATTGCCAACCTGCAGGCCTTCAAGGACCTGACGGGCATGGACGTCAAATATGACGTGTTCCCGGAAGACGTCTATTTCGACAAGGTGACTGCGGCCCTGTCGTCCGGCTCCACCGAATATGATGCGTTCATGACCGGCGCCTACATGACCTGGACCTATGGTCCGGCCGGCTGGATCACCGACCTCAAGGAATGGATCAACGATCCGGAAAAAACCAATCCGAACTATGCCTGGGATGATTTCCTCCCCGGTGTGAAGAATTCCTGCGCCTGGAACGGCCAGCCCGGCGGCGCGCTCGGCTCCGACGATGCCAAGCAGTGGTGCATTCCGTGGGCGTTCGAGCAGAACAACATCACCTATAACAAGGCGATGTTCGACAAGGCCGGCGTTTCCGTGCCGAAGAATCTTGACGACATGATCTCTGTTGCCGCCAAGCTGCAGAAGGATGTCGGTGGTATCTACGGCGTCGGCGTGCGCGGTTCGCGCTCCTGGGCGACGATCCATCCGGGCTTCCTGTCGGCCTATTCTAACTTCAACGAAAAAGACCTGAACGTCACCGATGGCAAACTGTCGGCGGCAATGGGCACGGCCGGCTCGAAGGCCTTTCACGCCAAATGGGTGCAGATGATCCAGGAAAGCGGACCGAAGGACTGGTCGACCTATACGTGGTACCAGGTCGGTACCGATCTTGGCGCCGGCGCCTCGGCGATGATCTTCGACGCCGATTGCCTGGGCTACTTCATGAACGGCGGCGACAACAAGATGGCCGGTCAGCTGTCCTATGCCGCCTTCACCGCCAATCCGGATGCGACGGCATCGACGCCGAACATCTGGATCTGGTCGCTCGCCATGTCCAACTTCTCCAAGGACAAGGACGCTACCTGGTACTTCCTGCAATGGGCGTCCGGTCCGGAGCACGCGATCTTCGGCGCCACCAAGATGGACTTCGTCGATCCGGTCCGCCAGTCGGTCTGGAAGGACGAGGCCTTCCGCACCAAGCTCGACAAGTATCCGGGCTATGTCGATATGTTCGATGCGTCCGCCGCCGGCGCTTCGATCAAGTTCACACCGCAGCCATTGTTCTTCGACGTCACCACCGAATGGGCGGCGACGTTGCAGAAGATGGTCGCCAAGGAAGTGCCTGTCGACGAAGGTCTCGACCAGCTGGTCGAGAGCATCGATCGCCAGCTGAAGGAAGCCGGCCTCGGCTGATCTGCCTCCCAAGCAGAGCCCGGCGCTTGAAAGAGCGCCGGGCACCCGCACACCGGCTGAAAGCCGCCTTGAGACAACCTGAGATGCCGATGGACTGGCGCGGGATGATCCGCGTGCCGCGCGCTTTCTTCAAAGACAAAGAACGGAGCTCGACATGGCTTCAACAGCCCCCCTCCGCAAGCCGGCTTCAGGTTTCCGCATCAGCCGGAAGATGCTGCCCTATGTGCTGAGCCTGCCGGCATTGCTCGTCTGCATCGGCATCCTGATTCCCTTCTTTACGGCGGTGATCTATTCCTTCCAGCGCTACCGGTTGAGCCAGCCCTGGGCACGGCAATTCAACTGGGGTGAGAACTACCTCAACTTCTTCACCGACCCGGCCTTCTGGAATACGCTGAAAGTGTCGCTGCTCTACGCCGGCATTACCGTGACGCTGGAGCTGCTGCTCGGCCTCGGTATCGCTCTGCTGTTGCAGCGCCGCTCGACCGTCAACAATTTCATCTCGATCATGCTGCTCCTGCCACTGATGATCGCGCCGGCGCTGGCCGCGCTGATGTGGAAGCTGATGACCAATCCGAGCTTCGGTATTCTGAGCTACCTTGCAAGCCTGATCGGCCTGCATGATTTCCGCTGGGCCTCGTCGCCGAGCACGGCGCTGCTAACAGTCGTTCTCGTCGATATATGGGTCTACACGCCCTTCATCATGATCCTTCTGCTTGCCGGCCTGCGTTCGCTGCCGACCCAGCCGTTCGAGGCGGCAGCCCTTGATGGCGTGCCGAGGACCTTCGTGTTCTTCCGCATCACTCTGCCGATGCTGACGCCCTACATCCTGACGGCGACGCTGTTTAGGCTGCTCGACTCAATCCAGCAGTTCGATATCATCTACGCGATGACGCAAGGGGGGCCGGGCAACACGCTGACCGTTTTCCAGGTAGAAGCCTATCTCAACTTCTTCCAGTCGACCAATGTCGGGCGCTCCGCGGCTTTGATGGTCATCCTCTGGGCGATCACCTACTTCCTGTCGAACATCTTCATCAAGAACTGGCTGCGGCTGCGCGAACGCGCCCGTGGCGAAGCGTGAGGGGAACACCATGGAAACCACATCCACGCTTGAAAAGACACTGCGGCTGATCGCGCTGACGCTGGTCGTCATCTTCTTCATGTTCCCGATCTTCTGGATCTTCCTGATGTCGTTCCAGACCAATGAAACGATCCTGGCGATCCCGCCGTCGATCATCTTCACGCCGACGCTGTCCAACTATGCAGCGTTGATCACCGGCAAGCTGACGACGGCGGCCGGTACGCTCGACATCGCCTTCATGCGCAATCTCGGCAACTCGATCTTCTTGTCGGTGACATCGGTTGCGCTGGCGCTCGTGCTTGGCGTGCCGGCCGCCTATGCTTTTGCCCGCCACAAGTTCAAGGGTTCCGAAGACATCGCCTTTACGCTCCTGTCCTTCCGGTTCGCGCCGCCGCTGCTCGTGCTTTTGCCGCTGACCCAGTATTTCCAGTGGCTTGGACTGTCCGACACCTATTTCGGCCTGATCTGGGTCTACCAGCTGATCTGCCTGCCGCTCATCCTGTGGATCGTGCGTGGCTATTTCGAGGATATCTCGGCCGATGTGGAATATGCCTATCGCATCGCCGGTCATTCCTGGTTTGCCACCTTCCGCAAGATCGCCCTGCCGCTGGCAGGCCCCGGGATCGCCGCCGCCGGCCTGCTCGCCTTCATCTTCGCCTGGAACAACTTCGTTTTCGCGCTGGTGCTGGCCTCGGCCGACAAGCAGCCGGTGACCGTCGGGGCGCTTGCCTTCGTCACCTCATCCGGCATCCAGTATGGCCAGATTGCCTCGGCCATCGTGCTTTCGGTGACGCCGACGCTTGCACTTGCACTCTACGCCCAGCGCTACCTCGTCGAAGGCCTGTCGCTCGGCGCGGTGAAGGGATAAATCATGACGACACTTCAGCTTAAAAACATCGTCAAACGCTACAAGACCAACACGGTCCTCGACAACCTGTCGCTGGATGTGGCCGATGGCGAAACGCTGGTCCTGTTCGGCCCATCGGGGGCGGGCAAGACCGTGCTGCTCCGGCTGGTCGCCGGTGTGATCGATCCCGAGGAGGGGCAGATCCTGATCGGTGGCGAGGATGTCGCCGATATCGATGCCGAACATCGCGGCATCGGCATGGCCTTCCAGAATTTTGCCCTGTTCCCGCATATGAGCGCCTTCGACAATATCGCCAGCCCGCTAACGGCGACGAATGCGACCAAGGATGCGATCTCGGCAGGTGTGCACAAGGTCGCCAAGCTTTTGAAGATCGACCATGTTCTGTCGCATCACCCGAAGGCTCTTTCGAACGGCCAGAAACAGCGCACGGCGCTGGCCCGGGCGCTTGCCGGCTCGCCGCCGCTGCTTTTGCTCGACGATCCCTTGCGCAATGTCGATGCCAAGCTGCGGTTCGAGATGCGTCTGGAGCTGCCGCGTTTGCTCGCCGCGCAAGGCGCAACGGTCGTCTATGTGACGCAAGACTACAAGGAAGCGATGGCGCTCGGCGACCGGATCGCCGTGATGTCGCAAGGGCGTATCCGCCAGATCGGCACGCCGGAGGATATCTATAATGCACCCGCCGATATCGAGATCGCCCGGCTGTTTGGCGATCCGACGATCAATCTTCTCGATGTCACGCCGAAATCCGGGGGCGATGGGGTCTATGTCGAGCTTTCGAATGTGAAGGTGGCACTGCCCGGCATGCCCTCAAGCGTCGTCGGCAAGACCTGCGTCATCGGTCTGAGGCCTGAGACTATCGCCTTTACCGATGCCGGTACACTTGGCGCCATTCCGGTGACGGTGGAGGCCGAAACGCCGCTCAACGAAAAAACCGTCACGCTGGTTCTGACGGCGCGTGGCCGGGAAATCCTGGTGTCGCGGCCGGCGGGAACACCAGGTCCCGCATCCGGCGCCGCCCATATCGCCGTCAATGGCCAGGCGGCGTTCCTGTTCGACAAGGAGAGTGGCGGGCTGATCCGGTCTGCCGCCATCCCGATGACACGCAATGGAGAAGCGGCATGAGCGAGACCGCACTGTTCATCAAGGGCGTCGACAAGTTTTATGGCCCGATCGATCATGGCGTCCATGCCGTCAAGCAGCTCAGCATGGATGTGAAGAAGGGCGAGATCATCGCGCTTCTAGGCTCGTCCGGCTGCGGCAAGACCTCGACCTTGCGCATGATCGCCGGTTTCGAGGCCGTGTCGCGCGGGACGATCTCGATGAAGGGCAGGGAGGTGCAGACCTTTGCGCCGGTCAAGCGCAATGTCGCCATGGCGTTCGAAGGCTATTCGCTTTATCCGCCTTTGACGGTGCGCGAAAACATCGCATTTGCGCTGAAAGCCGCCAAGCTTTCCCAGAGCGTCGTCGATGAGAAAGTCGCCAATATCGCCAAGCTGTTGGAGATCGAGGATATCATGGGCCGCTATCCGAGCTCGATCTCGGGCGGCCAGCAGCAGCGTGCGTCGCTTGGCCGGGCGCTGATCCGCAATGCCGACCTGCACCTGCTCGATGAGCCGATGGGGCAGCTGGAGCCGCAGCTGCGCGCCCTTCTGCGCGGCCGCATCAAGCATTTCATCAAGGAACGCGGCCTCACCGCCATTCTCGTCACCCACGACCAGACGGAGGCCAATGCGCTGGCCGACCGGATCGCCGTCATGGAGGGCGGCGTGCTGCAGCAGTTCGATACGCCGCAGATGATCAAGGAACGCCCGGCCAACCTGTTTACCGGCACATTTGTCGGCGAGCCGCCGATGAACGTGTTTTCGGCGGGCATTTCCGGCTCGGGCGATACCGTATCCTTCGGTCTGAACGAAGGCGTGAGGCTCGACTACAAGGCGTCGGATTTTTCGCATGAGGTGCGGGCCGAACTGATGAAGCGCAGCAAAGTCGTGCTCGGCATCCGGCCCTATGCCGTCCGCCGCAGCGAAGGTGGCGTCGGAGCCAAGGTGGCCGTGAACCAGTGGCTGGGCGACCAGACCCATATCGCCACCGATTTTGCTGGCGGCACGATGGTGCTGGTCGAGCATGACCGCACCAACCTGGCGATCGGCGAGAATGTCGGTATCCGTCTTGATCCCTCAAGCCTGCATGTCTTCGACGGCGAGAGCGGCCGGGCCATCAGCCATGGGCAGGAGCTTGCCTGATGCGCGATATCCTGATCGGGATCGATGCGGGAACCTCCGTCATCAAGTCGGTCGCCTTCGACCTTGGCGGCAAGCAGATCGCGTTTTCAGCCATTCCGAACAGCTATGAAAGCGAGGGTGGCCGGGGCGTCGTCCAGGACCTTGACCGCACCTGGGCCGATACCGCCAAGACGCTCGCCGATCTCGCCGGTAAAGTCGAAAACCTCGCCAGCCGGGTTGCGGCGATCTCGGTGACCGGTCAGGGCGACGGCACCTGGCTGATCGATAAAAACGGCGATCCCGTCGGCAAGGGCTGGCTCTGGCTCGATGCCCGCGCCGGTGACACCGTCGAACGCCTGCGGCGCGATAGCGGCGATGCCGCCCGCTTTTCTCATACCGGCTCCGGCCTTGCCGCCTGCCAGATGGGTTCGCAGCTCCGGTGGATACTGGAAAATGCGCCTGAGATGATCGACGGCGCGACCACCGGGTTTCACTGCAAGGACTGGCTCTATTTCAAGCTGACCGACCAGCGGGCAACCGATCCATCCGAGGCCAATTTCACCTTCGGCAATTTCCGGACGCGGCAATATTCCGAGGATGTCATCGATTTTCTCGATCTCAGGGAGCAGCGCTACCTGCTGCCCGAAATCGTCGATGGTGCGGTGACGCGGCATGCGCTTAACGATACCGCCGCCGCGCTGACCGGCCTCCTGGCGGGAACGCCGGTGGTGCTTGGCTATGTCGATGTCGTCTGCACCTCGCTCGGGGCCGGTCTCTATGAACCGGGCACCGATACCAGCTGCTCGATCATCGGCTCGACCGGCATGCATATGCGGCTGGCGAAAAGCGCAGATGATGTTCAGCTCAACAGGGACCTGACCGGCTACACCATGTGCCTGCCGATATCAGGCCATTATGCGCAGATGCAGTCGAACATGGCGGCGACGCTGAATATCGACTGGATCCTGTCTCTGGCGGGCAGCGTGCTCAAGGGCATGGGGATCGAGAAGAGCAAGCCGGAGCTGCTTGGCCATGTCGAGGGCTGGCTGTCCGAAGCCAAGGAAACGTCGCTGCTGTTCCACCCCTATATTTCCGAGGCCGGCGAGCGCGGTCCGTTCGTCGATGCTTCGGCGCGGGCATCCTTTATCGGGCTTGATTTGAACCATGGCTTTGCCGACATGGTCCGCGCTGTGTTCAATGGCCTCGCGATGGCGTCGCGCGATTGTTACGTCGAGATGGGGCCGCTTCCGTCGCGGGTGCGGCTCACCGGCGGTGCTGCGCGCAGTGCATCCTTGCGGCGCATTCTCGGCGGGGCGCTCGGTTGCCCGGTGCAGACCAGCGAGCGCGAGGAGGCGGGTGCTGCCGGCACGGCGATGATCGCCGCCGTCTCGCTCGGCATCTACGGCTCGATGGAAGAGTGCGTCAAGGAATGGGTCACCCCCTACCAGCGGCCGGCGGAACCGGCCGACAAAGCCATGGCGGCGCGTTTTGATGCGGCGTTTCCACTCTACAGGCAATCGCGCCTGTCCCTTCGTCCGGTCTGGCACGCCCTGTCCCACGGCTTCGCCCCGGCATCTGAATAGGAAGACTGAAATGAAGAAAATCGCCATCATCGGAGACCGGTTCATGCTGCCGACGGTCTTTCGCGACAAGGTCGTGGAAGCCTGTGGCGACGGGCATGATATTCGTCTCCTCGAACAACCCTGGCCAGATGAGCCGATGGAGCATGGCTATGCCGTCGAAGGCATGGACGGCCTGAAGGAATATGTCGGCAAGGCCGACGATATCATCGCGTTCGTCGGCGACGCCGAGCTGGTGATCACCCAGCTGGCGCCGTTTTCCCGTGGCATGTTTTCCCAGCTGCCCGGCCTGAAGTTCATTGCCGTATCGCGTGGCGGACCGGTCAATATCGACATGAAGGCCGCGCGCGACGCCAACGTGCTGGTGGTCAACACGCCCGGCCGCAATGCCAGCGCGGTTGCCGAATTTACCCTCGGCGCCATCCTTGCCGAAACCCGGCTGATCCGTTCCGGTCACGAATCCCTGCGCAAGGGCGAATGGCGCGGCGAGCTCTACCGTGCCGACAAGACCGGCCGCGAGCTTTCGGAAATGACCGTCGGCGTCGTCGGCTACGGCAATATCGGCACCAAGGTGGTGCGCCTGCTGCGGGCGTTCGGAACCAAGGTGCTGGTCCACGATCCCTATGTCCAGCTCTCTGCCGACGACCGCAATGCCGGTGTCGAGCATGTCAGCTTCGACGATCTCCTGTCGCGCTCCGATGTCGTGACGCTGCATGCGCGGGTGTCGGAGGAGACACGGCATATGATGAATGCCGAGAGCTTCGCAAAAATGAAGCCGGGTGCGATCTTCGTCAACACGGCGCGCGGACCGCTCTGCGACTATGATGCGCTCTACGAGGCCCTGAGGAACGGCCCGCTCGGGTCTGCCATGCTGGAAACCTTTGCCGTCGAGCCGGTTCCTGCCGACTGGCCGTTGCTGCAATTGCCGAACGTGACGCTGACGCCGCATATTGCCGGGGCTTCGGTGCGCACGGTCACTTGCGCCGCTGAAATGGCGGCCGAAGAGGTGCGCCGCTATATCGCCGGCCTGCCGCCGGTCAATCCGTGCTGAGGGCGCAGCGATGACAGAGAATTACGTTCGCCAGTCGATCATCGACCATTGCCGCAAGATGAACGCGCTTGGGATCAACCAGGGCACATCCGGCAATATCAGCGCGCGCTATGAAGACCGGATGCTGATCACGCCGTCGGCCGCGCCCTATGACGAGATGACGCCGGACATGATCGCCTCGCTGCCGCTGGAGGGCGAGTACGGCGCCTGGGACGGCCCGCGCAAACCCTCGACCGAATGGCGCTTTCATCTCGATATCATGAGAAGCCGGCCCGAGGTTCACGCGGTCATTCACACACATGCGATCTATTCGACGATCCTGGCCATTGCGCACAAACCGATCCCGGCCTGCCACTACATGATCGCCGCCTTTGGTGGCGACGACGTCAAGGTCTGCGACTATGCGCGCTACGGCACCAAGGAGCTTTCGGACAATATCCTCAAGGCGATGGAGGGCCGCACTGCCTGCCTGATGGCCAATCACGGCATGCTCGCTACCGGCGCCAGCCTCGAAAAGGCAATGTGGGCGGCGGTCGAGCTGGAGACCATTGCCAAGCAATATTACCATGCACTCTTGATCGGCGGCGCCGTGGTGCTGTCTGCTGAGGAGATCGCCGGCGTCCGCAAGGGTTTTGCGAGCTATGGATTGCAGGATGGCGCGAAGAAGGCTGCGAACGGATGATCGCTTCGAGGGTTTCTTGGGCACCGCAGACGCGGTGCCGCTGGTCCCCGGCCCTCGTCCTGGGGTTAAACGCGAGGAGAGGATGACGGAGAGAAACGGAACCGGCGGGCGGGTGTTCGAGAGAGAAGCAGTGCAGCTTCGGCAGGAGAAACGATCGTGAGTGCTGAAACCGGCGTCATCGACCTGTTCATCATCGGTGGTGGCGTCAATGGCGCGGGTATTGCCCGCGATGCGGCCGGGCGGGGCATGTCGGTTGTTCTGTGCGAGAAGGACGATCTGGCCGAGGGTACCAGCTCGCGGTCCGGCAAGCTCGTGCATGGCGGTTTGCGCTATCTCGAATATTACGAATTCCGGCTGGTGCGCGAGGCGTTGATCGAGCGCGAAGTGCTATTGGAATCCGCACCGCATATCATCTGGCCGATGCGGTTCGTGCTGCCGCACAGCGCGTCCGACCGGCCTGCCTGGCTGGTGCGGCTCGGCCTGTTTCTCTACGATCATCTCGGTGGCCGCAAGCGTTTGCCGGGGACGCGCACGCTTGATCTGCGCATGGCGCCGGAAGGTGCGCCGATCAAGGCGGAGTACCGCAAGGCGTTCGAATATTCCGATTGCTGGGTGGATGATGCCCGCCTGGTGCTGCTCAACGCGCTCGATGCCAAGCAGCGCGGCGCGACGATCCATACCCGCACCGCCTGCACCTCGGTGCGCCGCAATGGCGATCTCTGGGATATCGAGATGACCGGGAGCGGCACGGGCCGCAAGAGCGAACTGAGGGCGCGGTGCGTGGTCAATACCGCGGGGCCATGGGTCAACGATGTCATCGGCCGCGTTGCCGGGCTGAATTCCCGCCGCAATGTCCGCCTCGTCAAGGGCGGCCATATCATCGTGCCGAAATTCTGGGAGGGACGGCAGGCCTATCTGGTGCAGAACCTGGACAAGCGGGTGATCTTCATCAACCCCTACGAAAACGACCTGGCGCTGATCGGCACCACCGATATTCCCTATGAGGGGCGTCCGGAAGACGTGAAGGCCGATGCCCGCGAGATCGATTACCTGATCCAATCGGTGAACCGCTATTTCAAGCAGCAGCTTGCCGAAAGCGATATCGTCCACAGCTTCTCCGGCGTGCGGCCGCTTTACGACGACAATGCCGAAAACCCATCCGCCGTGACGCGCGACTATGTTTTCGAAGTCGATGCGTTGAATGGCAAGGCGCCGCTGCTGTCCGTGTTCGGCGGCAAGATCACCACGTTCCGCAAGCTTTCGGAACACGCGCTGGAAAAGATCAGGCCGTTCTTCCCGGCGATGAAGCCGGGCTGGACCTCCAAGAGTGTCCTGCCGGGTGGCGATATGCCAAACGCGGATTTCGACCAGTTCCTCGGCGATCTTCGAGCCAGATACCGCTGGCTGCCGCTCGATCTCGCCAAACATTATGCAAGGCTTTACGGTACGCGCGCGCATGACCTGCTTGGCAATGCGGTGTCGCTCGACGATCTCGGTGCCGCCTTCGGCAAGCTGTTGCGCGAACGCGAGGCGCGGTTCCTGATCGAAACCGAATGGGCGCAGACGCCGCAGGACATTTTGGAACGCCGTACAAAACACGGATTGCACATGACACTGGCCGAGCGCGAGGCTTTTGCGTCCTGGTGTCTGCAGCAATCGCAGGCGGCCTGAGGAGAAACCATGATGAGAAGTTCTGAATTCGAAGCCCTTCTGGATGTCTCGGCCCGGGTCGGTGCGGACCCGGCGCTGGTGCAGGCGGCCGGCGGCAATACCTCGATCAAGGAAGGTGGCACGCTGTGGATCAAGGCGTCCGGCCTCTGGTTGATGCAGGCCCGGCAGCGCGACGTGATGGTGCCGGTGGCGCTCGATGCGTTGCTGGATGCGCTGGAGCGTGACGATCCGTCGACCGAAAAGGCGCAGGATTTCGTCATCAAGGATCGCAACCCGTCCGGCTTGCGGCCATCGATCGAAACGACCGTGCATGCGCTGATGCCGCAGAAGGTGGTGATCCACGTCCATTGCGTCGAGACCATCGCCACCGCAGTCCAGGTCAACGGCGAAACCGTCGCCGCATCCAAGCTTGCCGGTATTCCGCATGTCTTCGTGCCCTATGCGCGGCCTGGGCTGCCGCTCGCCAAGGCGATTGCCGCGCGGATCCGGCCGGATACCAGCGTGCTGATCCTTGGCAATCATGGACTTGCCGTTGCCGGTGAAACGGTGGCGGAGGCGGAACTGTTGCTGGCCGAGGTTTCGCGAAGGCTGGCCTTACCGCGCCGGGCGGCACCGGATGCGGATCTTACGGCCTTGTCGCGGCTTGCTGCGGGCAGTGGGTTTGTGCTGCCGGAGGACAGTCTGATCCATGACGGGGCAACTGATCTGGCCAGCTGCCGCATTGCTGCCGGTGGCAGCCTTTATCCGGACCATGTGATCTTTCTCGGGCGCGGCTCGTTTGTCGCTGCACCGGCCGATACGGCCGCCTCGATCGAGGCGCGTCATCGCACCGAGGGGCTGTCATTGCCGCCGGCGCTGCTGTTCCCGGGCAAGGGTATCCTGGTTTCCAGGGAAATCACGGCCGGCGCTCTGGCGCTGGCGCGCTGCCTCTCGGACGTACTTGGCCGGATCGGCGAGGGTGCGCGGCTGCGCTACCTGACGGATGCGGAAAATGCCGAGCTGCTGGGATGGGACGCCGAAAAGTACCGGCAGGAACTGAACCGGGCCGGGAAGGCGCTGCAATGATCGGTGCCGCAGGCAAATCGTTGGTGATCGGCATCGATATCGGCACATCCGGCGCCCGCGCCGTGGCGATGGACGCGGATTTCACCGTCGTCGCTTCCGGGTCGTCCAAACTTGCCGACTTCTCCGGTGATCACCGTGATCCGTTGGTGTGGTGGGAGGCTGTGAAGACGGCTTTGCTTCAGGTGCTTGACGGCGTTGACAGAGGCCATGTCCGGGCGATCGCGATCGATGGTACGTCGGGTACCGTGCTGCCGGTCAGTGCCGACGGTGCGCCGTTGGCCGTGCCGATGATGTATAACGATCCGGTCGGGGACGCGGATATCCTGGCCCGCATCAAAGACTATGCGCCGAAGGAAAGTGCAGCGCATGGGGCGACGTCGGGGCTGGCGAAAGTGCTGACGTTTCAGTCCATTCCAGATGTCTTTCGGATCATCCATCAGGCCGATTGGCTGGCCGGTCATTTCACCGGGCTCTACGATGTTTCCGATGAAAACAATGCGCTGAAGACCGGTTACGATCCCGTCGCGCGCACATGGCCGGACTGGATCGCAGCGACGGGAGCACGGCTCGATCTGTTGCCGGACGTGCTGCCTGCCGGCGTGCCCATCGCCGGGATCTCACAGGATGCAGCGGATGCCTTCGGTCTTGCGGATGATGTCGTCATCGTCGCAGGCACCACGGATGGCTGCGCCTCGTTTCTGGCAACGGGTGCAGATCAGCCGGGCGATGCCGTTTCTGCGCTGGGGACGACGCTGACGGTGAAGATGCTGTCCGACCGGCCGCTGTTTGCGCCGGACTATGGTCTTTACAGCCACCGGATCGGCGACATGTGGCTGGCTGGCGGGGCCTCCAATACAGGCGGAGTGGTGTTGTCTGCGCATTTCGACAATGAGCGGATCGCCGCGCTTTCAGTGGAAATCGATCCCGCCACCGATACAGGTCTCGACTATTACCCGCTGGTCAAGGACGGCGAGCGGTTTCCCGTCAACGACCCGGCGATGAAACCGCGCATGGCGCCTCGGCCGGACAGCGATGCCGAATTCCTGAAGGCGATCTTCGAGGGCATTGCGGGCGTCGAGGCGTTGGCCTATCAGCGGCTGGTGTCGCTTGGTAGTCCGTCTTTGCGCTCCATCCGCACGGTGGGCGGCGGGGCGAAGAATGCGGCCTGGACGGCGATCCGCAATCGGAAGATGCCTGTTCCCTTCTTGCCGGTGGCTTCGGAAGAGGCGGCAGCCGGGACGGCGCGGCTCGCGCTGATCGGCGCGAAATCGGCGGGTGTGTTATGACGGATGGGCCACTGACGATTTCCGGACTGAATGAGATCGAAGAGCGTTTCGATGCCTTTCTGATCGACCAGTTCGGCGTGCTGCGCGATGGCAAGGGACCGTACCCGCACGCTGTGGAGACGCTTCTCCGGCTGAAGCAGGCGGGCAAGACGATCATCATCCTGTCGAACTCCGGAAAACGCTCGGCAGAAAATGACCGCCGTCTTGCAGCACTCGGTTTCGACCCGCAGAGTTGGGACTGGTTCTTGACGTCCGGCGAGGTGGCCTGGCGTATCCTTCAGGCCGAAAGCCGGCAGCTGAGCAGCGGCATTGCCCGCAAATGCCTGCTGATCAGCCGCGACGGCGATACCTCGCCGATGGACGGGCTTGATCTGGCGCGGACAGACCGCGGCGAGGATGCGGATTTTCTTCTTTTGGCGGCAAGCGAAGGTGACGTGCATCCGCTGTCGTTCTACGAGGCGTTGCTGGCGCCTGCGGCCGCGCGCGGTGTGCCATGCCTGTGCACCAATCCGGACAAGATCATGCTGACGACGGAGGGTACAGCCTTCGGGGCAGGGCGCATCGCCGAGCTTTACGAAGAACTGGGGGGCACGGTGCGCTGGATCGGCAAGCCGTTCCCCGATATCTACGCCACGGCGCGAGAGTTTCTCGGATCAATCGCGCCGGAGAAAATCTGCTGTATCGGCGACAGTATCGAGCACGATATCGCCGGCGCTGCGGGTGCCGGGCTGAAATCAATCCTGGTCACGACCGGTATTCTGGAAACCGCGACAGATGCCGATCGTCAGACGCTGTTTGCCGAGCACGGCGCCACGCCCGATTTCATTCTGCCGTCATTCATCTGGTCGGAGAGGTAAGGCTTACCCCGTTCACGCCGTCTGAGCTTCTGCTCAAAACAGCGCGTCGGCGAAGAGGTCGTCGTCATTGGCTGCGGCGGCGACCGGTGTTGCGACGACGGTACCGGCTGGAATAATGGCCTGGTGGACGTTACGTTCCTGCGCCATCGTGTAGAGCTTGAAGATGCGCGGGCCAAGGCCGCCCAAAACATCGCCGAGATCGTCGATATCAGGCATTGTGTCACCGGCGAGATCGCAGAGATCGTCGGCACAGGTGGCGAGTACCTCGCCGAGATCGTTCTGGAAATCCAACTTGCTGATCGACACGCCAATCTTGCTGGCGACTTCCCGGCCATGTTCGGAGAGGACGGTCAGTTCGGTTTCCATGGCGTTGGCTGCCGCGCGGATGTTGCCGACGGCGTCGCTCAGGCGTTCGGCAAGACCCGGTCCGCCGGAACTATCGGTGGCGGCAATCGCGGATGCTGCATCTTCGAAACCCGTCAGCCCGCTGACGATCGCATCGGCGGATTCGTCGAGCTTGGCGGCAAAGATGCGCAACTCGCCGGTGACCACGTTGATCGACCGGCCTTCCTCGCCCATGCGGCTGCAGCGCAGGTTGGTGTTGAGCGCCATATAGTGGATGTCCATCTTGACGGCGCGGATATTCACGATGCCCGTCAACAGGTTGGCAGCGGTGGCCGTCGTCGACTGGCTGACATGATTGGCCTGCAGGCTGGCCGTTTCGACCTGCTTGACGATGGCGTGCGCCGCTGAAACGCTTTCCTCCAGCGCTCGCATGAAATTGCCGCCCTTGGCATCGTCCTCGTTCTGCATCTCGGCCCGCAGATTGAGAATGTCCTGCGTATCGTGGCTGAAGCTGGCGATGGTTTCGACGACGCTGCGGGAATCGCGCTGGAAGTTGTGGACCATATCGACCATCTGCGCGGCGGCGAGATGATGGATAAGGTTTCCCAGCCGCACTTGCGCATCGCGATCAAGAGTGCGGCCTTCGTCGCTGCCCAGGAATTCATCCAGGATCGTCAGTGTCGACTGCACATGCTCGATGCGCTGGCGGGTGATGTCGCCGATCTGCAGCGCGGACAGCGTGGTGGCAACCTTGCCCTGGACGCCACGGGCGAGGACGCCGACCTGCTTGGCGATCTCGCTGAGTTTTTTGCGATGTTCGCTGATCGTCTGGGCGTCGCGCTGCAGGGCGCCGACCACGGCCGGTACCGTCTGTTGGTAGCGTTGTGCGATGCCGGAGCCGAAGGTCTGGGCGGCCTTCAGTTCTTTCTCAAGGGAATTGAGCTGGCCGGCGAAATTGTTGACTTCGCTGGTTCCCGAGCGGATGCGGTCGAGGATTTCCTCGGCAAATCCGGCAAACTCGGCAATGCCCGCTCCGGTGATCTTCACCGTCACGGCGAAGGTTTGCAGATAGCGCATGGTCTCCTGCATGTCTGCCACATGCGTGCGCAGTCCGGCACCGGATGTGGAGAGAACCTGCAGGTTGGTCTGGCGCATGTTTTCCAGCTGCGGCAGCTCGGAGAGGCTCTTCACGGTCGCCAGCAGATCGGCCGTGGTGTCGCTGGCAGCACCGGCGTCGAGCGTCCTTGTGACGTTGTCCAGCGAGGCGAGGAGGCTGTTGAGAACGTCCATGACGGAAAGCAGAACGCTGCCGCCCTCGAGAAAGCGCTTCTCGACCTGGGTGCGCGCCGCTTCCAGCTTGCGGCCGATATCGGTGGCGCTGGTTACGCCGATGGGGTGGGCGCCGGTCTGGTGGGCCAAAGCTGTGCTGTATGTCAAAATAGCCCTCAACTCGAAACATGTGCGATCTTGCCTGCATCGATAGGCCAAGGATGGAAATGTCTGGTTAAGTGCCGGACTCGCCTGCGTTGTAACGGCGGCGCCGACACCCAGGCACAATCATTGCGTGAATTGCCGAGTTTTGTCCCGCCGCTGAGAATTGCCTAGCCTCAACCTATTGAATTCATATGATTTCTTATCCCTGAATCGATTGCCTATAAAAACTCTCAGGTAAGAATTCATAGTGAACAGACTCGTAATAAGTGCAGAATCCCACAACCTGAATTTACCGGGCGTTAAGGCTGGCGTGAGATTCCATGGGGGGAGAAAGTAGTATTAATCGCTACAGAGGACTGCAATGCCCCCCTTAATCGATGAATATATTCTGGTTGAGTTGCCAGACAAATTGAATATTAGAAATATATCTAATGTATATGATTTAATTCACCCCGCGATGGAATCCGGTAAATCACTATTGATTTCCATTCCGAAGAGCGCAGAGGCAGACTTAAGCTTCATTCAGCTTATCGAGTCCGCAAGAATACGTGCGAAAACTGCCGGAACGCACATTGTGATGTCAAGTCCGGCCGAAGGGGCCGTTCTCGACGTCCTGGAGCGCGGCGGCTTCGCACAAACGTTCTCTCCCGAAGACAAGAAATTCTGGTTGCATGAAGAGGCAATACAATGACCGCGAGAATATTGACCGTCGATGACTCCGCCAGCATCCGTTTGACGACGAAGGTTACCCTGTCCAATGCGGGCTACGAGATCATCGAAGCCGTCAACGGCGCCGAGGGCCTGGAAAAGGCAAAGTCGGGGCAGTTCGACCTGATCGTCACCGACCTGAACATGCCGGTCATGGACGGCCTGACGATGATCGAGCAACTGCGCAAGCTGCCGGCCCATACCGGCGTGCCGATCATCTTCCTGACGACGGAATCCGATGCCGATCTGAAGGCGCGGGCAAAGGCGGCCGGTGCCACTGGCTGGCTGACAAAACCGTTCGACCCGGAGAACCTGGTCAAGATCGTCAGGAAGGTTCTCGGACGATGAACATGACCGATCCCATTGCAGTGTTTCGAATGGAAGCGGCGGAACTGTTCGAGCAGATCGAGTCCGGCCTGCTCGATCTGACCCATCGCCTCGACGACAAGGACCAGATCGACGCGGTCTTTCGCGGTCTTCACACACTCAAGGGATCGGGGGCGATGTTCGGCTTCGATGCGCTCGCGGCCTTTACCCATCACTGCGAAACCGCTTTCGACCGGGTCCGCAAGGGCGAAAAGCCGGCAACAAGCGAGCTGATTGCCGCCGTTCTGGCCGCACAGGATCATATGCGGGCACTGGTCGACCGGCCGACGGACGATCACGGCAATATCGGCGACGTTCTCCTGCGCCAGTTGCAGCGCGCGGTCGAAGGCGATGCGCCGGTGGCAGCATCCGCCCAGGCAATACAAGCGGTGCCCGTGACCAAAGCTGTAAAAGGTGGTGCCAACACTTGGCGCATCCGTTTCAGCCTGCCGGTCAACGCGATGGTCAATGGGACCAATCCGCTGGGGCTGCTGGACGAGTTGCGCGATCTCGGCGAATGCCGCATCGCCGTGAATGCGTCCGCCGTGCCGTCGCTGGATGTGCTGGTCCCGACCGACCTGCATCTCTCCTGGGATGTCACGGTGACGACCGACCAGCCGCGTTCGGCGATCGATGATGTCTTTATCTTCGTGCTCGACGATATGCAGCTTGATGTCGAGACGCTGACGGATGGCGCGCCCGCCGCTGCGGAGCCAACGGTTCAGGCAGAACAGCCTGCACCGGTCGCTCAGCCGGTCGCGGCCGTCGTTCCTGAAGTGTCGGCAACGCCTGTTTCCGCACCGCTGGCTCCTGCCGTCGAGCGCGAAACGCCAAATGCCAATGATGCGCGCCAGGCGAAGGCTGCTGAAAATGTCCGTGTTCCCGCCGAGCGTCTCGATGAACTGATGGACCGCGTCGGAGAACTGGTGATCGCGCAATCGCGGTTGCGGCAGCTTGCCAGTTCCAGCATGGATCTGCAGCTGCGTTCGGTGTCGGAAGAAATCGAACGTCTCTCGGGCGAATTGCGCGACACGATGATGGTTCTGCGCATGGTGCCGGTCGGCAGCCTGTTCGGACGTTTCCGGCGCCTTGTGCATGACCTCGCCCGCGAAACCGGCAAGGTCATCGAGCTGGTTACCGAAGGCGAGACCACCGAAGTCGACAAGACTGTGATCGAACGGCTGGCCGATCCGCTGGTGCATCTGGTGCGCAACTCGATCGACCACGGTCTCGAAAGCCCGGAAGAACGCCGTGCAGCCGGCAAGGACGAGGCGGGCAAGATCATGCTCTCGGCCCGTCAGGCCGGTGGCGAGGTGATCATCACCATCAAGGACGACGGCCGCGGCATCAACCGCGAGAGGGTGCGGGCCAAGGCGGAATCCTCCGGCCTGATCCAGCCTGGTGCTGTGCTTTCCGATCAGGACCTGCTGCAGTTGATCTTTGCTCCCGGTTTCTCGACGGCGGCGCAGGTCACCAACCTTTCCGGCCGTGGCGTCGGCATGGACGTGGTCAAGAAGACGGTCGAGACCCTACGCGGTGCGATCGATATCACCAGCCATGCCGGTCAGGGATCGGACGTATCGCTGCGCATTCCGCTGACACTGGCGATTATCGATGGACTTTTGGTCCGCGTTGGCACCGGGCGCTACGTGATCCCGCTTTCGGCTGTCGAGGAATGCCTCGAACTGTCGCTCGAGGAAGATCTGCGCTCGCGTGGCCGCAGCTTCATCTCCCTGCGTGACAGTCTGGTGCCGTTCCTGCGGCTGCGCGATCTGTTCCGCACCGGCACCAAGCCGGATGCGCATCAGAAGGTCGTGGTCATTTCAACCGGGACCGAGCGCGTCGGCATGGTCGTCGACCAGATCATCGGCGACCATCAGACGGTGATCAAGTCGATGTCGAAGCTGCATCATGACGTCGCGACCTTCTCTGGCGCGACCATTCTCGGCGATGGCAGCGTCGCCCTCATTCTCGATGTCGCCCATCTGGTGGCGGCCGGTCAGCAACAGGAGGCGCAGGTGCGCGCGGCAGGATGATCGAAGCGGTTCAGACGAACGACAGACAGCTGCAATCCGATACGCGCTGGAACAGCGACGGCGAACTGGAAGTGCTGACATTCGACCTTCACGGCGAGACCTTTGCGCTGGAAGCGACGATGGTTCAGGAAATCCTCGACCTGTTGCCGGAAACGATGGTTCCAGGCGCCATGCCCTTCGTCGGCAGCGTCATCAATTTCCGCGGCAAGGTCATTCCGCTTGCCGATATTCGCCTCGCTTTCGGCATGGAGGCGGCGGAAACGACGATCGACAGCCGCATCATCGTGATCGAGCTCGATCTCCAAGGCGAGCCGACACTGGTCGGCCTTCGAACAGACAAGGTGAATGAAGTCACCACGCTTGCCAAGACATCCAGTGAGGCGCCACCCAGCGTCGGGATGCGGTGGCGGCCGGACTACATCAATTGCCTCGTCAAGCGGGGAGGGCAATTCATCATCCTTCCCAACCTGCAGGCGATTTTCTCATTCAGAAAAGAAACCTAGCATCGCGCAGGCTGGTTACGGATTGCGCGCAGGTTCATATTCAAGGAATTTGACAATGCGATTTACCATCAAGCTCAAATTGGCGATCGCCTTCGGGTTCGTCATAACCCTTTTGCTCGGAACGGCCGGTTACGGCATTCTCAGCCTCGGCAACCTCAATCAGACGGTCGAGGACGTGTTGCAGGGTCCGGCTGAGCGATTGAAGCTTGCCCAGCAGATCAACATCTACCAGCTGCAGGCGATCCGCCAGCAGAAGAACCTTCTGGCTGCGACATCGGAAAAGGAATCGATGGATGCGCGCACCAAGGGCGATCACAATCGCAAGCTTTTCGACGAAACCCTGACCGAAGCTGCAGCCAAGGCGACCGAGCAGGGCAAGCCGCGCTGGGTGAAACTGCAGTCGCTTTCGGTTCAGGCCAACGAGGCCGAAAGCCAGATCCGCAAGTTCCTCGATGCCGGCAATGCACCGGCGGCGCAGAACATTTCCGTCACCACGGCGCGCCAGAGCGCCAATGACATGGACGCCATTCTCGAAGAGATCGTCAAGCTCGAAGAAACCCGTCTTGCCGAAGCGCAGGCGGAAGCCGATGCACTGTATCAGGATACGCGTTTCATGATGACCGCGGCGGCAAGCCTTGCCGTGCTGATTGCGATTGCCGCCGCCATCTGGATTTCGTTGACGATCGGCAAGGGCCTGCGCCGTGCAACGGTCGCCGTTGCCGATGTCGCCGATGGCGATCTGACCAAGCTCGCCGAAATCACCAATCGCGACGAGATCGGGGCTCTTCTCGGCAATGTCAACGTGATGATCGAACGCTTGCGCGGCGTCGTGGCCGATGCGCTGTCGGCCTCCGACAATGTTTCGGCCGGTAGCCAGGAACTGTCGGCAAGCTCGGAACAGGTCAGCCAGGGCGCGACCGAGCAGGCGGCCTCTGCCGAAGAAGCCTCCGCCTCGATGGAAGAGATGGCCGCCAATATCAAGCAGAACGCCGACAATGCGGCGCAGACCGAAAAGATCGCCCGCCAGTCGTCGAAGGATGCCGAAGCCAGTGGCGAGGCCGTTGCCCGCGCCGTCAGCGCCATGCGCACGATCGCCGAAAAGATCGGCATCGTCCAGGAAATCGCCCGCCAGACCGATCTTCTCGCTCTGAACGCCGCTGTGGAAGCAGCCCGTGCCGGCGAGCATGGCAAGGGCTTTGCCGTCGTTGCCTCGGAAGTTCGCAAGCTCGCCGAACGCAGCCAGTCGGCTGCCGCCGAAATCGGCCAGATGTCCGGCGATACCGTCAAGGCTGCTGCCGAAGCCGGCGATATGCTGAACCGCCTGGTGCCGGATATCCGCAAAACCGCCGAACTGGTCTCCGAAATCTCCGCTGCCTGCCGCGAGCAGGACATCGGCTCGAGCCAGATCAATGAAGCGATCCAGCAGCTCGACAAGGTGACGCAGCAGAATGCCAGCGCATCCGAGCAGATGTCGGCAACCTCTGAAGAACTGGCCGCCCAGGCCGAAGAATTGCAGGCATCGATCGCCTTCTTCAAGGTCGATGGCGCAGGCCACGGTACCAGCGTCCGCAAGGTTGTTGCCCCGAAGGCGATGACCAAGGTGTCCACCACAAAGCCGGTTGCAAACCGCCGGCCGGTGGCTGCCGGACATTCGGTCGCCTCCCAGCAGGCACGCGCCAAGGGCTTTGCTCTCGATCTGTCGATGGGCGGGCCGGATGCCGAGGACCAGAATTTTCGCGAGAGCGCATAACCAATACCATCCGGCGGCCCTTATGGGGCCGCCGCAGTGTCCGCGTGTGTAGGCGCGGGCAGGAATTTTCCGAAACTACCGGTTTCGCGGACGTGAATCACTCACCGCACCGCCCTGCTGGCTCGGACACTCCTCCAATTGGGCACCCGTTCGGGATGCCCGTGTGTTTCCGACCCCAATGTAAGGACCCTTACGGTGCGCATAACTATCAAACTGAAACTCGCAATAGTATTTGCCGTCATCATTCTGTTGACCGGCGGGATGGCCACTCTGTCCATTCTCAACCTGTCCTCGCTGAATGCAGCGATTACGCAGATGGTCACTGGACCGATCGTCGACATGAAGACCGTCGCCGACCTCAGCGGTGCCTTCAACGGAACCGTGCGCGCCGAAAAAAACGCGATCCTCAACCAAAACCCGGCGGAAATTGCTGAATTCATCAAATCGATGAAAGAACGTCAGCAGGAGCTGGACGGATTGATAACATCACTTTCAAAGTCTGCGGATCCGGATGTCCAAGCGAAAGCTGAGGAAATTCGCGCAATCTATGAAAAATATGTCCCGCTTCAGTTGCGGGTGGCTGATCTTGCGACCCAGAACACGGTGGATTCGAACAATATGGCATCGGCCCTGACCATGGGCGAAGGCCGTACCATGATGAACCAGGCGCTGAAGGTCATCGATGATGTCAACGTCGTGGTGACCGGCAATGTTCGGGAAACCGATGAAGCAACGGATATTCAGTATCTGAACTCGCGCATGCTGCTGATCTCCGCGACCATCGCATTGACGCTGTTCTCCATCGCTGCCGCTGTCTGGATTTCGCTGAACATCTCGCGTGGACTGCGCCGCGCCGTCGAGCTTGCCGATGCCGTCAGCATTGGTGATCTCAACTATGAAATCGCCCACAAGAGCAATGACGAGATCAAGGATCTGGTCAATTCCATGCAGGTCATGACTTCCAATTTGCGCAACACGGCAAACCTTGCCGACAAGGTTGCCGACGGCGACCTGACGGTCGAGCCGGCACCGCTTTCGGAAAAGGACACGTTGGGTCTGGCGCTGCAGCGCATGGTCGAGCGCCTGCGCGGCGTCGTTGCCGATGCTCTTTCTGCATCTGACAATGTTTCGGCTGGTAGCCAGGAACTGTCGGCAAGCTCCGAGCAGATTTCCCAAGGTGCGACCGAGCAGGCGGCCTCTGCCGAAGAAGCCTCCGCTTCGATGGAAGAGATGGCGGCCAATATCAAGCAGAACGCCGACAATGCCGCCCAGACCGAAAAGATCGCCCGCCAGTCGTCGAAGGATGCCGAAGCCAGCGGCGAGGCCGTTGCCCGCGCTGTCAGCGCCATGCGCACGATCGCTGAAAAGATCGGTATCGTCCAGGAAATCGCCCGCCAGACCGACCTTCTCGCTCTGAACGCGGCTGTGGAAGCGGCCCGTGCCGGCGAGCATGGCAAGGGCTTTGCCGTCGTTGCCTCCGAAGTCCGCAAGCTTGCCGAACGCAGCCAGTCGGCTGCCGCCGAAATCGGTCAGATGTCCGGTGATACCGTCAAGGCTGCAGCCGAAGCCGGTGACATGCTCAACCGACTGGTTCCGGATATCCGCAAGACCGCAGAACTGGTCTCGGAAATCTCGGCTGCCTGCCGCGAGCAGGATATCGGCGCCAGCCAGATCAACGAAGCGATCCAGCAACTCGACAAGGTAACCCAGCAGAATGCCGGTGCCTCCGAGCAAATGTCGTCAACCTCTGAAGAGCTGGCAGCCCAGGCTGAAGAACTGCAGACCTCGATCGCCTTCTTCAAGGTCGATGGTGCTGGTGTTCGCGTCGGCAACAAGAAGCAGTCGCAGAAGTCCGCTGTCCGCACCTTTGGTCATACCGCTGCTCGCAAAGCGTCTGCCCCAGCCGCATCGAACAACAGCATCTCCGCCCAGCAGGCCCGTGCCAAGGGTTTTGCGCTCGACCTGTCGATGGGCGGGCCGGATGCAGCTGACGCCGATTTCCGGGAAAGTGCTTGATCATGGCAACAGCGTCGCTGGAATCGCAATTCGTCACGTTCAGCCTTGGCGAGGAGGTTTTTGCCGTCCCTGTCGAGGTGGTCCGGGAAATCCTCGACTACGAGGAAGCCTTCAAGATCCCGAACGGCCCCGACTATCTGCTCGGCCTGCGCGACGTGCGCGGGCAGGGCGTGCCGACCATCGATCTCAGGCTGAAACTCGGCCTGTCGAAAACCGTGCCAACACCCCATACGCGGGTGTTGGTGATGGATATCCCTCTGGAAAACCGGACACTTTCGCTCGGCCTCGTTGCCGACCGCGTCTTTGAAGTCACGCCATTCCGGCGTGACCAGATCGAAGCGGCACCCGATATTGGCATCCGCTGGCGCTCGGGCTACATCGCCGGTGTCGTGCGGCGTGAAGGCGGGTTCGTCGTTATCATCGATCTCGCCAGCCTGCTTTCGAGAGAAGAGACGGCCTTGCTGACCCTGCCGGGTACGGCAGGGCACGCCGCCTGAGGTTTTTTACATGAATGCCGCCGTCCGTCAGACCCAGTCGCTTTCCGATCATATCAGCAAGCGCAATTTCGATCGCCTCGCGCGGTTCATCTATGACTATAGCGGCATCAAGATGCCGCATAGCAAGCTGACGATGCTTGAAGGCCGCCTTCGCCGGCGCCTTCGGGCAACCAATATCGGCAGTTTCGACGATTATTGCGATTTTCTGTTCAATGAGGACGGGATCGAGCAGGAAGCCGTCTACCTGATCGATGCTGTGACGACGAACAAGACGGATTTCTTCCGCGAATCCAAGCATTTCGATTTCATGCGCGATGTTTCCCTGCCGGCGCTGGTCAACAAGGGACACCACAATCTGCGGGTCTGGAGTTCGGCCTGCTCGACCGGTGCCGAGCCCTATACGATCGCCATGGTGATGGCGGAGTTTGCCGAAGGGCGCTCCAATATCGACTATTCGATCCTCGCCACAGACCTTTCCACCGAGGTTCTGCAGGTTGCACGCCAGGGCATCTATGCCGACGATATCGTGGCACCAGTGCCTGCCGCCTTGCGGAAGAAATATGTGATGACGGCCAAGGAGCACGGTCGCCGCGAGGTTCGTATCACCTCAAAACTACGGTCCAGGGTTGGCTTCGGCCGCATGAACCTGATGGATGCCAAATATCCGATCGGCAATCCCATGCACATCATCTTCTGCCGCAACGTGCTGATCTATTTCGACAAGCCGACGCAATCGGATGTGCTGACGCGGTTGTGCGATTGCCTCCTGCCCGGCGGCTACATGTTCATCGGCCATTCGGAATCCATCACCGGCATCGATCTGCCGCTGAAGCAGGTCTCCAATACGGTTTTCCAGCGCACATGATCCGCAATCCCGGAATGGTCTTCCGGTCCATCCTCTGAAGAAACAGGCCGATATGGGAAAGAAAGTCCGCGTTCTGATCATTGACGACAGCGCCAGCGTCCGCCAGACTTTGACGGCGGTGCTGCAGCAGGATCCCGATATCGAGGTGATGGGGTCGGCATCCGATCCGTTCATGGCGGCGCGCAAGATCGCCGAGGATATCCCCGACGTCATCACGCTCGATGTGGAAATGCCGCGCATGGACGGCATCACCTTCCTGCGCAAGCTGATGGCGCAGCATCCGATCCCGGTGGTGATGTGCTCGTCGCTCACTGAAGCCGGATCGGAAACGCTGCTGCAGGCGCTGGAAGCCGGTGCCGTCGATATCATTCTGAAACCGAAGATCGGTGCTGCCGATCATCTGGCGGAAAGCGGCATGCGGATTTGCGAGGTCGTCAAGAGTGCTGCCCAGGCGCGGGTTTCCGGCGTTCGGCGATCGGCGGCCCAGGCAGGCGCGTCCAATCCGAACGCCCGGCTGACAGCGGATGCCATGCTGCCACCGCCGACTGGCCGGGCGATGGCCAAGACCACCGAAATGGTCGTCTGCGTCGGCGCATCCACCGGCGGAACCGAAGCGCTGAGAGAAATGCTGGAGGCATTGCCGGCCAATGCGCCGGGTATCGTCATTGTCCAGCATATGCCGGAAAAGTTTACTGCCGCCTTTGCCAAGCGGCTGAACAGCCTGTGCGAAGTCGAAGTCAAGGAAGCAGTCGATGGCGATCCGGTGCTACGCGGCCATGTGCTGATTGCGCCGGGCGACCAGCACATGCTGTTGGAGCGGCAGGGCGCGCGCTACTACGTTTCGGTCAAGACCGGGCCGCTGGTCTCGCGCCACCGGCCGTCGGTCGACGTGCTGTTCCGCTCGGCCGCCCGCGCTGCCGGTGGCAATGCCATGGGCATCATCATGACCGGCATGGGTGATGACGGCGCGCGCGGCATGCAGGAAATGAAACAGGCCGGCGCCTTCACGGTGGCACAGGACGAGGCGACCTCGATCGTCTTCGGCATGCCGAAGGAAGCGATTGCCCGCGGCGGCGTCGATCGGGTGGTGCCGCTCGACCAGATCGCCCGCGAGATCTTGATGGCGCAGTCGCGGTTTTAGGCGCAATCCGTGGGGCTGCCGCGCATGCTCTGAGTTGGCGGCGGCTTACCCCCCTCTGTCGGCGACGCCGACATCTCCCCCACAAGGGGGGAGATCAACCGCCAACTTTTGTGTCCTCAAGGGAAAAGAACAATCTCCCTCCTTGTGGGGGAGATGTCACGCAGTGACAGAGGGGGGTAGGCATCCGCAAACTCGGAATCTCTCAAATCCCCTGCGTCACCAGAAACGCCTTCATCCGCTCCACCGCCATATCCGGCATATCCAGCACATTGGCCTTGTCGGCGAGACGAAAAATGTCGGCGTAGTGCAGCACGCCGCGGGCGGATTGCATGCCGGCGGGCATGGTGAAATGCCGTTGATGGCCGTTCAGCCATGCAAGGAACACGACGCCCGCCTTGTAATATTGCGTCGGCGCCTCGAAGATTTTTCGTGACAAGGGCACGGTCGGCTCGATCACTGCGCGGAACGTTTCGACATCGCCTGATGCCAGCGAGGCCAGCGCCTTGGAGGCGGAGGGCGCGACGGCGTCGAAAATACCGAGCAGGGCATGGCTGTATTTCTGCCCGTCGCCTTCGATCAGTTCGGCATAATTGAAATCGTCGCCGGTGAAGCAGAGCACATCGTTGGGCAAGCGGTTACGCAGCGCGACTTCGCAGGCATTGTCGAGCAGCGAGATCTTGATGCCTTCGACCTTCGCCTTGTTCTCCTCGATGATCGACAGGACGGTATCGAGTGCGGTGTCGAAATTCTCCGAGCCCCAATAGCCTTTCAACTGCGGATCGAACATGTCGCCGAGCCAGTGCAGCACCACCTTGTCCTTGGTCTGCGACAGGATGCGGCCATAGACTTTTCGGTAATCATCCGGCGATGCGGCGATGCGGGCGAGCGCCCGGCTTGCCATCATGATCGACCGGCCGCCTTGCTGTTCGACGAAACCGACCTGGGTTTCATAGGCGCGGATGACGTCGTCGAGCGAGCGGGTATCGGCGGGTGAAAGATGATCGGTGCCGGCGCCACAGGCCAGATCCGCGCGCGGCACGGTGCGGGCTTCAGTCAGCGACCGGCGGATCAGTTCCTGTGCACCTGCCCAATCGAGACCCATGCCGCGCTGCGACGTATCCATGGCTTCGGCGATCTTGAAGCCGAGCGCCCAGAGGTGATGGCGAAACGCCATCGTCCGCTCCCAGTCGATCGCGGGGCAACCCCATGGGTCGAGATCGCGCAAGGGATCGGAGACGACGTGGGCTGCCGCATAGGCGATACGGTTGAAGGCGGGTGCCGTTTGTGGCCGCGCGATCGGCGTTCCCGTCAAGCGGTAGATCTCAAGCGAACCATCGGCGCGCGGCAGCGGCAGGGTGGCAGACATGCGGGCTCCTCCTTGGGTATTGCAAGCCGAATAATTTAGATCGTTCCAAATTTCAAGAGATAATTTGGTGGATAAGTTTCGCTGAGACGCCGTTAGGAGAGGGAATCAACGCACAGATCAAGCCCCGCCGTCTATCTTTCTTTAATGTCGATGAAGACGAATATGATTTCATATCAATAGTTTATGCTTCATCGGCTTTTGTCTCTGTGCTTTGGTTTCCGATCACGACGAGCGCGGCACGGCATATTTACGAAACCCGCTTGACAAAATTGGAACGTTCCAATTATTTTGCAGGCAGCGCTGAGGCAAGAAGACCTCGCCGGGAGGAAAATGTGGGTAAAGAACGGGTGACAGTCATCGATATTGCGCATGCCGCCGGCGTGTCGAAGTCGACCGTGTCGCTCGTGCTGCAGGCAAGTCCGCTGGTCAACGAGGTGACCCGCGCCAAGGTCAATGCCGTCATCCGCGAACTCGGCTATGTCTACAATCGCGGTGCGGCCAACCTGCGCCAGTCCAATTCCAAGTCGAAAATCATCGGCATTGTCGTCAACGACCTGACCAACAGCTTCTTTGCCGAGCTTGCCGTCGGCGTCGATATGGTCGTGCAATCGGCCGGCTACGTGCAGTTCCTCGCCAATACCGCCGAAAGCGTCGATCGCCAGCGCGAGGTCATCGCCTCGATGCGCGAGCACGGCATTTCCGGCCTGATCCTGTCGCCGGCGCGCGGTACGGATGCGGCCGATCTGAAGCCGCTGGTGACAAGCGGCATCCCGGTCGTCAATGTCGTCCGTCAGGTCGCCGGCGCGAAGGTTTCGTCGCTGGTATCCGACAATCATGCCGGCATGCGCGATGCGGTCCGCCATCTGGCCGGGCTTGGCCATCACCGCATCGCCTTTCTCGGCGGTTTTCCCGATACGGCCGTGTTCAACGAGCGGATGCAGGGCTATCGCGACGCGCTGTCGGACATGGACCTGGCCGTGCATGACGAGCTTGTTATCAGTTCGGCGCCATCCCGGGCAGGGGGCGTTGCCGCCATCGAGCGGGCGCTCATGTTGCGCGAGCGGCCGACGGCCGCCGTCTGCTTCAACGATGCGGTCGCCTTTGGTGTCTGCGACGGCTTGCGCGCCCATCGTCTCGATCCGGGCGAGGATTTTGCCGTGATCGGTTTCGACGATGTGATCGAGGCGCAGACGGCGGTGCCGGCGCTGACGACGATCTCCGTCGATCCGCAGGGCATGGGCCGCCGGGCGGCGCAGCTTCTTTTGAAACAGATCAATGCCGGACGGGCGGACGCCGAAGCGATCGTCAGTTCGGTGCGGCTGGTCGTGCGCCAAAGCTGTGGCGCCGCCATCGACAAACGCGAAAGGCTCTCCTTGTTATGACACGTTGGGGTTTGATCGGGGCAAGCACGATTGCCCATGAATGGGTGATCGACGCGATCCGCGCTGTCGGCGGCGAGATCGTTTCGGTGATGAGCACCAGCGCCGAGCGTGGTGCCAAATATGCCAGCGATCATGGTATCCCAAAGTCGGTGACCAGTATTGCCGAGCTTGTCGGTGACCCCGATGTTCAGGCTGTCTATATTTCGACCACCAATGAATTGCACCGCGACCAGGTGATCGCGGCGGCCAAGGCCGGCAAGCATATTCTCTGTGAAAAGCCGTTGGCGACCTCGCTTGAGGATGCGCGGATCATGGTCAAGGCCGCGCGGGATGCCGGCGTGGTCATGGCGACCAATCATCATCTGCGCGGCGCGGCTACGCACCGGGCGATGCGCGATGCAATTGCCGCAGGCCGGATCGGCCAGCCGCTGGCGGCCCGCGTCTGCCATGCCGGTTACCTGCCGGCGCATCTGCAGGGCTGGCGCCTCGACAAGCCGGAAGCGGGCGGCGGCGTCATTCTCGATATCACCGTGCACGATACCGATACCCTTCGCTTCGTGCTCGGCGATGATCCGGTCGAAGCGGTGGCGCTCGGCCAATATGGCGGCATGGCCAAGGCCGGGCTCGAAGATGCGGCGATGGGTGTTCTGCGCTTCAAATCCGGCCTGATCGCGCAGTTCCATGATGGGTTCACTACCAAATATGCGGTCACCGGCTTTGAAGTGCATGGCTCGGAGGGATCGTTGATCGGCCGCAACTGCATGACCCAGAAAGCGATTGGTACCGTGACCCTGCGCAACGCCGATGGCGAGACGGAGTTGCCGCTCGACCACCGCAATCTCTACGAAAACACGCTGATCGCCTTCGACGACGCGATCGCCGGCAAGGGCAAGCCGCTCTGCAGCGGCGAGGACGGTATCTGGTCACTGGCCACGGGGTTGGCGGTGATGCAGGCGGCCGCAAGCGGCAATGCCGTTACCATCGAACCGGGACTTTGACGTTATGGCACGGGACCTAGCCGAACGGGCGCATTTCCATACTGAGGCGGAGATCGTGGCTTCCCCCTTCTCCCCCGCGGGGAGAAGTGCCGAGCGGAGGCGAGGCGATGAGGGGGCCCCAGCGACGCTGGAGCCGGCAAAATTGCCTTCGGCCCCCCTCATCCGGCCCTGCGGGCCACCTTCTCCCCGCTGGGGAGAAGGGAGCATGCCGCATCTGACAACCATGATGATTTCCAAAGAGTTCTGCCTATGAGCAAGCATATCACCCCGGCTGAGGCAGCCGCTCTGATCCCCGATGGCGCGATCGTTTCCGTGTCGTCGTCGAGCGGACTTGGCTGCCCGGATTTGATGCTGAAGGCGATTGGCGAACGTTTCGATGCCACCGGCCATCCGCGCGACCTGACGACGCTGCATCCGATTGCCGCCGGCGATATGAGCGGCATCAAGGGTGTGGACTACATCGCCAAGAAGGGGCTTCTGAAAAAGATCATTGGCGGCTCCTATCCCTCCGGGCCTTCGACATCCGAGCCGCCGCTGATCTGGCAGATGATCGGCAATGAGGAGGTCGCCGCCTACAACATCCCGTCCGGCGTGCTGTTCGACATGCACCGCGAAGCCGCCGCCAAGCGTCCGGGCGTCTTGACCAAGATTGGCCTCGATACATTCGTCGATCCCGCCCGGCAGGGCTGTGCGATGAATGCGTCGGCCGCGGCCGAGCCGGTCGTCAAGAAGATCGCATTCGAGGGCGAGGATTGGCTGTATTTCAAGGCCATCGTACCGCAGGTGGCGATCATCCGGGCGACAACCGCCGACGAGCGCGGCAACCTGACCTATGAGCACGAGGGCGCCACTCTTGGTGGTCTCGATCAGGCACTGGCCGCGCGCAACAATGGCGGCATCGTCATTGCTCAGGTCAAGCGCATCACCAAATCCGGCTCGATGAAGCCGCATGATGTGCGCGTGCCCGGCATGCTGGTTGACTATGTCGTCGTCGATCCTGATCAGAAGCAGACGACGCTGACGGATTACGATCCGGCGATATCAGGCGAAATATTCCGGCCGCTCGACAGCTTTCGCGTACCCGAATTCAATATCCAGAAGGTCATTGCGCGGCGCGTCGCGCAGGAGCTTCAGGGCGGCTCATGCGTCAATCTCGGCTTCGGCATATCGGCCAATGTGCCGCGCATCCTGCTCGAAGAAGGCCTGCACGGCTCGGTCACCTGGGTGATCGAGCAGGGGGCTGTCGGTGGCGTGCCGCTGCTCGATTTCGCCTTTGGCTGTGCGTCGAATGCCGATGCCTTCATGCCGTCGCCCTATCAGTTCACTTACTTTCAGGGCGCCGGTTTCGATGCCTCGCTGCTGTCCTTCCTCGAGATCGACAAGTCCGGCTCGGTCAATGTCTCGAAGCTTTCCTTCCGGCCGCATGTGACGGCAGGGGCGGGCGGTTTCGTCGATATCACCGCGCGGGCAAAGAAGATCGTGTTTTCCGGCATGTTCAATGCCGGGGCCAAGCTCTCGATGGCCGGTAGCAAGCTGGTGATCGAGAAAGAGGGCAAGCTGAAGAAGCTGGTCAACGAGGTCGAGCACGTCACCTTCTCCGGCCGCCGCGCCGTCGAGCAGGGGCAGGACATTACCTATGTCACCGAGCGCTGCGTAATGAAGCTGACGCCTGATGGCATCATGCTGACCGAGATCGCGCCGGGTGTCGATCTGCAGGCGCATATTCTCGACCAGTCGGAATTTCCTCTGATCGTCTCCGATCAGCTGAAGGTCATGGACGCAGCGCTGTTCCATGAAGCGCCGATCGGCCTGACACTGCCGCAAAAGCCGATCCGCACGCTGGAAGGAGCGTCGCATGGCTGACGAGCGAATCCGCATCGAAATCGACGGTGCGATTGCCACGCTCACGGTTGCGCGGCCGGACAAGCTGAACGCGTTCGATATCGACATGCTCAAGGCGCTGTCGGCGGCCTGCGATACGGTCGAGGCCGATGCCAGTGTTCGCGTGGTCATATTGACGGGAGAGGGCAAGGCCTTTTCCGCCGGCGGCGACATCAAGGCCTGGGGGGCGATGAGCCCGAACGAGTTCGGCCATCAATGGGTGCGCTTCGGCCACCGCGTGTTCGAGCGGCTGGCGACCCTGCGTATGCCGGTGATTGCCGCGATCAACGGCCACACGCTCGGCGGCGGGCTGGAGCTGGCGGCAGCAGTGGATATCCGCATCGCCGAAACCCAGGTGAAGATCGGCCTGCCGGAAACCAGCCTTGGCATGGTGCCCGGCTGGTCGGGCACCCAGCGTCTGGTCAAGCGGTTTGGCGCGCAGACCGTGCGCCGGATGGTTCTGGGCGGCGAGATGTTTACGGCCGGTGAGGCGCACGTGCTGGGTCTGGTCGATGCGGTTGTGGCGACCGGAACGGTGCTGGACGCGGCAAAAGATTATGCAAATCGCATCGCCAAGCGGGGTCCGGCGGCGCTGGAAATCTGCAAGCTGATGATCGCATCTGCCAATGGCGAAGACAATGGAACCGCCGTCGAGGCGCTGGGTTCGATCCTGGCCGCCAAGACCGGCGACATGAAAGAGGGTGTGGCGGCTTTTGCCGGCAAGCGCACCGCGGAATTCAAGGGAGAATGGTAATGACGGTTCTGGTGAAGCCCAAGGCTTTGGTCGATGTGAAAGTGCGCGACTTCCAGATGCTGATCGACGGCAAATGGGTAAATGCGGCCGAGGGCAGGACGCTGGAGCGCATGGCGCCCGGCCATGGCGTCACCGTCAGCCGCTATCAAGCTGCGACGAAGGCCGATGCCGAACGCGCGATTGCCGCTGCACGCAAGGCTTTCGACGATGGCCCGTGGCCGCGGATGACGGCGTCGGAGCGTTCGCTGGTTCTGCTGAAGGCTGCCGACATGATCGCGGCGCGGGCCGATGAGCTGGCCTATCTTGATTGCATCGAGAGCGGCAAGCCGATCAGCCAGGCCAAGGCCGAACTCGGCGGTGCCGCCGATATCTGGCGCTATGCCGCAGCCCTTGCCCGGGACCTGCACGGCGAAAGCTACAATACGCTGGGCGACGGCACGCTCGGCGTCGTTCTGCGCGAGGCGATCGGCGTCGTTTCGATCATCACGCCGTGGAATTTTCCGTTCCTGATCGTCAGCCAGAAGCTGCCGTTTGCGCTGGCCGCCGGCTGCACCACGGTGGTCAAACCGTCGGAGCTGACCTCCGGTTCGACGCTGGTTCTGGGCGAAATCCTTGAGGCTGCCGGGGTTCCCGCCGGCGTCGTCAACATCATCACCGGCACCGGCCCGGATGTCGGCGCGATCATGACCTCGCATCCGGATGTCGACATGGTCTCCTTCACCGGTTCGACCGGCATCGGCAAGCTGACGATGACCAATGCGGCGCAGACCTTGAAAAAGGTGTCGCTGGAACTCGGCGGCAAGAACCCGCAGATCGTCTTTCCGGATGCCAATCTCGATGACTTCATCGATGCGGCAGTGTTCGGCGCCTATTTCAATGCCGGCGAATGCTGCAATGCCGGTTCGCGGCTGATCGTCCACAAGGATATCGCTGAGGACGTGATTGCCCGCATCGCCGCGATGTCGGCGAAGGTCAAGGTCGGCGATCCGCTTGATCCGGAAACCCAGGTCGGCGCGATCATCACGCCGCAGCATCTGGAAAAAATCGTTGGCTACGTCTCGGCAGCCTCCAGCCATGGCGCGACGGTTTCGCATGGCGGCACAGCGCTTGATCTCGGTTCCGGCCAGTTCATGTCGCCGACTATTCTTTCCGCTGTAACACCCGATATGGCCGTCGCCCGGGAAGAGGTTTTCGGGCCGGTTCTGTCCGTGCTGACCTTCGATACCACCGACGAGGCGATCAAGATCGCCAACTCCATCGATTACGGCCTGTCGGCCGGCGTCTGGAGCCGCGATTTCGATACCTGCCTGACCGTTGGCAGAAAAGTGCGGGCCGGCACGGTCTGGATGAACACCTTCATGGACGGCGCGTCGGAACTGCCTTTCGGCGGCTACCGCCAGTCCGGCCTCGGCCGCGAACTCGGCCGTCATGCGGTGGAGGATTACACCGAAACCAAGACGCTCAACATGCATATCGGCGGCCGCACCGGCTGGTGGATGCCGCGTTCGTAAGGGCGATTTGAACAGAGGTGATGAGAGGAAGGGAGGGCGTGATGCAGAGACTGAGTTTTGTGGAGCAGGGCGTTTCCTCCTCCGTCAGTGACCGCCAAAATCGAACCGAGATCGGGGACACTTACCCCCCTCTGTCACTGCGTGACATCTCCCCCACAAGGGGGGAGATCGTTCTTTTTCCTTATGCCGACAGGGCGAGCGGTCAATCTCCTCCCTTATGGGGGAGATGTCGGCGCCGCCGACAGAGGGGGGTATTCATTACGGGCACCTCAGCCGACCTCTCATACCGCCGGAAAATTAACCGCCGGCTTCAGCAGGACCTGCATGCCAGCCGTATCCTTGCCCGCGATCCTGGCCAAAAGCACGTGGCCCATCTGCTCGCCGGTATCGGTCAGATCTTCGTAGATCGTCTCGACCTTTGGCTGGATGTTGACCAGCAGTTTCGACGTCTGCTTGGCGACGATGTCGTACTCGACGCCGAGCGTCAGGCCGCGGTCGCTCATGCCGGTAATGGTTGCCAGCGCCGAGACTTCGCCGCCGCAGGTGAAGCCATCCGGAGCGCCGGGCTCGCCCGCGCGCCGGCTGATGAAGTCGCGAATATGGTCGATCGGACTGTCGAGATGGATCTCGTCGGGGATTTCGTAGGCGACGCCGGCCTCGCGGACAGCGGTCATGAAGCCGTGCAGCAGGTGCTGGGAAAATGTCATGCGCTTGGGCGGCAGGATGATCATCGGCTTATGGCGCCCACGCACGATCAGCCGCTTGGTCGCCTCGTAGGCGAAGGAAAAGTTGTCGTAGTCGACATAGGGATGCGGGGTGGAGAGCTCCGTTCTCCCGTGACAGACGAACGGAAAGTCGGTCTCGATCAGGAAGCGCACGCGCGGGTCGAACGGTTCGGTGCGCGAGAAGATCAGCCCGTCGGCCATGCTGTTGCGGACAATGTGGCGCACGGCGTCGAGATTGCTGTCGTTCAAGAAATTCGGCGTGACGATGATGTGATAGGGCGTGTCGGTCAGCGCCTTGGCAAGCCCCAGCATCAGCGAGGTTCCGTAGCCAAGGATTTCCTCGTGCGGATCGAGAAGCACGCTGATGACATTGGTGCGGCCGGTCTTCAGGCGCTGGGCCGCGCGGTCGGGCAGGTAGCCGACCTCGGCCGCCACCTCATGCACGCGCCGGCGGGTCTCGGCCGAGATCTGCGGGGCGTTGCTGAGCGCGCGCGACACGGTGGTGACCGCAAATCCGGTGAGATCGGCGATCGTGCGCAGGGTTGGCCTGACATGCCGGGCAGTGGTTTGGTCCGGCGCTGGGGATTTGGGAGTGTCTGCCAATGACCATCTTTCTCTACGCGGGCAGGAACTGCTTTGTAACGCGGCACAAACGGATGCGCAATGCAGGCTGTGCAAACGTTATAAATGAGTTTCAACGTTCAGTTCTTGCTGCGACGCAGCATGAAATTTATGCTTATAAAACAGCAAATTCAATGTGTTCTTCTTCCGTCGGTCAAAACGCATGCGACGGCTTGACTTGAGGGTATTTATAACGTTTTAAATTATCCAGCGGCGTGTGCCGCAGATTTATCGCACCCCCGTTTGGGAACGGGTGGGCACTCAACGGCGGGAGGAGATTCCGCCACGATGACTTGCAACCGGGAGGATTACGATGCGCAAGTTTATGACGACGACGGCAATGGCGGCTTTGATGGTGGCAGGCTGCGGGCTTGCTGCCCATGCCGAGGATGTCAAGGAAGTTCAGATGCTTCATTGGTGGACGTCGGGCGGCGAAGCGGCTGCTCTGAACGTTCTCAAGGGTGATCTTGCCAAGGAAGGCTTTGCCTGGAAGGACGTGCCGGTTGCCGGCGGTGGCGGCGATGCTGCGATGACCGCGCTGAAGGCCATGGTTGCCGCTGGCACCTATCCGACAGCCTCGCAGATGCTCGGCTATACCGTGCTCGACTATGCGGCTGCCGGCGTGATGGGCGACCTCACCGCAACAGCCGTCAAGGAAGGCTGGGACAAGTCGGTTCCGGCAGCGCTGCAGAAGTTCTCGGTCTATGATGGCAAGTGGGTTGCCGCTCCGGTCAACGTTCACTCGGTCAACTGGCTGTGGATCAACAAGTCTGTCATGGACAAGATCGGCGGTACCGAGCCGAAGACGTTCGAAGACCTGGTTGCCCTGCTCGACAAGGCCAAGGCTGCCGGCGTCATCCCGCTCGCGCTGGGCGGCCAGAACTGGCAGGAAGCCACGATGTTTGACTCGATCGTGCTCTCCACGGGTGGGCCTGAGTTCTACAAGAAGGCATTCAACGACCTCGACGAAGAATCGCTGAAGTCCGACACGATGAAGAAGTCGTTCGATAACCTCGCAACGATCATCAAATATGTCGATCCGAACTTCTCGGGCCGTGACTGGAACCTGGCAACCGCCATGGTCATCAAGGGCGACGCGCTCGTGCAGGTCATGGGCGACTGGGCAAAGGGCGAATTCGTCGCTGCCAAGAAGACCCCGGATACGGATTTCCTGTGCTACCGCTTCCCCGGCACCGACGGCAGCGTGATCTATAACTCCGACATGTTCGGCATGTTCAACGTTCCGGACGACCAGAAGGCCGCGCAGGTCGCACTGGCGACTGCAACGCTGTCTAAGAGCTTCCAGTCGGCGTTCAACGTCGTCAAGGGCTCGGTTCCGGCCCGGACCGACGTTCCGGACACGGATTTCGACGCTTGCGGCAAGAAGGGCATCGCCGACCTGAAGGCTGCCAATGACGGCGGCACGCTGTTCGGCTCGCTGGCCCAGGGTTACGGCGCACCTCCGGCCATCGCCAATGCCTACAAGGACGTGGTGTCCAAGTTCGTGCACGGCCAGATCAAGACCTCCGACGAAGCCGTGACGGAACTCGTCAAGGCGATCGACGACGCACGCTGATCTCCACCTGAACAGGACCCTTCCCCGCCAAGGCGGGGGAGGTCTCCAGACAAATGCCGATGACGGCCCTGGGAGGGGACGATTTCCATGAGCACTGTGATTACCCCCGAAATCAGCCTGTCGCCGGAGCGCTCGACGCGGATCTCCGTGCGCTCGCGCCTGCAGGATGCGCTGCCGAAGATCGTGCTGGCACCAAGCTTCGTCATCACGCTGGTCTTCGTCTATGGCTTCATCATCTGGACGGGCTATCTGTCCTTTACCAATTCCAAGACGTTTCCCTCGTATGCGATCACCGGTGCGCGCGCCTATCAAAGGCTGTGGCGCTGGACCTTCGAGAGCGACCCGCCATCGAGCTGGTACACGTCGATCACCAATATGGGTATTTTCGGTTTTCTCTATATCGGCATCTGCCTCGGCCTCGGCCTATTTCTGGCCATCCTGCTTGATCAGAAGATCCGCGGCGAGGGCCTGCTGCGGCCGATCTATCTCTATCCGATGGCGCTGTCCTTCATCGTCACCGGCGTCGCCTGGAAATGGTTCCTCGATCCGGGGCTCGGCCTTGAGCAGACCCTGCATCAATGGGGCTGGACCAGCTTTCACTTCGACTGGATCAAGAACAAGGATTTCGTCATCTACACGGTGGTCATCGCCGGTGTCTGGCAGGCTTCCGGCTTCGTCATGGCGATGTTCCTGGCCGGTCTGCGCGGTATCGACGGCGAGATCATGAAGGCAGCCCAGATCGATGGCGCGACCACGGTCCAGCTCTATCGACGCATCATCATTCCGCTGCTGCGTCCGGTCTTCCTCTCCGCCTTCATCGTGCTCGCCCATATGGCGATCAAGTCTTATGACCTTGTCGTGGCGCTGACATCCGGCGGTCCCGGAGGTTCTGGCTGGCTGCCGTCCAATTTCATGTACGAATACACGTTCAAGCGCAACGAAATGGCCGTCGGCTCGGCCAGCGCCATCATCATGCTGATGACGATCTCGGCGATCATCGTTCCCTATCTCTATTCCGAACTCAGGGAGAAATCACGATGAGCGCGATCGTCTCCTCGGGCACGGCGGCACGCCGCAGCAATGGCGCACGGGTGTTTCACCGCGTCGTCATCTATGGACTGCTGGCCTTCTTCGCCATCGTTTACCTCATGCCGCTGTTCGTCATGCTGGTCACATCCTTCAAGACGATGGACGAGATCCAGAACGGCAACATGCTTGCCCTGCCGAGTGCTCCGACCTTCGAACCATGGGTGAAAGCCTGGGGCGAGACCTGCGTCGGCCTCACCTGCGCCGGCATCAAGGGTTATTTCTGGAATTCGCTGAAGATGGTCATTCCGGCCGTGCTGATCTCGACCATCCTTGGTGCGTTGAACGGCTACGTTCTGACCAAATGGCGGTTTCGCGGCCATACGCTGGTCTTCGGCATGATGCTGTTTGCCTGCTTCATTCCCTTCCAGTCCGTGCTTCTGCCGATGGCGACCATTCTCGGCAGCCTCGGGCGCTTCGGCATCACGTTGCAAAACGCCACCGGCTTCCGCTTCGGTTTCGGCAATCCGACGGTCAACCTGGTGCTGGTCCACGTCATTTACGGTCTCGGCTTCACGACGCTGTTCTTCCGTAATTTCTACGAGGCTTTCCCGACCGAATTGGTGAAGGCCGCACAGGTCGATGGCGCCGGTTTTTTCCAGATCTTCCGGCGGATCATGCTGCCGAATTCGCTGCCGATCATCGTCGTCACGGTGATCTACCAGTTCACCAACATCTGGAACGACTTCCTGTTCGCCTCGGCTTACGCAGGCACCGGTGAATCGATGCCGATGACGGTGGCCCTGAACAACGTCGTCAACACTTCCACCGGGGTGGTCGAATATAACGTCAACATGGCCGCCGCGATGATCGCCGCCATGCCCACGCTTCTCGTTTACATTCTCGCCGGCCGCTATTTCGTACGCGGACTGATGGCGGGCGCGGTCAAAGGATAACACATGGCTTTCCTCGAAATATCCGGTCTCAGAAAGCGTTTCGGCTCTCTGGAAATCCTCAAGGGCATCGATCTTGAGCTCGAGAAGGGCGGCTTCCTGGTTCTCGTCGGTCCGTCCGGCTGCGGCAAGTCCACGCTGCTCAACACCATTGCCGGGCTTGAATCGATCACCGAAGGTTCGATCCGTGTCGATGGACGCGCCATCGACGACCTGCATCCGTCCAAGCGCGATATCGCCATGGTGTTCCAGTCTTACGCGCTCTACCCGAACATGACCGTCGCCGGGAATATTTCCTTCGGCATGGAGATGCGCGGCGTGCCCGTTGAGGAACGCAGACTAGCGATCGACAAGGTCGCCAAGGTTCTGCAGATCACCCATCTGCTCGATCGCAAGCCGAGCCAGCTATCCGGCGGCCAGCGCCAGCGCGTCGCCATGGGCCGGGCGCTGGTGCGCGATCCAAAACTGTTCCTGTTCGACGAACCGCTGTCCAACCTCGACGCCAAGCTGCGCGTCGATATGCGCATCGAAATCAAACGATTGCATCAGGCGACCGGCACGTCGATCGTCTACGTCACCCATGACCAGATCGAGGCGATGACGCTGGCGACCAAGATTGCCGTGATGCGCGACGGCGAAGTGCAGCAGTTTGGCACCCCCGCCGAGATCTACAACAATCCCAAGAACCTGTTCGTGGCGGATTTCATGGGCTCGCCGGCGATGAACCTTCTGACCGCGACGATCGAAGGCGGCGGCAACGACCTGCATGTTTCGCTGCTTCGCCCCGAGGCCGAACCCTTGCGCGTGCCGGTGCCGCAGATCGGTGGTCTGGCCGCCTATTCGGGCAAACAGGTGATTTTCGGCATCCGTCCGGAAGCCTTGACCGACCCGGACGGTGCGGACCGCAATGCGAAGTCGCTGTTTGAGGGTGAATGCCTGATCGATGTTGTGGAGCCTGCCGGTTCCGACACGTTCGCGGTGACCAAGCTCGGCGGCAAGGAAGTCGTCGCCCGCCTGCGTGCCGATGCGCGCATCGCGCCCGGCGAGACCGCCCGGCTTGCCTTCAATCTGGACAAGGCGGTGTTCTTCGATCCGCAAAGCCAGCAGCGCATCGGCTAAGTTCTGTCGTGATGAAGCAACCCGATATCGTCATCATCGGCTCCGGTATTGGCGGAGCAACGGTCGCGTCGGCTCTGGCGGGGTCCGGCGCGGATATTCTCATTCTCGAAGCTGGCGGTCATATCGAAGACCGGCCGGAAAACCGCGACCAGCGGGCGATCTTCCAGCGCGGTCATTTCCGGCCGAAGGAACTCTGGTACGAGACGGACGGCACGGGGTTCAATCCCGGCAACTACTACAATGTCGGCGGCAATTCGAAATTCTTCGGTGCGGTGCTGGTGCGCTACCGCCGCGAGGATTTTGCCGAGATGGCGCATCTGGAAGGTGTCTCGCCAGCCTGGCCATTTGCCTATGAAGAGCTCGAGCCGTGGTACAGCCGGGCGGAGCATCTCTATCAGGTGCGCGGGGCTCTTGGGCAGGACCCGACGGAGCCTGGACATTCGCAAGACTATGCTTTCCCGCCGGTGCCCGACGAGCCGCCGATCGCTTCGGTGCGCGGCAAGCTGAAGCGCAACGGGCTCAATCCCTATTCTTTGCCTCTGGGTATCGATATCGAAAAATGGCTCGCCAAGGCAAGGACGCCCTGGGACGCGCATCCCAACAGTTTCGACGGCAAGATGGATGCCGAAACGGCGGCGCTGACGGTGGCGTTGCAGCACTTAAACGTGCGGCTGCAGACCGGGTCGCGGGTGACGCGGCTGGAGACGGCGGCGGACGGCAAGCGCATCGAAACGGTGCGCTACATCAAGGACGGCGTCGAGCATACGGTCTCGCCAAAGCTGGTGATCCTGTCGGCCGGTGCCGTGCAGTCGTCCGTCCTGCTGCTGCGCTCCGCCAATACCCTGCATCCGAAGGGGCTGGCCAACAGCTCGGATCAGGTCGGCCGCAATTTCATGAACCACAATTCGAGCGCGGTTCTGGCAATCTCGCCATTCTTCAAGAATACCTCGGTCTACCAGAAGACCTTCGGCTTCAACGACTATTACCTCTCGGACGGCGAGGGCGGACCGCCGCTCGGCAATGTCCAGCTTCTCGGCCGCATCTCCGGGCCGATCCTGAAGGCGAACATTCCCTCCATGCCGGAATGGCTGCTCAACCAAGTGTCGGCGCATGCGATCGATTTCTACGCGATGAGCGAGGATATTCCGCATCCGGAAAGCCGCATCATGGTCAATGGCGAGCGGATCGTCCTGCAGTGGGTGCGGACCAACTGGGATGCGCACCTGATGCTGGTGAAGAAGCTGAAGCAGGCGCTGAGGGGCGCAGGTTTTCCGATCGTGCTGTCGCGGCCGTTCGACAAGCGCACGCCGTCGCATCAATGCGGCACGGTGCGCATGGGCAACGATCCGGCGTCGGCGCCGCTCGATGTCTACTGCCGCTCTTTCGATCACCAGAACCTCTTTGTCGTCGATGCCAGCTGCCTGCCGACTTCGGCTGCGGTCAATCCGGCCCTGACGGTTGCGGCGCAGGCGCTGCGTGTTGCCGATCATATCGTCGCGAAGGATTTGGCGGCATGAGCGATCGCAAGCGCCCTGTTGCCATTGTCACAGGCGGCCGTCGCGGCATCGGGCTGGGCATTGCCAGGGCGCTGGCGAAAGACGGGTTCGATATTGCCATTACGGGGATCGGCGATGCCGATCAGGTCTCGGGAGTGCTGGAGGACCTGGCGGCGCTCGGCGCCAAGGCAATCTTCCTGAAAGCGGATCTTTCCGACCTTTCCGGCCACCAGGCAACGGTCGATGCGGTCCTGGCGCAGTTTGGCGGGATCGATTGCCTCGTCAACAATGCCGGCATGGCATCGGTGGTGCGCGGCGATTTCCTCGATCTGGCACCGGACAATTTCGACACGATCATCGGCACCAATCTGCGTGGCACGGTGTTTTTCACGCAGGCCGTGGTGAAGTCCATGCTGGCAGGTGGTGCCAGCGGGCCTCGCTCGGTGATCAATATCACCTCTGTTTCGGCGGCGATGAGTTCGCCGGAGCGGCTGGACTACTGCATCAGCAAGGCCGGGCTCGCCGCCTTTTCGCAAGGGCTGGCGCTACGGCTCGCCGACACCGGTATCTCGGTGTTCGAGGTTCGGCCCGGCATCATCCGCTCCGACATGACCGCCGGCGTTTCCGCCAAATACGATGCGCTGATCGGCGGCGGGCTGGTGCCGATGAAGCGCTGGGGCGAGGCTGACGATATCGGCCGGATGGTTGCATCACTGGCAAACGGCAGCTTCGGTTTTGCCACCGGGACAGTGATCAATGCCGATGGTGGGCTGTCGATCGGACGGTTGTGAACTTTACCTCCCCCTTGAGGGGGGAGGTCGCGCGAAACGCGCGGGTGGGGGGTGATCCAATGGGACCGCAACAGGTCACCCCACCCCGGAGCGTTGCTCCGACCCTCCCCCTCAAGGGGAGGGTGAAGATAGATTTTTAAGGACGACGAGATGACCTACGATTACATCATCACAGGGGCCGGACCGGCCGGTTGCGTGCTTGCCAATCGCCTGACCGAAGACGCCGATGTGAAGGTGCTGCTGCTCGAAGCGGGTGGCAGCGACTGGAACCCGCTGTTCCATATGCCGGCCGGTTTTGCCAAGATGACCAAGGGCGTCGCCAGCTGGGGCTGGGAGACGGTGCCGCAGAAGCACATGAAGAACCGGGTGCTGCGCTACACGCAGGCCAAGGTGATCGGCGGCGGCTCGTCGATCAATGCGCAGCTTTACACGCGCGGCAACGCGGCGGATTACGATCTCTGGGCCAGCGAAGACGGCTGCACCGGCTGGGATTACCGCAATGTGCTGCCCTATTTCAAACGCTCGGAAGACAACCAGCGTTTTGCCGACGATTACCATTCCTACGGTGGGCCGCTCGGTGTTTCCATGCCGGTGTCGGGCCTGCCGATCTGCGATGCCTATATCCGCGCGGGGCAGGAACTGGGCATTCCCTACAACCACGATTTCAATGGCAGGCAGCAGGCGGGCGTCGGCTTCTATCAGCTGACCCAGCGCAACCGCCGCCGCTCGTCCGCGTCGCTTGCCTATCTCAATCCGATCAGGGATCGCAAGAACCTGACGGTTCGGCTCGGGGAGCGGGTGACGCGGATCGTTTTGGAGGGAACGCGCGCCGTCGGCGTCGAGGTTGCAACGGCAAAGGGACTGGAAATCATCCGGGCGGAGCGTGAGGTTCTGGTCTCGTCCGGCGCCATCGGATCGCCAAAGCTGCTGCAGCAGTCGGGCATCGGCCCCGCCGATCACCTGCGCTCCGTCGGCGTCGATGTGAAACATGACCTGCCGGGTGTCGGCAGCAATCTTCAGGACCATCTCGACCTGTTCGTGATTTCCGAATGCACCGGCGACCACACCTATGACGGCGTCGCAAAGCTTCACCGCACCCTTTGGGCGGGGCTGCAATATGTTCTGTTCCGCTCCGGCCCGGTCGCCTCGTCGCTGTTTGAGACCGGCGGCTTCTGGTATGCCGATCCGAATGCGCGCTCGCCGGATATCCAATTCCATCTGGGGCTGGGCTCCGGCATCGAGGCCGGTGTCGAGAAGCTGAAGAATGCCGGGGTGACGCTGAATTCCGCCTACTTACATCCGCGCTCGCGCGGCACCGTGCGCCTCTCGTCCTCCGACCCGGCGGCAGCACCGCTGATCGACCCGAACTACTGGAGCGATCCGCATGATCGCAAGATGTCGCTGGAGGGCTTGAAGATCGCCCGCGAAATCTTCCAGCAGCAGGCGCTGAAACCCTATATCATGGCCGAGCGGTTGCCGGGGCCGAAGGTGATGACCGATGACGAGCTGTTCGAGTATGGCTGCGCCAACGCCAAGACCGATCACCATCCGGTCGGGACCTGCAAGATGGGCACCGGCGCCGATGCGGTGGTCGGGCTGGATCTCAAGGTTCATGGGCTGGAGGGTTTGCGGGTTTGCGATAGTTCGGTCATGCCGCGTGTTCCCTCTTGCAATACCAACGGGCCGACGATCATGATGGGCGAAAAGGGTTCCGACATCATCCGCGAACGGCAACCGCTGCCGGCCACCATCTTCAGCCATGAGCGCAACGACCAGCGGCCGCGGGCGCGCGCCGATATCCGATAGGAACCTGCCATGATCCGCCATTGTGTTTTCATCCGCTTCCAGTCAACCGTCGCCGATACCGAGCGGCAGTCCATCCTGGCCGATATCGCCGCGCTGCAGGGGCTGATTCCCGGTTATCTGACCTTCACCGCCGGTGCCAATGTCAGCCCGGAGGGCCTTGGCAAGGGCTACAACAGTGGCTTCATCATCGATTTCGCCGATGTGGCGGCGCGCGATGCCTATCTCGCGCACCCCGCGCATGAAAAGGCCGGTGGCCGGATCGTGGCGGCGACCGAAGGCGGCGTCGACGGGGTCTTCGTCTATGATTTCGAGATTGCGGGCTGATTTTTGATGGTCGTTGAACCACGCGCCTTCCTGACGAGCCTGTTTGAGGCTGCCGTTGAAGCTGCCGATCCATTGGCGGCGATCCGCGCTCATTTGCCGGAGCGGCCCAAAGGCCGGACGATCGTCGTCGGCGCGGGCAAGGCGGCGAGCCAGATGGCGGCGGCGTTCGAAAGCCTGTGGAATGGGCCTCTGGAAGGCGCCGTGGTGGCGCGGCATGGCCCGATCGCGGCCTGCAAACGCATCCGCGTTCTGCAGTCGGCGCATCCGGTGCCGGACGAGGCAGGGCTTGCGGGATCGGCGGAATTGCTGCGGCTGGTCGAAGGGCTGACGCCGGACGATCTGGTGGTGGCGTTGATATCCGGTGGCGGGTCGTCGCTATTGCCGGCTCCGCCGCAAGGGCTAACGCTTACGGATGAAATCGCCGTCAACAAGGCGCTGCTTGCCTCCGGCGCGCCGATCTCGGCGATGAATGTGGTGCGCAAGCATGTCTCGCGGATCAAGGGTGGCCGGCTTGCCTTTGCGGCGGCACCAGCACGTGTCGTCAGCCTGATCGTCTCCGATGTCCCTGGCGACAATCCGGCCTTCGTTGCCTCCGGCCCGACGATCCCCGATCTTTCCACGCCTGCGGATGCTCTGGCGATCGTCAGCCGTTACGGGATGACATTGCCGGAAGCGGTGATGCGGCATCTGGGATCGAAGCATTCGGCAGCACCAAAGCCGGATCATCCTGCGTTCGCCAATCAGCAGCGCCACATTATTGCATCGGCCAGCGTCTCGCTGGAGGCTGCGGCGGCAAAAGCGCGGGCACTTGGCGTCGAAGCGGTGATCCTATCGGATGCGATCGAAGGGGAAGCCCGCGATATCGGCAGGATGCACGCGGCGATCGCCCGGGAAACGGCGCTGCGCAATCGTCCATTCGTAAAGCCCGTCATCATTCTCTCGGGTGGCGAGACGACGGTGACGATTTCGGGCGATACCTATGGCAAGGGCGGCCGCAACAGCGAGTTCCTGCTCTCGTTCGCGCTGGATATCGATGGTGTCGAGGGCATTCACGCGCTGGCTGCCGATACTGACGGCATCGATGGGTCAGAGGACAATGCCGGTGCCTTTGCCGATGGTTCCACCGCAAGCCGCATGCGGGCGGCCGGCGCCGATCCACGCGATCATCTCGCCCGCCACGATGCCTGGAGCGCGTTCAACGCCAGCGGCGATTTGTTCGCCCCGGGTCCGACGGGCACCAATGTCAACGATCTGCGGGCGATACTGGTTTTTTAGAGCACCGCTAAAACGGTTTCCCCGGCGATCCGGCCAATCTGCCGCCCGGTTACGCGGTAAACTGTGGATATTGCAAATATTACGCATATGGACTGGAACAATCGGGGCAGGGGGGGCGTTGGCTGGCTTCGAAGGGTTGATATTCCTGACTTCGGCGGATGCGCCAGTTCAGCACTATTTGTCCTACACGACGATCATGGGGCTGGTTGGTTGACGAAAATGTCCCATATTTCTTCGACTGTCCGGCCCGCCGGACAAGCCGCGCGGACCAAGGGCCAGAGCAGATGATATTCCCTACTCCGCAGAACGCACATGATGGACGAGAGTGTTGGAATGAGCTGTAAAATCCTGGTGGTCGAAGACGAAATCTTCGTTGCGACCGAAATCGAATATCTGGTCGCCGAGCTTGGGCATAGTCCGATCGGTATCGCGGCAGACAAGGCGTCGGCGTTCAATCTTGCGCCTTTTGCCGATATCGCCCTGGTCGACCTCAATCTTCGCGATGGACCGACGGGTACGGAAATCGGCCGCACGCTGGCCGAACAGCATGGCGTCACGGTTCTGTTCATGACTGCAAATCCGTCGCAGCTGGCCGATGGCGTGCCGGGAACTGTCGGTGTGATTTCAAAACCCGTCGGTGAAGACGAGCTTCGTCAGGTCGTCAGCTATGCCGTCGCAAAGCGCAATTCGCTTGCTGCCGACGTGCCGCCGCGTTTGCGGGTCTTTCAGTAATCACCCATGAAGCGTGGCATTACGGCCGCGCCGCCAGCTTGCTGCTGCGCAAAATCGAAGCCAGCGGCACCGATACACGCACGCGGACTCCGTCCTCGTCCCACGTCCGCTGGAATTGCCCGCCGAGCTGGCCTTCGACACTGATCTTCATCAGCCGCGACCCGAACCCTTCCTGCTCTGGCTGGTGGACGATGGCCGGGTTGCCACTTTCCTTCCATTCCAGCACGTAGTTTTCCTGATCGTGAAGACCGGCAATGGTCAGGCGGCCGTTGGGGTGCGAAAACGCGCCATATTTGGCCGAATTCGTCGCCAGCTCGTGCAGTAGCAGCGCCAGTGGCGTCGCGGCGCTGTCGCCGATGACGGTATCGTCGCCGGCAAAGACGATGCGATTGTCCATCTCCTCCAGGCCAAAGGGTTCGAGCAGCCGCTGCGAGAGGCCGAAGATGCTGGTTTCGAGATCGACCGGTCTTGAGGTCCTGCTGTGCGGGCGCACGAAATCATGGGCGCGTCCCATAGCTTCAATGCGCTTGCGCAGCAGATCGGCAAAATTTCGCGATTCGGGCGCTGAGCGGGCCGAAAGGCTGATGATGCCGCTGAGTACGGAAAATATATTCTTGATCCGGTGGCTGAGCTCATGGGCAACGATCTCGCGCTCGGCCTGAACCATCTTGGCATCGTGGATGTCGGTGCAGGTACCATACCAGCGGATGATTTCGCCGTTGTCATCGCGAATGGGCAGCGCACGTCCGAGCACCCAGCGATAGACGCCGCTATGGTGGCGGAGGCGATACTCAACCTGATAGGCGTCTCCCGTCTGCAGCGAATGGCGCCATACCGCCCAAGCGCGTTCCCCATCCTCCTCGTGGAACATGCCATTCCAACCCTCGCCGTCCGTCGATCCCTCCGGAACACCGGTGAATTCGTACCAGCGGGCATTGTAATAGTCGTGAAATCCATCCGGTAAGGTCGACCAAACCATTTGCGGCATGGCGTTGGCGAGTGTGCGGAAGCCTATTTCCGAGCGGGCATGTGCCTCGACGGCGTCCTTTTGCGCGGTGATATCGACCGATATGCCGGGGAACCGGATGCACTGTCCATTTTGATCGATCAACGGCTGCCCTTCGGCAAGGACCCAATTGATGCTGCCATCCTCCTGAACGAGGCGGTACTCCTTGGAAAAACGGCTGCCGGTTTGCATCGCGCTCTGCATGGCGCTGCCAACCGATTGGACATCGTCGGGATGGATCGCCCTGATGAAATCAGCGATGGGCGCGCCGTGGCTGGCAACCTGCGGATCGACACCGTAAAGGCGTGCGAATTTCTCGTCGGAATAAACCCGGTCCTCCGGCACATGCCAGTCCCAGGTGCCGACGATGGCGGAACTGCCCAATGCCAGCGAGAGTTGTTCGCGGCTTTGGGCCAGCTCCTGTTCGGCCATCACCCTCTTGGTGGTCTCGACCACGAGGGCGAGGACCGCGACGGTGCTGCCGTCATCGCCAAGGATGGGGCTATAGTCGAGATCGAGCCAGACGTTTTCGGCAACGCCGTTGCGGTGGAAGGTGAAGTTCTGGTCCTTGAAGGAAAGACTGTCCCCCTCGAAGATGCGGCCGATAATATCGGTATTGAACTCTGCAACCTCCGGCCATGCGGACAGGACGGACGCGCCGAAACATTGCGGATGCCGCCCGCCCGCGATGGCGATATAACCGTCATTGTAGAGCATGATGCCTTCGCGCCCGGCCAGCAACGCCATAGGGATGGGCGATGTCAAAATCATCCGGCAGGCAGCCTTCAGCGCATCGGGCCAGCTTTCGGCCGCGCCAAGCCCCGTCGTCTTCCAGTTGGTACCATTGAAACGGCCCAGCATTTCGCTGGCTGCGAGTTTGGCCGGGATACGTCCCACACGGGAAAACAAAGGCGAGTAACTATCCATACGCTCTCAGATGCTATGACATGCGGCTCAACAGGAAGGCAGAATATAGGGAGGGGCTGCCGGAAGTCATCCAGCCTCTTGTTATTTTATTTTACCGGCGGCCAGCGAACAAAAGACGCATATGGTGTTCACCCCCCTGCGGAGATGTTGCTGGATGTGGCAATTTCGCCTAGTATATTGATGTTGCGCGCATGCCGGAACAGCGTGACGCCAAGGCCCTGGTTAGGCCCCCCGTACCCTTTCGCCGTTGCATCCGCCCGTTGAATTGACTGCTCTTATACGTCCTGCCTGACGGAAATACCCCTATGGCCGGGGTTCGTCGGACTGTGTTTTCCAGAGCTGGAAACTGGAACAAATCCGCAGGATGTCCGTTCCTGCCGAGCGATGGAGGTGGCACATGTTCATTCGGTTGGGTTACGAAATAGGCATCAACTGCGGTCAGCCGACCCCGATGATGACGTTTCTGTCCGTTGATCGTGCCAGGCGCCACGATATCGTCAGCGAGCACGGTCCAATTTCAGATCCGGTGGTGAAAATGGGCGAAGTGACCGATCCCTTCGGCAATGTCTGCATGCGGATGGTTGTGCCTGCCGGCGGCCTGCGCCTCACCTACGATGCCGTCATCAAGGACAGTGGCCGCCCGGATGCGGTGAGCTGCAGCGCTCAGGCGGTGCCTGTCGAAAAACTGCCGCCCGAATGCCTGCCATATCTTTCCGCCAGCCGTTACTGCGAAACCGACCGCTTCGGCGCTCTTGCGTGGCGTCTGTTCGGCGAGATCGAGCCGGGCTGGGCTCGTGTGCAGGCGATCTGCGATTATGTCCATCAGCGCCTGACCTTCAGCTATGGTTACACGGCGACCCTGCGCACCGCGATGGAGGCGCATGAGGAGAGATCGGGGGTATGCCGGGACTATGCGCACCTTGCCGTGACGCTCTGCCGCTGCATGAATATGCCGGCGCGATATGTCAACGGCTACATGGGCGATCTCAGCGAGGCGGACAATCCGGCACCGATGGATTTCAACGCCTGGTTCGAAGTTTTTCTGGATGACCGCTGGTACACGTTCGACGCGCGCCACAACATGCCGCGTATCGGTCGCATTGCAGTCGCGCGGGGCCGCGACGCTGCCGATATCCCGTTGATCCAGACATTCGGAAAGCATGACCTAACGACATTCAAGGTGTGGACTTCGATCGGGACGGACAGTGGTTTGCCCAAGCGGCATAGCCAGGCGGACGTCTCTCTTTTGACGCCGTGGTTTAGCGAGCGCTGGTCCCGGCTGGTCCAGCAGAGGGAACTCGAGCGGTAACGTTGAGGGTTTGAGGATGTTTCGTCGAGTGGAAATGAGTCCCCAGGTTGGTTTTTCCACGCAGGCCGGCAAAAGCAGAAAATAATATCTATAAACTTGGTGTAAAATAGCGGAGAAAAGGACAAGGGACTGCAGCCATAACGGTGGCAGGCCATCTGCAGCAACTCAAGTGGAGGACAGAATGCAAAGTTCGAAGCCAGTCATGCAGAAAAGCCCGGTGAACTACGGCACGCATTCGGTGCCGCATTTTTCCTGGACCATGGCCACACAGGCCACAGCGTTGGCGGCCGCCTTCCTGTTCGTCACAGCGCTGGTTTGCGGCGCAATCTGAGCTTTCTGGTCACCTCATTGCCAATGGTTTTATAAAGCCTCCGCATCCCTGCGGATGCAGGGGCTTTATTTTTCAAGAGGCGCGGGAAAGATGCTCGTGGACGGCGAGCCAGTTGCCATCCTGTTGCTTTTCAAACACGATGGTCTCCCGCTCCTGGCTTGTGACGGCCTCGCCGCCGAATTCCACCTGTGTTTCAACGCTGTGCGTGAAGATCGCCACATTGCCGAGCAGTTGAAGATGGCGATCGCTGGAGCGGCAGGCGAGCACCTTGAAACCGTCGCGTGTCTCCCACAGTGACCATTCCGCTTCATAGGCCGCGCGGCTTCTCAGCGGGCGATCGAGATTATGGAAAATGAAGGTTGCATCCTTCGAAAACGCCGCGAAATAGCGCTCACGGTCATGTCTGGAAAAGGCATCAACGAGGCTGTCAGCGGCCGCAAGGACCGCAGTGTGTGTGTGTTCCATCCCAAATATCCTGCTTGTTATTGTATCTTCGGACCGCTGATCAGCGTTGCCAACGGCCGGTTCTGCCGGCCGACGATTTCCTTCAGCCGATCCAGCGTCATCGTCTCGTCCTTGACGAATTCGATGAACATCATGTTGAGATTGTTGAAGAACATCTGCCCCGCACCGACAGCGTCGATGCCGGGCATCACACCGCCGCGGAGCTGCAGCTTGGCGATCAGGGTGGAGACCTGGTCGCAGAGGCGGCCGTCGAGTTCGGTATAGCGCTTGCTGAACGGGCTTTCCGGCTGCTGGATCGAGATCGCCATGGCGGTACGCCACATTTCCTTGCTGAGATAAACCAGCGAGTGGTCGTAATACTGGCCGATCAGCACCTTCAGCGCTTCGCCGACCGTATCCGGCGGGTTGTCGAAGACGGTCTTGCCGGCGGCGAGCACTTCCTCGACTTCCATCGACACGGCGGCGACGAGAATGTCGCCCTTGTTCTCATAGTAATTGTAGAAGGTGCCGACGGAAACTTCCGCGCGCTCGGCAATATCCTCGATGCGGGCGCTGTCATAGCCGACTTCGCGGAAAAGGTCCGTGGCGGCCTGCAGGATGCGCCGGTTCCGGTCGGCTTTCTGTTTTGCGCGAAGCCCTGCCATTCCGCATCTTCCTTTTTTTGAATGCCCTCGAAATTGACATTGACTTAAAAATTGAACTCATTCAATCTTTTTGTGAAGGCGCCGCAATGAGCGCTGTAAACCAGAGGGCAACGCGATGATCACTTCCGTGAATGGCGCTTTCGCGCGTCGATTTTTCTCTTCCGTGGCGGCGATCTCGCTCGCTGCCGTCTCCACCGTCAGTACGCCGGCGCCGGCTTTTGCGACCGAGGAACTGAATGCGCTGGTCTGGTGCGATCATACAGACCCGGCGCTGGTCGAGCCGTTCGAAAAGGCCAATGACGTCAAGGTCAACCTCAAGGACTACGAGGGCACCGGCGCGGCATTGTCGATCCTTGAACAATCCCAGCCGGGCGATTGGGACGTGCTTGTCATCGACGGCGTCGATGTTCAGCGCGCCGTCGGCCTTGACCTGCTGGCCGAAATTCCAGCGGACAAGCTGCCGACCGCCGATATCTTTCCGGAAGTGCGGATGGAAGCCAACAATATGAAGGACGGCAAGACCTATGCCGTCACCGAAAAGTTCGGCTACAACACGATTTCCTATGACAAGACCAAGGTCGATCCGGCCGATATGAAGGATCTGTCGATCATCTGGTCGGACAAATACAAGGGCCGCATCGCGCTCTACGATTACTATCTGCCGATGATTGGTCTCGTCGCTCTCGGTCTTGGCAAGAAGACCTCCGAGCTTTCCGAAGCGGACATGCCGGCCATTGCCGAGAAATTGTCGGAAATGAAGAAAGTCTCCAAGCAGGTGAGCGACGTCGTTTCCTCGCAGACGGCGCTGGCGACCGGCGAAGTTGATATTCTTGTCGGCGGCGGCGAGTGGATCACGGCGGCACTGTCGGGCGAAAAACCGAACCTCGACTGGATCGTGCCGGATCAGGGTGCCGTCCGTTGGGCGCAGTCGATCGGCGTCATGAAGGCCTCGAAGAAGCAGGACTTGGCGCTGAAATTCGTCCAGTACATCGTCAGCCCCGAAGGGCAGGCGCGGCTTGCGACCTCGTCGTGCTACTGGGCGATGCCTGCCAATATGAAGGCCGGCGAACACCTGACGGATGCGCAGAAGGCAGCACTGCGCTGGAACGATCAGGCGGAATATCTGAAGAAGACCCAGCTCTATCCGATCCCGAGCGCCGAGCTTGACCAGAAGATGCAGGACGCCTGGACGGACATGATGCAGCAATAGGCTCTGGTTTTACCCTCCCCCTTGTGGGGAGGGTCGGAGCGAAGCGGAGGGGAGGGGTTCTTTATTTTTTAGAAGAAGAACCCCTCCCCAACCCTCCCCACAAGGGGGAGGGAGCCCGACCGAGCAAGCAAGACGCACCCTCATCCGCCCTTCAGGCACCGTCTCCCCGTTTTGACGGGCAGACGCACCAAGCGGCAACCTCGGTCGTTCCCTTTCCCTGCTTGCGGAGACAGGGCCAAGGGTGAGGGGCAATTTCGGAGCAGTTTATGTCCATCCTGACCCTCGAAGACACCGAACGCCGCAAGGCCTGGGGTTTTGTTGCTCCTGCGCTGCTGTGGACGATTGCCTTCTTCGTCGTGCCGTTCCTGTTCATGGCGGCGATGAGCCTGTGGTCGCGGCAGAGCGGCCAGATCGTCCGGGCCTGGAACCTCGACAATTACATTGCCTTCTTTGCCAAGGATTCACTGTTCAAGGGGCTGGTGAATTCGCTGGAAATCACCCTGATCGTCACGGTGATCTCGGTGCTTCTTGCCTACCCGCTCGCCTGGATCATCGCCGAGCGGGTACCGAAGCGTTTTCAGCGGCTGGCGTTGATCATGGCGGTGCTGCCGTTCTGGACGTCCTATGTGGTACGCTCCTATTCCTGGCTGCTGGTGCTGTCGCGGAACGGCGTCATCAATCAGACGCTGATGACGCTTGGCGTGATCAGCGAGCCGCTGGAAATCGCCAGCAACCGTACGGCGACCGTCATCGGCTTCGTGCATTTCTTTGTTATGCTGCTCACTTTGACGATCTACGCCAACCTGATCCAGCTGTCGCCGAACTACCGCCGGGCCGCCGCCGATCTCGGCGCCAATGCGCTGCAGACCTTCTGGCATGTCATCCTGCCTTTGACGCTGCCCGGCATCATGACGGGCGCCTTCCTGACCTTCGTGCTCTGCATCGGCGATTACGTCACGCCGCAGATCCTGGGCGGCAACAATGAGCTGGTGCTGCCGCAGATCATCATGCTGCAGCTCGGCCGCCGGGCCGATTTTCCGATGGCGGCGGCGCTTTCGATCATCCTGATGCTGGCGGTGACGGTTGCCTATGTACTCTGCGCCCGCTGGCTGAAGATCGAGAGGGCTTGAGATGCGCGATACGCTGACCAGGATCGCCTCCTTCGCCTATGCCGGCCTGATCTATGGGTTCATCTTCCTGCCCGTCGCGGTGCTGGTGCTGTTCTCGTTCCAGGACGGCCGCCTGCCGGTGCCGCCGTTCAACGGCTTTTCACTGCAATGGTACGAGGCGGTCTTTGCCGACCGCAAGCTGATGGCGGCGCTCGGCAATTCCTTTTTGGTGGCGATCGTCTCGTCGCTCATTGCTTGCCTGCTCGGCTTTCTCGCAGCCTACGCACTGGCCCGCTACAAGCTGCCGGGGTCGGCGCTGCAGCGCGGCCTGCTGATTGCGCCGATGACGGTGAGCTATCTGATCATCGCGCTTGGGCTTTTGACCGTGCTCAATACGTTCGGCATCAAACTGTCGCTTTGGACCGTCGGCATCGGCCATGTGGTGATCAACCTGCCTTTGTGTTTTGCCATCATCTATTCCTCGATGGGCGATCACCACATCAATATCGAGCGCGCCGCGCGTGATCTTGGTGCCAATGATTTCAAGGTGATGGTGCTGGTGACCGCGCCAATGCTGCTGCCGTCGATCCTGGCTGCCTTCTTCCTCTCGGTCACCTTCAGCTGGGACGAGTTCATCATCGCATTCCTGTTGTCGCGCTTCGACGTGACGCTGCCGGTTGAAATCTGGAGCCTGCTTCGCTCCGGCCTCAACCCGAAAACCAATGCCATCGGCTCGCTGGTCTTCCTCGTTTCCGTCGCGGTGCTGGCGGTTCTGGAACTGACCCTGTTCGGAAGGACGAAAAAATCATGACCGCTGCGGTTTCGGTTCACAACGCCACCAAGACTTTCGGTTCGTTTACCGCACTCGACGATGTCTCGCTCGATATCAGGGCCGGCGAGTTCATCGTCCTGCTTGGGCCATCCGGCTGCGGCAAGACCACGTTGCTCTCCATCCTCGGCGGCTTTCAGTCGCCGACCAAGGGTAAGGTGACAATCGCCGGCAGGGACATGACCAGCGTGCCGCCGGCAAAACGCCCGACGACGACGATGTTTCAGGATTACGCGCTGTTTCCGCATATGAAGCTGCGCGACAATGTCGGCTTTGGGCTCAGGATGCGCGGCATGGCGAAGGCCGAGCGCGACGAAAAGGCGGTCGGATTCCTCGATCTCGTCGGGCTGAAAACGTCCGCCGACAAGAAGCCGCATGAGCTTTCCGGCGGCCAGCGCCAGCGCGTCGCTCTTGCCCGGGCGCTGGCCGTCGATCCCGACGTGCTTTTACTCGATGAGCCGCTGGGGGCGCTCGATCTCAAACTGCGCCGCCAGATGCAGGACGAGTTGAAGGCGATCCAGAAGCGGGTCGGCACCACCTTCGTGCATGTCACCCACGATCAGGAAGAGGCGATGGCGATCGCCGACCGGATCGTGGTGATGAACCAGGGCCGGATCGAGGATTTCGGGCCGCCCGCCGATATCTACATGCGGCCGCGCTCGGTCTTTTCCGCCGGGTTCATGGGCGAGGTCAATTTCATTCCCGGCACGGTCAAAAGCGTGGACGCCTCTTCAGCGCTGGTCGAAACATCGGTTGGCTCGATGACGCTGCCGATCGCAAGCTTTACGGCGTCGGCACCAGCGCCCGGTCAGGCCGTGACGCTCTGCATCCGCCCGGAACATTTCCGCCGGGCAGGCGAGGCCGAAGGTCCGGTCGTCTCGCTCGGCGAGGCCAAGATCACCGGCAGCGCCTTTTTCGGCACGCATTACCGCTGCCATCTGAAACCTTCGGCAGCGGCGGATCTGACCGTGGTGGCGCATATGCCGCAATCGGCTGATGTGGCTGACGGCCAGATCGTCCCCCTTGCCGTCAGTCTTGCCGATATCGTAGCCTTGCCCGAGGGTACTTAACCCTCCCCTTGTGGGGAGGGTCGGAGCGAAGCGACGGGGAGGGGTTCTTTCTTTTTTAAAGGAAATCCCCTCCCCACAAGGGGGAGGGAGTTGACTGCGACCGCAGCAATGGCTGCGGCATCTCAAACGGATTTTGGCAATGCAACGGATCAGCGCGGACAAATGGTATCAGGTGCGGCGTCTCGACGACGACGTCACGGCCATTTCCGAACCCTTCATCCAGGAATTCTACCGCTGCAACATCTGGCATGTGCGGGGCCGGGATCGCGATATGCTGATCGACAGTGGCATGGGCGTCGTGTCGCTCAGGGACTATGTGCCGCTGGTCACCGAGCGGGATCTGATCGCCGTCGCCAGCCATACGCATTTCGATCATATCGGCTGCCACCATGAGTTCGAGTGCCGCGCCGTGCATTCGGCCGAGGCCGACCTGCTGGCCAATCCGACGCGGGAAAACACGCTTGCCGATCCCTATGTCACCGACGATATCTTCGACGCTTTGCCGCCAGAACCCTATTGCTCGAAATGCTATGCGGTGAAGAAGGCTCCGGCGACGCGCATTCTCGAAGACGGCGACATGGTCGATCTCGGAGACCGGGTGTTCGAGGTCATCCACACGCCCGGCCACTCGCCGGGCGGTATCGCGCTTTACGAGAAGGCGACCGAAATTCTGTTTTCCGGCGATATCCTCTATGACGGTCCGCTGATCGAAGATACCTATCATTCCAACGCTGGTGACTACCTCTCCTCCATGGAGCGGCTGTTGAAAATCCCCGCCCGCATCGTACACGGCGGTCATTTTCCCAGCTTCAGCGGTGAACGCTACCGCCAATTGATCACCGATTGGCTCAACGAAAAACAGAAGACGATCTGACGGGAAGGACAAGAAGCATGCTCGACAAACGCAAGTTCTACATCAACGGCGAATGGGTCGCCCCGCTCATTGCCAACGATCTCGAGGTCCTGAACCCGGCAACGGAAAAGCCGGTCGCGGTGATTTCCATGGGAAGTGCCGGCGATATCGACCGCGCCGTTGCCGCTGCCAAAAAGGCATTCGCAACCTACAGCCGGACCACGACGGAAGAGCGTCTGGCGCTTCTGGAAAAACTGCTTGAGATTTACAAGCGCCGCTACGAGGAAATGGCGCAGACCATCACGCTCGAGCTTGGCGCGCCGCTGTCGATGAGCCGCGAACAGCAGGCCGATGTCGGCGTTGGCCATCTCCAGGGGTTCATCGATGCGCTGAAGCGCCTGCACACCCGCGAAGTGCTACCGAATGGCGATGTCATGCTGCGCGAACCGGTCGGCGTCTGCGGCCTGATCACACCCTGGAACTGGCCGATCAACCAGATCGCGCTGAAGGTTGTTCCCGCACTTGCAACCGGCTCGACCTGCGTTTTAAAGCCTTCGGAATTCACGCCTCTGAACGCGATGCTCTATGCGGAAATGGTGCATGAGGCAGGCTTTCCGGCCGGCACGTTCAACCTCGTCAATGGCGACGGCCTGAATGTCGGTGCGGCACTCTCCAAACATAAGGATGTCGACATGATGTCGTTCACGGGCTCGACCCGCGCCGGCATCGCCGTCAGCAAGGACGCGGCCGAAACGGTCAAGCGTGTGACGCTGGAACTGGGCGGCAAGTCGCCGAACATTGTTTTCGAAGATGCCGACCTTGAAGACCGTGTTACCGGTAGTGTGCTGGAATGCTTCAACAATTCCGGCCAGTCCTGCGATGCGCCGACACGCCTGCTGGTGCAGAAGTCGGTCTATGACAAGGCGGTCGAGATAGCCACGCGGGTGGGCAAGGAGGCCAGGGTCGGCAATCCGGCCGAGGAAGGCAGCCATATCGGGCCGCTGGTCAGCGACGTGCAGTTCGGCCGGGTGCAGGCGCTGATCGAGGCGGGTATTGCCGAGGGCGCACGCGTTCTCGTCGGTGGTGCCGGCAAGCCGGAAGGTTTTGAGACCGGCTATTTCGTCAAGCCGACGATCTTTGCCGATGTCAACAATACCATGCGCATCGCCCGCGAAGAGGTTTTTGGCCCTGTCCTCGCCATCATGCCGTTCGAGACCGAAGAGGAAGCGATCGAGATTGCCAACGACACCAATTACGGTCTCGCCGCTTACGTCCAGACCGGTGATCCCAAGCGGGCCGAACGCGTGGCCTCGCGTCTTCGCGCCGGCATGGTCCACATCAATGGTGGTCCACATCGCTACGGCAGCCCGTTCGGCGGCTACAAGCAATCCGGCAACGGCCGCGAAGGCGGCATGTTCGGGCTTGAGGATTTCCTCGAGGTGAAAACGGTGCACCGGCCCGACGCGGCCTGAGATCGGCCTTAAGTCGCCGGATAAATCAATTCTTGCCGCCGGACGTTTGACGGCGGCAAGAAAGTTCAATGGATCTTTTTCACACCGGTAGCGCCGCTTCTCAACGGTTGAGCTTGCCCAAGAAACGCTCGACCGATTGTCCCGAAGGTGTTTCATGAGCGAGGCGAGGGTTGGCGAGGCCGTGACCAAGGGCATCGAACGGCCGCGTCTGCGAACCTCAGTTCACCGTTTCTGATCATTCCATGCACCGAAGTTGATGTTTCCCCGCAGATCGTTCTGATACCGTCGATGCGTTATCGCGGCATACAAATGTTGCGCCCCTTCGTATTGGACAGCATTCGTGTCGGACACCGCGCTCCCCTCATCGTCGAAACCAGCGTCGTCTTCCGCCAACCGGCTTGCGCTGATTGCGCTATTGATCGGTGGCGCTGCCATTGGCGGATCCCCCATCTTCGTGCGGTTGTCGGAAGTCGGGCCGATGGCGACGGCGTTCTGGCGGGTGGCGCTGGCGCTCTTGCCGCTTTTGATCTGGTCGAGGGCGACGGCGAATACCGTCACGGATCAGCGGCCGGCCGGATGGGCCGATTACGGTCTGCTGGTGCTGCCGGGTGTCTTTCTTGCCGTCGATCTCGCGGCGTGGCATCTGGCGCTGCACATGACCTCGGTTGCCAACGCGACGCTGCTTGCCAACCTGGCGCCGATCTTCGTGACGCTCGGCTCATGGCTCCTGTTCCGCGCCCGTGTTAGCGGTGTGTTCATCGTGGGTCTGGCGACAGCGCTGGCGGGCGTGGTGATCCTCAAGGGTGGGCCGATGGCTCTCGGGGATGGCCAACTGGCGGGTGACGCGACTGCAGCACTGGCTGCGGTGTTTTATGCCGGCTATATCCTGTCGATCGGCCGGTTGCGCAGCCGCTTTTCCACCAACCGCATCATGATCTGGAGCACGGGATCGGCAGCGATCTGCATGTTGCCGATCGCCTTCTTCTTCGAGGCCAGCTTCATGCCGACCGCTTTGTTCGGTTGGGCGATGCTTTTCGGGCTTGCCTTCATCAGCCATGCCGGCGGGCAGGGGCTGATCATCTATGCGCTCGCTTTCCTGCCGCCGGCGTTTTCATCTCTAACGCTGCTGTTGCAGCCGGTCGTTGCGGCGATTCTCGCCTGGCTGCTGCTCAGCGAGCCGGTCGGGCTGATGCAGGCTATGGGCGGGGCGATCGTGCTTGCCGGTATCCTGATCGCCCGCCGAGGCTGATTTTTCAGGTGCTCAGATACCCGGCAGATTGAAGCCCGACAGCCGTTCCTCGAGTTTCAGGATCGTCGGTGCATCGGCATTGGCGAAGGCGAAGCGCAAATAACCTTCCTGTCCCTCGCCGAAATAATCGCCCGGCAGGCAGACGATACCGGCAATCTTCGCCAGCTTTTCGGCGACGAATTCCGAGCGAATATCCTGATAGGGGTGGCGGATATAGGCGAAATAGGCGCCGATCGCCTGCAGTTTCCAGCCCTTCAGGTTGCTCATGACCTGCTTTAGCGCATCGGCGCGGGTGGCGATCTCGGCGCGGTTGCCGGCTCTCCATTCGCCAAGCGCCGGTATGGCCTTGGCAACGGCGGCCTGGGCCGAGCGCGGCGCGCAGATCTGCAGGTTGTCCATGATCTTGGCGACCTGCTCGACCACGGCCGGTCCCGCCGTGATGGCGCCAAGTCGATGGCCGGGAATGCAGAAGGATTTGGAGAAGCTGTAGAGGCAGATGAGACTGTCCTGCCACCCTTCGATGGACAGGAGGTCGTGCGGCGCGCCGCTGCCTCCGGGTAGGAAGTCGCGATAGGTCTCGTCAAGGATCAGCCAGGTACCGTTGGCCCGGCAAAGATCACAGATCCGGCGCAGCAGTGCTGGCGGATAGACGGAGCCGGTCGGATTGTTGGGCGTGACCAGCGCCAAAGCGCGGATGCCGGGCTTCAGCGCTGCGGCAATCGCATCGACATCCGGCAGAAAACCGCTGCCTGCATCGCAGGGCACCAGCTCGATGCCGATGCCGAGCATCGCGAGCGTCGTCTGCTGGTTGAAATAGAAAGGATTGGTCATCAGGACCGTATCGCCCGCACCGGCAATCGCCATGACCGTGCAGATGAAGGCCTGGTTGCAGCCGGACGTGACGTGGATGTTGCCGGTTTTGACCGAGGCGCTGTAGAGGCCGGAGACATGCTCGGCATAAGCATTGCGCAACACCTCTTCGCCTTCGATCGCGCCATAGCCGGTGAAGGCGGGGGAGGCGGCTGCCTCGCCCAGCCATTGCAGCATATCCGGATGGGCAGGATAGCCGGGTACGGCCTGGCTGAGATCGATCAGCGGTCCGCGCGAACCGTCATAGGCCTTGGCCCAGGCGAGCACGGACGGCACGGGCGGCGGCGAGAGCTTGGCGATCAGCGGATTGAAATGCGGCATCGGCTTGTCCTGTGGTTCTAAGGCTTCGGCGGTTCTTACGATTTGGTTCGGCGTTTCGGCGCCGGCTCCGGACGCCTGGTGCGGGCGGGAGAGGAGACGGGCTGGAAGCTGTCCTTGGCGGGTAGGCGTTCGGGGGCGCTGACCTTGTGGGTCCGGGCGCGGATGATGGTGCGTGCCGAGGTCTGTAGCTCCGGCATGGGGTCGTTTTCAAGGGCTGAAAACAGCCAGTCGATGAAGACCTTGACGATCGGTGCCGCACGGACCTCGTTGCGGCAGGCGACGTAGAAGGCATCGTTGGCCGGAACTGTCAGATCGAACGGCGCAATCAGTTCGCCCTTGGCGATCAGGCTGCCGGCGGTGATCGTATCGCCGAGCGCCACACCCTGATTGTGCAGGGCTGCCTCCGTCGATAGCCGGGCGTCGCTCATGAAATGCTGGCGGCCGCGCTGGATGCCAATGCCGTCGGCGGCGGCAAGCCAGGTGTTCCACTCGCGCCCGTCATCGCCATGCAGGATGACGTGGTCGCGCAGGTCGCGCAGCGAACGTAGCGGCCGCATGTTGAGCAGCGTCGGGCTAACGACCGGAAACAGTTCAAGCCGGCTCCACAAACGCGCCCAGCAGTCCGGCCAGTTTCCGTCGCCATAGAGCAGGCAGATATCGACATCGGCGGAAAACAGGTTGGCCGCATCGTTGGAGGCGATCAGCGTCAGCTGAACGTCCGGAAATTGCTCAGTGAACTGGTGCAGGCGCGGGATCATCCAGAAGGACAGAAGGGCGGGCACGCAGACGATGCGCAACTCGCCGCTGGTGGTCGGCCGTGTCATTGCAGCGGTGGCGGCGGCAATGCCTTCGAATGCGTGGGTGACGGCGGGCAGAAGCAGGGCGCCCTGCGAGGTCAGCTTCAACCGCTTGCCGCCACGCTCGAACAGGGCGGCGTTGAAGGAGAGTTCCAGCGCTCTTATCTGATGGCTGATCGCCCCATGGGTGACGTTGAGTTCGCGGGCTGCAGCCGAAACCGAACCGCGCCGGGCGGTCGCCTCGAAGGCGCGCAAGGGGTTGAGCGGGGGCAGGCGGCTGGACAAGCAATGCGCTCCATGGGTCAACATCGATGTTAGTTTTTCTCACATCAAACGCTATAACAATGTCAATTGATTTTCCAATCAATTTGTTTGCTAATAGGATCAACAAAGGCAAAAGCCTGGGGAACATGCATCCGGTACCATCTCTGGCAAACAGGGGCGGTTTTCCGGCTTTTGGCGGCAAGAGCATCTCACTTTACGCTCGACAACCACCCAAAATCGCACGTCTTCCCGGGCCAACATGAGGTCAAGCGGACATGGCGTGGGATGACAGCAAGCTCAACGAACTGAAGGCGAAGTACGGCGAAGCCCATGGCGGCGAGATGTTCGACCCGACCTTCCGCAAGGTTGCCGACAAGATCTTCTCCAAGAACGGCACGCGCCTTGCCCCTTATTCCGGCATTCCAACATTCCTGATGGCGCCGTATGTGCCTGTCGATGCCAGTGAGCCGGATTTCGGCAATCTGCAGGTCGCCATCGTCGGCATACCGATGGATCTCGGCGTCACCAACCGTCCAGGCTCGCGTTTCGGGCCACGCGCCATGCGCACCATCGAACGTATCGGTCCTTATAATCACGTGCTGGGTTGCGCTCCGGTGCATGACCTGCGCGTCGCCGATATTGGTGACGTGCCGTTCCAGAGCCGCTACCGGCTGGAACTCAGCCATGACGATATCGAAAAGCGCATCAACCAGATCGTCGATGCTGGCGTGGTTCCGTTGTCGGTCGGCGGCGACCACTCGATCAGCCATCCGATCCTCAAGGCCGTCGGCAAGAAGCGGCCGGTCGGCATGATCCATATCGACGCCCATTGCGATACCGGCGGCGCCTACGATCTGACCAAGTTCCACCACGGCGGCCCGTTCCGCAACGCGGTGCTCGACGGCGTGCTCGATCCGACCCGCACGATCCAGATCGGCATTCGCGGCTCCTCGGAATATCTCTGGGAGTTCTCCTACGAGTCCGGCATGACCGTCATTCATGCCGAGGAAGTCACCGGCATGGGCATTCCGGCGATCATCGAGAAGGCCAAGAAGATCGTCGGCGACGGCCCGACCTATCTGTCCTTCGACATTGATAGCGTCGATCCGAGCTTTGCGCCGGGCACCGGCACGCCGGAAATCGGTGGTCTCACCACCCGCGAAGTGCTGGAGCTGATCCGTGGTTTGAAGGGCCTGAACCTGGTCGGCGGCGATGTCGTCGAAGTCGCGCCACAGTATGATTCGACCACCAACACAGCGCATGTCGGCTCGCAGGTCCTGTTCGAAATCCTCAGCCTCATGGTGTTCAGCCCGTTCGTCAACGGCACGCGGGACTAAGGGGGCGGTTACTTCCCTTCTCCCCGCCGGGGAGAAGGTGGCCCGAAGGGCCGGATGAGGGGGCGGGCGGCTCGATACTCGATGCACAGCCCCCTCATCGCCTCGCATGCGCTCGGCACTTCTCCCCGCCGGGGAGAAGAGGCAGCAACCAATATTTTCTTCGTCCCGCTTATGGGGTGAGGAGCAAAAGCCACATACTCCGCCGTGCCTATCGCAAACACCAAAATCGACAAGGGGAATACAATGGCCAAACTCTCAAGCTTCAAATCCGGTCTTACCGCCGCTCTCATGCTCAGCGGTGCCGTTCTCGGGTTCGCATCTGCCGCCAATGCCGATGCCATCGACGACATCACCAAGGCTGGCGTGCTCAATGTCGGCGTCTTCGCCGACTTCCCGCCCTTCTCCTCGGCCAGCGCCGACATGAGCCTCAAGGGCTATGACATCGACGTCGCGCAATACATCGCCGACGCCCTCAAGGTGAAGCTGGTTCCGGTGCCGGTTACTGGCCAGAACCGCATCCCGTATCTGACCGAAAAGCGCGTCGATATGCTGGTCAGCGTCGGCTTCAGCAAGGAACGCGCCGAAGTGATCGATTTCGCCGCTGCCTATGCGCCTTACTACATCGCCGTAATCGGCCCGGCCGCCATGGAAGTGAAGGGTAAGGAAGACCTTGCCGGCAAGAGCATCGCCGTCAATCGCGGCACACTGGAAGACACGTCGCTGACGGAAGCAGCCCCCAAGGATGCCGACATCAAGCGTTTCGACAACTACAACTCGGTGATCCAGGCCTTCATCTCCGGCCAGACCGAACTGATGGTCGTCGGCAACGATGTCGGCGCACAGGTTCTCGCCCGTCAGGAAGCCCTGAAGCCGGAACAGAAGTTCCAGCTCCTGACGTCGCCGTCGCATCTGGCGCTCAACAAGGGCGAAGACCGGCTGAAGGCGGCGATCAACGACGCGGTTGCCAAGATGCTGGCCGATGGCAAGCTGAACGCAAGTTCGGAAGCGTGGCTGAAAGTGCCGCTCAATCCTGAAAACCTGAAGGATTGATCCTTTGGGCTATGTGCTCGAGTTCGGCTGGCTGAGCGACGCGGTCTCGCTGATCGCCAGCGGTGCAGCCATGACGGTGTTCCTGATCGCGGTGTCGGCTGTTGCCGGCATCGTCCTCAGCGTTCTGGGTGCCGCCGGGCGGCGCAGCCGCCATGCGTGGCTGCGCCGTGCCATCGCCGGCTATGTCGAGCTCATCCGCAACACGCCGTTTCTGGTGCAGCTGTTCTTCATCTATTTCGGCCTGCCGAGCCTCGGCATCCGCCTCGACCCTGTCGTTGCCGCCATCCTGGCTATGACCCTGAACATGACCGCCTATACGACGGAAATCGTCGGCGCCGGTCTCGATGCGGTGCCGAAAGGGCAGAAAGAGGCAGCGCTTGCCCTCGGCTTGCGGCCGCGCCAGGTGTTCATCAAGATCGTGCTGCCGCAGGCGCTGAAGGTGATCTTCCCGGCGCTCACCAGCCAGATCGTCATCATGATGCTGGAATCGGCCGTCGTCTCGCAGATCGCCGTGCGCGAACTGACCTATGAGGCCGATCTCCTGCAGGCCCGGACGTTCCGCGCCTTCGAGACCTATTTCATCGTCACGCTCGTCTATCTCGCCTTAAGCATCGGCCTGCGCCGTCTGCTTGTCGCCAGTGGCAACCGTTTCCTTTCCGGAGGCGTGTCGTGATCGAATTCACCCTCTGGGACATCATCCGCAATCTGCTTCTGGCGGCGCGCTGGACCATCCTGCTGTCCGCAGTCGCCTTTGCCGGCGGCACCATCGTCGGCCTGCTGATCCTGTTCATGCGCATTTCCAAGCGGCGCTGGGTACAGCGGTTCGCCGAATATTACATCGGCCTGTTTCAAGGCACGCCGCTTCTGATGCAGCTGTTCCTGCTGTTTTTCGGCCTGCCGCTGCTCGGTCTGCGCATCGAACCCTGGACGGCTGCGGTTCTGGGCTTGACGCTCTGCGCCAGCGCCTTTCTGGCGGAAATCTGGCGTGGCGGCGTACAGGCCGTGCCGCTTGGGCAATGGGATGCCGGCAGCAGTCTGGGATTGCATTATCTCAAGCAATTGCGGCTGATCATCCTGCCGCAGGCCTTTGCGATGACGCGGGCGCCGACGGTCGGCTTTCTGGTGCAGCTGATCAAGAGCACAGCCTTGACATCGATCATCGGATTTGAGGAACTGGTCCGGACTTCGAATGCGATCAACAATGCAACCTTCGAGCCGTTCAAGGTCTATGGCTTCGTTGCGCTGATCTATTTCGCCTTGTGTTTTCCGCTGACGCGTTACGCCAAGATGCTGGAGCTTCGCGCGCTAAAACACTGATCAATCCGTAGTCCGGGGCTTGCAAGCCGGACTAAAACTTGGGAACAGACCGGGAGCCATAAACGCGGCACCGGCATAAACAGGAGAACCACGATGACAGACTTTCTGAAACAGAATATCGGCCGCCGCGCCGTGCTTGGTGCGGGCCTTGCCGGTGCATCGATGCTGGCCATGCCGTCGATCCTGCGCGCGCAGGAAAAGTCGCTGAAGGTCGGCGTCTATGGCGGTTATTTCAAGGATTCGTTCGACAAGAACATCTTTCCTGATTTCACCAAGGCGACCGGCATTGCCATCGAAGCGATTGCCGAGCCGACCGGAGAAGCCTGGCTGGTGCAGCTCGATCAGGCCGCCAAGGCTGGCCAGGCTCCGGCCGACGTCTCGATGATGTCGCAGGTGGCGATGCTGAAGGGGCAGGCGACCGATCTCTGGGCGCCGCTCGACATGTCCAAGATCCCGAACGGCTCCAACCTCATCGACCGTTTCGTCAACAAGTATCCGGACGGCCGCGTTGCCGGTATCGGTGCCGTTTCCTGGTACATCACGCTGGTCACCAACACCGACGTCTACAAGGAAGCGCCGACCTCCTGGCAGGCATTCTGGGATCCGGCAAATGCCGACAAGCTCGGCCTCCTGGCGCTGGTCTCCAACTCCTTCCTGCTCGAAGTGACGGCAAAGACGTTCTTCGGCGGCACCAATGCGCTGGATACGGAAGAAGGCGTCCAGAAGGCGTTCGACAAGCTGGCCGAAGTCAAGCCGAACGTGCGGCTGTGGTATCGCGACGAGGCCCAATTCGAGCAGGCGCTGAAGTCGGGCGAAATCCCGATGGGCCAGTATTACCATGACGTCACTGGCCTGGCCGCTGCCGACGGCAACCCCGTCCGCTCGACCTTCCCGAAGGAAGGCGGCATTCAGGATAGTGGTTGCTGGGCGTTGTCGCGCGCTTCGACCAAGGTTGCTGAGGCCCATGAGTTCATCAACTATATGAGCCAGCCGTCGATCCAGGCGATCCTGTCGCGCAAGGTCGGCACCTCGCCGACGGTCAAGCGCGAGCTGACGGACCTGACGGATGCGGAATTCGCCGCCGTGTCGTCCGACATCGAGCCGATCATTCCGCGCTACGATCTCTACCAGACGAAGTCGGATTGGCTGAACCAGAAATGGACCGAACTGATCGTCGGTTGATCTGGGCTCAGAGGGTGGACTACCCCCCTCTGTCGGCGACGCCGACATCTCCCCCTCAAGGGGGGAGATTGGCCGCTTGCACTGTGCTTCCCTTACTCAATGGCAAAAAGGGAAAAGAATGATCTCCCCCCTTGAGGGGGAGATGTCACGAAGTGACAGAGGGGGGGGTGGTCCCCACTCGGTGGGCTTTTTGAGACGCAATAAGGGAAACTCATGTCAGGCCTCGTCCTCAACAATGTCACGAAGGAATTCGGGACTTTCACCGCGGTCAACAATGTCGAACTGACGGTGCCGCATGGCACGTTCGTCTGCATGCTGGGACCATCCGGGTGCGGCAAGACCACGCTTTTGCGGATGATCGCCGGCCTCGACCTGCCGACCGGTGGCACGATCCAGCTTGACGGCGAAGACATCACCCATGTTCCGACCCACAAGCGCAATCTCGGCATGGTGTTCCAGTCATTGGCGCTGTTTCCGCATCTGACTGTCGGCGAGAATATCGCCTACCCCTTGCGCATTCGCGGCGCCCCGAAGGAAGACCAGAAGAAGCGGGTCGACGAGCTTCTGTCGATGATCCATCTTGGCGGTTATGCCGACCGGCCGGTCTCCAAACTTTCCGGCGGCCAGCGCCAGCGCGTGGCGATCGCACGGGCATTGGCGATCTCACCGAAACTGTTCCTGCTCGACGAACCGCTCTCGGCGCTCGATGCTAAGCTGCGCGAGGCGATGCAGGTGGAATTGCGCCAATTGCAGCAGCAGCTCGGCATCACCACCATCGTCGTCACCCATGACCAGCGCGAGGCTATGACCATGGCCGATACGGTCGTGGTGATGAAGGGCGGCGAAATTCGCCAGGCCGCGTCACCGATCGAGATTTACCGCCGCCCGGCCGATACGTTCGTTGCCGACTTCATCGGTTCTACCAATCTGCTTGAGGCCGAAGCCGACAGCACCGGCCACGTTACGGTGCTCGGCCAGCCGGTTTCCGGTGTGTCCCTTGGCGCCGGTACCCGCAAGGCGACGCTGTCGATCCGGCCGGAAGACGTGCATCTGACGGCGCCCGGCAATGGCGCGCTGTCCGGTACCGTCACCTTCGTGCGCGATCTCGGCGGCACGATCGAAACCTTTGTCGATATTGCCGGCCGCCAGATCGTCGCGGTCTCGACGCCGCGCGCCCGGCCCGACGTCACCGTCGGCCAGCCGGTCGGCGTGGTGCTTTTGCCAGACGTCTGCGTGGTGCTGGCCAAATGAGACGCGAAGCCCCGCAAAAACTGGGCGATTACGGCCCGCTGTTCTTCCCGGCGATGATGCTGATCGTCTTCTTCGTCGTGCCGTTCGCGACGATGATCGCCGTCTCGTTCTTCCAGCGCCAGCAAGGCGGTTTCTACGTGCCGGCCTTCGAGCTTGCCAACTACCAGCGGTTCCTCAGCCTGTTCTTCGCCAATGTGCTGGGCTTCTCGCTGATGCTCGCGGTGACGGTGGCGATCTGCTGCATCGTGCTCGCCGTCCCCTTCACCTATCTGCTGACGCGGATGACGCGGAAGGTGCAGATCGTCTGGCTGGTGGCGCTGCTGTCGGTTCTGTCGCTGTCTGAGGTCATTATCGGCTTTGCCTGGTCGACGCTGTTTTCGCGTACCGCCGGGATCACCAATCTGCTTGTCATGGCGGGCATCATGAGCGAGGCAAAGGCGCTGCTGCCGAGTTTTGGCGCGGTGCTGACCGGCATGGTCTATCAGGCCTTTCCCTATACGGTTCTGGTGCTTTATCCCGCGCTCGTCCGGCTTGATCCGACGCTGACGGAGGCGGCCCGCACGCTCGGCGCTTCGCCCATCAAGGCGTTCTTCACGGTCGTCATTCCCGCCCTTCGCAACACCATTACGGCGACGCTGATCATGGTGTTCATCTTCGCGCTCGGTTCCTATCTGCTGCCGCAGCTGCTCGGCCGGCCGCAGCATTGGACGCTGTCGGTGCTGATCACCGATCAGGCGATCTACCAGTCGAACATGCCATTTGCAGCGGCGATGGCGGTGTTCCTGGTGCTGGTGACGCTTGGGCTGGTGGCGTTGACTGTTCTTGCCGGACGCAAGGGAGAAACGGCATGACCGGTGCGCTCAGCAAAGTCTATTTCTTCCTGATCGGCCTGTTCCTGGCCGCCCCCATGATCGTCGTTGCCGGCGTCTCGGTGAATGCCAAGCAGACGCTGGCTTTTCCGCCGAAGGGTTTTTCGCTCTCCTGGTACGGCGAGATCTTCCTCAATCCGGAATGGCGCAACGCGTTGTTTGCCTCGCTGACGCTGGCCATCCTGTCGGCCGCGCTGGCCGTTGCCATTGCCTTGCCGCTCGCCTGGTTTCTGTGGCGTCGGATTGCGCCATGGGCCAATATCTTCCAGCTTCTCGGCATTGCTCCGTTCACGCTGCCACCGGTGATCACCGCCCTTGGTTTGCTGACCTTCTGGGCAACGACCGGTTTTTACGGCCAGCCTTGGACGGCCGTCGTCAGCCACGCGATCTTCTTCGTGACGCTGCCGCTGGTCACGCTGTCGCTCGGCTTTACCGCGATCGACCGGTCGCTGGTCGAGGCTGCGGCAACGATGGGCGCCGATGACCGGACGATCTTCCGCACCGTCGTGCTGCCATTGATCCTGCCCTATATCGTCTCGGGTTATGCATTTGCCTTCGTGCTGTCGCTCAACGAGTATATCGTTGCCTACATGACCGTCGGCTTCACCATGGAAACGCTGCCGATCAAGATCTTCAACGCGTTGCGCTACGGCTACACACCGACCATGGCATCGGTGACCATTCTTTTCGTCGCAACGGCGGCGGTCATCTTTTCCCTTGTCGCGCGGTTCGGCGATCTGCCGAAACTGCTCGGCGCCATGTCATCGGACGATACATGATCACGCTCGCCGCCCTGCAGATGAAATCGGAAAGCGGCGATACCGCCGCCAATCTCGCCCGCATCGAACAGGCGGCGCGGGAGGCTCAGGCCAAGGGCGCAAGCCTTTTGATCACGCCGGAACTCGGGCTGACCGGCTATGGCGCCGGTGACATCATCCGCGAACTGGCGGAGCCTGCGGATGGTCCGCTGGTCAAGCAGTTACAGCATATTTCGACTGAAACCGGCATTGCTGTTATCGCCGGCTTTGCCGAGAAGGCGGATGGCACCATTTTCAACAGCGCCGTTTATGTGGATGGTTCGGCTGCGCCCGTAATTTACCGCAAGTCCAATCTTTACGGTGATTACGAGCGGGGGCTGTTTTCGGCTCCTGAACCGGGCACCGTCTTGTTCGATCACCGTGGTGTAAAATGCGGCATGCTGATCTGCTACGATGTCGAGTTCCCGGAAAACGTCCGGCGCCTGGCGCTTGCCGGTGCCGATGCCGTGCTGGTGCCGACGGCGCTGCCGGCCGGCTATTCCGGAACCTTTATTTCCGATCATATGATCCAGACGCGCGCCTTCGAAAACCAGGTGTTCGTCGCTTATATCAACCATTGCGGCGCCGACGAGCGGTTTACCTTTGCCGGGTCGTCGCGGATTGCCGCGCCCGATGGCAGCCTTCTGGCCAATGCGCTTCCCCATGGCGAAACGTTGATGGTCGTTACCATCGACCCGGCCGATTTCAAGGTTTCCAGAAGCGAGAATACCTACCTGACGGACATGCACGTTTCCGCGTAAGTGCCACCGCGATGTGCTCTGCAGTTCGCTTTTTGGATGGCTGAGGAAACCATCCGGCCTGAGAAATCGTATCTCTCCAAACACAAGGAGAGAATGATGAAACGGTTTCTGGCAGTGCTTGTTGTTCCGTTGGCTCTGTTTTCGGCCATGCCGGCATTCGGGCAGGACACGATGATGGAGCGGTTCTTTCGCGGCAAGGTCACGGCCACTGGATCGTTTTCCGCCATCAACGGTGTCAAACGGCAGTTCGACGTGGTTTTGACCGGCCGGGTGCGGGGCGATACCCTGACCGTGCGCGAGGATTTCGTCTATTCCGACGGCGAGCGTGACCGCAAGACCTGGCGTTTCGTGCGCACTGGCCCTGCCACATATTCGGGAACGCGCGAAGATGTCGTCGGCACGACGACGCTGCGGGTCGATGGCAATACGGCGCGGTTCACCTATCTCGTCGATCTGGAGCCCGGCCCAGGCAAAAACATAGTCCGTTTCTTCGACAGGATGGTTCTTGCCGACGATGGCCGCAGCATCACCAATACGGCGACGGTGTGGAAATATATCTTCCCGGTGGCGCGGGTGAAGGTCGATTTCAAGCGTTGACGGTCACTGCGAAAAGCGCCAGAGCGGCGGTTCGGTGATATGCCGGGCAAGGTGATCGACAAAGGCCCGTACCTTCGGCGAGATGTGCCGTGTCGGTGGATAGACCGCCTGGATCGTATAGGGCACGGGGCTGGCGTCCAGCGGCACGGCGATCAGCAGACCCTTGCGCAGGCTATCGGCAACGATGAACATCGGCAACAGCACGAGGCCGAGACCGGCGATCGCCATATCGCGCATCGCCTCGCCATTGTTGGCGACGATGCGGCTGCGGATCGATATCGAGACGGGCGCGCCGCCTTTTTGGCCGTTCTGGAACTGCCAGAGACGGGCCGCGTGAACATTGGCGTAGTCGAGGCAATCATAATCGGACAGTTCCGCCACGGTCCTGGGCAGTCCCTTGGTTGCGGCGAAATGCGGGCTGCAGCAGACAATGCGCGGGTCGGAGCAGAGCTTGCGGGCAATCAGGCTCGAATCCGCCAGCGTGCCGATGCGCAGGCCGACATCGAAACCGCTGCCGGTAATATCGCTCATCTGGTCGTCAAACTCGATGGCCACCTGCAGGTTGGGATGGGCAAGGGCGAAATCGGCGATGATACGGCTGAGATACATCGTGCCGAAGCTCATCGGAGCGGCAATCCGCAATCGGCCCCTCAACCCTGTTTGCCTTTCCGAGACACCATCCGTGACATCGATGATCTCTCGGACAAGCGGCTGGATACGTTCGGCAAAGCTGCCGGCGCTTTCCGTCGGTGTTAGCTTGCGCGGCCCACGCTGGAAAAGTTCCACGTCAAGCGCCTGTTCAAGATCGGAAATCCGTTTGCTGACGACGGACTTGGACAAGTTCAGCCGGGCCGCCGTCGTGGTGATGCTGCCGCTATCCATCACGTCAAGGAAGGTCATCAGATCGTCGAAACGCCAGTCCATGCTGGGACACCCATCAGTTTTGCGTGGTCATGGTTCCAAATTGTCGAACTCGGCGTTCGTTTGATGCCGTCTTTATAGAACCATGCAGATGAACGATATTCCGGTCAACAGAGACATTCACCTCAAGGAGGCATCTATGAGCTTGCAACTGACAGGAATTCACCACCTCACCGCGATCACCGCCAATGCCAAGGAGAACCTGCGTTTCTACACGCAGGTGCTCGGCATGCGGCTGGTCAAGAAAACTGTGAATCAGGACGATACCACCGCCTATCACCTGTTCTACGCCGACGGCGAGGCGACACCGGGCACGGACCTGACCTTCTTCGACTGGCCCGTCAACCGGGAGAGCCGCGGAACCCACAGCGTTTCGCGCACCGGCCTTCGCGTCGGCAGCCCGGAAAGCATCGAATGGTGGAAGGCCCGGTTTGGCGAGTTGAGCATTGCGTCCGGCGATGTCATCGAGATCGACGGCCGCCTGTCGCTCGATTTCGAGGATGGCGAAGGCCAGCGGTTCCGGCTGATCGACGATGGCGGGCTTGCGCCGTCGCATCCGTGGGGCCGCAGCCCGGTTCCCGCCGAACACCAGATCAAGGGGCTTGGCCCGATCACGATGAGCGTTCCGGACATCACCAATACGCAATTGGTGCTGGAGCAGGTGATGAACATGACCAAGCAGCGCCAGTACCCGTCGCCGGATGGCAATGGCGAGGTGCATGTGTTCTCGATGGGTGAGGGTGGTCCGGCCGCCGAACTGCATGTTGCGGTTCAGCCCGGCCTGCCGGCAGCCCGCCAGGGTGCCGGGGCCGTTCATCACGTCGCGTTCCGCGCTCCGGATGAGGCTGCGTTGCACGCATGGACCGAACGGCTGGAGGGTTTCCGGCTGCCTTCGAGCGGCGAGGTCGAGCGGTTTTACTTCCGCTCGCTCTATTTCCGCGAGCCGAACGGCATCCTGTTCGAAATCGCCACCGACGGTCCCGGCTTTGCCGTGGACGAGCCGATGGAAACCTTAGGCGAAGGCCTGTCGCTGCCGCCGTTCCTAGAGCACAAGCGCGTCCAGATCGAGGCACGGCTGAAGCCGCTGATCTGACCATTGAAACCAAGCCGGGAGCACAACTCCCGGCTTTTTTGTCTGTACTTTTCCGTATTTCGCACCATTCTTCCGGCAAAGCAAAAGGAACACTTGCGCATGACAAAACTGATCGGAATTTCCGGAAGCCTGCGAAAGGCATCGTTCAACACCGCTCTTTTGAAAACAGCCATGACGCTTGCGCCTGATGGTGTGACGTTTACATCCGGCACCATCGAGGGCATTCCGCTCTATAATGCCGATGTTGAGCGCGAAGGCGTGCCGGAGGCCGTGCAACTGCTGAAGGACCAGATCGCCGCTGCCGATGGGGTCATCCTGTTCACCCCGGAGTACAACAATTCGATGCCAGGCGTGTTCAAGAACGCTATCGATTGGGTGAGCTCGTCGATGACCGGTGCGCCGAATGTGTTTGCCGGACGCGCCTTCGCCATTGCCGGGACATCGCCGGGCCCGTTCGGTACGCTTCTCAGCCAGAACGCCTGGCTGTCCGTTTTGCGCACGCTCGGTGCCGACCTCTGGTCCGGAAAAAGGCTGATCCTGCCGAAAGCGGGCTCGCTGTTCGACAAGGACGGTCATCTGATCGACGAAGAGGCCAAGGCGAGGCTGAAGGCCTTTGTCGATGCTTTTGCAAGTTATGTTGCGGAAAGATCCAAGTAAGGTTTTGCGGGGGGCGTCAGTCTTCGCTGAAGGCTGGCAAACCGCAATCTCTGCAGATTCACTCTCTGCTTATTATTTTTGGCACCCAATTTCCTCCGTCATGCTCGCCCTTGTGGCGGGCATCCAGCCAGTTCAAGTCCTTGAACTGAAATGGTCGTTTGACCCGACGGACGTCGGGTCGCTGGATCCCCGCCACAAGGGCGAGGATGACGGAGAGTGGGGTGTCGCTCTCGCCAGATAATCGTTTCAGGGTTCGTTACCGGTCTTTACGGGGTCAGTCGGCGATTGTTCTCAGCCATTCCCGCACAGCGTCGGCATCCATGGGGCCGATCTCGTGTCCGGCATTCAGGGTGACGGTCGAAAGTGTTGCGCCCGCTCCGCGCAACACGCCTTCCAGCGGCGCTGCATAGCGGGAATAGCCGTCGGTCTTTCCCGTTACCAACAGGATGTCGGTGCCGGAAAGATCTGCTTCCGGCACGGTGTCCAGCGGGTTCATCATCCGCAACAACGCCGCCTGGCGGATCAGCCCGGGATGCAGCAGCATGGTGGCGATCAGCATGTTGGCGCCGTTGGAATAGCCGACGAAAACCATCTTGTCGCGGTCAAGGCCATAGGCCGAAACAGCCCCGTCGATCATCGCAACGAAGGCTTCCACTTCCGACGCAATATCCTTCTGGTCGAAGGTAACGGGCGTGAGCCTGCGGAAGAACCGCGGGTGACCTTCCTCGGTGCTGCGGCCTCTGAGGCTGAGCAGCAAGGCATTCGGCGCGATCTGGCGGCCGAGCGGCAACAGGCTGGTTTCGTTGGCGCCGCTGCCGTGCAGCAGGACCAGCGTGGTGCCGTCTGGGTTATCCGCCTGGTGCAGGCGGTGGATGAACGGCAGGTCGCGCTCTGTGAAGCGCTCCTCGCCGGGCAGTCCGAATTGCGGCAGCATGACGAGATTGTCTTGCAAATTGCCGCCGAAATGCTCGGGCACGAACAGTTTCGTTCCCAGCGTCTGCGGGCTTTCATCGACCGTCATGCCGGGCGCATCGGTGGCGAATTCGAACAGTGTTCCGCCCGGCTCGCGGACGTAGAGCGAATAGAAATATTTGCGGTCATGAGCGTTGATCTCGCCTGCATCTTCCGCCTCGAGCTGCGTGCGCAGATCCTTGACCGCTGCCTCGCTGGTGGCGCGGAAAGCGATATGATCGATGGTGCCGGTACCGGGCGCCGCCGTCCAGAAACCACCTGCATCGCGCACGTCGATGATATCGCCGGACTGCGAGACAAGGCGCCGGATCGCATCCGCCCTGTCTGCCTCGGCAAAGCCGAAATGCCGGGTGACGAAAGCGGCCGTGCCGTCGGGCGTCGCCGTCAGGATCGTTGCGCCGCGCAGCCGCCGGATCGCATCTTTCTGCGGAATGTCGCTGGTCGCATGGAGGGCAGGGGTGGCCACGGCGTCGCTGCCGACAAGCTTGACGATGACGCCGTCCGGATCCTTCAGCCGGATGACGGGCTCGCCGAATTCATGCGTCGGGCCGGTCGCCGTGACATTGTAGCGCAGCGCCCGGGTGAGCCAGAAGCCGATGCTTTCAGGCGCAATGGCAAAGGCGACCTCGCTCGGCTGGCCATGGCCGACGCGGCCGGGCGCTCCATCTTCCCAGACCAGGAACGATATCAGCGATCCCGGTGAGCCTGCGTCATCGCCGTAGAAGAGATGCAGCTGTGCCGCATCCTCGAAACCCGCCGTCCGCTTGACGAGCCGAAGACCGAGAAAGCCGGCATAGAAATCGACATTCGGCTGCACTTTGCGGGTGATCAGGGTGATGTGGTGGATGCCGCTTGTCATGTCTTCAAATCCATTGCTTTGACTGCACAGAAGCAGCAAACAGAGTGCTGCGCCAGCGCTTCTGCGTGAACAGATTGTCCACCGTATAAATGCTCCAACGGTCAACCGTCGCAGCCGCTCTCAGCTGATGTCCGGTCTATCCTTTGCAAGGAATGCCTTGAATGCATCGGCGTAGTCCGGATGCCAGCGCGATAGTGGCGGACGGTTTTCGATGATATCACCGGCGGCCCAGAGGATGCGCTTTTCGTCAATCGGACGCGCAACGTCATTGTCCGGACAAAGAATGTAGAAATCGCCGTCTTCAAGGCTTCGCATCATGAAATCGACCGTCTCCTGCGCGGTCCAGGCGGCATCCGGCTTTTCGGTGCGGCCGTTTGCGGTCAGCCCGGTATAGACGAAGCCGGGGATCAGCAGATGGGCGGTGATGTTGCCGTCGGGCGTATTGCGCAACTCGTGCTGCAGCGCTTCGGTAAAGGCTTTGACGCCGGCTTTTGCGACATTGTAGGCGGGATCGCCGGGCGGGGTGGTGATGCCCTGCTTGGAGCCGGTGTTGATGATCAGACCGGTCTGGCCGTGGGCAATCATCGCGGGTGCAAAGATGCGCGAGCCGTTGATGACACCCCAGAGATTGACCGCGAACACTTTTTCCCACGCATCCTGCGAGCCGAAAACCGCACTGCCGGGTTGGATGCCGGCATTGTTCATCAGCACATGCACAGGGCCGAAGCGTGCGGTTGCCGCAGCTTCCAAAGCCTTGAGAGAATCGGTGCTCGATACATCCGTCGCGATCGCAACAACGCTGCCGGGGCCATGCGGTGAGATGGCTGCCGTTTCCCGGGCGGCTTTGTCCAGACGCTCACCCGGCAGGTCAGCAAGAACGACGTTCATGCCCAGTCCGGCAAAGCGCCTGGCGGCGGCAAATCCTATCCCGGATGCTGCTCCGGTCACGACGGCGACATGGTAATTGGCGAAGGCTGGATGATTCATTTGCTCTTCCGTCTCGTTCATGCGCTGATGATCGGGCTTGTCGGCCCGAGCTTGAGCGGAAAACTAGGCGCGCGATGCGGATAAGTCTACCGCTGCCTTGAAAACGCCCCTTGCCGGAACCCGACGAGGCTGTAATTTTCTTGAGAAATCAACGCTCTGATTTCCTGCCCCGAATCATGCATAGAGGATCCGAATGGCCGCGCCTAAAACCCGGAACAACCGACAAACGCCATGCGAACAATGTCCTTTGCGTGCCCTCCCACATTTCCGCGAGTTCAAGCCGGATGAACTGGAGTTCGTTTCCAACTTCAAGACCGGCGAACTGGCCGTCGATGCGGGAACAACGATCCTGGTGGAGGGATCGCACAGCGCTCATCTTTTCACGGTTCTGTCCGGTTGGGGCTTCCGCTATAAAATGCTCGATGACGGACGCCGGCAGATCCTCAACTACATGATGCCGGGAGATCTGATCGGGCTGCAGGGCAGCCTGATGGGCGAGATGCAGCATTCGGTCGAGGCGCTTTCGCCGGTGACATTGTGCGTTTTCGAACGCGACAAGCTCGGTACGCTCTACCGGAACTATCCCGACCTTGGCTACGATCTCACCTGGATTGCCGCCCAGGAAGAACGCATCCTCGATGAAAATCTCCTCAGCATTGGGCGGCGCTCTGCGCTCGAACGCGCAGCTTATCTGCTGGCCTTTCTCTATCAACGTGCCAGGGCATGCAACCTCTTCAAGGGCGAACGCGTGTCCATTCCGATCACGCAGCAACATGTGGCCGATACGCTCGGGCTTTCCATTGTTCACACCAATAAGACTCTGAAGAAACTTGGTGAGCGCAAGCTGATTCGCTGGGCCGACCGGGGGTGCGATATCCTGGATGACGAGGGGTTGATGAAAATATCGGGCTGGGAGGGATATCGCGAAAAGCTCCGCCCCTTCATATGAGGTTCGGGCGGCATATGAGGTTCGGGCGGCGCGGATCACTATCGTCGCGGGACGTGTCTTATTTAAATGCCCTCTCCGCCTTCTTGTCATACTTGTCGCTCTCAAGGCCTGCGCTCGAACCGTGCAGGGCGATTTTCGGACAGGAGCCCTACCGGTGACGCCCAAGGAAATCCCAGTGTCGATCAAACGTGTCCTGGTGCTGGAAGACAATTTCATCATCGCCATGGAAGCCGAGGATATTCTGAAATCGATCGGCATCGACCATGTCGAGATTGCCGTCAATATTGCCGAGGCGCAGGCTCTGATCGAGAAACAGTCTTTCGATTTTGCCTTTCTGGATGTCAATCTGGGTTCGCAAACAAGCTTCGACTTCGCCGGAAGCCTGATCGAACATGGCGTAGCCTTCGGTTTTGTCAGCGGCTATGGCGACGACTTCACTTTTCCCGCAACCTTGCGCGACATATCCCGCATCACCAAGCCTTTCAACGAAAGCTCGATGGCCGGTCTGCTTGCCACGGCGAGCGCCAGCCGGCTTTAAGCCGCCGTCCCCGCAGATGTTTTCCAGCACGGCCGTCCGGTTGAGCCTTCTATCGCTCAACCTGCGGTTTTCGCTATGCTTATGGAAGAAATCCGCATAGCTTCCTTTTGCCGCCAATGCGGTGAGGGGCACATTTGCTCATCTTGTAACGAATGATTTCCGTCAAACCCAACCGCTTGTCATCGGTGCGGTGTGCGTATATTGAGGGGCCACAATAAATGGTTCAGCTTGAATATCGGAATGAGCGGACTGAGATGGATAAAAAACTAAAGCCCCATTGGTCCGGCTGGTGGCTGGTTTCGTTCGCAGCCCTGGCCCTCACTTCTTGCGAGGGCGAGACCAAGCCCGCGGAAACGGTCAAAACGACTGTCCGGGCGCAGAACGCCGAATTTGTCGATCACCGGCAGACGGTGACGCTGACCGGTGAGATCGTTGCCCATGTCCAGACCAATCTCTCCTTTCGCGTCAGCGGCCAGATAACGGAATGGCTGGCCGATGTCGGTTCGCATGTGACAGCCGGGGAGGTTTTGGCCCGGATCGATCCCAGCGAACAGAAAGCCGATGTCGAGGCGGCCGAGGCGGCGGTGCGGGCTGCAGAAGCGCAGGTCACGCAGGCTTCCGCGTCATTCGAGCGGCAGAAGTCGCTGCTGGCGAAGAATTCGACAACACAAGAAGCCTTCGATCAGGCGCAGACGGCTTTGCAGACGGCCCAGGGATCGCTCGAATCGTCGAAGGCATTGCTGGGTACCGCCCGCGATGCGCTCTCCTATACGGAACTGAAGGCCGATGCCGATGGCATCGTCACCGTGCGCAACGCCGAAACGGGCCAGGTGGTTCAGGCAGCGCAAACCATGTTTTCCGTCGCACGGGACGGGCCTCGCGATGCGATCTTCGATGTTTACGAATCGCTGCTGTTCGAAAAGCCGGCCGAGCCGAAAATTCAGCTGGCGCTGGTCAGCGATCCCTCGGTCAAGACAGAAGGAGTGATCAGCGAGGTCTCGCCGACGATCGATACCACGACCGGAACCGTGCGCGTCAAGATCGCCATGGATACGACGCCCGATCGCATGACGCTCGGCGCCCCGGTGACCGGATTTGCCAGCTCCAAGCCGGCCAAGCTGATCATCCTGCCCTGGACCTCGCTGTCTGCACTGGATGGCCGGCCAGCAGTCTGGGTCGTAGACGGCAAGGATGGCACGGTCAGCCGCAAACCCGTGAAAGTGGCCTCCTACGAGACGGGCCGTGTGCTTATTTCCGAAGGCATTGCCAAGGGTGAAACCGTCGTGATCGAGGGCGCCAAGATGCTGCGCCCCGGCCAGTCAGTCGATGTCATCAAGGAGCAGGCGCAATGAACCGGATCCTGCTGGGGCTGCTGTCCGTACCAGTCATGCTTCTGATCCTTGCGGGGTGCCAGAAAAAGGAAGAGAAGGGCGAACCGGTCATTCGCCCGGTTCTGTCGCAAATCGTGGTTCCCCAGCGCCTGCCAGCGCCCAGTTTTGCCGGAACGGTACAACCGAAGGTCCAGACAAATTTCGGGCCGCGTGTGACGGGCCTCCTGGTCGCTCGCGATGTCGATATCGGCGATACCGTCACCCGCGGCCAGCTTCTGGCGGCACTCGATCCGACAGCGCTGGAATTGGCCGTCGGATCGGCGCGGGCTGATCTGGCCAATGCGCAAGCGACGCTTGCCAATGCCGTTTCGGTCGAGCGGCGCACGAAAGCGCTGTTCAAGATCGGCACGGAAACGCAGGCATCGGTGGAAAGTACCGAACAGGCGAGCGCTGCGGCCGAAGCGTCGGTCGTCCAGTCGCGCGCGGCTTTGTCGAAGGCCGAAGAGCAGCTTTCCTACGCCAAGGTCAAGGCCGCCTTCGACGGTGTGGTTACACAGACAGGGGCGGAAGTTGGCCAGGTGGTCGCAGCCGGCGCCACTGTCGTAGCTGTTGCCCGGCCGGATGCAAGGGACGCGGTGGTGGATGTTCCGGATGGCAATGCGCTTTTGCCGGTGGGTACGCCGTTTCTGGTGTCCCTGCAGATCGACCCGGCCATCACGGTCGACGGCGTGGTTCGCGAGGTCGCACCGGCAGCGGATCCTGCAACGCGAACGCGCCGCGTCAAGATCGCGCTGGAAAACCCACCAGCCGCTTTCCGGCTCGGAACAACGATCACCGCCACTCTCAAGCAGACCATCGTCGAGCAGCTGGTTCTGCCGTCAACCGCGATCCTGGTGCGCGACGGCAAATCCTATGTGTGGGTGGTCGATGAGGGGGGCGCGACGGTCAAGACGCGCGAAGTGGTCACCGGGCCGCAGGCCGGCAACGGGATCGTCATCACGTCCGGCATCGAGGCCGGTGTTCGGGTTGTGACGGCCGGTGTTCATAGCCTCGAGGACGGCCAGAAGATCAAAGTCGAAGACGAGGCGCAGTCATGAAGAAATTCAACCTGTCGGACTGGGCGCTCGATCACGCATCGATGGTCTGGTATTTCATGATCGTCTTCGGCCTGCTCGGCTTTTTCTCCTACCTGAGCCTTGGCCGCGAAGAGGATCCGTCCTTTACCATCAAGACCATGACGATCTCGGCGCAATGGCCGGGCGCCTCGGTCGAGGAAACCACCCTTCAGGTGACTGAGCGGATCGAGCGCAAGCTCGAGGAACTGGAATCGCTCGATTACACGCGCAGTATCACCACGCCGGGCCAGACGCTCGTCTTCGTCAATCTGAAGGATACGACGAAGGCGCGGGATGTCGCCTCGATCTGGCTGACAGTGCGCAACATGATCGGCGATATTCGCGGAGAGTTTCCCTCCGGTGTCGTCGGGCCATCCTTCAACGACCGCTTCGGTGACGTATTCGGCAATATCTATGCGTTTACCGCCGATGGTCTGACCCAGCGGCAATTGCGCGATTACGTCGAGACCGCGCGCCGCGAAATCCTGACGGTCCCGAATATCGGCAAGGTCGATATCGTCGGCGCGCAGGACGAGGTGATCTATCTCGAATTTTCGACCCGCCAATTGGCGGCTCTCGGCATCAACCAGAACGATGTGGTTGCCACGCTGCAGGCCCAGAACGCGATTGCGCCTTCGGGCGTCGTGCAGGCTGAGGGCGAGCGTGTCAGCGTTCGCGTCAATGGCCAGTTCTCGTCGGAGGACAGCCTGAGGGCCGTCAATCTGCAGGTCAACAACCGCTTTTTCCGCCTTACCGATATCGCCACCATCAGCCGAGGCTATACCGATCCGCCGTCGGCTTTGTTCCGGTACAATGGCCAAGCGGCAATAGCCCTTGCCATCGGCATGAAGCAGGGCGCCAATCTTCTGGATTTCGGCGATCACGTCGAGGCAAAGATAAGCCAGGTGGAAGCCGAGCTGCCTGTCGGTGTCGGGGTGCATCTGGTCTCCGACCAGCCGGTGATCGTCGAGGAAGCGGTATCCGGCTTTACCCGTGGCCTCGCTGAGGCCGTCGTCATCGTTCTTCTCGTCAGTTTCGTCAGTCTCGGCGTGCGGGCGGGCCTCGTGGTTGCCCTGTCGATCCCGCTGACACTGGCCATAACCTTCGTCGTCATGTCCTATTTCGGCATATCGCTGCAGCGGATTTCGCTCGGGGCGCTGATCATTGCGCTCGGGCTTCTCGTCGATGATGCGATGATCGCCGTTGAGATGATGGTGGCGCGGCTGGAAACGGGCGATTCGCTGCGCAAGGCGGCGACTTATGTCTACACGTCAACGGCGTTTCCGATGCTGACGGGTACATTGGTCACCGTTGCCAGCTTCATTCCCGTCGGCCTCAACAACAGCGCCGCCGGCGAATTCACCTTCACGCTCTTTGTCGTCATTGCCGTCTCGCTTGTGGTCTCCTGGATCGTCGCGGTGGTTTTTGCGCCGCTGCTCGGCGTGACCATCCTGCCCAAGACGATGAAGCAGCACTATGACCAGAAAGGCCGGGTTGCGCGGATGTTTTCCCGTGTGCTCGGCTGGTGCATGCGCTGGAAATGGACGACGATCGCCTTGACGGTGGTGGTCTTTGCCATCTCGCTGTTCGGCATGACCCGCGTCCAGCAGCAGTTCTTCCCGTCGTCTGACCGGCTTGAGCTGATCGTCGACTGGTCTCTGCCGCAAAACGCCTCGATTACCGATACCGACGCGCAGATGGCGAAGTTCGAGCAGGACAAGCTTGTCGGCAATCCCGATGTCGAGCGCTTTTCGACCTATGTCGGGCAGGGTGCGGTACGCTTCGTTCTCTCGTTCGATGTCCAGCCGCCGGATACGTCGTTCGGCCAGACGATCATCGTCACCAAGAGCTTGGAAGTCCGCGACAGGCTGCGGGCCGATCTGCAGAAATATCTGAAGGAAACCTTCGTCGGCACCGATGCCTATGTGAAGCTGCTCGACATCGGCCCGCCAGTCGGACGGCCGGTGCAGTACCGGGTCAGCGGACCGGATATCGGCAAGGTGCGCGAGCTGGCGCTGGAATTCGGCAGCGTGCTTGGCCGCAACCCGCTGCTCGGCGATGTCGTCTACGACTGGAACGAGCCGGCCCGCGTCATCAAGGTCGATGTCTTGCAGGACAAGGCCCGCCAGCTGGGCGTCACCTCGCAGGATATCGCTTCGGCTCTCAACGGCATCGTCGGTGGAACGACGGTGACGCAGGTTCGCGACGATATCTATCTGATCGACGTCGTTGCCCGAGCCAAGGCGTCCGAGCGGCAGTCGATCGAGCTGCTGCGGGACTTGCAGCTGCCCGGAACCAACGGCAATTCCGTGCCTTTGGCAGCTGTTGCAAGCTTTCGCTACGAAATGGAACAGCCGGTCGTCTGGCGCCGGTCGCGATTGCCGACGCTGACCGTCAAGGCCGGCATTGTCGATGCAACGCAGCCGGCGACGATCGTCGCGCAGCTGTCCAAGGACGTGAACGTCTTTGCCGAAAAACTGCCGGCCGGATACAAGATTGATGTCGGCGGCAGCGTCGAGGAAAGCGGCAAGAGCCAGGCGCCGATCGCCGCCGTCGTGCCGCTGATGCTGTTCGTGATGGCAACGATCCTGATGATCCAGCTGCAGAGTTTTTCGCGACTGTTCCTGGTCTTTGCCGTGGCACCGCTGGCGCTGATCGGGGTGGTGGCGGCACTGCTGTTCAGCAATTCGCCGATGGGCTTCGTCGCCATTCTCGGCATCCTGGCGCTGATCGGCATTCTCATTCGAAACTCGGTAATCCTGGTGGTGCAGATCGAACATCTGCGCACCGAAGGTTTAGCGCCGTGGCAAGCGGTGCAGGAGGCGACCGAGCACCGGATGCGGCCGATCATGCTGACGGCAGCGGCCGCCAGCCTGGCGCTGATCCCGATCGCCCGGGAAATCTTCTGGGGGCCGATGGCCTATGCCATGATGGGCGGCATCATTGTCGGTACCGTCCTGACACTGCTCTTCCTGCCGGCGCTGTACCTCGCCTGGTTCCGCATCAAGCCGCCGGAAAAGACCGAGGAAGTCACGCTCGAAGGATCGGCAGTCGCGACCACGGATGACTCCGTGCCGGTCTGACACGGCGTTTCTGCTTCGCCTACAGCATCACCACCGTCAGTTCCGTCTTGTCATAGGCGAAATCGAGCGGTGTGGTTCCGGTGTGTTCCAGCACCAGCCAGTCGTTGGCATTGAGGATCGCCATGCCGATGGCGCAATTGCCGTAGGAGGCGGAGGCTGCATCGTTGTCGTTGATGCTGGCAATGACCGTCGTGCCGTTGACCTTGACGGTGACGGAAAAGGCGCCGGTTGGATTGGCCTCAATGCCAAGGCAGATCAGATAGGGGCCTGCGATCGGGACGATCAGGCGGCTGCCGCCGCCCGCCACGGCGGCACCCAGCGCGAAACCGCCCTGGTTGATGCTCAAGGTGGAAAAGCCGGTCTGCGAGCCGGAAGCGGGCGTCAGCACGCCGCCGCCGCGCGTGGCGCGTACCAATGGCCGCTGCGGCATGCGGACATGGCCCTGCGCGGTGATGCTCAACGCCGATTTCCAGGACGCACCGTCAGCACTGACCTTGACACCGAACTCGTCCGAGCCGGTCAGGCCCATTTCCGCGCGGCCGGACCAGCCCGTCTGGAACAAAAGGCTTGCCGTATCGCCTGCCGCCGCCTTGTTGACCTTGATCTGATGCCCGCTCCCGTCATGGCTCAACAGCGTGGCGGCGGCTGCGACAGCGAGCCGGTTGGTGCTGTCGGCGGTGGTGTTGATACCGAGAAACGCCGGCGTGCCGATCGCGTCAAAGACGGCCCAGTCGCTGCCGTTGTGAACTTTCAAGCGGTCCTCGGCCGCAAACCAGCCGCGCCAGCCGTCCTTGGGCGTGATGAAGATCCAGTCACCGTCCTGGCGGAAGGCAAGCTTGCCGCTCTTTCCCACCCAGGCGGCGACCGGGGACGCCGTGACATTGAAACACGTTCCTTCCTGCGGATCGGATGGCGGGGTCGAGAGCGAGGCGGTGATCGTCAACTGGGTCAGCGCATCGAGCCGCTGCAGGGCTTCATTGTGGGTGACGTGCTTCTGCGCCTGGGACGGCAGGATATAGGGCAGTTCCAGGTTGACGGTTGTTTCGCTCATCGGGTCCGTTCTCCTTTGCGGGTGAGGAGAAGGGTAGACGCTGGCGGAGCAGAGGGGACGGCCGGTTCGCTCGGCCGTTGTTTTTCAAAGGGGAATGACGCTGCTCTTGCCCGTCAATCCCCGGCTGCCATCGAGATTTGCCACCGGCAACGGCCGCTGATGGTCAGTCCTTGCCACGTGAGACGAAAAAGGGATTGGCGAAATCGACGTCGGATGTCTGGTTGCGCTTGCCGTAGATGAGTGGATTGCCATCCATCGTCAGCGTTTCGCCGCCGGCCGCGCGCAAGACGGCGTCGCCGGCTGCGGTATCCCATTCCATCGTGCGGCTCAGCCGCGGATAGATATCGGCCAGTCCCTCGGCGAGCAGACAGAATTTCAGCGACGAGCCGATGGATTCGTAATCGGTGATGCCGTGCTCAGCGAGATAGGTCATGGTTTCCCGGCTGTTGTGCGAGCGGCTAGCCAGTGCCACCAGCCTGTCGCCCCGGCTGCGGCAGCCGATGATGGTCGGTGGGCCGATAGCGCGCTGGCCGGAAACGACGGATTTTTTCGCCTTGTTGCGGGTGGCGGCATAGAGAATGCCGATTGCCGGTGCGTAGACGACGCCGACGACGGGCTCGCCCTTTTCGATCAGCGCGATATTGACGGTGAAGTCGTCGTTGCGGCCGACGAATTCCTTGGTGCCGTCGAGCGGATCGACAAGGAAGAACGACTGGCCTTCGATATCGGGGATATGGCCGGCTGCCACTGCTTCTTCAGCGACCACGGGGATATCGGGAAATGCGGAGGCCAGAATGTCGAGAATGATCTTTTCGGCGCTCTCGTCGGCATCGGTGACGGGGGAACAGTCGGCCTTGTAGCTGACTTCCGGTCCGGCATGATAGACGTCGAGGATCGCTTTCCCCGCAGCCACCGCCGCCTGTTCCAGAATGTCGAGCATTTGTGCTTCCTGTGCCTTCCTGCCGTCCACGGCCATAATCTCCCATATCCCGCAGATGTTGAATTCCAACATCCGGAACGCGCATCATACATCCGCATTCCTTACCGGTCTTTTCAAGATTCGCGCGTGAAATTTTCTCGACTGTGCTGCATTTGGCACTGCGTCCTGGGTCCCGTTCGGATAGAGCTGCGACAGCGCGGCGCATCTGGCCGGTCTGTGCCAAGGTAGTCTTTGCGCTCGCCCTGGCATATGCAAATGTGCGTTGCAACATGGTTAGGTGAGTTGGGACTGGCATGCGGTATTCGGCATTTTCCATTGTTAAAAATGCACTGACGGGCAACGTCAACTGGAAGCCGGCCTGGCGTCAGCCGGAACCGAAACCGTTTTACGATATCATCATCGTCGGTGGTGGCGGACATGGGCTGGCGACGGCCTATTATCTCGCCAAGGAATTCGGCCTGAAGAACATTGCGGTGCTGGAAAAGGGCTATCTTGGCTCCGGCAATGTCGGCCGCAACACCACCATCGTTCGCTCCAACTACATGCTGCCCGGCAATGAGCCGTTCTACGAGTTTTCGATGAAGCTCTGGGAAGACATGGAGCGGGAGCTCAACTACAACGCCATGCTGTCGCAGCGCGGTATCATCAACCTCTTCCATAATGACGGCCAGCGCGACGCCTATATCCGCCGCGGCAATGCCATGTGGATGGAGGGTGTTCCGGCCGAGTTGCTCGACCGCGCTGCCTTGAGGAAGATGCTGCCCTTCCTGAATTTCGATCATGCCCGGTTTCCGATCATGGGCGGCCTGTTGCAAAAGCGCGGCGGCACGGCGCGTCACGATGCGGTTGCCTGGGGCTATGCCCGCGCCGCCGACCGTCTTGGCGTCGATCTCATCCAGAACTGCGAGGTCACCGGCATTCGCCGCGACAATGGCGTTGTGACGGGTGTCGAGACATCACGAGGGTTCATCGGCTGCGGCAAGCTTGGGCTGGCGGCTGCAGGCAACACCTCGCGCGTCGGGCAGATGGCGGACCTGAAGCTGCCGATCGAAAGCCATGTGCTGCAGGCCTTTGTCACCGAGGGGCTGAAGCCTGCCATCGATCATGTCATCACCTATGGCGCCGGGCATTTTTACATCTCCCAGTCGGACAAGGGCGGCCTGGTGTTCGGGGCCGAGATCGACGGCTATAATTCCTATGCCCAGCGCGGCAATCTGGCGACGGTCGAGCATGTCATGGAAGAGGGGGTGACGATGATCCCCGGCCTGTCGCGCGTGCGTGTGCTGCGTTCCTGGGGCGGGGTGATGGACATGAGCATGGACGGCTCGCCGATCATCAGCCACACACCGGTCGACAATCTCTACCTGAACTGCGGCTGGTGCTACGGCGGCTTCAAGGCAACGCCGGCCTCCGGCTTTTGTTTTGCGCATCTGATTGCAAAGAACGAAACCCACCCGGTTGCCCGTTTCCTGCGCCTCGATCGCTTCGAGCGCGGCTATCCCATCGACGAACACGGCGCTGGCCCCCAGCCCAACCTGCATTGAGACCTGAAAGTATGGCGAGCCTCATTCACTGCCCGCATTGCGGCGTCCGGCCGAAGGAAGAGTTTTCGATCCGTGGCGACGCGTCGCTGGTCCGTCCCGATCCGGAAGCGTCCGACGAAGCCTGGAACGACTATGTTCATATCCGCAGCAACCCGCGCGGACGCTACCGCGAACACTGGCAGCACGTGGCCGGCTGTAGGCGCTGGCTGGTGGTCGAACGCGATACGTTCACCCACGAGGTTTTTTCGGTCACGGATGCGGCGTCTGATGCGCGGGAGGCTGGCCGATGACAGCCTATCGCCTTGCCTCCAGCGGTCTGGTCGATCGCAACGCGCCGCTTGATTTCCGGTTCGATGGCCGGAATCTGACGGGATTCTCCGGTGATACGCTCGCCTCTGCGCTGCTTGCCAGTGATCAGCTTCTGGTCGGCCGCAGCTTCAAATATCACCGGCCGCGCGGCATCGTCACGGCCGGACCTTCGGAGCCGAATGCGTTGGTGACCATCGGCAATGGCGCCAGCAGCGACCCGAACACCAAGGCGACTGTCGCCGAACTCTATTCGGGCCTCGACGCCCGCAGCCAGAACCGCTTTCCATCGCTGAAATATGATTATGGTTCAGTAAACGGCCTGTTGTCGCCATTCCTTGGTGCCGGTTTCTACTACAAGACGTTCATGTGGCCGGCGGCCTTCTGGGAGAAGGTTTACGAGCCGATCATCCGCAAGGCGGCCGGGCTCGGGCGCGCGGTCCTGGAGAGAGATCCGCAATCCTATGAAAAATGCTGGGCGCATTGCGACCTGCTGGTGGTCGGCTCCGGTCCGACGGGACTGATGGCGGCATTGACGGCCGGCCGTGCTGGCTTGCGGGTTGTTCTCGCGGACGAGGATTTCAGGCTGGGCGGTTCATTGCTTAGCGAGACGACGCGGGTCGGCGGCACTTCAGCCCCGGATTTTGCCGAAACGGCTTTGGCGGAACTGCGATCCCTGCCGAACGTGACGATGATGGCGCGCACCACCGTTTTCGGCTGGTACGACGACAATGTATTCGGTGCAGTCGAGCGGGTGCAAAAGCATCTGGCCTTGCCGCAGGCCAAGCTACCGGTCGAGCGGCTCTGGCGCATCGTCGCCAAGCGGGCGCTGCTGGCGACAGGCGCCGAGGAACGGCCGCTGGTGTTCGGCGGCAATGACAGGCCGGGCGTGATGATGGCGGGTGCCATGCGCACCTATGCCAATCGTTTCGGCGTTGCCGCCGGAAAATCGGTGGCGATCTTCACCAATGGCAGCGCCGGTTACCGCACGGCCGCCGATCTCGTTGCGCATGGCGTGGACATTGCCGCCATCATCGACAGCCGCGCGGATGTTTCCGATGTCGCGCCGGATGGTGTTCGTGTCATTCATTCGGCCTCTGTGATCGACACCAAGGGGCGCCAGCGTGTCTCCGGCATTGTTGTTGAGCGCTCGGGCTTCGAGCAAACGATTGCCTGCGATGCGATCGGGATGTCTGGCGGCTGGAACCCGGTTATTCATCTTGCCTGCCAGCGCGGTGCCAAGGCTGTCTGGTCCGAGGACTTGAAGACCTTTCTTGCGCCTGACGTCGGCAACGGTCTTGTTGTCGCTGGTGCAGCTGCCGGACGCCACAGCCTGGCCGGCTGTCTGCAGGACGGTGCGGACAAGGCTGCCATAATCGTTGCCGATCTCGGATTTTCGGCTGCTGCCGCCCACACGGCCCCTGCCGTGGATGGAGAGACCGATCCCTCGTTCACGGCGCTGTGGTATTCGCCGGGCGCCAAGGCAAAAGCCTTTGTCGATTTCCAGAACGACGTGCATGTCAAGGATATCGGGCTTGCCCTGCGTGAGGGCTTTGGCCATGTCGAACATGCCAAGCGCTACACGACAAACGGCATGGCGACTGATCAGGGCAAGCTTTCCGGTATCAATGCCACGGGCCTTCTGGCTGCCATGCAGGGCATCAGCCCGGGCGATGTTGGCACCACCACCTTCCGGCCATTCTATACGCCGGTTGCCTTCGGGGCTCTGGCCGGCACATCGCACGATGAGCACGCAGCTCCGGTGCGCAAATCGCCGCTCCATGGTTGGGCGCAGCGAAATGGCGCTATCTTGGTCGATTCCGGCCTCTGGTTTCGACCGGCCTATTTTCCGCGTGGCGGAGAAAAGACCTGGCGTGAAAGCGCGGATCGCGAAGTCCGCAACGTCCGCGAGAATGTCGGCCTCTGCGATGTTTCGACGCTCGGCAAGATCGAGATTTTCGGACCGGATGCAGCGGAATTCCTCAATCGCCTCTATTGCAATCCGTTCCTCAAGCTGCCGGTCGGCAAGGCGCGGTACGGGCTGATGCTGCGCGAGGACGGGATGGTCTATGACGATGGCACCACCAGCCGTTTGTCGCTTGAGCATTTCGTCATGACCACCACCACGGCACTCGCCGGTGGGGTGATGTCCCATATGGAATATTGCGCTCAGGTGCATTGGCCGGATCTCAAAGTCCGCTTCTGCTCATCGACCGATCAATGGGCGCAGATGGCGATTGCCGGACCCAAAACCCGGCTGGTGATGCAGGCTCTCGTCGAGGAGGATATTTCCGACGCGGCGTTCCCGTTTCTTGCTGCCGGGATCGTCACGCTGAAGGGCGGCGTCAAGGCGCGGCTGTTCCGGATCTCGTTTTCCGGCGAACTGGCCTATGAACTGGCCGTGCCTGCGGGGCTCGGCGATGCCGTTGCCGATGCCATAATGGAAGAGGGCAGGGCATATGGAATTTGTGCCTACGGGCTGGAAGCGCTGAATGTGCTGCGCATCGAGAAGGGCCATGTCACCCATGCCGAATTCGATGGCCGGGTAACGCCCGACGATGCGGGCTTCGGACGCATGGTCTCTGCGCAGAAACCGGACTTCATCGGCAAGCGGCTGTCTACCCGCTACGGCCTGACGGCCGCCGACCGCATGCAGATGGTCGGGCTGAAGCCGGTGGAGGCGGACCAGCATATCCGCGCCGGTGCGCATCTGCTGCGCGAGGGCACAAAACCCTCGACGCTGAACGATCAGGGCTATGTCAGTTCCGCCTGCTTCTCGCCGACGCTCGGGCACGACATTGCGCTGGCCTTTCTGAAATCGGGCCGCGAGCGCTATGGCGAGCGTATCGTCGTCTGGGACAAGCTGGCGGGTGCCGAAGTGGTGGCGGAGGTCTGCAACCCGGTCTTCGTCGATCCCGCCAACACAAAGCTGAACTCCTGATGTGGATGCGGACATGACCAGAACCTACATTTCCCACCATCCTCTCGACGGCCTGCTGCCGCCGCAACCCGGCATCCGCGCGGTCGATCACCTGGATGTTCCGCGTGCCTGCGCCATCGCCTCTGTCATGGCGATGGACGGCGAGGAGGCATCGGTGACGGCCGGATTGGCCGCATCGGGCGATGTATCCGTCCGGTTTGCCGGACCCGGCGAATGGCTGGCCCTGTCGCAAGTGGAAACGCCGGAGGGCCTGCACCGCAACCTGTCATTGCTGCTGGCCGAGACGGCCTATGCCGTCGATCAGAGCGACGGCCGCGTCGTTTTCAGGCTGTCGGGCCCCAATGTCCGGCGCATCCTTGCCAAGGGCATTGCTACGGATCTGTATCCCGCAGCGTTTGAGATCGGCACGTCATCGAACGTTCTTTGCGGCCATATCGGCGTCAATCTGGCCCGCACCGGCGAAAATGAGTTCGAACTGATCGTCATGCGCAGCTTTGCCGCGGCGCTCTTTGACGATCTGCGCGTGATGGGGCGGGAATTCGATCTGTCCGCCGGTTTCTCCGCGCCAAGGTAAATGCGGCATCGCGTGACGCTTTTATGGCGCGGTTGAAGTGGCAGATGGCGGGAATGGGCAAGACCTGTTCGCAGGGATATCTTTAACCGGCGCGACTTTGCCGGTACGGTTTCGAAAGCCAAATTCGCTTCATTGAGCGGGACGTTTTTTGCAAGCCGTCCCGAAACCGGAGAATACCCATGAAAAGCCATGCCAGGGTCGTCGTTATCGGCGGCGGCGTCGTCGGTTGTTCGATCCTTTATCACCTGACGAAATTCGGCTGGACCGATGTGGTTCTTCTGGAGCGTTCGGAACTCACCTCCGGCTCGACCTGGCATGCGGCCGGCGGCATGCATACGATCAATGGCGATCCGAACGTCGCCAAGCTGCAGAAATATACGGTCGAGCTCTACAAGGAAATTCAGGAATATTCCGGCCAGGATATCGGTCTGCACATGACCTCCGGCATGATGCTGGCGGCGACCAAGGAGCGGTTCGATTGGATGAAGTCGATCCTCGCCAAGGGCCGCTACATGGGCCTGGATGCCGAGCTTCTGTCTCCCAAGGAAGCGCACGAGCTGATGCCGCTTCTCGATCCCACGCAGTTCGTCGGTGCCGTGTTCGATCCGGTCGAAGGCCATCTCGATCCCTATGGCACTACCCATGCCTATGCCAAATCCGCCAAGAAGAACGGTGCGGATATCTACCTGCACACCAAGGTGGAAGACCTTGTCCAGCGGGAAGACGGCACCTGGCGGGTCATCACCAACAAGGGCGAGATCATTGCCGAGCACGTCGTCAACGCCGCCGGCCTGTGGGCGCGCGAAGTCGGGCGGATGACGGGGCTTGAGCTGCCGGTGCTTGCCATGGAGCACATGTATCTGATCACCGAAGACATGCCGGAAGTCATCGAATTCAACCAGACGCGCGGCAAGGAACTGATGCACTGCGTCGATTTCGACGGTGAGATCTATCTGCGTCAGGAACGCAACGGCATGCTCATGGGCACCTATGAAAAGGCCTGCCGCCCATGGTCGCCGATCACCACTCCGTGGGATTTCGGCCATGAACTGCTGGCCGAAGATATAGAGCGCATTACGCCCGAACTTGAAGTCGGCTTCCGACACTTCCCGGCCTTCAACAATGCCGGCATCAAGAAGATCATCAACGGCCCCTTCACCTTCTCGCCGGACGGCAATCCGCTGGTCGGACCGGTGCGCGGGTTGACCAATTACTGGTCCGCATGCGCCGTCATGGCAGGCTTCAGCCAGGGGGGCGGTGTCGGTTTGGCGCTGGCCAACTGGATCATCTATGGCGATCCGGGTTTCGATGTCTTTGCCATGGACGTGTCGCGCTACGGCGATTTCGCCACGCTTGGCTTCACCAATGCCAAGGTCCGTGAAAACTATTCCCGCCGCTTCTCGATCCGCTATCCGAACGAGGAACTGCCGGGCGCACGCCCGTTCCTGACCACGCCGATCTACGACAAGCTGAAGGACGCCGGTGCCGTGTTCGGTGCTTCCTACGGTCTCGAATCACCGCTGTGGTTTGCGCCGAAGGGCGAAGAGGACAAATTCTCCTGGCGCCGCTCCAACGACTTCGATGTCGTCGGCGCCGAAGCCCGGGCCGTGCGCGACAGTGTCGGTCTGATGGAAACATCGGGCTTTGCCAAATACACCATCACCGGAAGCGGCGCGGAAGCCTGGCTCGACCGGGTGCTGACCTGCCGCATCCCGGCCAAGGGCCGCATGTCGCTGGCGCCGATGCTGAAGGACGACGGCAAGCTGATCGGCGATTTCACGCTGGCCAAGCTCGGCGAGGGGGATTTCCTGCTCATCGGCTCAGGGATCGCCGAAGACTATCACATGCGCTGGTTCGAAAGCCATTTGCCGAAGGATGGTTCGGTCATTTTGAAGGCGCTGAACCTGCAACTGGTCGGCCTGTCGATCGCCGGACCCAACTCCCGTGCGCTGATCTCCAAGCTGACTCATCTCGACATGTCCGACGAAGCGTTCGCCTTCATGGATATTCGCCGGATGGATCTCGGCATGGCGCCGGCGATCGTCGGCCGTGTCAGTTACACGGGCGATCTCGGCTATGAAATCTGGATGAAGCCGGAATATCAGCGCTATCTCTTTGACCTGATCATGGAGGCCGGTGCCGAATTTTCCATCAAGCCGTTCGGCCTGCGGGCGCTCAACGCCCTGCGGGTCGAAAAATCGTTCGGCAGCTGGTCGCGCGAATATCGTCCGCTTTACGGTCCGTTCGAGGCAGGGCTCGGACGATTCGTTGCGTTGAAGAAGGATGCCGACTTCATCGGCAAGCAGGCGGCAGCAAAGGAAAAGGCCGAAGGCGGCACCTTGCGGCTCAGAACCTTCATCATCGACGCCAAGGATGCCGACGTTATCGGCGACGAGCCGATCTCGCTGAACGGCAAGGTCTGTGGTTGGGTGACCTCAGGTGGCTACGCCCATGCCTCCGGCGTTTCGGTCGCGATCGGCTATGTGCCGAAGGAGGTTGCGGACGAAGCCGAGGGGTGGCAAGTCGAATTGCTGGGCGAAATGCTGTCGGCCCGGTTGCAGGCCCAGCCGCTTTTCGATGCCAACGGTTCGCGCATGCGGTCCTGACAGGCTCGATTGTGATCGCGACCTTTCGTAGGCCGAGTTGGCGGCTGAACGGGCCCACCGGGGCTTAGCCATGTTTAACCGTAGAATTCACGGTCTGATGCCCAAAAATAGGGCCTAAACTGCACTATTTTTGTTTTTTCGACTGTTTAAGCGTCAATATCACTAAAATGGGAAAGAAAATCAGGAAAGCATCATTTTACGCTTCACTTTTGGTCTGAAAGCATTATGGAATCCTCTATCGAAAAGGCTCAGAAAGAGCCACGAAAAGAAGAGGTCTGACCTACTAGGATCAGACCCGGGGGATATTGATGGAGTATTTTGTCCAGCAGCTCGTCAATGGGCTGACTCTTGGCTCGATTTACGGTTTGATTGCCATTGGTTATACAATGGTTTACGGCATTATCGGCATGGTCAACTTCGCCCATGGCGATATTTTCATGCTCGGCGGTTTCGCGGCACTGATTGTCTACCTTGTTCTGGTGGGTTTGTTCGGCGGTATTCCGATCGCACTTGCCCTATTCATCATGATCATCGTGGCGATGGTGATGACTGGATTGTGGAACTGGGTCATCGAAAAGATGGCTTACCGCCCGTTGCGCGGCTCGTTCCGCCTCGCGCCACTGATCACCGCGATCGGCATGTCCATCGCACTGTCGAACTTCATTCAGGTGACGCAAGGCCCGCGTAACAAGCCGATCCCGTCGATGGTATCGTCGGTTTACGAGGTGTTCGGCATCTCGATATCGCTGAAGCAGATCATCATCGTGGTGGTGACGGCGGTTCTGCTGACGATCTTCTGGTACATCGTCAATCATACGCCGCTTGGCCGCGCTCAGCGGGCGACCGAGCAGGACCGCAAGATGGCGGCATTGCTGGGTATCGACGTCGACAAGACCATCTCGATCACCTTCATCATGGGTGCGGCATTGGCTGCGGTCGCCGGTACCATGTACCTGATGTATTACGGTGTCATCGTCTTTACCGATGGCTTCACGCCGGGCGTCAAGGCCTTCACGGCTGCGGTTCTGGGCGGCATCGGTTCTCTGCCGGGCGCTGTGCTGGGTGGCCTGATGATCGGTCTCATCGAGTCGCTGTGGTCGGCTTACTTCACCATCGACTACAAGGATGTCGCGACATTCTCGATCCTCGCCATCGTGCTGATTTTCAAGCCGTCTGGTATTCTGGGTCGGCCGGAAGTCGAGAAGGTATAATTTCATGGCAAACATTACCAACACACCTGAGAGCGCCGGCAGCAATCTGATGGCGCGGGCTCTGCGCGAGGGCTTTTACGCCGGCCTCGTGGCACTTGGTCTCTTCGTACTCTTCGTCGGGTTGAAGACCGACCAGAACATCCTGAACGAGCTGATCCTTGTGCAGCGCTGGGGATTGCTCGCAATCTTCGTCGTCATTGCCGCAGTCGGCCGTTTCGTGTCGGTTGCTTATATCCGGCCGTTTCTGGCTCGCCAGAAGGTAACGAATGCCGTCACCGGCCTTCTTCCCGACAGCGTTGCCACGCGTTTCTTTCGCATGCCAATAGTCGTCGTGGCGGCAGTGATCGCCATTTTGTTGATGTTCGCTGCGACCCCGATCACAGCGGCTTTGCCTGCCGTGCTCGCTCCTTGGGTGACGATGATCCGTGCGCTGGCGATCATCTACGTGCTGGCGTTCGGCTTCTTCTATTTTCGGGTCTATATAGCTGCGCATTTCAGCATGTTGGCCATCATTGCCCTTATTTTCTACCCGCCGCTCATGGTGTACTTCTTCGGCTATCAAGGGTCGCTGAAATATGTCGATAACTTCGGCATCCAGATCCTGATCTACGTGATGCTGGCCTGGGGCTTGAACATCGTCGTCGGCCTCGCCGGCCTGCTCGATCTCGGTTATGTCGCCTTCTATGCCGTTGGTGCCTATTCCTACGCATTGCTGTCGTCTTACTTCGGCCTGTCGTTCTGGGTTCTGCTGCCGATGGCCGGCATCTTCGCCGCCCTCTGGGGCATTATCCTCGGCTTCCCGGTTCTCCGCCTCAAGGGCGACTACCTGGCGATCGTGACGCTTGCCTTCGGGGAAATCATCCGGTTGGTTCTGATCAACTGGACCGCGGTGACCAAGGGCACCTTCGGCATCTCCGGCATCGCCAAGGCATCCGTGTTCGGCATCTGGTCCTTTGACGTCAGTGCGACGAACAATTTCGCCAAGGTCTTCGGGTTGCCGATGTCGTCGGCCTATTACAAAATCTTCCTGTTCTATCTGATCCTGGCGCTCTGCCTTTTGACGGCCTTCGTCACCATCCGTCTGCGCCGCATGCCGATCGGCCGTGCCTGGGAAGCCTTGCGCGAAGACGAGATCGCCTGCCGTTCGCTCGGCATCAACACGGTGACGACCAAGCTGACCGCATTTGCCACGGGCGCCATGTTCGGCGGCTTCGCGGGCTCTTTCTTCGCCGTGCGCCAAGGCTTCGTCTCGCCGGAATCCTTCGTCTTCCTCGAATCGGCAATCATTCTTGCCATTGTGGTACTTGGCGGGATGGGATCGCTTGTCGGCATCGCGGTTGCAGCGACGGTGATGATCGGTGGTACGGAGTTGCTGCGCGAAATGACGATATTGAAGCAAATCTTCGGCCCGGATTTCACGCCGGAACTTTACCGCATGCTGATTTTCGGCCTGGCCATGATCATCGTCATGGTCTGGAAGCCGCGCGGTTTCGTCGGCACACGTGAACCCACGGCCTTCCTGCGCGAACGCAAGAGCGTCTCCGGCAGCTTTACCAAGGAAGGGCACGGCTGATGGCCCTTGAGACAGATACAATGACGAAAGATCCAATCCTCAAAGTCGACCATCTATCGATGCGCTTCGGCGGCCTGATGGCCATTAACGACCTGTCGTTCGAAGCCTATCGCGGCGATATCACCGCCCTGATCGGTCCGAACGGGGCCGGCAAGACCACGGTGTTCAACTGCATCACCGGTTTCTACAAGCCGACGATGGGCATGATCACGATGCGGCAGAAGGCGGGCAAGGAATATCTGCTCGAACGCATGTCGGATTTCGAGGTCAACCGCGATGCCAAGGTAGCCCGGACCTTCCAGAACATCCGGCTGTTTTCAGGCCTGACGGTGCTGGAAAACCTGCTGGTCGCGCAACACAACAAGCTGATGCTGGCCTCTGGCTATACCATCCTCGGTCTTTTGGGCTTTCCTGCCTACAAAAAGGCTGCGGCTCAGTCGATCGAGCAGGCCAAATACTGGCTCGACAAGGCAAATCTGACCGACCGTGCCGACGATCCGGCCGGCGATCTGCCCTACGGCGCCCAGCGCCGTCTGGAAATCGCCCGCGCCATGTGCACCGGCCCCGAATTCCTTTGCCTCGATGAACCGGCCGCCGGTCTCAATCCGCGCGAATCGCTGGTGCTCAACGAGTTGTTGCGCAGCATCCGCAAGGACACCGGGACCTCGATCCTTCTGATCGAGCACGACATGTCCGTTGTCATGGAAATCTCCGACCATGTCGTCGTCCTGGAATACGGCCAGAAGATTTCGGATGGCAATCCGGACCATGTGAAGAACGATCCGAAGGTTATTGCGGCCTATCTCGGTGTTGAAGATGATGAGGTCGAAGAGGTGATCGAACAGATCGAGGAAATCGCCGTCGCTGCGCCGGGAGACACGCCCAAATGAGCGATAACCTTCTGCATGTAAAAGACGTCGAAACCTATTACGGCAATATCCGGGCGCTCGGCGGGGTCGAAGTTGAAGTCAAGCGCGGCGAAATCGTCTGCATGATCGGGGCCAATGGCGCCGGAAAATCGACGCTGATGATGACGATCTGCGGTAGTCCGCAGGCAAGGGCAGGCTCGGTAACCTTCGATGGGCAGGATATCACCCATATGCCGACGCACGAGATCGCCCGGTTGCGGATCGCGCAGTCGCCGGAAGGCCGCCGGATCTTTCCGCGCATGACGGTCTATGAAAATCTTCAGATGGGCGCGAGCCTGGATAATCTGAAATATTTCAACGACGACGTCGAAAAGATTTTCACGCTGTTTCCGCGTCTCAAGGAGCGTCAGTCGCAGCGCGGCGGAACGCTTTCCGGCGGCGAGCAGCAGATGCTGTCGATCGGCCGTGCGTTGATGGCGCGTCCGAAGCTGCTGCTTCTCGACGAGCCGTCTCTCGGTCTTGCGCCGCTGATCGTCAAGGGCATCTTTGCTGCGATCAAGAAGCTCAACGAAGAGGAAGGGCTTACGGTTTTCCTCGTCGAGCAGAACGCGTTTGCGGCCTTGAAGCTGTCTCACCGTGGTTATGTCATGGTCAACGGCAAGGTGACGATGAGCGGCAGCGGCAGGGAATTGCTGGCCAATCCGGAAGTGCGCGCCGCCTATCTCGAAGGCGGTCATCATTGATGGCATTCCGGCTCGTGTCAGAGGTTTCGTTGGACCCGGGCCGGCTTGCATATCCGACATGTTGGAGCGTTCGCATGCGGTCTGAAAACCGCCTGGCGCTTTGAAAGGGAGAAACGGGATGCACGGCATTCTCTACGAAGAACCTTCGGTTCTGCATTTCGCGCTGATCACGGTCGTCATGGGCGGCTGGACGGCGTGGCGCACGGGAAAGAGCGCTGCCGAAGGCTGGAGCAGCTACGGCGTTCTCGTCATCTATACTCTACTCCTGGGTGTGGCGATCCGCTTCATTCATCATGCACTTTTCAACGGCAGCATGTTGACTTTGCAGTACTATGCCGTGGACACGATCATTCTTTTGCTGTTTGCTACGGCAGGCTATCGCTACTACCGTACGCAGCAGATGACCAACAACTACTATTGGCTTTACGAAAAGGTTTCGCCCTTCTCGTGGAAGTCAAAATGACAGAGGGAACCCCGCTGACGCGTCTCGCGCGCTGATGCGGATATAAGAATACCGGCGCGATTATGGTGGGTATCGTGACTGGCTTAAAAAGGCACCCGCTCAATTTTTTTGGGAGTAACAAGATGAAGAAGTCACTTTTGTCAGCTGTTGCGCTGACTGCAATGGTTGCTTTCAGCGGCACTGCATGGGCTGATCTGCTGGTTGGTGTTGCTGGCCCGTTGACGGGTCCGAACGCAGCTTTCGGCGCACAGCTCCAGAAGGGTGCCGAGCAGGCTGCAGCTGACATCAATGCTGCCGGCGGTATCAACGGCGAACAGATCAAGATCGTGCTCGGCGACGACGTTTCCGATCCGAAGCAGGGCGTTTCCGTTGCCAACAAGTTCGTTGCCGACGGCGTCAAGTTCGTCATCGGCCACTTCAATTCCGGCGTTTCGATCCCGGCTTCGGAAGTCTACGCTGAAAACGGCATCTTGCAGATCACTCCTGCGTCCACCAACCCGGTCTTTACCGAACGCGGCCTGTGGAACACCTTCCGTACCTGCGGTCGTGACGACCAGCAGGGCGCCGTTGCCGGTGCCTACATCGCTGCAAACTTCAAGGACGCCAAGGTTGCCGTCGTTCACGACAAGACACCTTACGGCCAGGGCCTTGCTGACCTGACCAAGGCTGCCATGAACGAAGCCGGCGTCAAGGAAGTCGTTTACGAAGGTATCACGGCTGGCGACAAGGACTTCTCGGCTCTGATCGCCAAGATGAAGGAAGCCGGCGTATCGCTGGTTTACTACGGCGGCCTGCACACCGAAGCCGGCCTCATCATGCGCCAGATGGCTGACCAGGGCCTGAAGGCTACCCTGATGTCCGGCGACGGTATCGTCTCGAACGAACTCGCTTCGATCGCTGGCGACGCTGTGAACGGCACGCTGATGACGTTCGCTCCGGATCCGCGCAAGAACCCGGCTGCAAAGGAACTGGTCGAAAAGTTCCGTGCAAACGGCTTTGAGCCGGAAGCCTACACGCTCTACTCCTACTCGGCTCTTCAGGTTATCGCTGAAGCCGCCAAGACAACCGGCGGCAACGACCCGCAGGCTGTTGCCGAGAACATCAAGGGCAAGGGTCCGTTCAAGACCGTTATCGGCGATTTCGGCTATGACGAAAAGGGCGACATCACCCGTCCTGACTACGTCATGTACACCTGGAAGAAGGGTGACGACGGCAAGTTCAGCTACTTCGAAAACGAAAAATAATCGTTTTCGGTTGAGCACCGATTGGTCCATCTGGACCGCGAAAGGCCCGGCGTTGCCGGGCCTTTTTGCGTTCTGTCCGCCGTCTGTGATGATGTTCAGTTTTGGCAAGGCTGTTTCAACAAACCGACGGCTGGATTGATACCGTTGCTATGCTAATTGTCAGCGCAATTCCCCTTTGTCCGGAGCCAGACGATGACCGACAAACCACGCATCCTTGTCACCCGCCGCTGGCCCGATGCCGTCGAGCGTGTGCTTGCCGAGCGGTTCGATGCCCATTTCAACACATCGGATGTGGCGATGGATGCCGATGCGCTCTCCAGCGCGCTACGGTCCTTCGATGCAGTGCTTCCGACGGTGTCCGACCGCCTGCCGGCGCCGTTGTTCGAAGGCGGCGATCTGCGCACAGGGATCCTCGGGAATTTTGGCGTCGGCTACAATCACATCGATATCGCGACGGCCGAACATTACGGCATCGCCGTCACAAACACGCCGGGCGTTCTGACGGATTGTACGGCCGACATCGCCATGTCGCTGCTGCTTTCGGTGGCGCGCCGGGCAGGCGAGGGCGAGCGTCAGGTTCGTGCCGGACAATGGACCGGCTGGCGGCCGACGCACATGATCGGCACCAAGGTGACGGGAAAGACGCTGGGCATCATCGGCTTTGGCCGGATCGGCAAGGCGATGGCGAAACGCTGCCATTTCGGCTTCGACATGGACGTGGTCTTCTACAACAGATCGAAGATCGACCCAGCGGAAGCCGCACGCTATGGCGCACGGCAGCTGGAGGCCGTCGGGGACGTGCTGGCCGCTGCCGATTTCGTTTCGCTGCACTGCCCGGGCGGTGGCGAAAACCGCCACCTGATCAATGGCCAGCGTTTGGCGGCGATGAAACCGGGAGCATACTTGATCAATACGGCGCGTGGCGACGTCGTCGATGAGACGGCGCTGATCCACGCATTGGAAAACGGTATCATCCGGGGTGCCGGCCTAGATGTCTTCGAGGCGGAGCCGAATGTACCCGAGCGGTTGCTTGCTCTGGAAAATGTCGTGCTTCTGCCGCATCTTGGCAGTGCGACCGAGGAAACCCGCACGGCCATGGGCATGAAGGTGGTGGACAATATCACCGCCTTCTTCGAGGGCCGCGAGCCGCCCGACAGAGTGGCTTGACTGGCTATTCCTGGTGCAGCGCGTTCGCCGCCTTGACGGCGGCCGAGGCGCGGTTTTCGACGCCGAGTTTGACGTAGATCTGTTCCAGGTGCTTGTTGACGGTGCGGGCGCTGAGGCCGAGGATTTCGCCGATATCGCGGTTGGATTTGCCCTTGGCGATCCAGAGCAGAACCTGTCCTTCGCGTACTGTCAGGGCAAAGCTCTGGCGGAGAATTTCATCGTCGCTGGTCTGGCTGACACCGGTCAGCCGGAACAGGAATTCGTCGCCGCCGATCGCACCGAGATAGGCGAGTTGCAGCACCGGCTGGCCGTTCTGATGGACCATCAGCGGTCCGTCCTTAGACACGCCGTGTTTCTGCCGTTCTTGCAGCCATTGGCGGACATGGACGGCGAGCGTATCCAGCCCGTCGTCGCGCCCCGTTGCGGCATTGACGAGCCGGGTCGCCTGCGGTGTCGACCACTGGATGGTGCCATTGCTGCGCACGGCGAGCAGATGCCGTCCTGCTGCGTCCAGCGCCACACGTGCACTTTGCGCCGAGCGGGCATTGGCAAGGTGCACCCGGATGCGGGCGCGCAGCTCATCGATATTGATCGGCTTGGACAGATAATCGACGCCGCCGGATTCCAGCGCATGGACGATATGCTCTGTCTCGGTCAGCCCGGTCATGAAGATCACCGGCACTTGCGCTACGGCAGGATTGGTCTTCAGCGTCCGGCAGGTATCGAACCCATCCATGCCGGGCATGACCGCGTCCATCAGGATGACGTCGGGCGTGATGCGGTCAACGACGTTGATGGCGGCGTTTCCGGAGGTGGCAATCAGCACGGAAAACCCGGATTGTTCCAGCGCATCCGTCAGGAAGCCCAGCGTCTCGGGTGAATCGTCCACAATGAGCACGATGTCGCGCGGATGCACGGTTTCATTCACCAGCCGGTCTCCCCTGTTTGTTGATGTTTTGCAGGAAGTTGGCATAGCCGGCAAGGTCGAAAGCCTGGACGTAGGTTTTGACCGCCTCGGTGAATGGCTGATTTTCCTCCTGGCGGGCGAGATCGGCGAGCTTGGCTTCGATACCCCGGACATAACCGATTTCGCCGAGCCGGATCAGCTCCTCGACATGGGCGGCGCCTGGGGTTTTCACCGCAGCCTTGATCGTTGTTTTGACGGGTTGCTGTACCGTGTCGCTATAAATCCATTCGAGTGCGAGGTGCACAGCCAGCTTGTCCTGCAACTGGCGGATATCGAAAGGCTTGGCGAGCGTATCATTGTGGCCGGTATGGCTATCGGCAGCCGTTCCGTCGCCGATATTGGCCGACAGCATGATGACCGGTGCTGTCTGGCCGTGATCGCGCAGGCGTGTCACCAATTGCCAGCCGTTCATGCCGGGCATCGAGATATCGATGAGGAAGAGATCGGGCTTGATCCCCTCGATCAGGGTCAGGCATTCCATGCCTCCGGCCGCCGTCAGCACAACGAAATCGAGCGGCATCAGCACTTCGCGCATCAGGTCGCGATGATCCTCGTTGTCGTCGACCACGACGATGGTGCGTCGCGGGCCGGCGTAAGCGGCGATCTTGCGGATCGAGGGCAGGGAGGCGGTCGGCCGGCTGATCGCCGACAGCATCAGCCGTACCCGGAAGGTGGAGCCCTTGTCGCGCTCGCTATCGACGACGATCTCACCGCCGAGCGTCTGGGTGAGAAGCTGGGTGATGGTCAGCCCGAGGCCAAGGCCGGGCATCGGCCGGATATGCTCGGCCTCGCCGCGCTGGAACGGCTCGAAGATGCGCGGCAGGTCGGCTTGCGAAATACCGCGGCCGGTGTCGGAGACGGTGAAGGTCGCCACCTGGCTGCGATAGGCGACTTCGAAGCGGATGGTGCCGGTATCGGTGAACTTGATGGCGTTCGACAAGAGATTGACGAGGATCTGGCGCAGGCGTTTTTCATCGGTGCGGACATATTGCGGCAGGGCGCTTGCCCGGTCATGCTCGAAAACCAAGCCCTTGGCCTGAGCTTGCGGGCGAAACATGTCGGTGATCTGGTCGAGGAAATCCTGGATGTTGATCTCGTTGGAGTAAACCTGCAAACGGCCGGCCTCGATCTTGGAAATGTCGAGAAGACCATCGATCAGGCCGGAGAGATGGTCGGCGCTGCGCTTGATCACCTTGATCGCCGATTGGCGCGGCGCGGGGATGGTCTCGTCGCGCTCGAGGATCTGGGCATAGCCGAGAACGGCATTGAGCGGGGTGCGCAATTCGTGGCTGAGGCCGACCACATAACGGCTCTTTGCCCGGTTGGCGGCCTCGGCGGTCTCCTTGGCATATTGCAGGGCGGCGTCGGTTTTCTTGTGCGCGGCGATTTCCTTCAGGAGCAGGGTGTTCTGGCGCGAGGATTCTTCTTCGGCCACCAGCCGGCTGTCATGGGCCAGCACATAGAACCAGCAGACGACTCCGGTGACGACGGCAAAGACGAAGAAGACCACGCCGACCGTCCGGTTGATCACCGATGCCGTTTCGGGCGAGGCGGTTCCGGTCTGGTGGGCGATCATCGCCAGGATGATGCCGATGCAGGCGACCGATAGAACGACGGCGATGCCATAGCGGCCGAGCCGTGTGGACAGCGTCTCCATCACCTTTTGCGGCAGCAGGGCCTTGGCCACCACGGCTGTCTGGGCATTGAAGCTCGCATGTGGCTTGCACATGTCGTGGCAGCGGCTATCCAGCGAGCAGCAAAGCGAACAGATCGGCGCGGAATAGGCCGGGCACCAGGCCATGTCCTCGGGCTCGAACGGGTGTTCGCAGATCGAGCAGGTGACGGTCGAGAGTTTCTTCCAGCTCTGGCGCGGCTTGCGGGCAAGGTAATATTTGCCTTTCGTCGCCCAGGCGATGGCGGGGGAGACGACGAACGCGGTGATCAGCGCGATATAGGGCGCCAGCGACGCGGCCATGGCACCCATGACGCCGAAATGGGCGGTCAGCGCGATCAGTGCCGATGCTGTCATGGCGCCGACGCCGACCGGGTTGATATCGTAGAGATGGGCGCGCTTGAACTCGATATTGGGCGGCGCCAGCCCGAGCGGCTTGTTGATGAACAGATCGGCCGAGATGGTGCAGAGCCAGGACATGGCGATGATCGAGAAGATGCCGAGTGTTTCTTCCAAGAGCTTGTAGATGCCGAGTTCCATCAACAGGAGCGCAATCGCCACGTTGAACATCAGCCAGACGACGCGGCCGGGATGGCTGTGGGTGAGGCGGGAGAAGAAATTCGACCAGGCGAGCGAGCCTGCATAGGCATTCATGACGTTGATCTTCAGCTGCGACACGACGACGAAGGCGGCCATCAGCAAGAGGGCTGCATTGTGCCAGGGGATCATGTAGCCAAAGGCGGTCAGGTACATATGGGCGGGATCGGCCGCGTCTTCGACGGGAACGCCTGCGCTGAGGCACAGGACGACGAGGAACGAACCCGCCAAAAGCTTCGGTGCGCCGACGATGACCCAGCCGGCCCCGGCGAGGAATACGGCAAACCGGTGGCGTAGCTTGCTCTGGCCTTCCGGCGGCAGGAAGCGCAAAAAATCCACCTGCTCGCCGATCTGCGCCATCAAGGCGAGGATGACGGCGGAGGCGGCGCCGAATTCGAGCAGCGAGAATGGCGCATAGGAGCCGGGCTCGCCCATCGGCTTGTGCGTGCCGGGAAAGGCAAGCCAGAGGTCGAACTTGCTCCAGTCGGCGAGTGCGATGAAAATGAAGGGCGCGACGTTGAGGATGATCCAGAACGGCTGGGTCAGAAGCTGAAATTTGCTGATCAGCCGCACGCCATGGGTGACCAGCGGAATGACCATGACGGCGCTGATGATATAGCCGATCCAGACGGGGATGCCGAGCGCCAGCTCCAATGCCGCCGACATGATCGAGGCCTCGATGGCAAACAGCATGAAGGTGAACGAGGCATAGATCAGCGAGGTGACGGTCGAGCCGATGTAGCCGAAGCTTGCGCCGCGCGTCAGGAGGTCGATATCCACACCGTGGCGGATGGCATAGCGGCTGATCGGCAGGCCGACGCCGAGCATGACGAGGCTTGCGGCGAGAATGGCGATGATGGCATTGGTCGTGCCGTAGGACAGCGTGATGGCGCCACCGATCGCCTCCAGCGCCAGGAAGGAGATCGCCCCGATCGCCGTCTGCGAGATGCGCTGCGAGGAGAATTGCCGGGCGCTCTTGGCGGTGAAGCGCAGCGCGTAGTCTTCCAGCGTCTGGTTGGCGACCCAGCGATTGTATTCGCGCCGGACCGGAATGATGCGCTGGCGTGCCGTCATGCCTAATTTATATTCCCATTTTCGATATGATCAACGATTAGGCAATCTCCCCCGGCGCGCAATCTTTTGCAAGTGCGAGAATCGGATTGTCTGGGGACCGTCAGAATTGTTTGCAAAAGCGCGTTGAGCGCCGCGTGCCTGCAGACGAAGGCCTCGCATCCGAGCAAAGCGGCGCAGACGCGTGCTGCAGTGCACACTTCGCCCCGGTCTCTACGTCAATTGACGTATACGGAATCCTGACCCCGCAACGGATAGTTGCCGCACGAACGGTACTCGGAAGAGCCGTCGTCAAAAGAACGAGAGGGGTTCACATCATGAAATTCAAATCCCAGATCCTGGGCGCGTTCCTGGCTGGCGCGCTCGCCACGACAGCATTTTCCAGCGTGCAGGCCGCCGAAGACACCATCAAGGTCGGCATCCTGCATTCGCTTTCCGGCACCATGGCAATCTCCGAGACGACGTTGAAAGACGCCATGCTGATGCTCATCGATGAGCAGAACAAGAAGGGTGGCCTTCTCGGCAAGAAACTCGAAGCCGTCGTTGTCGATCCCGCATCCGACTGGCCGCTGTTTGCCGAAAAGGCCCGCGAACTGATCTCCGTCGATAAGGTTTCGGCCGTCTTCGGTTGCTGGACGTCTTCGTCGCGCAAGTCGGTGCTGCCGGTTTTCGAAGAGCTGAATTCGCTGCTGTTCTATCCGGTCCAGTACGAGGGTGAAGAATCCTCGCGCAATATCTTCTACACCGGTGCAGCGCCGAACCAGCAGGCCATCCCGGCCGTCGACTATCTGATGAACACCGAGGGCGTCGAGCGTTTCGTGCTTGAAGGCACCGATTACGTCTATCCGCGCACCACCAACAAGATCCTCGAAGCCTATCTGATCGCCAAGGGCATTCCGAAGGAAGACATCCTGATCAACTACACGCCGTTCGGTTTCTCCGACTGGCAGACGGAAGTGGCCAAGATCAAGGAATTCGGTTCGGCCGGCAAGAAGACCGCCGTCGTCTCGACCATTAACGGCGATGCCAACGTGCCGTTCTACAAGGAACTCGGTAACAAGGGCATCAAGGCAACCGACATCCCGGTCATCGCCTTCTCGGTCGGCGAAGAAGAGCTTGCCGGTCTCGACACCAAGCCGCTGGTCGGCCATCTCGCCGCCTGGAACTATTTCCAGTCCGTCGATGCACCGGCCAATGCCGAATTCATCAAGCAGTGGCATGCGTTTACCAAGAACGACAAGCGCGTCACCAACGACCCGATGGAAGCCGCCTATATCGGCTTCAACGCCTGGGTAAAGGCCGTCGAGGCTGCCGGCACGACCGACACGGACGCGGTTCTCGACACCATCATCGGCACTTCGGTTCCGAACCTTTCGGGCGGCTACTCCACCGTCATGCCGAACCATCACATCACCAAGCCGGTGCTGATCGGTGAAATCCAGGCCGACGGCCAGTTCGAAATCGTCCAGCAGACCCCTCAGGTCGTCGGCGACGAATGGTCGGACTTCCTGCCGGACTCGAAAGACCTGATCTCCGATTGGCGCAAGCCGATGTCCTGCGGCAACTTCAACGTTGCAACGGGCAAGTGCGGCGGCAAGGGTTCCTGATTTTGACGAACACCCGCTGTTTTCATCAAGTTCAGCATATTCCGGCAACGGCCTGATCGCTGTTTCCCAAAATCCATTCTCATAACGTCGTGATCGAAATGCCAATACCCTCCGTCCAGACACCGTCTGGACGGAGGGACCTTCATCTCCCCTTATCTGGCATGTTTTCTGCATGGTTCAGCTGGACGAGGTTCCGGGTACCGGTCCTGTTCGATGTGATCGCCGGGCGAGCGGATTGCGGAAAACTTAAGCAACAGCGCCGGCATCAAGCGTTCGTCAACGCGCGGCTGCCCAAGCCAACGGAACAAGAAGAGCTCATGTATCGCGCCATTCAGACCTTCCTTGTTGCCCTTTGCCTGCTCGTCAGTTGCCTTGCAACGGGCCTGCGTGCGCAGGAAGATATCCGGCCGCTGATCGATGCACTGGGTGCACCGGCCTTCCCGCAGAAGATCGGGGCCGTCAAAGCCCTTGCAGCTTCAGGCAATCCGAAAGTCGGCGACATCCTGCAATATCTCAGTGACGGCAAGCTTTATGCGCCGAAGACCGGCGGCACGGTTTTTCTCGAAGGCCCGTCTGACGGTGCCTATCTCGACGTGCTGACCGGGGCTGCGGTTACCGAGGTTCCCGGAAACCTCGCCAAGATTAGGCTGAACAATGGTTTGCGCGGCGCTATAGGCGCGGCCATGAGCCAGCTGACGCTGCTTAGCCCCGACCGCGCCGCCCGGCTGGCAGCGTCGCACGATCTGCTCAAGGACGCCAATCCCGACAATCTCGACCTGTTGAATTCAGCGCTGACGCAGGAAAAGGACGCCGAGGTCAAGGCGACGATGGAAGCGGCACGTGCCGTCATCCTGTTGAAGACCGATGCCAGTGCCGGAGACAAGAAAGCCGCCATCGATATGATCGCCGCGCGCGGAAACCGCGATGCCTTGACGATCCTGACGGCAGCCATGGACAATGCCCCGGACGAATTGAAGCCGTCCATCGAGCAAAGCATCAGTTCCATCAGAGGCAGCCTTGCCCTGTGGGACGTTGCGCAAAACGTCTGGTACGGACTGTCGCTCGGATCGGTGCTGCTGCTTGCGGCCATCGGCCTTGCCATCACCTTCGGCGTCATGGGCATCATCAACATGGCGCATGGCGAAATGGTCATGCTTGGCGCCTACACGACCTATGTGGTGCAGCAGACGGTCGCTTCCGTCGCCCCCGGCATCACCGATTATTCGCTGGCCTTTGCGGTTCCTGCGGCTTTCCTGTTTACCGGCCTGGTCGGTGTCTGCATCGAGCGCAGCGTCATTCGCTGGCTCTACGGCCGGCCGCTCGAAACGCTGCTTGCCACCTGGGGCATTTCGCTGATCCTGCAGCAGGCGATCCGCACCATCTTCGGCCCCACCAATCGCCAGGTCGATAATCCAAGCTGGATGTCGGGCGTCTTCGAGGTTGGCGGCCTTGCCATCACCTATAACCGCATGTGGATCATCGTCTTTTCGCTCGGTGTCTTCGTGGCGCTGCTCTTGCTGCTGAAACGCTCCAAGTTCGGCCTGCAGATGCGCGCCGTCACGCAGAACCGGCGCATGGCATCCTCGATGGGCATTCGCACACCCTGGGTCGATGCACTGACCTTCGGTCTTGGTTCCGGCATTGCCGGCATGGCGGGCGTGGCACTCAGCCAGATCGACAATGTCTCGCCCAATCTCGGCCAGAACTACATCATAGACAGTTTCATGGTTGTGGTGTTCGGGGGCGTCGGCAATCTCTGGGGCACGCTGGTCGGCGCGCTGACGCTCGGCATCGCCAACAAGTTCCTCGAGCCCTATGCCGGCGCGGTGCTCGGAAAGATCCTCATCCTCATCTTCATCATTCTCTTCATCCAGCGACGGCCGCGCGGCCTGTTCGCGCTCAAGGGAAGGGCGGTCGAACAATGATCACGCAAATGCTTTTCATGAGGCACGAGAAGAAGACGCTCTGGGCCGTGTTCCTGATCCTGCTTGCCGCAGCCCTTGTGCCACTCGCCAATCTCTTGATCCCCGAAGGCAGTGCTTTCCACGTACCCGGCTATCTCGTGCCGCTGCTTGGCAAGTATCTGTGCTATGCGCTTCTGGCCCTGGCGCTGGATCTCGTCTGGGGCTATTGCGGCATTCTTTCGCTCGGCCATGGCGCGTTCTTCGCCCTCGGCGGTTATGCCATGGGCATGTATCTGATGCGCCAGATCGGCGATCGCGGCGTCTACGCCAATCCGCTTCTGCCGGATTTCATGGTGTTCCTCAACTGGCAGGAGCTGCCCTGGTACTGGTACGGTTTCAACCATTTCGCCTTTGCGGCGCTGATGGTTGTTCTGGTGCCCGGTCTGCTTGCCTTCGTTTTCGGCTGGTTTGCCTTCCGCTCCCGCGTCACCGGCGTCTATCTGTCGATCATCACCCAGGCGATGACCTATGCGCTGCTGCTGGCCTTCTTCCGCAACGAGATGGGCTTTGGCGGCAATAATGGCCTCACAGATTTCAAGGAAATCCTCGGCTTCAATGTTCAGGCGGGTGGCACGCGGGCAGCACTGTTTGCCGCAACCGCCATCGCGTTGGCGCTGGCCCTGGTTTTGAGCTCCGCCATCGTCCGCTCGAAATACGGCAAGGTGCTGGTCGGCGTGCGTGATGCCGAAAGCCGGACCCGGTTCCTGGGCTATCGTGTCGAGAACATGAAGCTGTTCATCTTCACCATCTCGGCGATGATGGCCGGTGTGGCCGGCGCGCTTTACGTGCCGCAGGTCGGCATCATCAATCCCGGCGAATTCGCCCCGGCAAACTCGATCGAAGTGGTCATCTGGACCGCAGTCGGCGGCCGCGGCACGCTGATCGGTCCGATCATCGGCGCCATTCTCGTCAATTTCGGCAAAAGCGTATTTACCGCCGCCTTCCCGGAATTCTGGCTGTTCGCGCTCGGTGCGCTGTTTGTCGCAACGACGCTGTTCCTGCCCAAGGGCGTCGTCGGCACGGTCCAGCATTTCCTTGCCCGGCGCAAGGAACAGAAAAAGGCCGATGCTGTCGAACAGGCCTATCAGGACAAGGCCACTGCTAAAGCGGAAAGCCAGATGACGACACTCGAACCCCAGGCTGCGGAGTAACACCGATGGACGAAAAGACCTCCCGCAGCCTTCTCTATCTCGACGGCGTGTCGGTTTCCTTTGATGGCTTCAAGGCGCTGAATTCGCTGTCCTTCGTGGTCGAGCCCGGTGAGCTCAGGGCCATTATCGGCCCGAACGGGGCCGGTAAGACGACGATGATGGATATCATCACCGGCAAGACCCGGCCGGACAGCGGTCAGGTCTTCTTCAACGGCGATATCGATCTGACCAAAAAGGACGAAGCGGATATCGCCCAGCTTGGCATCGGCCGCAAGTTCCAGAAGCCGACGGTGTTTGAAAGCCATACGGTCTGGGACAATATCGAGCTGGCGCTCAACCGGAAACGCGGCGTGTTTTCGACGCTGTTTTACCGCCTGACGCCGGCCGACAAGGCGCGCATCGGGGACATTCTCGAAACGGTGCGCATGACGGCGCGCAAGGACGATCTCGCCGCCAATCTCTCGCATGGGCAGAAACAGTGGCTGGAGATCGGCATGCTTTTGGCGCAGGAGCCGAAACTGCTGCTGGTCGATGAGCCGGTGGCCGGCATGACCGACGCGGAAACCGCCGAAACCGCCATCCTGCTCAAGGAAATCGCCAAGACCCGTTCGGTCGTCGTCGTCGAACACGACATGGGCTTCATCCGCGATCTCGGCGTCAAGGTGACGTGCCTGGCCGAGGGCTCGGTCTTGGCCGAAGGCTCGATCGATTTCGTCAGCAACGATCCGAAGGTGATCGAGAACTATTTGGGACGGTGACGATGCGGTTACCCTCCCCTTGAGGGGGAGGGTCGGCGCGAAGCGACGGGGTGGGGTGATTTTCCGCATCAAACAATGGATCACCCCCACCCGCAGCTTTGCTGCGACCTCCCCCCTCAAGGGGGAGGTGTTACATCGACACTTCAACCGCCCCGACCACTGGGATGGACAAAAGGAAGAAGAGCATGCTGACCGTCGATAACATCAATCTGCACTACGGTGCGGCCCAAGCTCTTCGTGGCGTCTCCATCACCGCTCCGATGGGCAAGATTACCTGCGTGCTTGGGCGCAACGGCGTCGGCAAGACCAGCCTGCTCAGGGCGATTACCGGCCAGCATGGGCCGAGTGCGGGAACGATAACCTTCAACGATACCGTGCTCAACGGCATGGCACCCTACAACCGGGCCAAGCACGGTATCGGTTTCGTGCCGCAGGGCCGCGAGGTCTTTCCATTGCTGACGGTCAAGGAAAATCTGGAGTCGGGCTATGCGCCGGTGGCGCGCAGGGACCGGTTCATTCCCGAGGATATCTTCAACCTGTTTCCGATTTTGCGCACCATGCTCGGGCGGCGGGGTGGGGATCTTTCGGGCGGGCAGCAGCAGCAGCTGGCGATTGGCCGGGCTCTGGTGACGCGGCCGAAAATTCTGGTTCTGGACGAGCCGACCGAAGGCATCCAGCCCTCGATCATCAAGGATATCGGCCGGGCGATCCAGTATCTGCGCGATTCCACCGGGATGGCAATTCTGCTTGTGGAACAATATCTTGACTTCTGCCGGGAGCTTGCAGACCATGTCTACATCATGGATCGGGGCGAGATCGTGCATGAAGGCCCGGCCGAAACGCTGGATACGCCGGAAGCGCGCCGCCACCTGACGGTTTGACGGCGGATGGGAATGGCTGAGGCAGCAGGTATCGCTCCGCAAAGGGCATGGGGCAAGGGACGGCTGGTGGCAAAGCCGTTTGCGGGGCGTAGCCGGCTGGCCGAATTCTATCAGGAAGGTTGCGCCAAGATCAGGCTGCCGGAGACGTTCAATGCGACGATGGAAGCCGTACTGATCAACAGTTCCGGCGGGCTGACCGGTGGCGATCATATGGAATGGTCGTTTGCCGCCGGCGAGGGCACGCATCTGACCCTGACCACGCAGGCCTGCGAGAAGATCTACAAGGCGAGCGCAGGCACCGCTGATGTGACCGCGCAGATTTCGGTCGGCGCAGGAGCAACAGTGCATTGGCTGCCGCAGGAAACCATCCTGTTTGACCGGGCCTCGCTGTCGCGCAGGCTTGAGGTCGATCTCGCTGAAGGGGCTGAATTTCTGGCTGTCGAGGCCGTGCTTCTCGGCCGCAAGGCGATGGGCGAGGCGATGCGCGAAGGCCTGTTTCAGGATCGCTGGCGCATCCGCAAGAACGGAGTTCTGTTGCATGCCGAAAACCTCCGGCTCTCCGGCGATATCGCCGGCCTGACGCAGGAATTGGCGGTGCTCGGCGGACAGGTGGCTTTTGCAACACTCTTCTATACGGGCGCTGATTGCGAGCAGCAGGTCGACACACTGCGGCGCCTGATCGGCGGCATTGGCGGCGGCGTCAGCCGCTATCAGGTGGCGGGCGAGGACAAGCTGATTGCCCGTCTTGTTGCACCTGATGGTTTCGCTCTGAGAAAAATCCTCATCCCGGTCATTTCGCACTTGCGCAAGGGCGCCTCTGTGCCGAAAGTCTGGAACCTGTAATCGACACGCAAGCCTGGTGACCGCGCATGAACCTGACACCCCGTGAAAAAGACAAACTGCTGATTTCGATGGCGGCCATGGTCGCCCGCCGGCGGCTGGAGCGCGGCGTCAAGCTCAATCATCCCGAAGCGATAGCACTGATCACCGATTTCGTCGTCGAGGGCGCCCGCGACGGCCGCTCGGTGCCGGACCTGATGGAGGCCGGCGCCCACGTGATCACCCGCGCCCAGGTGATGGAGGGCATCCCGGAGATGATCCACGACATCCAGATCGAGGCGACCTTTCCGGACGGGACCAAGCTGGTCACCGTGCACGAACCCATTCGCTAAAGGAACGGCCATGCTGCAACTGAGACCCAATTGCGAATGCTGCAACAAGGACCTGCCGCCCGGCAGCCGCGAAGCAATGATCTGCAGCTTCGAATGCACGTTCTGCACGCAGTGCGTTTCCGAGGTTCTGGACGGACAATGCCCGAACTGCGGCGGTGAACTTGTCCGCCGCCCGGTCCGTCCAGCCGCCAAGCTCGGCAAGTTTCCGGCATCCACCGAGCGGGTCTTGAAGGCCGAAGGCTGTGCGCCGATCAAGGCTGCCTGAACAGGAGAGACGATACGATGATCCCCGGTGAAATCCTTGCGGCAGATGGCGAGATCGAATTGAATGCCGGGCTGGACACAGTCTCGCTGGAGGTTTCCAATAGCGGCGACCGTCCGGTACAGGTTGGCAGCCATTATCATTTTGCCGAGACCAATGCGGCGCTGTTGTTCGATCGCGCGGTGGCGCACGGACGGCGCCTCGATATTCCGGCCGGCACGGCCGTTCGCTTCGAGCCGGGGCAGACCCGCAGCGTCACGCTCATTCCGTTTGCAGGCAAGCGCGAGGTCTATGGTTTCCGCCAAAAGGTCATGGGAAAATTATGAGGCGGGCGCTTCCCATGCGGCTGATGGCGTCGAGGTGCCCGTGACGGTGGGCCGAACCGTCATGATCGTTGGAAATGGCCCAGTACAGGAGGGTGCTGCTGCGGTTATCGATGCGGCCGATCTGGTCATCCGCTTCAACGACTGCCGCTCCTGCGGCGCGGGTGGAGATAAGACGGATATCGTCGCCGTCTGCAATACCGGGCGCCCGGCTTTGGCAATGCTGGGTGGCGGCGCGTGGAAGACCAATGCGGCGGTGCGGCAGGCGAGCTCGATCTGGTGCGTTCGCGATGCCGAAAAATTTCAGACGCTGCGGCAGCAACTGGCCGTGACACACCCGGATCTCGATGATCTCTGCGACGACTATACCGATGGTTTTCGCACCTTTGCCAAGGCGACCGGGCGCGCCTTCCACACGGTTCCGGCATCCACGCATGAGCGTGTCGATGCCGGGCTGAAACAGTTCGATGCGGGCGCCTATGTCGTGCCGAGCAGCGGTCTGATTGCGATTGCAGAAGTGCTGGAACATTGGCGCCAGCCGGGCGACCGCGTCGTGCTTGCCGGTTTCGGCCATGCCGGCTGGCAGTGGCACCCGTTCGCGGCTGAAAAGAATCTGGTCGAAGACTATGTTTGCCAAGGGAGGCTGGAGCGTCTCGATCCGTCCATTGCTTATTCTCACGTGAATCCTTACATTTTGACAGAAAGGTAAGGCGGTAAAAATGGCGGAATCTGCGAAAATCACTTCGAAAAACCAGATCACACTCCCTGCGCGTGTCCGCAAAACGCTTGGGATCGGCGTGGGCGACAAGGTGGATTTTGTTGCGACGGCCAACGGCACTTTCGAGCTGCGGTCGCGCAAGGAAACGCTTGCCGGCTTGCGCGGCGTGATAAAACCCGATCAGCCCATATCGGGCGCGGACATCGAAGGCTGGATACAGGAAGCGCGCTCGGCGGGCGGGAAAGTCAGTGATGATTGGAGTTGATACCAACGTCCTGCTGCGCTGGTTGATCGACGCGCAGATGGTGGATGACGATGCACCGGATCAAACACGCGTTGTTGAAGACTTGATCCTTCAGAGCGGAGAACAGTTTTTCGTCAATCATATCGTCATTGCAGAAACGATATGGGTGCTGCGAAACAAGGTGGGTCAAAAGAAGAATATCATACGGGATGTCGTCGAGCGGATTTTGCATTCGGCCAATGTTGTTGTTCTCGATTCCGATGCCGTCAGCAGCGCCTTGAATACATTTATAAATTACCCGGGTGATTTCTCTGACCATCTTATCGGAGAGGTCAACAGGAAAAACGGTTGTCGAACGACAATGACTTTCGACAAGGCAGCATCGAAATCTCCCAATTTTTCTGAACTTCAGAGGTAGAGCATGTCCTACAAAATGTCGCGCGCGGCCTATGCCAGCATGTTTGGTCCCACCACCGGCGACAAGGTTCGGCTGGCCGATACCGAACTGTTCATCGAGGTGGAGAAGGATTTCACCACCTATGGCGACGAGGTGAAATTCGGTGGCGGCAAGGTGATCCGCGACGGCATGGGCCAGAGCCAGGCGACGCGGGCTCAGGGAGCGGTCGACACCGTCATCACCAATGCGCTGATCGTTGACCACACCGGCATCGTCAAGGCCGATATCGGTCTGAAGAACGGCCGGATCGCTGCGATCGGCAAGGCCGGTAATCCGGATACCCAGCCGGGCGTGACCATCATTGTCGGCCCCTCCACCGAGGTAATTGCCGGCGAGGGCAAGATCGTTACGGCGGGCGGCATGGATGCGCATATCCATTTCATCTGCCCGCAGCAGATCGAGGAAGCGCTGATGTCGGGCATCACCACCATGCTCGGCGGTGGTTCCGGCCCGGCGCATGGGACGCTGGCAACGACCTGCACCGGTGCCTGGCATATCGAGCGGATGATCGAGAGTTTTGACGGCTTTCCGATGAACCTGGCGTTGGCCGGCAAGGGCAATGCCTCGCTGCCGGCGCCGCTTGAGGAAATGATCCTGGCCGGTGCGTCCAGCCTGAAGCTGCACGAGGACTGGGGCACGACGCCGGCTGCCATCGACAATTGCCTGTCGGTTGCCGATGCCTTTGACGTGCAGGTGATGATCCACACCGATACCTTGAACGAAAGCGGCTTCGTCGAAGATACGATTGATGCCATCAAGGGCCGCACGATCCATGCTTTTCACACGGAAGGCGCCGGCGGCGGCCACGCGCCAGATATCATCAAGATCTGCGGCCAGTCGAACGTCATCCCGTCCTCGACCAATCCGACCCGGCCTTACACCATCAACACTTTGGCTGAACATCTCGACATGCTGATGGTCTGCCATCACCTGTCGCCGTCCATTCCCGAAGACATCGCCTTTGCCGAAAGCCGGATCCGCAAGGAAACCATCGCGGCCGAAGACATTCTCCACGATATCGGCGCCTTCTCGATCATTTCCTCCGACAGCCAGGCCATGGGCCGTGTCGGCGAGGTGGCGATCCGCACCTGGCAGACGGCCGACAAGATGAAACGGCAGCGGGGACGGCTGGCGCAGGAGACCGGCGAAAACGACAATTTCCGTGTCCGGCGCTATATTGCCAAGTATACGATCAACCCCGCGATCGCGCAGGGGCTTTCCCATGAAATCGGCTCGATCGAACCGGGCAAGCGCGCCGATCTGGTGATCTGGAACCCGGCCTTCTTTGGCGTGAAGCCCGACATGGTCATTCTCGGCGGCATGATCGCGGCCGCTCCGATGGGCGATCCCAATGCTTCCATCCCGACGCCGCAGCCGGTGCATTACCGGCAGATGTTCGGCGCTTTTGGCAAGGCAAGGACAAATTCCTCCGTCACCTTCGTGTCGCAGGCCTCGCTCGATGGCGGTTTGCAGGCGCGCCTTGGCGTCGCAAAGCAACTGATCGCGGTAAAGAACACCCGTGGCGGCATCAGCAAGGCCTCGATGATCCACAACAGCCTGACGCCGCATATCGAGGTCGATCCGGAAACCTATGAGGTCCGCGCCGATGGCGAGCTTTTGACCTGCGAACCCGCGACAGTGCTACCGATGGCGCAGCGCTATTTCATGTTCTAGCGCGGTTGTTGATCGAGAAAGAATGCCGATGTCCTGGAGACGGCCCTTGCGCTGGCTGGCTGCCGTCGTTTTCGCGGCGGCCTTTGCCGTTGTGGCCGGGACATTCGTTCCACGTCCTCTGTGGCCTGCGGCGAAAGCCGATACGGCGACGGGGGAGACGCATCGGATACTTGTACTTGCCAATCCCATCCACACCGACATTGCCATTCCTATCAATGCCGAAACGCTGGCCCGCTTTCCGTTTCTCGGTGAAAACGGCATGCCGGTTGCCCATCCGGATGCGCGCTGGCTGGTGTTTGGCTGGGGTGGGCGGGCGTTCTATATCGAAACGCCGGCTTGGTCCGAGCTGAAGCCGGTGCCGTTGTTCAAGGGGCTGACGCTCGATCGCTCCGTCATCCATGCCGATGTTGCCGGCGGGATCATCGAGCCTGCCGATCATATTGTCAGCTTCGAGATCGGCACGGAGGGATATCAACGCCTGCTGTCGTTCATAGAGGCAAGCTTTGCGCCGGTGGATGGGCGGATTAAGGCAATACCCGATACGGCCTATGGAGAGAACGACCGTTTCTTCGAGGCCAATGGCTGGTTCAGCGCTGTGAGGGGCTGCAATACCTGGACGGCAAAGGCGCTGCGCGAGGCAGGCTTGCGGACAGGCTGGTGGAACCCGTTGCCCGTTTCCCTATCGGCATCGCTGAAGCTGTATAATTGAATTCATTCGATTTTCGTCCCAAGGCATAGGCATGCGCGCGGTGCAGGTCAGCCATGCACTGCGTGTTTTTCGTGCCCTTTGTGCTGCATCGCAGCAGGAGTTGCTGTAGAAAATGTTTCACCTCCTGTGCCGGGTTCCTCCCAAGACCTGCCGCGCAGGGCGTTTGTCTTCAAGGAGTTTCCATCATGATCATTGGCAGAAAAGTGCCGTCCGTTACCTTCCGCACGCGCGTTCGCGACGAGGCCGTTGGCGGTGCCAATCCATTCCGTTGGCAGGATGTTTCGTCTGCGGATTATTTCAGTGGCAAGCGCGTCATCCTGTTCTCGTTGCCGGGCGCATTCACGCCAACCTGCTCGACCTTCCAGCTTCCCGATTTCGAAAAGCTGACCGCCGATTTCCGTGCCGAGGGCATTGACGAGATCTACTGCATCTCCGTCAACGACGCCTTCGTCATGAATGCCTGGGGCAAGTCGCAGAATCTCGAAAACGTCAAGCTGATCCCGGATGGTTCCGGCGAGTTCACCCGCAAGATGGGCATGCTCGTTTCCAAGGACAATCTCGGCTTCGGGATGCGCTCCTGGCGCTACGCCGCTGTCATCAATGACGGCGTCGTCGAACAGTGGTTCGAAGAAGAAGGTTATTGCGACAATGCCGACAGCGATCCCTACGGCGTCTCGTCGCCGCAGAACATCCTTGGCGCGCTGCAGTCGGAAAAGATCGCGGCCTGATTTCTGGCCTGTGTGATCTTCTTGAAATCCGGCGCCGGGCCTGTTTGGTCTGGCGCCGGATTTTTTTGTTGTTACAGTGGCATGAATGAACTTGAAGGCGCGCTGAATGCCCTATCGCTCGACTGAGATCCTGTCGCCCGGCCCGGCCGGCAAGACACCGCTTCACACCATTGCGCTCACCCATGATCAGCGGCATCTGCGCCGCAAACTGCTGCATCTCGACAATGACGATGTGGTGATGCTCGATCTCAAGGAAGCCGTCATGCTGGCCGATGGGGATCTTCTTGTGCTCGACACCGGCGACCATGTGCGCATCGCAGCCGTCGCCGAACCGCTTTATGACATCCGTCCGCGCGATCCGCTTCACCTGATCGAACTTTCCTGGCATCTCGGCAACCGGCACCTTGCAGCCGAAATCCGGCTGGACCGGATCCTGGTCCTGCGCGATCCGGTGATCAAGGCGATGCTGGAAGGTTTGGGCGCGACGGTGGGGGAGGTGACGGAACCGTTCCAGCCGATGCGCGGTGCCTATCATGGCTCCGGCGGCCATTAACATGGACATGGCAGCCACCATCACGCCCATGACTGAGCGTGATGGCACGCAGGCGCTGTTGCGGCTGGTGACATGGTTGTCGCCCGCCTTTCCGGTCGGCGCATTCTCCTATTCCGGCGGGCTTGAACAGGCTGTTCATGACGGTCTGGTCGCCGATGCGCCGGGGCTTGCCCGATGGCTGCAGGCGCTGATCGAGCATGGTTCGAGCTGGAATGATGCCGTGCTGTTGGCCGAGAGCTATCGTGCCTGTGGCGAACCCTTGCGGCTCGCAACAGTGCGGGAACTGGCGGAAGCGCTGGCCGGATCGCGCGAGCGGCACATGGAAACGATGCTGCAAGGGGAGGCCTTTCTGACGGCCGCTGCCCATTGGCCGCATCCGCTTTTGAAGACGTTGACCGGTGCCATTGCCTACCCAGTTGCTGTTGGCGCGGTTGCGGGTGCGCATCGCACCGGGCTGGAGCCGGCGCTTGCGGCTTACCTGCATTCCACCGCGTCCAACCTTGTCTCGGTGGCGATCCGTTGCGGAGTCACTGGACAGACGCATGGCGTCGGTGTGCTGGCCGAACTGGAGCCTATCATTGCCGAGACGGCAGTAAAGGCTTCGCAGAGCACGCTGGACGATCTCGGCTCCGCCACCATCACCGCCGATATTTTGGCGCTGCGCCATGAGACTTTGCATGCGCGGCTCTTCCGGTCCTGACGGTTTCGAGCCCGCTTTCTTGGAAGGAATGTTGCGATGAAATCTGCCAATGGTCCCCTTCGTGTCGGCATCGGCGGGCCGGTCGGTTCCGGCAAGACGGCGCTGACCGACAAGCTCTGCAAGGCGATGCGCGACCACTATTCGATCGCCGTCGTCACCAACGACATCTACACCAAGGAAGATGCCGAGGCGCTGGTACGGATGCAGGCGCTGCCGTCGGACCGGATCGTCGGCGTCGAGACCGGCGGGTGCCCGCATACGGCAATTCGCGAGGATGCGACGATCAATCTGCAGGCCATCGCCGATCTCAACCGCCGCATTCCCGATCTCGACGTCATCTTCATCGAATCCGGCGGCGACAACCTGGCGGCGACCTTTTCGCCCGATCTCGCCGATATCACCATCTATGTCATCTCCGTCTGCCAGGGCGAGGAAATCCCGCGTAAGGGCGGCCCTGCGATCACCCGTTCGGACCTTTTGGTTATCAACAAGAAGGATCTGGCGCCCTATGTCGGCGCCGATCTCGATGTCATGGAGCGTGACGCCAGCCGCATGCGCGCCGATCGGCCGTTCGTGTTTTCCGACATGAAGCGCGGCGAGGGCGTCGAAACGATCGTCGATTTCCTCAGGGTCGAAGGCGGGCTGTAGAGGTCGCGATATTCCAGAACGCAAAAGCCCGGCCGCATGCTTGATGGGGCCGGGCTTTTTCATGCGAATTGCTGGAGCAATTATTCGGCTGCGAGCGCCGGATGGTTGATGACGTTGCCGCCGCGTTTGGGGCCTTCAAGCTTGTTCAGGCGCTCCTGCAGTTCGTTGATCGTCTTGCTCTGATCGGTGACAATATCGGTGAGTGCTGCATTTTCCAGCACTTCCGTTTCCTCATCCTTTTTGCCGACGAAGCGGCCGAAGATCTTGCCGAGCAGGCGGGACAGGTCGTCCATGATCAGGAAGAAGGCCGGCACGACGACGAGTGAGATCACCGTCGAGACGATAATGCCGCCGATCACCGCGATCGCCATCGGCGCGCGGAACGAACCGCCTTCGCCAACGCCCAGCGCCGAGGGCAGCATGCCCGCCGACATGGCGATCGATGTCATGATGATCGGCCGTGCGCGTTTGCGTCCGGCTTCAATCATCGCTTCCGTCCGCTCCATGCCGCGATGCATCATCTCGATGGCGAAATCCACCAGCAGGATGGCATTTTTCGTGACGATACCCATCAGCATCAGGATACCGATCAGCACCGGCATCGACATGGCGTTTTGCGTCAGGATCAAGCCGATCGCCACGCCGCCGATAGCGAGCGGCAGCGAGAACAGGATCGTGAAGGGCTGGATGATGTTCTTGAACAGAAGGATCAATACCACCAGCACCAGCATCAGGCCGAGCAGCATGGCATTGGCGAAACCCGCTTCCATTTCGGCTTGAACTTCGGCGTCACCGCTTTCGAGGAACTCGACGCCGGCCGGCAGCTTGGTTTCCTTGGCTATCTCCTTGAAGCGGTCCGAGGCCGTGTTGAGGGCCACGCCGATCGGCAGGTCCGCACCCATGGTGACGACGCGGTTGCGGTCGTAGCGCTTGATCGAGCTTGGGCCTTCCGAATAGTTGATGTCGGCCACGGTCGAGATCGGCACCAGCGCACCGGCCGCCGTCTGGACTTTCAGGTTGCGGATGGCGGCGAGATCGGTGCGGAAATTCGTATCCACCTGGACACGGATCGGGATTTGCCGGTCATCGAGCGAGATTTTTGTCAGCGCCGCATCGATATCGCCGATCGTGGCGACGCGAACGACGTCGGCGATCTGCGATGTCATGATGCCGAGACGCGACATCTGGTCGGGGCGCGGACGGATCTGCAGTTCAGGCCGCGGCAGGGCGCCGTCGGGGCTGACATTGGCGAGCAGCGGCTCGTTGCGCAGATTGGCTTCCAGCATGGCGACGGCCGTGTTGAGGGCGGCGTCGCTCTTCGAGAGAAGATTGAACGACAGATCCCGTTCGCCACGGTCGTTCAGCTTCAGAATGCGGACGTCCGGAATGGAGCGGACGGCGGCATAGACCTGCTTTTCGATTTCGGCCTGCGGGATGATGCGGCCGGCCGGCGGCAATTTCGGCAGATACGGACCGATCACCGGTATGCGGCCGAAAACGTCGTTGACCACCTTGTTCAGAAGCGAATGGTCGAGCTTTTCCAGCATGACGGTAATCGACGCGCGGCGCAGTTCGAGGTCACCCTTCGGCGAGGCGCCGCCAAGGACGAAGATGCCCGCCACGCCGTCGAGATCCTTGATCCGGGCGTAGATTTCTTCCGTCGTCTTGTCGGTGTCTTCCAGTCGTGCATCCGGCGGCAATTCGACGGACAGGACGATGCGAGACGCATCTTCCGTCGGCAGGAAGCTGCCTGGTACGGTCATCAAAAGCATGACCGATCCAATGACGAAGCCGATGGCGGCCAGCATCGTGGCGTAACGCATATACCAGCGCCGGGTCGTCGTGCTGACCAGCCAGGTATAGCCGCGCATGATCGCGCCGTCGCTGTCATCGTGATGACCGTCGCCGTCGCTGGATTTCATCAGATAGGCGGCCATCAGCGGCGTGATCAGCCGCGCGACCATCAGCGAGAAGAACACCGAGACCGCGACCGTCAGGCCGAACTGGATGAAGTACTGTCCGGGAATGCCGGGCATGAAGGACACCGGCACGAACACCGCGATGATCGTGAACGTCGTCGCGATCACGGCAAGACCGATTTCGTCGGCGGCTTCGATCGCGGCCCTGTAGGGCGTTTTGCCCATCTTGATATGCCGGGCAATATTCTCGATTTCGACGATGGCGTCATCGACGAGAATGCCGGTCGCCAGCGTCAATGCGAGGAAACTGACCAGGTTCAGCGAGAAGCCGAGCATGTCCATGACCCAGAAGGTCGGGACGGCTGACAAAGGCAGGGCCATCGCCGAGATCAGCGTTGCGCGCCAATTGCGCAGGAACAGCATGACCACGGCAACGGCAAGCAGGGCGCCTTCGAGCAGCGTATGGATCGCGGCCTCGTAATTGCCGTAGGTGTAGTAGACCGAATCATCCACCAGCTCGATCGATACGTCCGGGTTTTTCGCCCGCAGTTCCGTCAGCGTCCTGCCGACGGTTTCGGCGACGGAAACCTCGCTTGCCCCCTTGGAGCGGAAGACGGCGAAGGTCACGACCGGCGTGCTGTTGAAGCGCGAAAACGACTTCGGTTCCTCGTATGTGTCGGTCACCTTGCCGAGTTCGGAAAGACGGACGAACCTGCCGTTCGGCATGGCGATCATGGTGTTCGCCAGGCCTTCGACCGAGCGTGCGTCGCCGAGCGTGCGGATCGCCTGCTCGCTACCGCCGACCTGACCGCGGCCGGAGCCGAGGTCGGTGTTCATCTTGCGCAGCTGGTTGTTCACATCAGAAGCGGTGATGCCGTAGGAATTCAGGCGGGCATCGTTGAGTTCGACGCGGACTTCGCGGTCCGCCCCGCCGTAGCGGTCGATCCGGCCGATGCCGGATTTTCCTTGGAGCGCGCGCTTGACCGTATCATCAACGAACCAGGAAATCTCCTCGAGCGTCATCCCTGGCGAGGAGACGGCAAAGGTCTGGATCGCCTGACCTTCGACATCGACCTTGGAGACGATCGGCTCTTCCACCGAGGCCGGCAGATCGCCGCGGATGCGGTCGATCGCGTCCTTGGTGTCCTGAACGGCCTGGTTGGTCGGCACGTCCATCATGAACATCACGGCGGTGTTGGAAACCCCGTCGCTGATGGTGGATGTCACGTGATCGACCCCGGAAATACCGGCAACGGCATCCTCGATTTCCTTGGTGACCTGCGATTCAAGCTCCGCCGGTGCCGCACCGCTCTGGGCCACGCTGATCGAGACGATCGGCACGTCGATATTGGGGAAGCGGGTGATCGGCAGCGTGTTGAAGGATGAATATCCAAGATACATCAACAACACGAAGGCGAGGATCGGCGCAATCGGATTGCGAATTGCCCAAGCTGAAAAATTCATGCCGCTCTTCCCGTCAATTGGTCGCCGTGGCGGCGGATGTCACCGGATTGATCTTGTCACCGTCGCGCACATACGCGCCGGCCTTGGCCACCACCCTGTCACCGGGCTTCAGACCCGTGGTGATCTCGATGAATTCACCATCCTGAATGCCTGTCGTCACTTTTGTCAGGTGAACAACGCCATCATCGACCCGGCGCACGATCGTCTCTTTGCTGCCAACGGTAACGGCCGTCAGCGGCAGGACGATGGCCTGTTTTTCTTCGACGATGATCTGGGCGTCGGCATACATGCCGACCCGGGCTTTTTGCGGCTCATTCAGCGAAATGTAGACGGCGCCCAGGCGGGTCTGCGCGTCGATCATCGGTGAAATCAGCCGGATCTTGCCGTCGATCCTGGTCTTGCCGTCGGCCAGTGTCACCACGGCTTTCTGGTCGATCGCCAGCTTGATGAGGTCGGCCTCGTTGATATCGGCGCGCATTTCCAGCGCGCCGTCGCGAATGATGGTGAACAGCGGTTCGCCGGTGCCATTGGCGATGGCGCCGACCTTGGCGGTCTTTGCCGACACGATGCCGCTGACCGGAGATTTGACCTCGGTGCGGGCGAGGCGCAGGTCCAGGTCCGACATCTGGGCTTCGACAACCTTGATATCGGCCTTGGCGACGGCGATGAACTGTTCGGCAGAGTTCACCCGGGCAAGGGCGGCTGTTGCAGCGGCCTTTTCCTGATCCCGCTGCGCGGTCGAAATGGACCCCGCTTCGGAAAGCTTGCGCGACCGCTCGCTGACCCGCACGGCTTCTTCGGCATTGGCCCGCGCTTCGGCAAGCTGTGCCTCGTATTGTGCGAGCGAAGCGTTGGCCTTGGCCAGGCTTGCGGCGAACTGGCTTTTCTGCAGAATCAGCATGTCCTCGTTGAGGACGACCAGCGTGCTATCGGCTTCCACCCGGTCGCCGACATCGGCGTTCAGCGTACGGATCGACAATCCATCGACCTGCGGCGAGACATAGGTCTCCTCCACGGCCTTGATGGCGCCGGTTGCAACGACACGATCGACGAGCGGTTTGTTCTCGACCTCGGTCACGACGATGGACGGCAATGTCTGCGTCCCCTTCGGCGCGGCGGCCTCCTGCGCCAATGCCGTTCCGGACAGCAAAGTCAGCAGCATTGCAGTGGAAATTCCAAACGCAAACGTCTTTTTACGGGCCATCGGCTACTTTCCTTAAATTCCGGATAATCAGTTCACTGTCGCCGAAAACCTTGCGAGAAGGGATGTTCGCCGTCATGTGCAGGAAGGGGAGGAAACACCGCGTCGATTGCAAATACGTTACGCGTAAATTTTTTTCCCCGCATCCTCCTCAGAATGCCTCGGGCTCTATTTAGTTAGGCCCTTTCGGCTATGCAAGATGATAGAAATAAAGAATGGTGCCTCATTATTTTATTTGTTAGGTGCCATCAATGCAACTTGTGTTTTATGTCTTTTTGTTGCCCAGACGTATTTGCCAAGTGTTGCAAATGAGAAACGCGCGGGACTAGCCCACGCGTTTCAGCCTTCAAGAGATTGTAAAAACGCCTATTTGAGAGCGGCGTCGGTAATTTCGTGGGTGAACGCGCCGGCGGGTTCCTTGCTGATAACGGGATCGGATCCACCCTTCAGAAGGGAATCGACTGTGCGTTTATAGTCGGCGTCGTCCAGTGCGCCATTGGAGCCTGCCGTCAGTTTGGCAACTTCGCTCATCATGCGCTTCTGGTGTTCTTCCGTCTGAGCACCCGTGGCATCGTTTTCAAGGACGATGCCGGCTGCTTCGTCGGTGTGCTCCTCGGCATATTTCCAGCCCTTCATCGAAGCGCGGACGAACTTGACCATCCTTTCCTTGAATGCCGGATCCTTGAGCTTGTCTTCAAGGACGTAGAGGCCGTCTTCCAACGTGGCAACGCCCTGATCCTGATACTTGAAGACGACGAGGTCCTCCGGCTTGATACCGGCGTCGATGACCTGCCAATATTCGTTATAGGTCATGGTGGAGATGCAGGCCGCCTGCTTCTGGATCAGCGGATCGACGTTGAAGCCCTGCTTCAGGACAGTAACGCCTTCCGGGCCGCCATCGGTCTTGAGACCCAGCTGGCTCATCCAGGACAGGAACGGATATTCGTTGCCGAAGAACCAGACGCCGAGCGTCTTGCCTTTGAAATCGGCAGGTGAGGCGACGCCAGATTCCTTCAGGCAGGTCAGCATCATGCCCGAGGACTTGAACGGCTGGGCGATGTTGACGAGGGCGACGCCCTTTTCGCGGGTCGCAAGCGCAGACGGCATCCAGTCGACGACCACGTCGGCACCACCCCCGGCAATGACCTGCGGAGGCGCAATATCAGGGCCGCCCGGCTTGATCTCGACATCGAGGCCTTCGGCTTCATAAAAGCCCTTGTCCTTGGCAACGTAATAGCCGGCGAACTGGGCCTGCGTGACCCATTTCAGCTGCAGGACCACCTTTTCGGCGGCCATCGCGTGGAATGCGGACAGCGAAAAGGCGCTTGCCAGCAGCAATGATGCAAGTCTCGTCTTCATGTCAGTTCCCTTTTTGTTATGCCGGCCCGACCTGAGCCGGCGGCTTTTTTGTTGTGCCCACCCACCACGGATGGGCCTTTCTTAGGCCGTCCGTGAATTTCGCACGGACGGATGCCAGAACGTGACAGCCCGCTCGATGAGCGCGACCATCCCGTAAAACGCGGAGCCAGCCACCGCCGCGACGGCGATTTCGGCCCAAACCATATCGACATTCATGCGCCCCACCTCGGTGGAAATCCTGAACCCCATGCCGACGATCGGGGTGCCGAAGAATTCAGCGACGATGGCACCGATCAGCGCCAACGTGGAGTTGATCTTGAGCGCATTGAAGATGAAAGGCCATGCCGCCGGCAGACGCAATTTGACCAGCGTCTGAAACCAGCTTGCGGCATAGGTATGCATCAGGTCGCGTTCCATCGAACTGGCTGCAGCCAGTCCCGACACCGTGTTCACCAGCATCGGGAAGAAGGTCATGATGACCACCACCGCGACCTTCGACTGCCAGTCGAAGCCGAACCACATGACCATGATCGGCGCGACGCCGATGACGGGCAGGGCGGAGACGAAATTGCCGAGCGGCAAGAGTCCCTTTTGCAGGAAGGGCGACCGGTCGATGGCGATGGCGACGAGAAAGCCGAGACTACAGCCGAGCGCGTAGCCGATGATCACGGCCTTCAGGAACGTTTGCTGAAAATCGGCCCAGAGTATCGGCACCGAGTTGATCAGCCGTGTCCCGATCATCGAGGGCGGCGGCAACAGGACCGATGGAACGTTGAAACCTCGGACAATGCCTTCCCACAGAACCAGGATGCTGACGCCGAACAGCAGCGGCACGGCAAGGCGGACAGCCCGGTTGGCGGGCACGTTCCTGAATTTGCGGCGCACCAGCCATTCATTGGTTGCCCAGGCGGCGAGCCAGAAGGCGATGGCGCCGAATAGAACACCGTAATTCATGGCTTCATCCCCATGCGCTTGAGGACGGCGGTGTGGGCAAAGCCGACGATGATCACCAGGGTCGCGGCAAGGGCCGCTGCCATGAACAGAGCCGACCAGATCTGCACCGTCTGGCCGTAATAGGAACCGGCAAGCAGGCGGGCGCCGAGACCGGACACCGCTCCGGTCGGCAGTTCACCGACAATGGCGCCAACCAGCGAAATGGCGATGGCGACCTTTAGCGAGGCGAACAGATAGGGCATGGACGACGGCCAGCGCAGTTTCCAGAAGGTCTGTGCCGGGCTGGCATAATAGGTGTGCATCAGGTCGAGCTGGATCTGCTCCGGGCTGCGCAACCCCTTCACCATGCCGACGACGATCGGGAAGAAGCTGAGATAGGTGGAGATCAGCGCCTTCGGCAGCAATCCGGATATGCCGATGGCATTGAGCACGACGATGATCATCGGGGCGATGGCTAGGATGGGGATGGTCTGGCTGGCGATCACCCAGGGCATCAGCGAGCGGTCCATGGCGCGGTTGTGGACGATGCCGACGGCCAGCAGAATGCCGAGCACAGTGCCGATGCCGAAGCCGAGCAGCGTCGCCGAGAGCGTAATCCACGCATGGTAGACAAGGCTGCGCTTGGAGGTGATCGGCATCAGGAATGTCGTGTTCCAGATTTCGGCGATCACCTGATGCGGAGCCGGAAGCACCGGCCGTTGCTGGAACATGGTTTTCGGCAGGATTTCGGAGAAGGTGATTTCTGTTCCGGCGCGGGCGGCGGTATCACGCTCGAACGGTGCATTGAGGAAGACCACCGCGACATACCAGATGGCGAGGACAACAAGGAGGATGACCCCCACCGGCATAATCCTGTCTTTGAAAAGGTTCGGCTTTTCCATGCTCAAGCCTTCCCTCCCGTGGGCATCAGCATCAGCCCCATCGACACAACGCCCAACGCGACGCCGGCCAGTTGCGGCAAGGTCATGCGCTCGCCGAAGACGGCAAAGGCGATGACATTGACCAGAAGCAGCTGGGCGACGGCCGATGCCGAAATGGCAAGCCCAAGCCCGCCCTCGCGCATCAGCCGCACCATCATCAGGTTGCCCAGGCAATAGAGGCCGAGCGAGAACAGCAGGATCAGGATGTTGTTGCTGGAGACATAGTACCGCGATGCTGTTGCGGCGCTGAGGAAAATCGCCATGGAGGCGGAGAGCCAGAGGATGAAGGAGAGGTTCATTGGCTTGGCTCGATCTGTAGAAAGGGTGAAATGGCCCGCTCTATGGTGAGAAAAACGTAGTCCGGACCATCAACCACCTGTGCATTGTCGAAGCGCAGGACGGTAAAACCTTGCGTCTGAAGGAACCGGTCACGTTGGCTATCGTGCTTTCTTCCAATTGACGTTTCATGGCTATCGCCATCCACTTCAATCACAATGCGAGCCGACAGCCAGGAAAAATCAGCGATGTAGGGGCCGATTGGAGTTTCGCGGCGGAAACGGGCGCCACGCGCGCGGAAGTCTCGCAGCATATTCCACATTTTTGCTTCCGCTTTGGTCAGTTCGGTGCGTAGTTTCTTGGCCCTCGTTCGAGTTTTTGGGTCGATATTGGAGTGTGGCAAGAAAGACCCCTCCCGGTTCGCTGCGCTCACCACCCTCCCCACAAGGGGGAGGGGGAAACCCGTGGCATCTGCTTCGTCCTCCAGAATCCTCCTAGCGGGCTGAAAGCCTTGATAACTTGACCGGAAGCCCACGTTCCGCACGCCTGTGCGCGTAGGGAGCCTGGGAGCCGCAGCGAGCGCGGTCAAGTCCCTCCCCCTTGTGGGGAGGGGTTGGGGAGGGGCCTTCACCACGATTTCCGCCGCCCTACTCATCATAGCTATGCCCCGCCCTCAATCCCTCGCGTACACGGTGGGCGATCTGCAGGAATTCCGGGGTTTCGCGGATGCCGAGCGGGCGGTCCCTGGGCAGGGTGGATTCGATGATATCGGTGACCCGGCCGGGACGGGGGCTCATGACGACGATCTTGGTGGAGAGATAGACGGCTTCGGGGATCGAGTGGGTAACGAAGCAGATCGTCTTGTTGGTGCGGTCCCAGAGTTTCAGCAGTTGCTCGTTCAGGTGATCGCGGACGATTTCGTCGAGTGCGCCAAAAGGCTCGTCCATCAAGAGAAGATCGGCATCGAAGGCGAGCGCACGGGCGATCGAGGCGCGCTGCTGCATGCCGCCCGAAAGCTGCCAGGGGAACTTTTTGCCGAAGCCCGTCAGGTTCACCAGCTCCAGGGTGCGGTCGATCCGGGCTTTCTGGTCGGCGGTGCTATAGCCCATGATTTCCAGCGGCAGGGCGATGTTCTTTTCGATGGTGCGCCACGGGTAAAGCGCGGCGGCCTGGAAGACATACCCATAGGAGCGGTTCTTGCGGGCGTCTTCCGGCGTCGTGCCGTTGACGGTGATCGAGCCGGAGGTCGGTTTTTCCAGATCGGCGATGACGCGCAGGAAGGTGGTCTTGCCGCAGCCGGAAGGGCCGATGAAAGAGACGAAATCGCCCTTGTTGACGTCGAGATCGACGCCGGTCAGCGCGTTGACGGGGCCGTCATTGGTCTCGAAGGTGAGGCCGAGATCGCGCGCCGAAACGACGGATGCTGGTGTGGTTGTCATTGTGTCCGGTGCGCTCCGCCCTGAATGCCATTGCCTGGAAGATTGGTGTGACGTCATTCGGCTTTCTGCCTCCGATAGTCGTACTTCATATTTTTTGAATGGGGTATGCTGCGCGCGATATCGATGCCGGGGAGATGCGGAAAGGTCTGCCGGACCGGTCCCTGTCTGTGGTGACAGCGTGCGCCGATCCGAATGTGCCGGAGAGCGTCGTGCTGTTGCTGGAGACTTCCGTTTCGCTCTAATTCTGGTGTTGCGTGAGCGGGCTCATCATACCGCCCTTGGCCCGCCGGCCGGCGACAGAGTGCCATGCTGGATGGGGGACACATCATTTGCATTTCTTCAGAGGCCCCCAGCGTGTCCCGTCCTTGAAAGCGATGGTGTAATCCTTGCGTGTGCGCAGGATCTCGACACTCTCGTCCGCTTCGCCGCTTTCGCCCTCGGCACTGCATGAGACTGTCGCGGCAAAGGATGTACCGTTTTTCGTCACAGGACCCTTGAAGCTGCAAGAGGATGCTGCCGTGGTGATGCCTTCGTTGGTCAGCAGGAAGAAATTGTCCGATCCGGTGGATTCTCCGGTCTTGGAATAGGCGCAACCATCCTTGTTGCCGTAATCGCCATCGAGGAAAGTCTCGCTCGCGATAGCCGGTGCGGCCATCGAAAAGCTGGCGAAAAGCAACACAGCCATGCGGGTTGCGGCGCTCACCTTCACACCCCGCTTGCCGGAATGCCGGTGCGCTGGACCTTGCGCGGCGCGGTAATGTCCTTCCAGGTCGAGAGCGCCTTGTTGACGGCCGTAAAGGGTTCGCGGCTGACGAACTTGCCCTGGCCTTCCCGCGTCTTGATCGTCGATTCCTCGATGGCGACGACACCGCCCGTCAGCGTGTAGCGCGGCAGGCCGGTGACCTGCTTGCCCTCGAAGACGTTGTAATCGATCGCCGACTGCTGGCTTGTGGCTGAAATCGTCTTTGAGCGTTTCGGATCCCAAACGACGAGATCGGCATCGGCGCCGACGAGGATCGCGCCTTTTTTCGGATACATGTTGAGGATCTTGGCGATATTGGTCGAGGTGACGGCGACGAACTCGTTCATGGTGATGCGGCCGGTGGCGACGCCATTCGTCCAGAGCATCGGCATCCGGTCTTCAAGCCCGCCGGTGCCATTGGGGATTTTGGTGAAATCGCCGACGCCAAAGCGCTTTTGTGCGGTGGTGAAAGCGCAGTGATCGGTCGCGACCACCTGCAGGGAACCGGCGGCCAGGCCTGCCCAGAGACTGTCCTGATGCTGTTTGTTGCGGAACGGCGGCGACATGACGCGGCGGGCGGCGTGATCCCAATCGGGATTGGCATATTCGCTTTCATCCAGTGTCAGGTGCTGGATCAGCGGTTCGCCATAGACGCGCATGCCATTTTGCCGGGCGCGGCGGATGGCTTCATGGGCCTGTTCGCAAGAGGTGTGGACCACATAGAGCGGGCTGCCTGCCATGTCGGCGATGATAATGGCGCGGTTGGTGGCTTCGCCCTCGACGGCCGGGGGCCGCGAATAGGCGTGGGCTTCCGGGCCATTGTTGCCGTCTGCCAGAAGTTTCGCCTGCATCTGGGCAACAATATCGCCGTTCTCTGCATGCACCATCGGCAACGCACCAAGCTCGGCGCAGCGCTGGAACGAGTGGAACATCTCGTCGTCATCCACCATCAGCGCGCCCTTGTAGGCCATGAAGTGCTTGAACGAGTTGATGCCCTTGTCCTGAACGATGGTCTGCATCTCGTTGAAGACTTGCTCGCTCCACCAGGTGATCGCCATGTGGAAGGAGAAATCACAGTTGGCCCGCGACGTCTTGTTGTCCCACATGGTGAGTGCTTCGAGCAGCGACTGGCCGGGGGCGGGCAGGGCGAAGTCGACGACCATCGTCGTGCCGCCGGAGAGCGCTGCCCGCGTGCCGCTCTCGAAATCGTCAGAAGAATAGGTGCCCATGAACGGCATTTCGAGATGGGTGTGCGGATCGATGCCGCCGGGCATGACATAACAACCGGTCGCATCCAGCGTCTCATCGCCTAGGAGGTTTGGCCCGATCTCGACAATCCTGCCGCCATCGATCTTGACGTCGGCCTTGTAGGTGAGGTCGGCGGTGACGATGGTGCCGTTTTTGATGACTGTGGTCATTGCTATCTCCCAATATTAAACGGTCTTATGCATCCCGCTCGATGACGATAGTTTTGCTCAATATCGCTGTTTTTTCACCTGTTCCGGAGCCTGTTGCGATTACGCGTATCCCTGAGCCAGGTTGGCTAACTAGAAAAACTGCAGCATCTTCGATGTGTTCGAATTTGTGAGCATGAGCATCCTCATTTGACGGGCGCCCCGGTAGGAAACATTTGTAGACAGGGACAACGTCGTGGTGTCCGAGGATCGCCTGGGCTTGGCGACCAGTAATCTTGCAATAAATCTTCACCCCACAATCCCCGCAGTCTCCACCACCGCATGGAACAGCACATCGCACCCGGCAGATGCCCATTCCTTCGATATTTCCTCCGCCTCGTTGTGGCTCAAACCACCGACGCAGGGGCACATGACCATGGTGGCGGGGGCGACCTTGGAGGCCCAGCAGGCGTCGTGGCCGGCGCCTGAGATCAGGTTCATGTGGCTGTAGCCGAGCTTTTCGGCGGCGGTGCGAACGGCGGTGACCAGCGTCGGATCGAAGGTGACTGGCTCGAAATGGCCGATGGCTTCGATTGAACAGCCGACGCCGAGCGCATCGGTGATCTTCGGCGCTTCGGCCTCGATCTTGGCGCGCATCCGGTCGAGCTTGGCCTTGTCGGGAGAGCGGATATCGACGGTGAAGACGACCTTGCCTGGTAGCACGTTGCGCGAATTGGGCGAGAAGAACACCTGGCCGACACCGCCGACGGCGCCCGGCTGGTTTTCCATGGCAACACCCTGAACCATCTCGATGATCCGCGCCATGGCAAGGCCGGCGTTGACGCGCAGGTTCATCGGGGTCGAGCCGGTATGCGCCTCACGGCCGGTCAGCGTGAATTCCAGCCACCAGAGGCCCTGACAGTGCGTCACCACGCCGATGGTCTTTTCTTCCGCCTCGAGGATCGGGCCCTGCTCGATATGATACTCGAAATAGGCGTGCATTTTTCGGGCGCCGACCTCTTCGTCGCCCTGCCAGCCGATCCGTTTCAGCTCGTCGCCATAGGTCTTGCCTTCTGGGTCCTTGCGGCCATAGGCGTAGTCGAGCTCGTGGATGCCGGCAAAGACGCCGGAGGCCAGCATGGCCGGTGCGAAACGTGCGCCTTCCTCGTTTGCCCAGTTGGTGACGACGATCGGGTGTTTCGTCTTGATACCCAGATCGTTCATGGTGCGCACGACTTCCAGCGCGCCAAGCACGCCAAGCACGCCGTCATATTTGCCGCCGGTCGGCTGGGTGTCGAGATGCGAACCGACATAGACGGGCAGGGCGTCGGGATCGGTGCCGGGGCGGGTGGCAAACATCGTGCCCATCTTATCGACGCCCATGGTCATGCCGGCGTCTTCACACCATGTCTGAAACAGGTGGCGGCCTTCGCCGTCTTCGTCGGTCAATGTCTGGCGATTGTTGCCGCCGGCAATGCCAGGGCCGATCTTGGCCATATCCATCAGTGAATCCCACAGACGGTCGGCCTTGACGCGCATGTTCTCGCCCGGTGCATGAGCCATGACGGTTCTCCTCATTCTTTTTAAGGGAGGCAGATTTGGCTGCGCATCCCGTCGTTCCCGTGGTCAAATCGGGGCATCTGGTTTTTTCGATTGCCCTACGATCAGCCGTTGCGTTTGCGTTTGAACTGACTGATAATTTGACCGGTTGGTAAAACATTACAACTTCCGTTGCCGCACTCAAGGTGGAAAAACAGAAAAAACGTCAGCGCCGTCCGAATTTTTGGATCCTGCTGTTTTCGGACGTTTTAAAGGCCGCGCACCCGTGGCGATTGCTGAGAAGACTGGGGGAAAGATGGTACTTCCGAGGGCAGCCCGAACGCAAAGGCGAACCCGCATCCAGGAGGAGAAGGAAGAACTGATTCTGGAGGCGGCGCTGGACGTGTTCGCCACCCACGGTTTTCGCGGCAGCACCATCGACCAGATCGCCGATGTGGCGGGCATGTCGAAGCCCAACCTGCTTTATTATTTCCGCACCAAGGACGCGATGCACAGGGCGCTGATCGATCGGGTGCTGGACAGCTGGCTCGATCCGCTGCGCGAGTTCGATGCGGAGGGGAGCCCGGTTTCGGAAATCCGCAGCTATATTCGGCGCAAACTGGAAATGGCGCGGGATTTTCCGCGCGAAAGCCGGTTGTTCGCCAATGAAATCCTGCAGGGTGCGCCGCACATCGAAGATGAGTTGAAAGGCCCTTTGAAATCGCTCGTCGATGAGAAGGCCGAGGTGATCCGCAGTTGGGCCAAGGCCGGCAAAATTGCCAAGTGCGACCCCTATCACCTGATCTTCGCCATCTGGTCGACGACCCAGCATTATGCGGATTTCGACGTTCAGGTGCGCGGGGTGCTCGGCGAGGAGCGCTCGGGCGAGGGGCGTTTCGAAGATGCGGCGCGATTTCTCGAGCAGTTGTTCGTCAGCGGCCTGGAAATCAGGGACGGCAGCACCTGACTGACGACGATCCACATTCAGCCTGTCAGACCGCCGGGCTCTCCGGCTGTTTTCCTGCTGCGAGCATGGCTTCCACCTCCTCCGCGCTCTCGACGATCAGCGTTTCGAGCGTGCCGGCGCGGCCGCGAATGGAGATGTTGTAGCTTTCCCGGTTGTCCACCTTCAGCCCGGCATAGCGGACCAGATCGGCTGAAACGGCAAGCTGGGCGTCATATTCCTTGGCAAAGCCTTCCAGGCGGCTTGCCGCGTTGATCGTGTCGCCGACAGCGGTCAGCGACGAGGCCTTGCCATAGCCGATCTGGCCGATAATCGCCGGACCGGCATGCATGCCCATGGCGATGCGCAACGGTTTGTCCAGTTCGCTCATGAAGTTGCGGTTGAGCACATCGATCCCCTTGGCGATGCGCGCCGTCGCCGTCAGCGCCTGGGCGCAGGCTTCCTCGATGCTGTTATTCAGCCCGAAGATTGCAAGCGCGCCATCACCGATGAATTTGTCGATGACGCCGCCCGACTCTTCCACCGCTTCCCCGATGGTCTCGAAATAACGGTTGAGCAGGAAGACCGTATCAAAAGGCAGCTGTTTCTGGGCAAGCAGGGTGAAATCGCGAAGATCGCAAAACAAGACGGCGATATGACGTTCGCGGCCGGCGGCCTGCTGCTCTGTCGGTTGGGCTTTCAGGCCGACATTGTCGCCGCCCAGGATGGGGGAGATCGACAGATTGTGGCTCGGCCGCAGCTGGCAGGCGAGCCGCACATTGTCGGGTGCGCGGATACGCGTCAGCGTCGCCTGTTCGGCATCGCTGGCCGGCGGCTGGCGCTCCAGACCCTCCGTCACCCGCACCCGGCAGGTCGAACAGCGTCCACGTCCGCCGCAGATCGACAGATGCGGGATACCGGCGGCACGGCTTGCCTCGAGCACACTGAAACCTTTTGCGACCGAGATGGCCCGGTCCGGGTAGGTGACGCGAATTTTTCCGCGCACAGGAATGGCGCGCAGGGTCAAGGTCCCGGCGATCATTGCGATCAGGCCGGCAACGATGGACGTCCTGATTTGCCCGATCATTTCGGGCGGGGTGCGGTGTGGCATAAACCAGGTTGTCGATGGCAGCCCGACCTCCAGCGATCGGGCGCCGACGGCAAAACCGAGCAGAGCGAGCATCGGAACGAGCACGGCGAAGGAATAGAAAAACAGGAAATAGCGCGGATACCAACTGCGGCCCCGCATCCAGAACCAGGCGCCCAGGCACCCATGCGTCCATGCGAAAATCAAAGCCAGCGATTGCCGTGTCGCGTTGAAGGGGTTCGACCAGAGCGCTGGCAACACTTGATAATAGCCGTCGCCGTAACCCGTGAGCATCCACTCGACCCGCGTGCTGACCACATGGCTGACGATGAGAAAGGGAAAGGTGAGGCCGAAGATGATTTTCAGCGCTTCCCGCACCGGCATGCGCAGAGTCTGACGGCGATAAAGGCTTTCAAGGGCGAGCACGAAGTGCACGAGCAGCGAACCGTACAGGAGCACCGTTCCCGGCCAGCTGCGCCAGACAGAGTTGAAAATCCGGCGCGCCGCTTCCATGGCTTCGACGGAGATGAGACCCAGGGCGTGGTTTGAAAAATGCGTGAGCAGAAACAGGCCAAGGCAGGCGCCCGTCAGGAGATGCAGCCTTTTGCGGGTACGTGAGGAGGCGATCTTCAAGCAGACATCCGGTGTTGGCGGCAAAGCCGCATCTTCGTCCCTTCTTATTGACGAGTTCGCGGTAAGGGGCAACGCACGTTTTTGTGGACGCACCGTTGCCATGCCGTGCGCAATCGGCAGTCTGCCGGCACTGTCTTGAAATCCGCTGCATTTCGCAGCGCTGACCGACGATCAGCCGCCCTGCCTTTCGACGGGGCGGCTGATATTCTTGCAGAGGAAGATTATTCGGCGGCCTGATTGGCCATCGGGTTGTTCGGGTGGGTCGTCCAGTTAGCATAGTTCGGATCGACCACCTTGCCGGTGCGCTCGTCGAGCATTCCGGGCTCCAGACCCACCATGGTGATGCAGTCCTGCACGGGACAGACGTTGACGCAGAGATTGCAGCCGACGCATTCGTCTTCCATCACCTCGAAATGCCTTTTGCCATCGACAAACTGGGTGATCGCCTGATGCGAGGTATCCTCGCAGGCGATGTGGCAGCGGCCGCACTTGATGCAGGAATCCTGGTCGATCTTTGCCTTGGCGATGTAGTTGAGGTTGAGATACTGCCAGTCGGAAACGTTGGGCACGGCGCGGCCGCAGATATCGTCGAGGTCGCGATGTCCTTTTGCATCCATCCAGTCCGAAAGCCCCGTGATCATCTCCTGGACGATCTTGAAGCCGTAGGTCATGGCCGCCGTGCAGACCTGCACGTTGCCGGCGCCAAGGACGAGAAATTCGGCCGCGTCGCGCCAGGTGGTGATGCCGCCGATGCCGGAGATCGGCAGTCCGTAGGTTTCTGGATCGCGGGCGATCTCGGCCACCATGTTGAGCGCGATCGGCTTGACCGCCGGGCCGCAATAGCCGCCGTGACTGCCCTTGCCGTTGATCGATGGTTCCGGCGAGAAGGTATCGAGATTGACCGAGGTGATCGAATTGATCGTGTTGATCAGCGAGACGGCGTCGGTGCCGCCGGATTTGGCGGCGCGCGCGGGCTTGCGGATGTCGGCGATGTTCGGGGTCAGCTTGGTGATGACCGGCATGCGGGTATACTGCTTGCACCAGCGCACGACCATCTCGATATATTCCGGCACCTGTCCGACCGCAGCGCCCATGCCGCGTTCCGACATGCCGTGCGGACAGCCGAAATTGAGTTCGATGCCGTCAGCGCCGGTTTCTTCCACCAGCGGCAGGATCGATTTCCAGGCGTTTTCCTCGCATGGCACCATGATCGAGGCGATCAGGGCGCGATCCGGCCAGTTCATCTTCACCTGCTTCATTTCGCGCAGGTTGGTATAGAGGTCGCGGTCGGTGATCAGTTCGATATTGTTGAGACCGAGCAGACGGCGGTCGGCACCCCAGATGGCGCCATAGCGCGGGCCGTTGACATTGACGACCGGCGGGCCTTCCTCGCCCAGCGTCTTCCAGACGACGCCGCCCCAGCCCGCCTTGAAGGCGCGCTCGACATTGTAGGCCTTGTCGGTTGGCGGTGCCGAAGCCAGCCAGAAGGGGTTCGGAGACTTGATGCCGACGAAATTGTTGCACAGATCAGCCATGGTTCATTCTCCCCTTCAAGCGACGGCAACAGCCGGCTGCGATGCAGCGGCGAGCACGTGGTTGATCGATTCGGCGGCGTCGCGGCCCATGGCAACAGCGGAAACCGTCAGGTCCTCGCCGCCCAGTACACAGTCGCCACCCGCCCAGACACGGTCGAGCGAGGTGCGGCCTTGGGCATCGACGACGATGCGGCCGGACTGCAGGGTGATGATGCCGAGACCGTCGGCCTCGAACGTCTGGCCGATGGCCTTGAGCACGTGATCGGCGGTGATGACGCCGGTCTCGCCGGTTGTCGTCAGCCGGCCGTCGGCAATAGCCGTATAGTCGAGTTCGATCCCGGCAACCTTGCCATCACGGGCAATGATGCGCTTGGGCTGCAGCCAGTGGCGGATGGTAACGCCCTTGGCGGCAGCCAGATCCTGCTCGAACACGGAGGCGTTCATATGCTCCTTGCCGCGGCGATAACAGATGGTCACCTCCTCTGCGCCGAGCAGCTTGGCCTGAACGGCCGCATCGACGGCCGTCATGCCGCCGCCGAGCACCACGACGCGGCGACCGATGGCGATGTCGGCCTTGGTTTGCGATTGGCGCAGTGCCGCGATAAAATCGACGGCATCCTCGACACCTTCTGCGGTTTCGCCTTCGGCCCTCAGCGCATTGACGCCGACAAGGCCAAGACCGAGGAACACCGCATCATGCTTGGCCAGCATGTCGCTCAGCGAGAAATCACGTCCGAGCATCATGCGATTGCGGATATCGATACCGCCGATGGCAAGCACGTAATCGACCTCGGCCTGGGCGAAATCATCGACGGCCTTGTAGGTGGCGATGCCGTATTCATTGAGGCCGCCTGCCTTTTCTCGGGCATCGTAAATGGTGACGTCATGGCCCTTGACGGCCAGGCGGTGAGCGCAGGCAAGACCGGCCGGGCCGGCACCGATGACGGCGATGGATTTTCCGGTCGGTGCGGCACGCTGGTAGAACTGCCGGTTTTCGCGCATGGCAATATCGGTCGCATAACGCTGCAGCCGTCCGATCTCGACCGGCCGGTGCTCGGCCTCGTTGCGCACGCAGGCCTGTTCGCAGAGCGTTTCGGTGGGACAGACGCGAGCGCACATGCCGCCGAGGATGTTCTGGTCGAAGATGGTGTTTGCCGACCCGATGGGGTTTCCAGTCGATATCTGCCGGATGAACAGCGGGATATCGATGGAGGTGGGACAGGCCGTCATGCAGGGCGCGTCGTAGCAGAAATAACAGCGGTCGGAGGCGACCAGTGCTTCATGCTCGTCCAGCGGCGGGTGCAGATCGGAAAAATTCTTCTCGTATTCGACGGGTGACAGGCGCCCGCTCAGTATTCCAGTTTCAGTCGTTCCCATTTTTTGCTCCCAAATGTCGCGCCTCAGGATGTTGAAACGGTAACACGCTTTATTTTTTTATCAAACGGTAAAATTTTAAATGAAAATCGCTGGAATCCCAGCATCGTAGGGGTTTCAAGGGGGCTGAAAAGGCAAGTCTTATGGTCTGTGTTTGACAGAAGCCTGGAAAAAGTGTCAGCACATCGTTCAGGGAGTACGGACAATGGCGCGCAGACCGGACGGTAATAACAGGCTCGATGACGCCGCGCGTGCGGGCTGGCTCTATTATGTCGCCGGGCGTACGCAGGACGAAATCGCCTCCACGATGGGCATCTCGCGCCAGTCGGCCCAGCGGCTCGTTTCTCTGGCAATGGCCGAACGTCTGATCAAGGTTCGCCTCGACCACCCGATCGCCGCCTGCCTGGAACTCGGGCTTCGCCTCAAGGAAAAATTCGACCTGTGGCAAGTGGACATCGTGCCGAGTGACCCCGGGTCTTCATCGACGACGGTCGGCATTGCGGAAGCGGGGGCGGCCGAGATCGAGCGCTGGCTGAAATCGGTCGATCCGATCATCCTGGCGATCGGCACGGGGCGAACGCTGAAGGCGGCGATCGACCAGCTGCCGGCGATGGAATGTCCGCAGCATCGCATCGTCTCGTTGACCGGCAATATCGGTCTGGATGGATCAGCTGCTTATTACAACGTCATCTTCTCGATGGCGGATGCCGTCAAGGCCCGGCATTTTCCGATGCCGCTGCCGGTTCTGGTGTCTTCACCGGAGGAGCGGGAGCTGCTGCACAATCAGGCGCTGGTCAAATCTGCCCTGCAGCTCGGTTCCGAAGCCAATGTCGCCTTTGTCGGTGTCGGTGAACTCGGCCAGGACGCGCCCTTGTGCGAGGATGGCTTTTTGGCGCGCGACGAGATGATGCAGCTGATGGACGAGGGGGCTGCGGGTGAAATCTGCGGCTGGATGTTTGATCGCGACGGGCGGATGCTGTCCGGCAGTATCAACGAGCGTGTTGCCAGCGTGCCCTTGCCGTCGCGTGATTCGGCGACCGTCATCGGCATCGCCAAGGGCCAGCGCAAACAGGTTGCTTTGCGGGCCGCTCTGACGGGGCGAGTGATCAACGGCTTGATCACGGACGAGGCAACGGCCCAGTTTTTGCTCGCCAATTGAGCGTCTAGACAGAAATTTTCACAAGCAAAATCAAACAGGCCATCGGACGTTTCTGCACTGCAGCAACGAATGCCGATTGACATTTTTCGCGGATATGTGAGTAATTGCCCACGAGCAAGGCAAATGCTCATAACTCTTCTGGGAGGAAGATATATGAACTTGAAAACTTTCCTGCTGGGCACATGCTCGGCAATCGTCATCGCGGGTTTCGCCCAGGCAGAAACTCTCACCATTGCCACGGTGAACAACAGCGACATGATCCGCATGCAGGGGCTGACGGACGATTTCACCAAGGCCAACCCCGACATTCAGCTCGATTGGGTAACGCTCGAGGAAAACGTGTTGCGCGAACGCGTCACCACGGATATCGCCACCAAGGGTGGCCAGTACGACGTGCTCACGATCGGCACCTATGAAGTTCCGATCTGGGCCAAGCAGGGCTGGCTCCTGCCGCTCGACAAGCTCGGCGCCGACTACGACGTCGACGATCTGCTGCCTGCCATCCGCTCGGGCCTGACCGGGGAGGACGGCAAGCTCTACGCTGCACCGTTCTACGGTGAAAGCTCGATGGTCATGTACCGCAAGGACCTGATCGAAAAGGCCGGTCTGAAGATGCCCGATGCCCCGACCTGGGAATTCATCGGTGAGGCAGCCCGCAAGATGACCGATCGTGCCGCCGGCATCAACGGCATCTGCCTTCGCGGCAAGGCTGGCTGGGGCGAAAACATGGCGTTCCTGACCGCCACCTCCAACGCCTTCGGCGCCCGCTGGTTCGACGAGAACTGGAAGCCCCAGTTCGATCAGCCGGAGTGGAAAAACGCGCTTGAGATGTATGTCAAGCTGATGAACGATGCCGGTCCCCAGGGTGCTTCGTCCAACGGCTTCAACGAAAACCTGGCGCTGTTCCAGCAGGGCAAGTGCGGCATGTGGATCGATGCCACTGTCGCCGCGTCCATGGTAACCGATCCGAAAGGCTCCACGGTCGCCGACAAGGTCGGCTTCGCTCTCGCTCCGGATACGGGCCTTGGCAAGCGTGGCAACTGGCTTTGGGCATGGAGCCTTGCCGTTCCGGCAGGTACCCAGAAGGCGGAAGCTGCCGAGAAGTTCGTGTCCTGGGCAACCAGCAAGCACTATCTCGACGTGGTCGCTGCCAAGGAAGGCTGGGCAAACGTTCCTCCGGGTACGCGTACCTCGCTCTACAACAACCCCGAGTACCAGAAGGCGGCGCCGTTCGCCAAGATGACGCTCGAAAGCATCAATGCCGCCGACCCGAAGAACCCGTCCGTCAAGCCCGTGCCTTACGTCGGTGTTCAGTTCGTCGCCATCCCGGAATTCCAGGGTCTCGGCACGACGGTCGGTCAGCTGTTCTCGGCGGCTCTCGCCGGTCAGATGACGGTTGATGATGCGCTGGCGCAGGCACAGCAGGTAACCACCCGCGAAATGACCCGCGGCGGTTACATCAAGTAGGTTCCTTCCCAAGGACAGGCAGCCCGGACTACCATCCGGGTTGCCAACTCTAACCTGGCGTCGTCCGCTGTGAAGTCTATTGGTCACCGCGTCTGACGTCAGGCTTTTCCAAAAAGACGACCAAGGCGGCCGGCTTGCTGCCCTCCCGGCGGGGCGGGTGTCCGGACCGGCATCAGAGGGAGGGTGTTGAAATGGCTACGCAGAATACGCGGGCGCTTGCGCGCTGGATGATGGCCCCGTCTGTCGGGCTTCTCCTGATCTGGATGATCGTGCCACTGGCCATGACGCTGTGGTTCTCGTTCCAGAACTACAACCTGCTCAACCCCGGCAATGTCAGTTTCGCTGGCCTGTTCAATTATCAGTATTTCTACACGGATCCTGCTTTTTTCCAGTCCATCTGGAACACGCTGCTCATCGTGGGCGGCGTGCTTTTTATCACGGTCATCGGCGGCGTCGCCATTGCGCTGATGCTCGATCAGCCGATGTGGGGGCAGGGGCTTGTCCGCATCCTGGTGATCTCACCGTTCTTCGTCATGCCGCCGGTTGCGGCGCTGGTCTGGAAGAACATGATCATGCATCCGCAATATGGCGTGTTTGCCGATATCAGCCGCTTCTTCGGACTGCAGCCGATCGACTGGTTCGGTCAGTATCCGCTGTTTTCGATCATCATCATCGTCGCCTGGCAATGGCTGCCCTTTGCAACGCTGATCCTTTTGACCGCCCTTCAGTCGCTTGACGGCGAGCAGAAGGAAGCCGCCGAAATGGATGGCGCCGGCTTCGTTAACCGCTTCATCTACCTGACGGTGCCGCATCTGGCCCGCTCGATCACCGTCGTCATCCTGATCCAGACGATCTTCCTTCTGGGGGTCTATGCCGAAATCCTCGTTACCACCAATGGCGGTCCGGGTTACGCATCGACCAACCTGCCGTTCCTGATCTACCGCACCGCTCTGCTCGGCTACGACGTCGGCGGCGCTTCGGCCGGCGGCATTATCGCAGTCATCCTCGCCAATATCGTCGCCTTCTTCCTGATGCGCGCCGTTGGCAAGAACCTCGACAAATAGTTAACGCAGTTCCTGACGGAAAACCGCTTCACACTTTTCCTGGAACAGCTTTTTAAGGGAGGCAAGACCATGGCACGTGCCGTTTCGACCAGAAGAACCGTCTTCTTCACCATCGTCGCCTGGATCATCGCACTCGTGATCTTCTTCCCGATCCTTTACACGATCATCACCTCGTTCAAATCCGAGACCGAGGCGATCCAGGGGTTCAATCTCGTTCCCTCGGGCACGGTCGAAAGCTACGGCGCCGTGCAGGCCCAGAGTAATTATTTCAAGTTCTTCCTGAACTCGGTCATCCTGTCGCTTGGCTCGACGCTGCTCGCGCTGCTGATTTCGGTACCGGCCGCATGGTCGATGGCCTTTTCGCCGACCAACAAGACCAAGGACATCCTGATGTGGATGCTCTCCACCAAGATGATGCCGGCTGCAGCCGTCATGGTGCCGATCTATCTGCTGTTCCGCGACTTCGGCTTGCTCGACAGCCGCTTTGGCCTCACCATCATGCTGACGATGATCAACCTGCCGATCGTCGTTTGGATGCTCTATACCTACTTTCGCGAAATTCCCGGTGAGATCCTGGAAGCCTCGCGGATGGATGGTGCATCGCTCTGGGGCGAGATCGTCTACGTGCTGACGCCGATGGCGGTGCCTGGTATCGCCTCGACCATGCTGCTCAACATCATCCTTGCCTGGAACGAAGCGTTCTGGACGATCCGGCTGACCACCACCAATGCGGCGCCGCTGACGGCTTTCATAGCCTCGTTCTCCAGCCCGCAAGGTCTGTTCTGGGCAAAGCTGTCGGCAGCTTCGACCCTTGCCATCGCACCGATCCTGATCATGGGCTGGTTCTCACAAAAACAACTTGTCCGCGGCCTGACTTTTGGCGCCGTGAAGTAACGCACAGAAAAGACTTGGGAGGCACGCATGGGCAATATTCAGCTGAAAAAGGTCAACAAGAGCTTTGGCGCGACGCAGGTCATTCCCGGTATCGACCTGACGATCAACGAGGGCGAATTCGTCGTCTTCGTCGGTCCCTCGGGCTGCGGAAAATCGACCTTGCTGCGTCTGATCGCCGGTCTTGAGGATACGTCGTCAGGCACGATCGAGATCGACGGACGCGACGTCACGGGAATGGCACCGGCCAAACGTGGACTGGCCATGGTGTTCCAGTCTTACGCGCTCTACCCACACATGACGGTGCGCAACAATATCGCCTTCCCCCTGAAGATGGCGAAGATGGATCAGGGTGTGATCGACAAGAAGGTGACGGAGGCGGCGCGCGTCCTCAACCTCACCAACTATCTCGACCGGCGCCCCGGCCAGCTTTCCGGCGGCCAGCGCCAGCGTGTTGCCATCGGCCGCGCCATCGTGCGCGAACCCTCGGCCTTCCTGTTCGACGAGCCGCTCTCCAATCTGGACGCGGCCTTGCGCGGCACGATGCGGCTGGAAATCAGCGAGCTGCATCATCAGTTGAAGACGACGATGATCTACGTCACCCACGACCAGGTCGAAGCCATGACCATGGCCGACAAGATTGTCGTGCTCAACGCCGGCAATATCGAACAGGTCGGTTCGCCGCTCGATCTCTATCACCGGCCGGACAATATCTTCGTCGCCGGCTTCATCGGTTCGCCGCGGATGAACTTTGCCACCGGCGAATTCTCGAAGCCGCATAACGCACATACGATCGGTGTTCGTCCGGAGCATCTCAAACTCTCGACGGAATCCGGGGCTTGGCGTGGCACCGTCGGCGTCGCCGAACATCTTGGATCGGATACCTTCCTGCACATTCATGTCGATGGCATCGGGCTGGTGACAGCCCGTGTCGGCGGCGATTTTGCAGTCAAGCATGGCGACAAGGTCTTCCTCACACCGGAAGAGGGCCGCGTGCACAAATTCACGGACAAGGGACTGGCAATTCGATGACACGGCTCAAAGGTAAAAGCGCTCTGATCACCGGATCGGCGCGCGGGATCGGACGCGCCTTCGCGGAGGCTTACATCCGCGAAGGCGCTACCGTTGCGATTGCCGATATCAATCTCGAGCGCGCCACCCTAACGGCCGCCGAGCTTGGACCTTCGGCCTATGCGGTCCAGATGGACGTGACCAGCCAGGCGTCGATCGACGCGGCGGTTGCGGCGGTGGCCGCAAAGGCGGGTGGCCTCGATATCCTCGTCAACAATGCAGCCCTGTTCGATCTGGCACCGATCGTCGAGATCACCCGCGAAAGCTATGACAGGCTGTTTACGATCAATGTCTCCGGCACGCTGTTTACCCTGCAGGCTGCTGCAAAGCTGATGATCGCGCAGGGACGCGGCGGCAAGATCATCAACATGGCAAGCCAGGCGGGGCGCCGGGGCGAAGCTCTTGTCGGCGTCTATTGCGCCACCAAGGCGGCGGTCATCAGCCTGACCCAATCGGCAGGGCTGGACCTCATCAAGCACGGTATCAACGTCAATGCGATTGCGCCCGGCGTTGTCGATGGCGAGCATTGGGATGGTGTCGATGCAATGTTTGCCAAGTATGAAAATCGCCCGCTCGGCGAGAAGAAGAGGCTTGTCGGTGCCGAAGTTCCGTTCGGACGCATGGGCACGGCCGAAGACCTGACGGGAATGGCGGTCTTCCTCGCCTCCGCAGACAGCAACTATGTCGTTTCGCAGACCTACAATGTCGATGGCGGCAACTGGATGAGCTGAGTTCACAGCTCGTCGAAAGGAATGAACATGACGACCAAACTCTCGCTCGCCAATCTTACCGCCATCAAGGCGACCGCCGCGATCCCGGCCTATGACCGATCCGCGTTAAAGGCTGGCATCGTCCATTTTGGCGTTGGCAACTTCCACCGCGCCCATCAGGCGATCTATCTCGATGATCTGTTCAACACCGGCAGCGACCACGACTGGGCGATTGTCGGGGCAGGGGTTTTGCCATCGGACGAGGCGATGCGGGAAAAGCTCGAAGCACAGGATTTCCTGACGACGGTGGTCGAGCAGGACAACAACAAGAGCGCTGCGCGCGTCACGGCGCCGATGATCGACTATCTGCGGCCGGGTAATGCCGCAGCGACGATTGCCGTGCTTGCCGATCCGGCGATCCGCATCGTCTCGCTGACGATCACCGAGGGCGGATATTTCATCGATCCGGCATCGGGCGTGTTCAATCCCAGACATCCGGCCATCGTTGCCGACAGCCAGAACCCGAATGACCCGAAAACCGTGTTCGGCTTGATCATTGCCGGTTTGAAAGCCCGCAAGCACAAGGGCATCGTGCCGTTCACGGTGATGTCCTGCGACAATATTCCGGGAAATGGCGAAGTCACGCATGCGGCCGTGTCCGGCCTTGCGAGCCTGTCCGATCCGTCCTTTGCCGAATGGATCGAGGCCAATGTCGCCTTTCCAAGCGGCATGGTCGATCGCATCACCCCGGCGACCAGCCCGCGTGAAGTCGGCATTGTTGCCGATGATTACGGTATCGACGATAACTGGCCGGTCTTCTGTGAAGAGTTCAAGCAGTGGGTTCTTGAAGATCATTTCCCCGCTGGCCGCCCGGCGCTTGAAAAGGTCGGTGTCCAGTTCGTGCCGGATGTCGGCCCTTACGAGCATATGAAGATCCGTATCCTCAATGGCGGCCATGCAGCGATTGCCTATCCGGCAGCGCTTCTCGATATCCATTTCGTCCATGAGGCGATGGAGGACAAGACGGTCTGCGCCTTCCTGGCGAAGCTCGAACAGGATGAGATCATCCCGGTCATCCCGCCGGTGCCGAATACCGACCTGAACGCCTATTTCAAAAAGGTCGAGTCGCGGCTGTTCAATCCGAAGATCGCCGACACCATCCCGCGCCTGGCGCAGGACGGTTCCAACCGGCAGCCGAAATTCATCCTGCCGACGACGGCTGACCGGCTGCAGCGTGGCGAGGATGTCGTCGGCCTTGCGCTGGTATCGGCGCTCTGGTGCCGCTATTTTGCGGGAACCTCCGATAGCGGCAAGCCGATCGCCTTCAACGATGCCAGCGCCGACCGGCTTCATGCGGCGGCGATCAAAGCTAAGGACGATCCACAGGCCTTTCTTGCGCTTTCGGACATCTTCGGCGATGTTGCGCAATCAACGCTGTTCCAGAAACGGTTCGCGCATGCGCTGCGGACGCTTTGGGACAAGGGCACGCGGGCGACGCTGCAGCTCTATCTCGACGGAAAACTTGGAGAATGACCTCATGACGCTTCAGCCCCAGGGTAACGTCGTGGCCGGATACTGCGGCCGCTCCGGCGGGCAAGCGGTGGTCTGACGCCTATGAATACGCATCCGCCAAAACTGGTGATTTTCGATTGCGACGGGGTTCTGGTCGATAGCGAACCTTTGTCGCTTGATGTGCTGGTGCGTGTGTTGCGCAATGCCGGTGTCGATATGGATGCCGAAGAGGCAACGGAGCGGTTTCTCGGCAAGAGCCTGAAGACCATGTCGGACATCCTGCATGACGATTACGGCCTTGCGGTGGACGATCATTTTCTGGAGCAGATGCGCCTTGATCTCTACAAGCGGTTTCAGCAGGAACTACAGCCTGTAGCGGGCATATCCACGGCACTCGATCAGCTCGATCTTCCCCGATGCGTCGCCTCGTCAAGCCAGATGGAGCGTATCCGGCTTTCGCTGACCATCACCGGGCTGATCGACAAGCTTGAGCCCCATCTGTTCAGCTCCAGCATGGTGAAGCACGGCAAACCGGCACCGGATCTCTTCCTGCATGCCGCTGCCGAGATGGCAACGCCGCCGGAAAACTGCATCGTCGTCGAAGACAGTCCTGCCGGGATCGAGGCGGCCAAGGCAGCAGGCATGCGGGTTTTTGCCTTTGCCGGCGCCTCGCACGCAAAGTCCGAGCGGCATCTGGAATCATTGCGGCGGCTTTCGCCTGACGTGCTGTTTGACGACATGCGGGAATTGATCCATTTTGTCCGTAAAGAACAAAGGGATGGGAACGCAGGGCTCTGATGGCTGATTTGATCGTTGCTGTCGACGTCGGAACCGGCAGCGCTCGCGCTGGTATTTTCGATCGGCATGGCAGACAACTGGCCCGCGCGGACTATCCGATCGCGATGAACCGGCCTGAGGAAAACCACGCCGAGCACGATTCCGAAAACATCTGGGCCGCCGTCTGCATCGCCGTCAAGACCGCCCGCGCCAAGGCCGGAGTGCCTGCCGAATCCATTGCCGCAATCGGTTTCGACGCAACCTGCTCGCTCGTCGTGCGCGACAGGGACGGAGCGCCTTTATCGGTCAATCGCAAGGGCGATCCGCGATGGGACACCATCGTCTGGCTCGACCACCGGGCGCTGAAGCAGGCCGATTTCTGCACGGCCACCGAACATCCGGTGCTCAACCATTCCGGCCGCGTGATGTCTCCGGAAATGGAGATGCCGAAACTGATGTGGCTGAAGCAGAACCTGCCGCAGCAATGGGAGAAGGCCGGATATTTTTTCGATCTGGCCGATTTCATGTCCTGGCGGGCAACTGGCAATGCCGCCCGGTCGCGTTGCACGCTGACGGCCAAATGGAATTATCTTTCGCACAAGGAAAATGGCTGGCAGGACGGGTTCCTGACAACGATCGGGCTTGAGGACTTGCGCGAGCGTGGCGGTTTGCCGGATAAGACGCTGCCGGTCGGGCAGTCGGTCGGCCATCTGACGGCAGCGGCTGCGGCCGAACTCGGTCTGCATGAGGATTGCGCGGTGGCGACGGGGCTGATCGACGCCTATGCCGGCGCCATCGGTGTGCTGGGCGCGTTTGCCGGCGAACCGGACAGGCTGGAGCGGCAGCTTGCCCTGATCGCCGGGACCTCCAGCTGCATTGTCGCCTTTTCCCAGGAGATGAAGCCGGGTTTTGGCATGTGGGGGCCGTATTTCGAGGCGGCGTTTGCCGGCAGCTGGTTGATCGAGGGCGGTCAATCGGCAACCGGTGCACTGCTTGATCACGTGGTTCGCAGTCACAGTTCCGGCGGCGAACCGGATGCCGAAGTTCACGCTAGAATCGTTCTTCGCATTCAGGAACTGCGCGCTGCCTATGGCAACGATTTTGCAGCGCGCCTGCACGTTCTGCCGGATTTTCATGGCAATCGCTCGCCACTTGCCGATCCGCATGCGCTTGGCGTCATCAGCGGCCTGACGCTGGATAGTTCGTTCGACGCGCTGTGTCGGCTTTACTGGCGCACCTGTGTGGCGATTGCGCTCGGGATCCGCCACATTCTCGAAATGATGAAACAAGCAGGTTACGATCTCGACACGCTGCATGTGACCGGGGGCCATGTGCGCAATGTGCTTTTGATGGAGCTTTATTCCGACGTCACCGGCTGCACGGTCGTCGTGCCGGAAACCAACGATGCCGTTTTGCTCGGTACGGCCATGGTGGCCTCTGTCGCGGGCGGTCTCTATCCGGACCTTCGCGCCGCCGGACCGGCGATGTCGCCCGGCGGCCATGAGCAATATCCGAACGCGGACATGCGGGAAATCTATGACCGTGATTACCGCAAATTCCTCAGCCTCTACAGGCATCGGGCCGAGCTGGAAGCGCTCTGAAAGCGGCCGAATTTATATTTTCAAAAAAGTTCAGTTCGATCGGAACCTTTCGTGTGCCGGCCCGTTTCCATGATGTCTGGATAGCGGTTCACATCGCCCCCAATGGGAACCCCAATATATATTCCAGCATCAGCTCACACGCCCCCTCGGTGAGTTGTCAATATCAGCCAGTGCCTTCCCCGGCGCTGGCTGTTTTTTTTGCCATTTTTGCGGTGGTAATCGGGGGCATGCCCAGCCTACCGCATCATATCATCGTTGATGATTTCGTATTCACGGGATGGGATAGTCAGGCGGTACTCGATGCGATCGGGTGCTGTGAGGTACATCGCCTTGCCGCCGATCGCCACCGGCACGACACGCTCCAGCACGGTGCGCGCAAATGTGTGCTCGTCCGCCTCCCGCTGTGTCGCCGCTGGCGGCAGATCCTCGACCCAGGCAAGCTCGATGGCCGCATTTTCGTCCAGGATCGTCTCGAAACAATCGATGGTCAGGGAGTTGAGGCCTGCCGAGATCGCGCCGTAAGAGGCCGAGTTTACGATGAGTTCGTGTAGCGCGAGGCCGATATGCAGCGTCGCGTTGGGAGAGAGATGCGCATTGATGCCGGTGATGGAGATCGGCCTTTGGGAATCCGGCCAGTAGGCGCTGAATTGCCGCTCTGTCAATGCAAACAGATAGGCCCCGCGCCAGCTGGAATCGGTGACGAGGTCTTGCGAATAGGACAGCGACTGGATACGGCCGCGAAATTTGGTGAGGAAATAGTCGAGCGACAGCGCTTGACGGGCTGTCTGTGTCGCAATGCCCTGAATGATCGCCAGCAGGTTTTTTGAGCGATGGCTGAGTTCGCGCAGCAGGGTCTTCAAGATCCGCTCGCGGTGCCTTGTCTCAGAGATATCGGTGATCACCGAGAGAATTCCGGTCATGTCCGCCGTCTCGATACGTTCGATATCGATGCGGTATGTCAGCACACCGGCGGCGGCGGTTACATCAACTTCCGTCGATATGGGCGTGTTGTTGCCGGCGACGCTGCGTTTCAGGGCAATCAGACGGGCGCCGTCATCCGCGCCAAACACGGTTTCGTCTGCCTGTGTTGCCGTTGCCAGCAGTTGCAGTCCTTCAGGCAGGTTTCCGGACAGAATGGTGTCGAGATTGTCGGACTGGTAGACAAAGCCGGAGCCTGATTTCTTCAAAACCAGCTCCATCAAAACCTTGCTTACCGTGGCGCCGGTCATGATCGGGGCTGAATTGCCTGCATTGCCCACGCGAAGCGCCTTCCATTTTCTGATCAGTTCTCCGTGCAAGTCCAGCATTCAGAACAAGCGGTGGATCCAATCGGCATTCTGACCGGAAATGGGGCCGGCTCTCTTGCCTGTATGTTACACGGGATGCCGATTGACCCCGTGCCGTTGTCGAGACTGTTCAGTCGTCGTTCGTGCAAAACCGACCTCAGGCAGCAGCAGCCTTTGTGGATTCGTTGAAGAACAACGCTTGGGAGATCAATGCCTTGACCATGTCCGGATTGAATGGCTTGGTGACCAGAAAGGTTGGTTCCGGCCGTTCGCCGGTCAACAGGCGCTCGGGAAACGCCGTGATGAAAATCACCGGAATGGCGGTGTTCTTCAGAATATCGTTGACGGCATCAATACCGGAGCTGCCATCGGCCAGCTGGATGTCGGCAAGCACCATGCTTGGCCGTGTTGCCTTGAACAGGGCGACTGCTTCGTCACGCGTACGGGCAATGCCGGTCACCGTGTGACCCAGGCTTTCCACCATCTGTTCGATGTCGATCGCGATCAGCGGCTCGTCCTCGATGATCATGATATCGGTCGCGACCTGGCGGGAAATCTCTTCGGATGCGCGCTCGAGCAACTGGTTCATGCCGCTTTCTGTCGTATCGAGCACTTCGGCGGCTTCGCTTGTGCGAAAGCCTTCCACGGACACGAGAAGAAAAGCCTGGCGGGCGAGCGGCGATACCGAAGCAAGATTGATCGAAGCGCGCTTTTCCCAGGCAAATGGCGAAACCGGTTCCGGAATCAGAACGGATGATGAGCCGAAGAGCTTGGTATACAGCTGGAACAAGGCAACCCTGTCACTGCTGGCTTCGGGAAAAATGCTGACGTCCGTGATCAGCGCCTCCAGAACGGCTGCGACATAGGCGTCGCCCGACGTCTGCGATCCTGTCAATGCGCGGGAATATCGGCGCAGATAGGGCAGAAACGGAGCGATCCGGGTGGATAGTGACATGTAAAAACTCCCTCAATCTGGCCGAGCTTGTGGCCATGACAGCAAACAAACGCGACGCGAAAAAAAAGGTTCCTTTTCGCGGAACATTTTTTTTCGCCGCGCATTATGCTGCCATATGAATATTGAAGGTATCTGGCATTGATGACGGACAAAATTGGGGCAGGGCGTGACGCCGTGAGGTCAGCGCGTACCGATAATCCTAACGCGCAGATTGCGACCAAGCTCCGCGCGCTTTATCTTTCAGTTCAGGAAGAAGCTATTCCGGACCGCTTTCTCGACCTGCTTGAGAAGCTTGACGCGGTTGAGCGCAAGTCGATGCCGGGTGTGGCAGAATGAGCGGCGCCATGACTTCTGAGGAACCCAGTTTCAAGCGTGAGATGCTCGCAGCGCTTCCAAGCCTGCGCGCCTTTGCCATGTCGCTGATCGGCAGGCACGACCGCGCCGACGATCTGGTCCAGGATACCATCATGAAGGCGTGGGCAAAGCAGGACCATTTCGAGATGGGTACGAATATGAAGGCTTGGCTTTTCACCATCCTTCGCAACGAGCTTTACAGCCAGATGCGCAAGCGCGGCCGGGAGGTTCAGGACAGCGACGGGTATTTTACCGAGTCTCTTGCCCAGCACCCTGCACAGTATGGTTCGCTGGATCTCCAGGATTTCAAGCGGGCGCTGGAAACGCTGCCGCCGGATCAGCGCGAGGCGATCATCCTCGTCGGAGCCTCCGGGTTTTCCTATGAGGAAGCTGCGGAAATATGCGGCTGCGCGCTTGGTACGATCAAGAGTCGCGTCAATCGGGCACGTCAGCGATTGCAGGATATTCTGCAGGTGACCGGTGAGAACGAATATGGACCGGATGCCACCTCGGCGCCCATAACGTCGCGTGCTTTTATCTCCTGACAATCAAGATCGTTGGCATCAACCAAATCTTTCCTGCGAGGTTTGGTAGATGCAAAGTGTTATCCTGCAGATTGCACCGCGGGGTGCAATCGTGCAGAAACTGCACAGGCGCATCGCAGCGCCAAGGCTGACGGACGAGATTTTGGCACTGCCTGGCCGGGTATGGAATTTATGATTGATGAGACTAGTGATTTGCAGCCGGCGGTGGCGGCAGCTTTGGCCTCAGCCCAGAGGCTTGCGGTCCTGCACGCGGTCATTCCGGACATGGCCGAACCAGACGCCGATTTCCGCGATCTCGCCGATATAGCCGCCGGTCTCTTCGATGCACCGGTTGCACTGGTCACTCTTGTCGATGCCAAGGATCAATGGTTCAAGGCGGCCAGTGGCATCAGTGAGCCACGGGCGCCGTCGGCTGATTCCTTTTGTGTGCACACCATCGCGGGCGCTTCCGATGGCGCACTGGTGGTTGCTGATGCCACTGCAGACCCTCGTTTTTCCAACCAGCCGCGCGTTGTCGGTGAGCCCTTTCTGCGATTTTATGCAGGGGTTCCCTTGGTTATCGGCAATCAATCGGTGGGCACCATCTGTGTTTTCGATGTCAAGCCGCGCGCCGACCTGGCGCCGCAACTTATTGTTCAGCTGCAACGGCTGTCACGCATAGCTTCGGCTCTTTTTACCCTCAAGCACGAGGCGCGACAGCGCGCTCTGAAGGAAGCAGCGCTGTCGCGCGAAGAGCAGCGGCATGCGATGGCCCTGGATGCGGCCAATGTCGGGAGCTGGTTGTGGAATATCCGCTCGGGCAATGTCTCCTGCAATGAGCCGATGCTGCGCATGTTCGGCATGCCCTTCGCCAAGAGCGTGCAGGCACGGGACATATTTGGCGCTATTCATCCGGACGACCGCGTGGCGACGCTCTCGAGGCTGCGGTCTGCGATGACGCAGGACCAGGAATATGACGGGACCTTCCGTGTGGCGTCATCGGGACGCTGGCTGCTGGGCCGTGGCCGCGTTCACGAGCGCGACGCCAAGGGCAAGCCAACGGTTTTTCTGGGTATCAATATCGATGTGACCGAGCAGCAGGGCGCGACCCAGCGCACCCGGCTTTTGCTCCGCGAGCTTAATCATCGCGTCAAAAACACGCTCGCCATGCTGCAGTCGTTGGCGCGCCAAACATTGCGGCAGACAAGCGATCCGCAGGAATTCATGACCGCCTTCGCGGGGCGCCTACAGGCCATTTCCGAAGCGCATGGGCTGCTTTCGGACCATGAATGGGGCGAAATTCGCCTCTCTGCATTGCTGGCAAAACAGCTGGCACCGCATGTCCGCGACTATGAAGAGCAGATCGAGATCCACAAGGACGAGATCCTGCTCGGGCCGGATCAAGCGGTCGGGCTGGGGCTGGTTCTGCACGAGCTGGCAACCAATGCCGCGAAATACGGATCGTTGTCGGTTTACGGCGGCAGGGTGGTGTTGACTGCCCGCAGTGTCGATGAGGATGGCCGTCGTGTTTTGCACATGACGTGGACAGAGGTCGGCGGTCCCCCGGTCGGGGAGCCCTCACGGCGCGGTTTCGGCTCGATCCTGATCGAGCGGAGCCTGGACAAGGTCATGGGAAGTTCGGTGAAGATCGAGTATCTGCCGGCAGGCCTGACGGCGATTGTCCGCCTGCCGCTGTAACCGTTTCTTCCTGCCTGCCTCAGGACCGGTCGCGGTCACCCGATTTTCGCATCAGCCCGAGAACGGTGCCAACACCGACGGCAAGGCCTGCGGCCAGAAGCGGCTGCCGGCGGAACAGCGTCAATGCAGTGGCAATGGCAAACGTTGTCTGCGCCTGCGAGCGGCGCCGCTTTTCGGCTGCGAGACGCTTATCGCGGGCATTGAGCGCATACATGATGCCAATGATGACAAGCCCAATGAGGATGGAAACACCGGCAAGGATAAGGGTGGCTTTAAGAGGCGTATATAGTGCACTGAGATAGATGGCGCCTGCCGCCATTGCAAAGATGTAAGCCGTCAGGAAGGACAGCGCCACGATGGCCCACATCGCACCATTACGCTTGTAGCGCGCTACGGTAACGCTGACATCCGTCACGACAAGAGCCGAAAGCATTGCGGCCAGAGGACCCATTTTATTCTCCAGGAGGCGGATGGCACAAAGGCTGGCTGACAACCGAGTTGTTCGCCAGCCTTCGACAGGAATGCAGACGACCGCCCTGATGGACTGCCGCCTGCCTGGAAAGGTTCGTCTAGCGGCGGATCAGCGCGGCAACCAGCAGGCCGAGTGCAGCAGCGGCGCCCAGTGTGGCAACCGGGTGCTGGCGCACGGTCTGGCGAACCTGCTTTTCCGTTACCGAGTAACGGCTGCGCAGTTCGGCAAACAATGCCTCGCCATTTTCCAAAAGGTCCTGAAGGCCGGCTTCCGCTTGATCACGGGCATCGTGGGCGCGACCACGAACATCCTTGGAAGCTTCGTATGCTCTTGAACGCACATCTTTCGATGCGTCAGCACCGCGCTGCGAGAGGAGCTTGGCCAGCGATGCGATGTCGTCGCGGATTTCGCTGATCTGATCTTCGATCGGGGCATCGAGGAGGCTGCCATTGCGCTTCTTTGCGCCGGAAAAGAGACCTGGGGCCATGAAGAAACTCCTTCGTGCTTCGGGACTATTGGTTCAGGTTCGTCCCGGTGTGCGGTAGTGCCGACAAATGACATGATCGCCGTGTCAGCGGTTCGCCACAATAACGCGCAAATTGGAGTTTGGTTCCATCGTCAGTGCGATCTAGGCTGCCGTGTGGGGCAGAACGAACGGGACGTTGCCTTCCGGTGTTGCATTGACCCGCATGGCGCAGCCGAACACCGCTTCCATCACGGCGTCGGTCATCACCGCGTTCGGATGTCCCGTCGCATGGACACGCCCCGCCTTCATCATGATCATCCGGTCGGCGAACATCGCGGTCAGATTGAGGTCGTGCATGATGGCGATGACGCCGCCGCCGCGTTCGCAGAAATTCTTGGCCAGCCGCATGATGGTCAGCTGGTGGCGAATGTCGAGGCTGGACACCGGCTCGTCCAGCAGCAGGAAGGCGGGCTCGCCGTGCTGGACCGGCTCCCAGATCTGGCACAGGGCGCGCGCAAGCTGCACACGCTGCTGTTCGCCGCCGGACAGTTCCTGGTAGAACCGGCCGGCAAACCCGGACAGATCGACGGCTTCGAGCGCATCGCGGGCAATCCTGTCGGTATCGGCCGCATCGGACTTTGCCCCAACTGACAGCCCCATGCGGACGATTTCGCGCACGGTGAAGGGAAAGGAAATGACGGTGGATTGCGGCAGCACGGCCCGTTTCAATGCCAGTTCCCAGGGTTTCAGCGTCGCGATGTTGTGACCGTTGATGCTGACGGTGCCGTCATAGGGCAGTTCACCGGCGATCGCCTTGAGGCTGGTGGTCTTGCCGGAACCGTTGGGGCCGACGATTGCCGTCAGTTGTCCGGCCGCAGCTTCGATGCTGACACCGTGCAGCACCTGCGTGCCGGAAAGCCGGACGGAAAGATTGCTGGCCTTGATCATGGTCTAAAGCCCCATATGGGAGCGCCCGCGCAGCAGGATCCACAGGAAGAACGGCGCGCCGGCAAAAGCAGTGATGATGCCGATCGGCAATTCGGCCGGCGGGACGATGGTGCGGGCGATCATATCGGCAAAGATCAGCAAGGTGCCGCCGAGCAGCGCCGATGCGGGCAGAAGATACCGGTGATCGGGACCGATCAGCATCCGCAGAACATGCGGAACGACGATGCCGACAAAGCCGATACCGCCGCTGACGGCAACCGAAGCGCCGGTCGAGGCCGCAACGCTGACAATGGCGATGTTCTTCAGCCGCTGGACCGGAATGCCCATGTGGAACGCTGCGGCTTCTCCCAGCGTCAAGGCGTTCAGTCCACGCGCCAGGAAGGGAACGACCGCGAGCGACACGAGGATGATCGGACCGGCCGACAGGATTTTCATCCAGTTGGCTCCGGCCAGAGAGCCGAGGCCCCAGAAAGTCAGGTCGCGCAACTGCTTGTCGTCGGCGATGAAAATCAGCACGCCGGTGACGGCACCGGCCAGGGCTCCGAGCGCGATGCCTGCCAGCAGCATGGTGGCGACCGATGTCTGGCCGCTACGGGTGGCGATCTTGTAGAGCAGCAACGTGGTGATGAGACCGCCGATGAAGGCCGCGACCGGCAGAGCGTAAAAGCCGAAGATCGCAAACAGCGGGCCGAAAAACGAACTGCCGAGAACGATCAGCAGGACGGCGCCGAGGCTTGCGCCGGAGGAGACGCCGACCAGTCCGGGGTCTGCCAGCGGATTGCGGAACAGGCCTTGCATCACGGCGCCCGAGACGGCAAGCGAAGCGCCGACCAAAAGGCCGAGCACCGCACGCGGCAGACGAATATCGAGGATGATGATCCGATCGCGGACGCTCAAAGCCTGCTCGGCGCCTTCCATTCCCACCAGCCAACGCAGAACGTTGCCGAGCGAGGCATCGGCAGCACCGGTCATGATCGAGGCTAAAAATATTGCGGCTGCGACGGCGATGAGCACGAGGATCAGCATTTGGGCGAGCCGCGAACGGTCGCCCAAATGCCAATCGGATTTCAAGCGCGACGCAAAAGACTGCGACCGGCCATCACCCGCAACCATTTCACTGCGAGGCATTCGGTTTTTTTCCGTAGATGGCGGCGTTGAGTTCGCGCACCGTGCTTGCCGTGCGCGGTCCGAAGCCGAGCATATGCAGGCCGTCCATGCGGATGATTGCGCGGGTCTTCGCCGCTGGGGTCAGGCTCAGCGCCGGATGGCCAAACAGTTCGTCGTCGCTGGCGGCATGGCCGCCGCTGCGTGTCATCATCAAGACGATATCGGGTTTGGCTTCGATGATCGCCTCGTCGGTCAGCGGCTTGTAGCCCTGGAACGTGCCGGTGGCGTTGATGGCCCCGGAAAGCGCGATGATGCCGTCGGCAGCCGTGTCTTTGCCGGACGCCATGATCTTGCCGCCCTGCGTGCTGAGGATGAAGATCACGCGCTTGCGCTCGCTTTCCGGCCGTTTGGCAGCATCTGCTACGGCCGCGTCGAGATCGGCCTTGACCTGATCGGACAGAGCGGTGGCTTTTTCGGGGACCCCAAGGAAATCGCCCACAGCTTTTATCTTCAAGAGAATGCCGTCGCGATCATAGGTTTCCGGAACAGTCTGGAAAGGGATTTTTGCGTCTTTCAGAACCGCGAGAGCCTCGGGCGGGCCACTGCCTTCCACGGCGATGATGGCGCTCGGGTTGATGGCAATCACGCCTTCCGGCGACAATTGCCGCATGTAGCCGACATCGGGAAGCTTGGTTGCCGCTTCCGGATAGAGGCTGGTCGAGTCGCGGCCGACGAGCTTTCCTTCTTCGCCGAGTGCATAGATGATCTCGGTGATGGCACCACCAACGGAAACGAGCCGGGACGTGTCGGGCTTCTGCATTTCCTGGGCGACAGCCGTACGGATGAAGGAAGCTCCATCCGGCAGGGCGGTCGGCAGCACGAAGGGGGTAGAGACCGCGAAGATCGCCAGGGCCAGTTCCCAGGAACGCAGCCGGCGGAAATCATAGGGAGCTTTCATGACCGTTCCTTCAGGCCGCTTCGGTGATGTCGAGCCGGGCAAGGTTTTCCATGACGGTGCGCCATTCCTCGCGCTCGGCAAAGCCTTCCTTACGCTTGCCGAAGAACTGGATGACCATGTCTCCCTTGGCATCGAGCGCTTCGAGCGAAGTCACGTGGCCGTCGGCCGTCGGCTTGCGAACCGCCCAGATTTCGGCGAGGTGATCACTGCGCAGGTGCAGATGCAATGTCGGGTCCATGATATTGAGCCAGGGACCCATGGTCTGGATATTGGCAACCGGACCGGAATGGATCTGGATGATGCCGTGATTGCCGACGAAACACATGATCGGCACTTCGATCCTGGCCGATTGGCGCAGCATCTCTTCGACGGCTTCGGGCTGCAGTTTCCAGGCAAAATCGTCACCGACCGACTGCAGCGCCTGGCGGCGGCCGAGCTTCAACTTGCGCAGCAATCCATGGAACTGATGCGTATCGGTCATCTTGCTCCATTCGTCGCGCAACGTCGCCACATCGACCGATTCGGTACCGCCATCGGCAATGCGTTCGACCTTGGTCTCGGGGATGAACTCCTGCGACTGATCCTCGAGCCGGAACGCTTCGACGATGCTGTGATAGGCGTCGAGATTGGATGCCGGGCGCAGGTGTACCTTATGGACGGCCGTTCCCTGCTTGTCGAAGAACTGCAGGCTACGGCGGACGTCGTCGCCATCGATCTTGGTCACGGCAAAGCCATGTGCCCAGGCGCCCGGGAAGATGCGCAGGTCGATATTCTCTCCAAGCACGATCGAGGCGTGTTTGCCGGGAGTGATGTTCTCGAACACGCCGATCTTCTCGTGAACGGCACTGTCGTTGCGGGTCAGTGCCATCACTTCCCCAAGTTCCGCTGCCCGTTCCAGAAAGCGATTGGCGCCGCCATCGATCCGAATGCTGGTCAGGCCGCATTCGGCGGCAACCAGGGCTGCTTCCGAAATACCGAGCTGAGCGGCGATATCGCGCTCGCGCATCTTAGGATTGGCGGCCCGGTAGGCACGGATTTCGATCGGGGTCGGACGGGGTGTCTGGGTCATGTGTGTAGCCTATTTGTTCAGAATAAGTTTGCCCTGGCGGGTGATCTTCATGCGGTAGATCGCGCCTTCATGTGCAATGAGAATTTCGTTTCCGCCCCGAAAAAGCTCGCGGCTTTCAACGATGCGCTGTGTCTGGCCGACCGGCACGGCAACCGGCACGGCATCTGGTTCATTTGGTGTCACCGGTTTCCGGTCCTGATCGTGACGGCCGAAACAGGGGATTTACCCCCTTCTTTGGCCGGGTCGTTGTGATTAGTATCTTGACTTCATTACTCATCTTTTATTATGGACGCAATACAGGATTTGCAGTCAAGATTAATCGCCGAGCCGAAATGTGCCGCGTGCGGGTGGGTTCCCAAACAGCCGGTCTCACCCCGATGCGCCACTCTTGAGAATGGATGGACTATGATGAAATTTGTTCGCCTGCTGCCGCTAGCTACCCTGGCCGCCTTATCTTCGGGTTCGGCTGCCTTGGCGCAGGATGCGGGAGCGCCCGGTAACCTGTCGATCGAGATCAACGATCTCACGCCGTCCGATAAAGGCTGCAAGTTGACATTCGTGGCGGCAAACGAGCTGCCGCAATCGCTGTCCAAGGTTTCCTTCGAATTCGTGCTTTTCGATGCCAAGGGACTGGTCGAGCGAATGGCGGTTCTCGATTTTCGAGATCTGCCGGCTGGAAAGACCAAGGTTCGGCAATTCGATCTGCCCGGAACGAAATGCGAGGCGGTCAAGAGCCTGCTGATCAACGACGCTCCGGTTTGCGCTGGCGATGGTGTTGCCAAGGATGCCTGCATGAAGGCGCTGAAGACAGGGTCAAAATCGCCTGTCGAACTGAAGGGCTGATGCGGGGTTCGCATCGGTATCTGCGATGAACACTCTTATCAAATGGACCGGGGCGATCCTCCTTTCGCTTTTGGCGCATGCAGGCGCAACCCAACTGTTCGAGCCGAACGAGAAACCGCTCGATCTAGCGCTGGTTGCGGGCGGTGAAGCCATGGAGGTGGCCGTTCTCGGTAACGCCTTTGAAGAGACGGTGCTGGCCGGTGATCCCAGCGAAGTAATCGAACCGGAGGAAGTCGAGCCCGAGGAGGTCGAGCCTGAGCCGATGGAAGTGGCAGAGATAGCGCCCGTTCCATCCGAGGTGACTGCGGCGGCGCCGACGGACATCGTTCCCACCGAAGCCGATGTCATTCTCCCGGCCGAGGAAATTGTGCCGGCTACCGCCGAACAGCCGGAGATCACGGCAACTGTTGCGCCGGTGGAGACCGTCATTCCGGAGGAAAAGCCGGAAATCAAACCGGAACCTGAAAAGAAGCCTGAGCCGAAGAAAGAGCCGGAGAAGGAAAAACCGAAGAAGAAGGTTGTCCGCAAGAAGGCCGGCGATGCCGGAAAACAGGTCGAGACCGTGAGCAAAGGTCAGGCCGATGGCGTCGAAGGCGCCGTCGCCACAGCAAGCACCGGTAAAAAGGGAAAGGTCGCGCAGGCTTTCGGAAATGCGGCCGAAAGCAATTACAAGGGTAAGGTACGCACGAGAGTGCAGCGGTATTTCCGCTATCCCAAATCGGCAGATAGCTCGGGGACGGTAACGGTGGGCTTCACCATATCAAGCGGCGGAGGTGTATCGAGTTTGCGAATTCTCCGGGGATCCGGTTCGCCCGCGCTTGACGAAGCGGCCCTGAATGCTGTTCGAAAAGCTGAACCTTTCCCCAAAATTCCTGCAGATGCGAACCGCAGTAGCTGGCAGTTCATTTTACCGCTCCAATTTGGCCGTCGATAGCGCTGGCAGGATTTTTTTCGAAAGCATCATGGGTTTGCCGCATGAAGGCGCTGCGGCGAAACGCTCCAGATAATATGATAAAAAAACTCATGTTTATACTTTACTCTGTTTATCAAGTTAAATAGGGTTCCCGCACGATCAGCCGAACGGCCGATTCCGAAACACGCGGAGACTGACATGGGTGACAAACGGCAGCAGCTCAAGCCGAAGCAGAAGCAGAGCCGGGAGGCCGAGACGCGCAATGTGCCGGCTTCCAGCAAGGCGCAGGAAACACGGCTGGAGGGGCGCAGTTTCCTTTACGTGGGCGGCCGCGATTGCCAGGTGGCGCATTTGCGCCAGATCGCCAGTTCGCATGGCGCCGAGCTGATCCATCATGACGGCGGTTTGCGCGAGGCAGTGTCCCGCATCGACAATATCCTGCCCTCCGTCGACTGCGTTTTCTGCCCGATCGACTGTATCAGCCATGATGCGTGTCTGCGGGTAAAGACCGGCTGCAAGAAGTGGGGCAAGGCCTTCGTGCCCCTGCGCAACGGCAGCAAGTCGAGCCTGGAACGCGCTTTCCTGGACCTGAAGGCAGCCCGCAGCAACGCTAGCTGACTTGCCGCTCGGATCGATATCCGGGCGCATGTCAGCCGCCCGAATCCTCTGGAGAAGAAGACATGAGCAATGAGCGTCCCGATCAGTACATGATGATCGGACTGCACAAGCTGGCCTCGCAATCTGGCGACGGTTTGGTGCCGGAACTGTACGAGTTGCTGTCACGCCGTGCGCGCAGGGTTGAAGACAATCCGAACGTCACGGAATTTCCGGTCTGGCAGGCGCGGCCGCCGACGCGCTCCGTTTTGGGGCTTGCACCTGAGCCGAGAGATAATATCCTGCCATTCCCTTCCGGTGCTGCCGCTACAGTGCAGACCAAAGATCAAGCTTGAGGATACCCGCATGTTTTTCGCCATGAACAGGTTCAGGATCGCGATCGGCCACGAAACGGCGTTCGAAGACGTCTGGAAGAACCGCGATTCCAGCCTTGCGGAAAATCCCGGTTTCAAGGAATTCAAGCTGTTGCGCGGCGATACCGTTGCCGACGAAGGCTACACCTTGTTCGTGTCGAGTTCGATCTGGGAAAGCCGCGACGCCTTCATCGACTGGACGAAGTCCGAAAACTTCCGCGCAGCCCATAAAAATGCGGGTGATAACCGCGCGATGTATCTCGGGCCGCCGAAGTTCGAGGGTTTCTCTGTCGTCGAAGGCGCTTAACCTTCCTTCCGCATGAAGAATGCGCCGGTGGCGACGGAAACCCAGCCGAGCATCATCAACACGCCGCCTGTCGGCGCCGACATCGGAAACAGCCCGTGGCCGAGGAAGTGGCGCGCCGTCAGGTCGGCTGCGAACAGGGCCGTTCCGGTTGAAAGCAGCAGGGCTGAAATCGCTGCTGTGCGCATGACCGGCCAGGCGGCGTAAAGCGCGATCAGGGCAGGGGCATGTGCCAGGCACATCGCCGAGGCGCCACCGAGCAGGCGCGGATCGGCTCCGTGTGACGCGGCTGCAGCGCTGATGACGCCGGAAAGGCCCATCAGGCCGGCAATGAAAAGGGTAACCGTCCGAAACTGCCCGCTCTGCATGTCTATTCGTCCTTGTTTTGCATGTGATGGGCAAGCCGTGTTACCGGCTCCAGAATGATGGAGCGCAATTGCGGATGTGACACCGTCTCTTCCAGCGCCAGGTTGAAACAGAGCAGCCATTCGTCACGCTCCTCAGCGCCGATCGCGGCGCCGAAATGCCGGCTCCTGAGCCTCGGATGGCCACGTTTATCGGTATAAAGCGGCGGTCCGCCGAGCCAGCCGGTCAGATACTCGTAGAATTTCTCTTCGCTGCCGGAAAGGTCGTCCGGATGGATCGCCCGGCAACGGGCGGCTTGCGGCAATGTATCCATCAACTGGTAGAAACGGTGAGTGAGCGCCCGCACGGTCGTGTCGCCGCCAATGGCGTTGTAAAGTGTTTCCGTCTGCCCGTCCGTCATCATCGCTTCCCTGATTGATGGACGTTCTAGCGTGTCGTGCTTTGCCGTTCCAATCGTTTTTCACAGGGCTTGCCAGGTTGCGTCGATTGACCGCGTCGGCATCATCAGCGCGCAAATCATCTTGACAAACCGTCCAGACGGTATCTTATTGGCTCATGTCCATCGCCCATCACCGACGCAAGCAACCGGAATTGGTCCGCCAGCAACTGCTGGACGTGGCTGCACGCCTGTCATTGGAGCAGGGGGCTACGGGCGTGACGCTCGATGCCGTGTCGCAGGCCGCAGGCGTCAGCAAGGGTGGGCTGCTGCATCATTTCCCCAACAAGATGGCGCTTCTGAATGGCCTCTTCGACGATCTGACCGGGAAACTCGACCGAGCGATCGCGGAGGAGATGCGCAACGACCCGATCGCCCATGGCCGTTTCACCCGTGCCTATCTGTCCATCGTTTTTGCCTTGGAGGATGAAGTGGATGCGCAGGGCTGGCAGGTCCTGACCGTTGCGCTTTTGTCCGAGCCGCAATTGCGCGAGCGCTGGCGGGTATGGGTGGCGGATCACGCCGACGAATTTGTCGGCACCGATTCCTCACCCGGATGCCTGCTGGCGCGGTTTGCGGCCGATGGTCTGTGGCTGGCGGATATCCTCAAAAGCCACGATGTCGATCTGCCCATGCGTCAGGCCATGCGGGCGCAACTCGTCGCACTTTCCCAGCAATAACCGACTATCGGAGCCCCACATGAACCCCGCAATGCTCTATGCCGTGCTCGTGATTGCCATCGTTTTCGAGGTGCTCGGCACATCGGCCATGCAGGCTGCCCAGCACTTCACCAAACTGGTGCCGACGCTGATCATGGTGGTCTGCTATGCCATCGCCTTCTATTTCCTGTCCTATACGTTGCGGGTCATTCCCGTCGGGATCGCCTATGCGATCTGGAGCGGTCTCGGCATCGTGCTGATTTCGCTGGTCGGCTATTTCGTCTTCGGGCAGAAGCTGGATCTGGCCGCCATTCTCGGGCTCGGATTGATCATTGCCGGCGTCGTCGTGCTCAACGTCTTCTCCAAATCCACCTTTCACTAAACCTGTCCCGTCGTCAGATTTTCACTTGCAAAAGCCTCGGGCGGATTCTATCGCTGGAAATTGAAAGCGGTTTCAATTTTATCGAGCGCTGATGAATGCGGCGTCGAAAGAAGGATTGGTCATGACCATCAGGGCAGTTGTCTGGGGCGAAAATATCCACGAGCAGACCAATGAGGTCGTGCGAAATATTTATCCGAACGGCATGCACAACACGATTGCCGCAGCGCTGAATACGGATACTTCGATCGAAGCGACGACGGCGACATTGCAGGAGCCGGAACATGGCCTGAGTGTCGAGCGCCTGGCAAAGACTGATGTTCTGCTCTGGTGGGGCCACAAGGATCATGGCGCCGTATCCGACGAAATCGTCGAGCGGGTCGCCAAGCGCGTCTGGGAAGGCATGGGCCTGATCGTTTTGCACTCCGGCCATTTCTCAAAACCGTTCAAGCGGCTGATGGGCACGCCCTGCGCGCTGAAGTGGCGTGAAGCAGGCGAGCGCGAGCGGCTGTGGGTGATCAATCCGCGCCATCCGATCGCCGAAGGTCTGGACGAGAATTTCGTGCTGGAAAACGAGGAAATGTACGGCGAGCAGTTTTCCGTGCCGGAACCGCTTGAAACCGTGTTCATCTCCTGGTTTGCCGGCGGTGAGGTGTTCCGTTCGGGGCTCACCTGGCGCCGTGGTGCCGGTAATATCTTCTATTTCCGCCCCGGCCACGAGACCTATCCGACCTATCACGACGCCAACGTCCACAAGGTTCTGCGCAACTCGGTCAAGTGGGCCTACAATCCACAGGGCACCTACAGCGCCATCCACGATGCGCCGAACGTGCCGGTCGAAAAGGCACTGGAGCCGATCGTCGAGCGTGGCCCAAAACTGCATCAGGCCGGCGAAGAGGGGTACAAGTGATGAAGCCGATCCGTCTTCTCGTTCTCGGCACGGGTGGCATGGCCAATACGCATGCGATGAATTTTGCCACGATGAGCGGCGTCGAACTCGTCGCTGCCGTCGATGTCGATCAGGTCCGGGTGCAGGCGTTTGCCTTGCGTCATGCGATCGTCAAGACATTCACCTCGCTGGATGAGGCGATTGCCTGGGGCGAGTTCGATGCCGTCACCAATGTGACGCCCGACAAGATCCACTATCCGACGACGCTCAAACTTCTGGCTGCCGGCAAGCATGTGCTGTGCGAAAAACCGCTGGCCGAGGACTATGCCAAGGCCGACGAGATGGCGACGGCTGCGGAAAAATCCGGTCTGGTGACGATGGTCAACCTCACCTACCGCAATGTCGCCGAAGTGCAGAAAGCCAGGCAGATGGTTCTGGCCGGCGAGATCGGCAAGGTGCGCCATATCGAGGCGTCCTACTTGCAGAGCTGGCTGGTGTCCAAGGCGTGGGGCGACTGGGCGACGGAATCGCAATGGCTCTGGCGGCTATCGACCAAGCACGGCTCGAACGGCGTGCTCGGTGATGTCGGCATCCATATCCTCGATTTTGCCGGCTTTGGCGCGGCCACCGACGTCGAGCATATTTTCGCCCGGCTGAAGACCTTCGACAAGGCCCCCGGCAACAGGATCGGCGAATACGATCTCGATGCAAACGACAGCTTCACCATGACGGCCGAATTTGCCAATGGCGCGATGGGTGTTGTCCATGCCAGCCGCTGGGCCGTCGGCCATCTCAACGAGCTGCGTCTGCGCATGCACGGCGATAAGGGCGCTATCGAGGTGATCCACACGCCCGATGGTTCGACGCTCAAGGCTTGCCTGGGCGACGACATCGAAAAGGGCATCTGGAAGGACATCGATGCGGGAACCGTGTTGACCAACTACGAACGCTTCATCGACGCGGTCCGTGCCGGAAAGACGGTCGAACCGGGCTTTCGCCATGCTGCCGACCTGCAGAAGGTTCTCGATCTCGCCATGGTCACCGAGAAGGAACGCCGCGAACTTAAGGTTTAAAGGTTCTTCACGGCGGCGGTCGAATTGCGGATGACCAGTTCGACCGGCCAGACCTCGCGCAGGTTCTCGGCCGGTGTTCCCTGTAGCATGTCGAGCACCATTTCGCCGATCCGCGCCCCCGCCGCGCGGATCGATGATCGCGTCGTTGACAGCGCCGGTGAGAGATGGTCCGGGCTGATATAGGGAAAGACGTCGTCATGGGCGATCAGCGAGATATCCTCGCCGACGGTCAGGCCGGCAATGCGGATCGCCCGCATGGCACCCAGCGCCGACATCATCGATCCGGCGATCACGGCCGTCGGCCGGTCCTTTAGCTTCAGCAGACCCTGCATCAGCCGGTAGCCCATCTCGTCGGTGAACTCGCCATGCCCGCAGAGTGCCGGATCGATTGTAACCCCACGGTCGCTCAGCGCCGTCTGATAGCCGTCCTGCCGGTGTTCGGCAAAAATCCGGCCGCGATAGCCGTTGAGCAGGGCGATGCGGCGATGGCCGAGATCGAGCAGATGGCTGGTCGATTGCCGTACCGCCCCGAAATTATCTATGTCCAGCCAGCCGAAACTGCCGTCGCAATAGGTGCGTCCATGCACGATGAAGGGCAGGCGCAGCGAGTTGAGCAGCGCAATGCGCGGATCATCGATAAAAGGCGAATGCAGGATGACGGCATCGACGCGCTTGCTGGCGGCAAGACGCCGGTAGGTGGCAAGCTCGGCCTCGGGCGAATCCACCGTCGAGACGAGGATGTCGATTTCCTCCTGCTGCAGCCGCCCGCCAAGCCCGCCCATGAATTCGCTGGTGTGCGGGCCGAACTCGCCCCCGCCCTTCAACACGATGCCGATGGCGCCGACCCGGCCCGTCGCAAGCCCCAATGCGCTGGTGTTTGGCCGGTAGCCATATTCGAGCGCTGCCTTCAACACCCGTTCGCGGGTTGCCTGCTTGACTTCGGGATAACCGCTCAAGGCGCGGCTGACCGTCGTCTGCGACAGTGCCAGCCGGTTTGCGAACTCCTTGAGGTTCATGGGGAATTTCCTGTTGTCTGTCGTCTCAGTGTAGGTGGCTTCAGGGTTGTGTCAAAGGAACTATGCCCGGCACGCCCTCGCGAATCCGCCGGGAGAAATCCGGTCCGATGGCTGAGGCCTGCGCCCGCGCACTGATGGCGCCGCCGCTTTGAAGTTGCTTCAGTGTGAAGCCGGGGGTGAACCCGTTCACATCGATGATGTAGGAGGGCAGGTAGCCCGAAAAGATCAGCCGGTAATCCAGCGGCAGGGCACCGGAGACGATATGGTTGATCATGGCGAAAACGATCGTCGTGCAGTTGGCCGTGATCGTATTGTAATATTGCGGTGTCTCGTTGAGACCATTGGCCGTATCGACATAGGACAGGAAGAGCGAGCGCATCGCCGGCTTTGGAATATTGAGGCGGTAGAGATAGACGTCTTCCTTGCGTATATTGGTACGCACTCCGACGATATCGCGTTCGTCGGCGGCAATGACGCTCATCTCGAATTCCTTGAAGAACCCGCCGACCTCCGAAAAGCTCTCATTGCGCTCCTTGCGGATTTCCACTGAAAACGTGACGAACTGGCCATCCTCGAAACCGAAGGACACCAGCGTATGGGCAATCGCCGGGCTCGACCAATAGGAGAGCAGCAGATCGACCGAGGCAAGCTTATCGAGGTTATAGGTGCGGTTTTCCCAATGCACCGTGTAATCTGCCGGAGATCGCCAGTCGAAATTGCGGACATTGGCGAGCGTGACCTCCGGGCCGTTGACGACGCCGGAGACGATATGCGCGACCTCGTCGGCCCAATCGCGATTGTTGCTCGCCGGTATGGCGTTCCACCAGAACAAAAGGCCGGCTATCATCAAGGGATAGAGCAGAGCCGCAACCCGGGAGTGCCAGCGGACATAGGCATAGAGCGCGACAAGCGAGAGGATGGCCCAAAGCGCTGCGAGCAAAATCCTGACGAGGGCTGGGCCGGGTGCCTGATAGGACAACGCCATCGCCCCCCAGACTGCAAAGCCGAGAATGGCAAGTGTCGAGATCACCCGGATGACGATGCCAAGGATATGAAAGCGGAGGCGTTCAACAGGTTCGCTCATCGATCAGCGGCCGTCATGGACGCTACCGTTGCAAGCTCTCGACGCGGTTCCATGCCCATGCGGGCCTCCTTGGTTTTACCTGCCTGCAATGCCAGATTTCCGGGCAGGAAGACATTCGATTTTTTCTGGTTCCTGCATTTTCAAAGAGAAAACTCTTTACGTTCTGCAGGTTTTTCCGGGGCCGAACCTTAAGCTGGACGATCAAGTAAGCCGTTATACCACCATTGTTTTTCGGTTGTTGAAATTTGCATAAGCCGCATTGTTATTTGTCATATGATTGACTAGCATCCCATTCTTGACCAACCGGACAAAAATTGGCTGACGCCAACAGACGTATCAGGCAGGACGGGATTTTTTGAATGCAGGCGGTTTTCGACGGCCACAATGATGTGTTGCTGAGACTGTGGAGTAATGCCAAAAAAGGCGCTGACCCGGTTGTCGAGTTTTCCGAGGGAACAACGGAAGGCCATATCGATGGCCCCCGGGCCAGGAAGGGCGGTCTCATCGGCGGACTGTCGGCGATCTACATCCCGTCTGATCATCTCGTCTTGAAGACCCCTGACGAAAATGGCCATTATGCGACCGAGCTGTCCGAGCCGCTGGAGCGGCGGCCCTCCCTCGATATCGCGCTGGAATTTGCCGCCATCGCCCTGCGGCTTGACCGCGCCGGCGCCTGGAAGCTTTGCCGTTCGACCGCCGATATTCGCGCGGCGATGGAAAACGATATCTTCGCCGCAGTGCTCCACATGGAAGGCTGCGAGGCGATCGGCGCCGATCTTACCGCGCTTGAAACATTCCACGCCGCCGGATTGCGTTCGCTTGGCCCTGTCTGGAGCCGCAACAACATCTTCGGACACGGCGTGCCGTTTGCCTTTCCGATGGACCCGGACACCGGGCCGGGCCTGACCGAGGCCGGCTTCGGCCTTGTGCGCGAATGCAACCGTCTCGGCATTCTCATCGATCTCGCCCATATTACCGAGAAGGGGTTCTGGGACGTGGCGAAAACCACCGACCAACCGCTGATCGCCAGCCATTCGAATGCCCATTCCCTCACCACCGTTGCCCGCAATCTGACCGATCGCCAGCTGGACGCCATCCGCGACAGCAAGGGGCTGGCCGGGTTGAACTACGCGACGACCATGTTGCGGCCCGACGGTCTGGAAAATGCCGATACGCCGTTGTCCGAAATGGTCCGTCATGTCGATTATATGGTCGAACGCATGGGTATCGATTGCGTGGCGCTTGGATCCGATTTCGATGGTGCAACCATTCCGGAAGGCATAACCGACGCGGCTGGCAACCAGAACCTGATTGCTGCCCTGCGGGACGCCGGATATGGTGACGCGGAACTGACAAAAATATGCCGGGAAAACTGGCTGAGGGTTTTGGCTCAAGCCTGGCACGAAGCCGCTTGAACCAAAAAGAGAAGGCCCATCGCGGGCTTAAAAAAGGGAACAGAGAGATGATGCATTCACTGAACAAGCATGTCCGCATGTTGACGGCCGGCGCCGCCATGTCGCTGATCTTGATGGCGGCCGCGCCCGCATTCGCCGAAACGCCGGCCGACACACTGGTCGAAGGCTGGGCGATCGACGACATCATCACCATGGATCCGGGCGAAGCCTTCGAGCTTTCGACCGCCGAAGTTACCGCCAATACCTATAGCTATCTCGTTCGCCTCGATATCAACGACACGTCCAAGGTCGTTGGCGATCTCGCCGAGAGCTGGACTGTTTCGGATGACGGCCTGACCTACACGTTCAAGCTGAAGCCCGACACGAAATTTGCCTCCGGTAACCCCGTGACGGCCGAGGATGTCGCTTACTCCATCGAACGCGTCGTCAAGCTCGACAAGAGCCCCGCCTTCATTCTCACGCAGTTTGGTCTGACCGGCGACAACGTCACGGAAAAGGCCAAGGCGACGGATGCCGGCACGTTCACCTTCACCGTCGACAAGGCCTATGCACCGAGCTTCGTTCTCAACTGCCTGACCGCAACGGTCGGCGCGGTCGTCGATAAGAAGCTGGTGCTCGAACACGTGGCTGCCGTCACGCCATCGGCCGAATACAAATACGACAACGATTTCGGCAATGAATGGCTGAAGACCGGTTACGCCGGATCGGGTGCCTTCAAGCTGCGCGAATGGCGCGCCAACGAAGTCGTCGTCATGGAACGCAACGACAATTATTACGGCGAAAAGACCCCGCTCGCCCGCGTCATCTACCGCCACATGAAGGAAAGCTCCGGCCAGCGCCTGGCGCTGGAAGCTGGCGACATCGACGTGGCGCGCAATCTCGAGCCGGGCGATTTCGACGCCGTTTCAAAGAATGCCGAGCTTGCCACCACCAATGCCCCGAAGGGTACGGTCTATTACTTCAGCCTCAACCAGAAGAACGCCAACCTGGCCAAGCCGGAAGTGGCCGAAGCGTTCAAGTATCTGGTCGATTACGATGCGATCGGCTCGACCCTGATCAAGGGTATCGGCGAAATCCATCAGAGCTTCCTGCCAAAGGGCGTTCTGGGCGAGCTACCGGAAAACCCCTATAAGCTCGACATCGCCAAGGCCAAGGAACTGCTGGCCAAGGCCGGCCTTGCCGATGGTTTCTCGGTGAGCATGGACGTGCGCAACACCCAGCCGATCACGGGTATTGCCGAATCGATCCAGCAGACGCTGGCCCAGGCCAACATCAAGATGGAAATCATCCCCGGCGACGGCAAGCAGACGCTGACCAAGTACCGCAACCGCACGCACGACATCTATATCGGCCAGTGGGGCCAGGATTACTTCGATCCGAACTCGAATGCCGAAACCTTCACCGTCAACCCGGACAATTCCGACGAAGGCAAGAACAAGACGCTCGCCTGGCGCAACACGTGGGACGTTCCGAAGGAATGGACGGAAGAGAGCAAGGCTGCTCTGCTCGAAAAGGATGCCACCAAGCGTGCCGAGATGTACAAGGACCTACAGAAGAAGGTGCTTGAAAAGAGCCCGTTCGTGGTCATCTTCCAGCAGACCGAAGTTGCAGGCATCCGCGCCAACGTGAAGGGTTTCAAGCTCGGTCCGAGCTTCGATACCAACTACGTCTTCACGGTTTCCAAGGATTGAGCCGGAGATAGCCGGTGAGTATTCTCGAAACAGTACCAAAGGCCGGGCGCTCACGCGCCCGTGCCAACGGTTGGGCCAAGAGCATCCTGCGCTTCCTGGTCATCATCGTCACGACCTATCTCGGTCTTCTGGCTGTGACATTCTTCATCGGCCGCGTCATCCCGATCGATCCCGTGCTCGCCGTTCTCGGCGACCGGGCGCCGGCGCATGTCGTCGAGCGAACCCGTGAGCTGATGGGCTTCAACAAGCCGCTTTATGAGCAGTTCTTTATCTATGTGCGCGATGCGCTGACCGGCAATTTCGGCACCTCGGTTCTGACGACCAATCCGGTCATGGCCGATATCCGCCGCGTCTTTCCCGCCACGCTTGAGCTTGCAACGCTGGGCACCATCATCGGCAGCCTGATCGGCGTGCCGCTTGGTGTGCTCGCTGCCGTCAAGCGCGGCTCGATCGCCGACCAGATCGTTCGCGTCGTCGGTCTTGTCGGCTATTCCGTGCCGATCTTCTGGCTGGCTCTGCTGTCGCTTCTGTTCTTCTATGCCAAGCTGCGCTGGGTCGCCTATCCGGGCCGTATCGATATCGTCTACGAATACAGTTTCACCCCGATCACCGGCCTTTATCTGCTGGACTCGCTCTGGCAGGGACAGTGGGATGTGTTTCGCGACGTGTTCCGCCACATCATCCTGCCGGCTGGCCTGCTCGGATATTTCTCGCTCGCCTATATCAGCCGCATGACACGCAGCTTCATGCTCAACGAGCTCAGCCAGGAATATATCGTCGCGGCGCGCGCCAAGGGTCTGTCGGAAACCCGCATCATCTGGGGGCACGCGCTTCGCAATGCCGCCGTGCCGCTGGTGACGGTGATTGCGCTCTCCTATGCCGGGCTTCTCGAAGGCTCTGTCTTGACGGAGACGGTGTTTGCGTGGCCGGGGCTTGGGCTCTACATCACCAACTCGCTGCAGAATGCCGACATGAACGCGGTTTTGGGCGGCACCATCATTATCGGTTCCGTCTTCATCGCCATCAATATCCTGTCCGATCTTCTCTACCGGACGCTTGACCCGAGGACGCGCGCGCGATGAGCCAGTCCACCCTTCAAACCACTCCCATGACCCGCCGCCAATGGCTGATGTCCGACAGGCCGCAATCGCGCCTGCAGGCGCGTCTTGGCCGTGCCTACATGACCTGGCAGCGGTTTTCCGCCAACAAGCTGGCCGTTGCCGGGCTCTGCATCATCCTGCTGCTGATCCTGATTGCGATCTTTGCCGATGTGCTCGCACCACATTCGCCCGTCATCGGCAATCTCGGTGGCGCGCGTCTTTTGCCGCCCGGAAGTCCGGGTTATCTGCTCGGCACCGATGATCAGGGCAGGGACATTCTCTCGCGCCTGCTGCATGGATCGCGGCTGACACTTTTGGTCATCGTGCTCGTGGCGATCATAGCAGCTCCCATCGGCCTTCTGGTCGGCGCCGTCTCCGGCTATGCCGGCGGCTGGGTCGATGCGGTGCTGATGCGGATCACCGATATCTTCCTCGCGTTTCCGAAGCTGGTGCTGGCCCTCGCGTTCGTTGCCGCCATGGGGCCGGGCATCCAGAACGCGATCATCGCCATCGCCATCACCTCCTGGCCGCCCTATGCCCGTATCGCCCGTGCCGAAACGCTGAGCGTGCGCAATTCCGATTACATTGCTGCCGTGCGGCTGATGGGGGCTTCGCCGTTCCGCATCGTGCTTCGGCATGTCATGCCGATGTGCATGTCGTCGCTGATCGTGCGTGTGACGCTCGATATGGCAGGGATTATTCTGACGGCCGCCGGTCTCGGCTTCCTTGGCCTCGGCGCGCAACCACCGCTACCGGAATGGGGCGCGATGATCGCATCCGGCCGCCGCTTCATTCTCGACCAGTGGTGGGTCGCCACCATGCCCGGCATCGCCATCCTGATCGTCAGCCTCGGCTTCAATCTTCTGGGTGACGGCCTGCGCGATGCGCTCGATCCGAAGGAGAGCGGCCAATGAGCACGATGCTGACGGTCGATGATCTCCGGGTCTCGTTTCCCACCCGCACCGGTCTGATCGAGGCGGTGCGCGGCGTCTCCTTTACGCTTGGCCGCGAACGGCTCGGCATTGTCGGCGAAAGCGGCTCGGGAAAATCGCAGACGGGCAGGGCGATCATGGGGCTGACGCCCGCGCATGCGAAGATTTCGGCGAAGACGTTGAATTTCGACGGCATCGACCTGTTGACGGCGCCGGCCAAGGTCAGGCGATCCTTGCGCGGCAGCCGTATCGCCATGATCCTGCAGGACCCGAAATATTCGCTCAATCCGGTGATGAGCATCGGCCGCCAGATCGTCGAGACGCTACGCACGCATGAAAATGTCGGCAAGCGCGAGGCACGTGACCGCGCCATTGCCATGCTCGAAGCTGTGCAGATCCGCGATGCCGGCCGTGTTTTCGATCTACATCCACACGAGGTCTCCGGCGGTATGGGCCAGCGGGCGATGATCGCCATGATGCTGATTGCCGGTCCGGAATTGCTGGTCGCCGACGAGCCGACATCGGCGCTCGACGTCACGGTGCAGCTCGAAGTGCTCGGCATTCTCGACAAGCTGGTTGCCGACCGTGGCATGGGACTGATCTTCATCTCGCACGACCTGCGGCTGGTCTCGTCCTTCTGCGACCGCGTCATCGTCATGTATGCGGGCAAGATCGTCGAGGAACTGGCAGCGTCGGATCTCGGCAATGCCAAACATCCCTATACCCAAGGCCTGCTCAACTGCATGCCGACGCTCGGCACCAACCGGCATCCGCTGCCCGTGCTCGACCGCCAGCCGGAGTGGGCGCTATGACTGCAATCGTCTCTGCTGAAAACCTGACTGTCGCCTATGACGATTTCCTGGCGCTCGACAATGTCAGCATCGATGTCGCGCCGGGGGAGTCTTTCGGTCTCGTCGGTGAATCCGGGTCTGGAAAATCAACGCTGTTGCGCGCCATAGCCGGGCTCTCGCCCGTCACCGGTGGCAAGATCGTGCTCGACGGGAAGCCCCTGGATGTCAAATACCGCGACAAGGCATTCTATCGCCAGGTCCAGATGGTGTTTCAGGATCCCTACGGGTCGCTGCATCCGCGCCAGACCGTCGACCGGCTGCTGCAGGAACCGCTCGCTGTCCATGGCGTCCAGGATGCCGAACGGCGCATCCTGCGGGCGCTTGACGAAGTCGGGCTCGGCTCTTCCTTCCGCTTCCGCTATTCGCATCAGCTCTCCGGCGGACAGCGCCAGCGTATTGCCATTGCGCGGGCGCTGATCATCGAGCCGCAGATCATGCTGCTCGACGAGCCGACCTCGGCTCTCGATGCCTCGGTTCAGGCCGAAGTCCTCAACCTCTTGGAACAGGTGCGCCGCGACCGCAAGCTCACCTATATCATGGTCAGCCACGACCTCGGCGTCGTCACCCATATGTGCGAGCGGCTGGCGGTGATGAAGAACGGCAAGGTCGTCGAGCGGCTGTCATCCGCCGATCTGGTCGCGGGCCGCCTCAAGGAGGATTACACCAAGAACCTGATGGTCGCGAGCAAGGGGTTCGTGCGGGACGCAAGTATCGCTTGAGGCCGGCATCCGGCGCCTGGTGTGCCAGCCCGCCCGCAGCTTCTCCGCACCAATGGCGACCGCCTGATGCGCTCAGCCGAACCCGCCTTGCGCCTTACATTAGAAAGGTGCAATATTCACCCTGCTGGGGCATGGTTCACCTTGGAGGGGCGTCTCATGAACGATATGAGCCTCATGAATCTGCAGGCAGGAAAGACGATCGTAAGCGCGGCGGCCATTGAAGCCTTCGCGTGGCAGCAGCGCGGAGATGTGCTGGATGCCGGCGACGCGTCCTATGACGAAGTGCGCGCCATCTGGAACAGCATGATCGACCGAAAACCGGCGCTGATCGTGCGATGTACCGGCGCTGGCGACGTTGTTCGAGCCGTGCGCTTTGCCCGCGACAACCGGTTGCTTGTCGCGGTGCGCGGCGGCGGGCACAACATTGCCGGCAATGCGGTCTGTGACGGTGGCCTGATGATTGATCTGTCGCCGATGACGTCCGTGCGGGTTGATGCTGCGGCAAAACGGGCCTGGGTCGAGCCCGGGGCGACGCTGGCCGATGTCGACAGCGAAACTCAATCCTTCGGACTTGCGGTGCCGACCGGGATCAATTCCACGACGGGCATTGCCGGGCTGACGCTCGGCGGCGGTTTCGGATGGATCACCCGCAAGTTCGGCCTGACGATCGACAGCCTGGTGTCGGCTGACGTGGTGACCGCAGACGGCAATCTGGTTCGTGCAAGCGAGACGGAAAACAGCGATCTGTTCTGGGCGCTGCGGGGCGGCGGCGGCAATTTCGGTATCGTCACGGCGTTCGAATTCAAACTGCACGAACTCGGCCCGCAGGTTACCGCCGGTCTCGTCGTCCATCCGTTCGCGGATGCGAAAACCGTGCTCGAACAATATCGCCAGGCGCTTGAAACCGCGCCGGACGAGCTGACGTGCTGGGCCGTCATGCGGCAGGCGCCGCCGCTGCCATTTTTGCCCGAGGCGTGGCACGGCAAGGAAGTGCTGGTTCTGGCGATGTGTTATTGCGGTGATGCAGCATCGGCCGAAACGGCAACGGCCCGGTTGCGCGCGATTGGCACGCCGATCGCCGACGTCGTCGGTCCCAGTCCCTTTGCCGGCTGGCAGCAGGCATTCGATCCGTTGCTGACGCCCGGCGCCAGAAATTACTGGAAAAGCCACGATTTCATGGAATTGTCCGATGCAACGATCACAATTCTGTTGGATGCAGTCCGCAGGCTGCCGGGACCGGAATGCGAAATCTTTATCGCGCATGTCGGTGGCGCTGCCGGCCGCATCGCAACCGATGCCACCGCCTTCCCGCAGCGAAACTCACATTTCGTCATGAATGTTCACGCCCGATGGCGCGAAGCTGGGATGGACGGAGCTTGCATTGGCTGGGCGCGCCAACTCTTCGAGGCAGCAAAGCCGTATTCTGTCGGAACTGCCTATATCAATTTCATGCCCGAAGACGAGGGTGATCGCGTCGAGGCGGCCTATGCCGGCAACTATCAGCGGCTCGGTGAGATCAAGCGGCGTTACGACCCGGACAATCTGTTCCGCATGAACCAGAATGTGAAGCCGGGAGGTGAGGTGGGTTAGGTCGAGGGATTTCGCCGCGAACAAGAAATGGTGCACCCGACTGGATTCGAACCAGTGACCCCTGCCTTCGGAGGGCAGTACTCTATCCAGCTGAGCTACGGGTGCATCCGCGACGCAAGGCGTCGAAGCAGGCTGAGCCCGGTTCATAGCCTAGGAAAGACGGCGCATCAATGGCCAATGCGCATCGCGCTTCGAATTTTGCGAAGAGGCCTCCGGTATCGATCCGCCCCGCCCTTGCTTGCGTAAAGAGCCCTGTGTTTGCGTCCAGACGCAGGGACTAAGGAGCGCGAGGAAGGCGGAATGGATTCTCTGCGACAGGCCTATAAGGCAACCATCATCGGTGCCAGCGGCGGCATTGGCCGCGGGCTTGCAGATCAGTTGGAAGCGAGCCCGAACTGTGCTGTGCTCGTTCGCCTGTCGCGAAAGGAGACCGGTTTCGATCTTGGCGACGAAGCGACGATCCAGCATGCGGCCACAGGGGTCAGAGACGCTCATGGCGATATGGATCTGGTGTTCGATGCCACGGGCGCGCTTCAGATCGACGGCATCGGCCCGGAAAAAAGCCTGCGGGCGATCGACCCGGCCGTGATGGCACGGCAGTTCGCGGTCAACGCGATCGGGCCGGCGCTGATCCTCAAGCATTTTACGCCTCTGATGCCGCGTGGCCGTCGCGCCATTTTTGCAACGCTGTCTGCACGCGTCGGCTCGATTGGTGACAACCGGCTTGGCGGTTGGATATCCTACAGGGCTGCCAAGGCGGCGCTCAATCAGATCGTCAAGACGGCGTCGATCGAGATCGCCCGGACCCATCCGCATGCCGTCGTCGCCGCCCTGCATCCGGGGACAGTCGCAACCTCGCTCACCGCGCCTTTTCACCATGGCGAGGCGACTGCGCCAGAAGAAGCGGCACGGCAATTGATCGCCGTTCTCGACAGCCTGCAGGTTTCTTCCACGGGCGGATTTTTCGCCTATGACGGTCAGGCCATAGAATGGTGAAGGTTCGCCATCTGGTTTTCATTCTTGGTGATCAGCTTTCGGCCGCCATCAGCAGCCTTGATCAGGCCGATCCGGCTCTTGATGTCGTGCTGATGTGCGAGGTGATGGAGGAGGCGACCTATGTGCGCCATCACCCGAAAAAGATTGCCTTCATCTTCTCGGCAATGCGCCATTTTGCAGATGAACTGCGTCAGCGTGGGTTCACTGTCGACTATACCGTGCTGAATGCACCTGATAACGCCGGTTCCTTCAGCGGTGAACTTGAGCGTGCAATCAAGCGTTTTGACCCGGAGGCGGTGCGGATTACCGAGCCCGGCGAATGGCGGGTTCTTCAGATGATGGAGGCCTGGGCGGAGACATTGCACTGTCCGGTGGACATCCTGCCGGACAAGCGGTTTGTCTGTTCGCGCAGCGAGTTTGTGGCCTGGGCCAAAAATCGCGCGCAGTTGCGAATGGAATATTTCTACCGTGACATGCGCCGCAAGACCGGCCTTTTGATGCGCGGAGAAGAGCCGGAGGGTGGGCGCTGGAATTTCGATGCGGAGAACCGCAAGCCCGCATCGCCCGACCTGTTTGCGCCCAAACGGCAAGGCGTTGTCCCGGAAGTCATCACCAGAGAGGTCATCGATCTCGTCGGCCGCCGCTTCAAGGCCCATTTCGGTTCGCTGACAAATTTCGATTTCGCGGTGACTGCGGCCGATGCGAAAATCCTGTTGGACAGTTTTGTAACGCATCAACTGCCGACCTTCGGCGAACAGCAGGATGCGATGCTTTCATCCGATCCGTTCCTCAGCCATTCGCTGTTGTCCTTCTATATCAATGCCGGATTGCTTGATCCGCTCGATGTCTGCAAACGTGTCGAGGCCGCCTATCTTTCCGGCGATGTCCCGCTCAATTCCGCCGAAGGGTTCATCCGCCAGATCATCGGGTGGCGCGAATATATTCGCGGCGTCTACTGGCTGAAGATGCCGGACTATCGGGACGTCAATTTTCTTAAGGCCGAACGTCCGCTGCCGGACTTCTACTGGACGGGCGAGACGGACATGAACTGTGTGCACACCGTCGTCTCCGAGACCCGCGACAATGCCTATGCCCATCATATCCAGCGGCTGATGATCACCGGAAATTTCGCACTGCTTGCCGGCGTCCGGCCGCAAGCCGTCCATGAATGGTATCTCGAAGTCTATGCCGATGCCTATGAATGGGTTGAGCTACCCAACGTCATCGGTATGAGCCAGTTTGCCGATGGCGGGTTTCTTGGCTCCAAAGCCTATGCCGCAGGTGGCAACTATATCCATCGAATGTCGGACTACTGCGGCACGTGCCGCTACGACGTGAAAAAGAAGACCGGCGAGGGGGCGTGCCCGTTCAACGCGCTGTATTGGGATTTTCTCGATCGCAACGTGGAGAAGCTGAAGCGTAACCAAAGGCTCGGTCCTGTCTATGCCACTTGGGGCAAAATGACCGAGGTGCAGAAGAACGCTTACCGGCAAAGTGCTGCCGCGTTTCTGGCAAAGCTGGATGGCGCTGTCCGGACGTATTGAGCTGTTGGTGTTCGGGGAGGAGGGTGTCCTCCCCGAAATGGCACGGATTGGTGCTACGCCGTCTGCATCGCACCGGGGCCGGGGATGGCCTTGGGCGGGACCTTGCCGAGAATGATCATGCCCAGTACCTCGTCCTTGGTGACGTCCTCGGTGCGGGCATGGCCGACGACCTGGCCGTTCTTCATTACCGAGACGCGGTCGGCGAGATCGAAGACGTCATGGATGTCGTGGCTGATCAGGAAGATGCCGATGCCTTCGCGCTTCAGCTGCTTGATCAGTTCGCCGACCTGCGCCGTTTCCTGCGGGCCGAGCGCTGCCGTCGGCTCGTCCATGATCAGGATGCGAGCGTCAAACAGGATCGCACGGGCGATGGCGACAGACTGGCGCTGGCCGCCCGAAAGCGCCTTTACCGGCTCCTTGAAGCGGCGGAAGTTGGGGTTGAGCCTCCCCATGACTTCGCGGGCCTTGGCTTCCATCGCCACGTCGTCGAGCGTGCCCCAGGGGGTGCGCAGTTCGCGGCCGAGATAGAGGTTGGCGGCCGCATCGACATTGTCGGCGACGGCGAGCGTCTGGTAGATCGTCTCGATGCCGTAACCCTTGGCGTCGCGCGGGTTACTGATATGCACCGGTTCGCCGTTGATCAGGATTTCACCGGCATCGCGCTTGTAGGCGCCGGACAGGATCTTGATCAGCGTCGACTTGCCGGCGCCGTTATGGCCAAGCAATGCGACGACTTCGCCCGGATAGAGATCGACCGAGGCATTGTCGACGGCGTGGATGCCGCCGAAGGAGATGGAAATGTTCTTCATTTCCACCAGCGGAGTGCGTTGTTCCGTCATTGTCGTACTCCTCTTACTTGGCTCGGCCGCGATAAACGGTATCCAGCCAGACGGCCATGACCAGCACGATGCCGATGACGATGCTTTGCAGCGGCGTGTCGATGCGCAACAGCACCATGCCCGACTGCAGCGACTGCATGACGATCGCACCGAGAACCGCGCCGGAGATCGTGCCCATGCCGCCGGCAAGCGAGGTGCCGCCGATGACCGCAGCGGCGATCGTGTAAAGTTCGTCGAGCGTGCCTTGCGCATTGGTGGCGGCGTTCAGGCGGGCGGTCGAGATGGCCGCGGCGATGGCACAGAGCGCGCCCATCAGCGCGAAGATGCGCACCGTCACCCAGCGGGTCTTGATGCCGGCAAGCTCTGCTGCTTCCGGGTTGCCGCCGATCGCAAAGACATAACGGCCGAAGCGCGTGCGGGTGGTGAGGAAGCTCATGGCGATGGCGATGCCAACGGCCATCAGCACTGGAATGGCGATGCCGAGCGGGATCTGCAGGCCACCTTCCGGCCAGGGGATGTTGTGAGCCTCGGCATATTTCTTGGCGAGGTTGACCGGCATGTAATAGCTGTTGAGCACCCAGACGGCGATCATCACCGTGACGCAACCAACCAGCGAGAGGAAATATTCAGCCCACATCGGACGCAGCGGAAAGCCGAAGCGCTTGCGCTGCTTGCGAGAGTTGATGATCGAGGCGACGATGATCAGGCAGGCGATGATGCCGACGACCCAGCTTGCCGTGGCACCGATCGATCCCTCTGCGCCACCGCCCATCAGGCGGAATGTCGTATCCATCGGGGCGACCGTTGCGCCGCTGATGACCAGGAAGGCCGCCGCGCGCCAGATCAGCAGGCCGCCGAGCGTGACGATGAAGGCGGGGACATTGAGAAAGGCGATGATGACGCCCTGAAATGCGCCGATGGCGGTTCCAAGCACGATGCCGACCGTCAGCGCGATGATCCAGGTGGCCGGATTGTCGAAACCGATCAGCGGCGGCAGGATTTTCGCCTGCGTAATCGCCATGATCATGCCGACGAAGCCGAGGATCGAGCCGACAGAAAGGTCGATGTTGCGTGTGACGATGACCAGCACCATGCCTGTTGCCATGACCGAGACCGATGCAGCCTGGACCGTGAGGTTCCACAGGTTGCGTGGCGTCAGGAAAAGCCCGCCGGTGAAATATTGAAAGCCGAGCCAGATACACAGCAGGGCTGCGATCATCCCGAGAAGCCGGGTATCGATCTCGGTCGCCTGCAGGAAACGCTGCAAGGCTGTTCCCTGTGTCTGGCGCACGCTGCTGGAAGGCGTGGCAATGGTGGTGTTTGCCATTTCCGGATTACTCCCCCTTTATTCTTGTCTTTACAGCGCCGCGCGTCATGAATGACGCGCAAAGGTCGCTGTAACGCTTTAAATTTGCTGCATAATTTTTCCCTAAATCGATCCCGATTTAAGGAATTATGCAGTAAAGTACCGCACATCGGAGAAGCGCCGCAACGTGGTCGCTGCGGCGCTCGTGACGGGACCTTAATTGCCCATGATCAGGATCGGATCAGTTGCAGACTGCAACGGTTCCGGCCTTCACGCCCTGGCAGGTTTCTTCCTTGGAAATCCAACCGGCGTCGATGACGACGTTGAGGTTATCCTTGGTGATCGGCTGCGGTGCGATGAAGAACGACTGCATTTCGACGCCCTTTGGACCGCCGGCAAACTTGACCGTGCCTGGGATCGCATCCATGGCGGCGCCGCCGGCAAGAGCCACGGCGATTTCGCCGGCCTTCTTGCCAAGTTCGCGGCTATCCTTCCAGACGGATACCGTCTGGGTGCCCAGCGCGACGCGGTTCAAGGCTGCCTTGTCGCCATCCTGGCCCGAAACCGGAACCGAGCCTGCGAGGCCCTGGGCTTCGAGTGCTGCGACAACGCCGCCGGCCATGCCGTCGTTCGAGGAGACGACGCCATCGACCTTGTTGTCGTTGGCGGTCAGGAACTGCTCCATGTTCTTCTGGGCAGCTTCCGGCTTCCAGCCGTCCGTATAGGCTTCGCCGACATTCTTGATCTTGCCTGCGTCCATGGCGGCCTTGAGCACTTCCATCTGGCCGGAGAACAGGAAGTCTGCATTCGGGTCTGTCGATGCGCCCTTGATGAAGACGTAGTTGCCTTCCGGCTTGACCTTGAACACTTCGGCAGCCTGCATGCGGCCGACTTCCTTGTTGTCGAAGGTGATGTAGTAAGCGGCCGGATTTTCGATCAGGCGGTCGTAACCGACGACCGGAATACCTTCAGCGGCGGCCTTTTCGATGGCCGGGCCGATGGCTTCCGAATCCTGCGCCAGAACGATGATGGCGTTGGCGCCCTGTGCGATCAGGGATTCGATGTCGGTCAGCTGCTTTGCAGCCGATGCCTGGGCGTCAGCGGAGATGTACTTGTCGCCGGATGCTTCGAGCGCTGCCTTGATGGCGGCTTCGTCGGTCTTCCAGCGCTCTTCCTGGAAGTTCGACCAGGAAACGCCAACGACCAGATCCTTGGCCATGGCTGCGGTGTGCAGGGATACGATGATGGCAGCGCCTGCCATCAGTGTCAAAACTGATTTCATGAAGTCCTCCCAGAGTGGCCGCTGACCGTCCGCGCGAACCTCCCGCACGGCCCCCGGCCAGCAAATTTGCCTGCCGCAAACTCAAAAGAGTTTTTTCTCGACAGTCGAGAAAATAGATGTCAGAGTTTTCAGGGGCTGTCAACAATGCTTTGGGCAAGGCGGTTTGACATCGGGCAGATGCTTTGGGAGGAGCATGTGTTTGTGGAATTCGTGAATAACAGGGATGCGCAATGCTGAGCAAATCGAGCACCGAACTGGTGCGTCAGCAAAACAGCGCGCTCGTGCTTGCGACGTTGCGGCGCCTGGGGCCGCTCTCTCATACCGACATATCCGAACATACCGGGCTGGCATCCGCGACGGTTTCGGCGATCACCGCAGAACTGGAGCGGGCAGGGGTGATCGAGAAGGCGGAACAGCAGGCGCCTTCGGGACGCGGACGGCCGCGCGTGCTGTTTGCGCAGCGGCGCGACAGCGGCTTTCTGATCGCCGTGCGGATCTCGTCGGATATCGTGCAGTATTCGCTGGTCGATTATTCCGGACGGTTGATCGACCGTTTCGAGGAGCCGCGCAATCACAAGGTCGTTGGAACGCAGCCATTCGCCGAGGGGTTCCTGGATGCGTTGGTCCGCCTCATTGACCGGTCGCAGATGGAGAAGACGCAAATCCTTGCCGTGTCGATTTCCAGCAAGGGTACCGTCGATGCCGATGGCAAGCGGCTGTTGTGGTCGCCGGTCTTTGGCGGCGAGCAGATCGATTTCGTATCGCTGCTGCAGCCGGACTGGCGTGCCAAGGTCACCTTGAACAACGAGACCCTGCTGGTCGCACAGGCGCTGGGGATGAAGGCGGATGCGAGCGAGGCTGGTTCTTTTCGCGCGCTTGCCGCCTTGTCGCTCGGCCACAGCATCGGGCTGGGCGTTGCCCGCAAGGATCGCTTCGGCGAACTCGAGGTGACGGCTCCCAACTTCGGCCATATGCTGCATGCTGCCAATGGCTGTCTGTGCCGATGCGGCTCCTTCGGCTGTATCGAGGCCTCGGCGGGGTTTTACGGCATTTTGCGCACGGCGTTCGAGGTGCCGCCCGATACGATCCCGGCCAAATTCGTGCCGCTGGCGGAAATGGACAAGATCGCCGCAAGCGCCCGCCAGGGGAACCGCATGGCGGGTTATGCTTTCAGGCAGGCGGGCATTGCGCTCGGCAACGGCCTCTCCCGGCTGCTCAGCCTCTACGACCGCATGCCGATCTTCATCACCGGACCGGGAACGCGTTATTTCGATCTTTTGCAGCGCGGTATCGATGAGGGGCTCGAGCAATCGCATGAGGTCCGTCTACAGGGCAAGCCGGAGATTTCGGTAATCTTCGATGAGCAGCGGCTGGTTTTTGAAGGTCATCTGGATCGGGCTTTGACCGATATGGATCATGATATCGCTGCCTTCCGGCCGGTTCCGCCGGCAGTCGATCAGGTTTGATATGAGAAAGGCCGGGAGCACCCGGCCTTTCGGCGTTCAACACGACGATCAGGCGTCGATGCGGATCTGACGTTTTTCCGTCACCGACTTCACAGCCGCATCGGCGAGGGCCAGCGCTGCAAGGCCATCGGCGCCGGAGGGCGTGATCTTCGTGCCCTTTTCGATCGCCGAAATGAAACCGGCGATTTCGTTGGCATAGGCTTCGGTGTAGCGGGTCATGAAGAAATCATGCAGCGGCGGGCGGGTATAACCATCGCCATTGGCGATCTCGATCGAGACGGCGCGCTGGTTTTCGGCAGAGACGACGCCCTTCGAGCCGTGCACTTCGATGCGCTGGTCGTAGCCATAGGTGGCGCGGCGCGAGTTGGAGATGATCGCCTGTTTGCCGGATGCGGTCTCCAGGATCACCGAGACGCTGTCATAATCGCCGGCCTTGCCAATGTCCGGATCGACCAGAACAGCGGCATGAGCCGTGACGATGACGGGCTCTTCACCGAGCAGGAAGCGGGCCATGTCGAAATCATGGATGGTCATGTCGCGGAAAATGCCGCCGGAACGCTTGATATAATCGACCGGCGGGGCGCCTGGATCGCGCGAAATGATCGTCACCATTTCGACATCGCCGATCTTGCCGTCGTCGATCGCCTTGCGCACAGCCATGAAATGCGGATCGAAGCGGCGGTTGAAGCCGACCATCAGCTTGCCCTTGGTCTCCTCGACGACCTTCATGCATTCGCGCACGCGGCCGACATCGAGATCGATCGGCTTTTCGCAGAAGATCGCCTTGCCGGCGCGGGCGAAACGCTCGATCAGGTCGGCATGGGTGTCGGTCGGGGTGCAGATGACGACGGCGTCGATATCCGCCGACTTTTCGATCTCTTCGATCGTGCGCACCGCGCAGCCATACTGCTTGGCAATCGCGTCGGCAGCCTCTGGAAAGGCGTCGGCAACGGCGACGAGGATGGCATCGGGGTTGGCGCTGACGGCTTTTGCGTGGACCTTGCCGATACGGCCGGCACCAAGAAGACCAAATCTGACGGTCATGTTCATCTCTTTTTGACGAGCGGCAAAGCGCCGCGAAGGGACGGGGTGATGACGCTCACTCCGGACAGGCGTTGCGGAAGACAGGTCCGCGATGATGTACTCAAGATGGTTTCGGCCGTCTGCCGGCGCGTGTTGCGGGCAGACGCAATCTCTCTCCCTGTTTCTGCCTTATGCCGATCAGCGTACCGTCTATCTCCTCCGGCACATTCGAAAATCGGAATAAAAACATAACAATCACAATTTTCAGAATATTTATTCTATTTAAGGCCGCGCCGTCAAGCTGTTAAACCGTCCGGCCCCTTGCGGCAAATGTCATTTTGGCCATAAAGCTGTGACCTTTGATGCGAGGCCCGCATGGCCGGGAAAATCCCCAAGGACAGTTTGCATGATAAAGCTCATCGATCCGGATCATCCGTTCTACAGGCCGCTTTGGGTTCGGCTTCTGATCGTAGCACTGTGTTCTGCGTGGACTGCCGTTGAATTCTGGAATGGAGCAGAGACCTGGGGGATGATCTTCCTTGCGGTGTCTGCCTATACGGCCTGTGTGCTGATCATTTTCTTCAAGCCGAAGATCAAGGTTGTCGAAGAGATGAAGACCGACGATACCGCCTGATCTGCCGGCCTGCTTAGATTGTCACCGCCGCTGCATCAGGCGTAACCGCCGCTGCGCCTCGTCGATCAGCATGTTGGCGATCTTCATGCGCAACGTGGCATTGGCGCGGTAGTCTGGGTCATGGCGGTCCGGATGGTTTTCGGCGGCAAAGCGGCGGCGTTTGTCGGTCAGTGTCTGCAGGGTTTCGATCTCCGTCAGCGCCAGATCGGCGGCGATCTGCTCGGGAAGGATACGGGCAAGGTGCCCCGGCACGACGGGCTTGGGCACTGGTTTGGCGGGGGCAAGCATCTCGTCGCTGGCCGTGTCGAAATAGGCGCGCTGAACCGCGCCGCTGTCGGCAATGCCGGATGCAGCAAGATTGCCGACGAAACCGCCGTTGAGCCCGCGGATACTGGCGTGCGCCACCCGCTCTTCCGCAGATGCGCCTTCCCCGTCTTCCTCTGCCTTCAGCCGCTCCAGAACCGACTGGAATACCGACATTCCAAACATGCGTTTCGCCCCGTTTCGCGGGCTTTAGATCACGCCAGGGTTTTGCGGACCTGATCAGGCGTTGCTCTGCTTCAGGATCAGGTCGTAGAGGAGCTTGGCGCTTGGCGGCAGGGCGCGGCCGCGTGCGGTGATCAGGCTGTAGGGACGGATCTTGATGTTAAAATCCGTCGGAAGAACGCGGATTTCGCCCGCCTGGCTGCCGCTTCCGGCAATCAGCGTGGCGACGTCGCGGGCGACGGGCGCCACGGCATTGGTGTGGCGGACGATGGAAACCGTGAGGATCGTCGACGACGTGTTGATGATGGTTGCGGGCAGGGGCGTACCGGCCGACAGAAAGCTGTCCTCGACCGCACGCCGCAACAGCGTTCCGGATGGCTGGAACACCCAGTCGTAACCGGGCAGATCGGCTGAGCTGACGATGTCCTTGTCGAGCAGAGGATGACCTGTGCGGACGATCAGGCAGACATCTTCCTCGCCAAGCTCGATCAGATTGAACTGCCGCGGATCCATGTCGTCCGGTATCCGGCCGATGACGAAGTCGTGGCGGGCTGCCAGCAGTTCGCGCACGAGCACATTGCTGTTTTCGATCTGGATGTTGATTTCGATGCCGGGATAGGCGGTCGAAACCTGCCTTATGGCGGGAACGGCAAGATTGAGGGCCGGGCCCGTGACGGAACCCAGCGAGACCGAGCCGCCGCTTCCTGTTTTCAGCTCGTTGATTTCGCGTGTCGTTTCCCGCAGTTCCAGGAAGATCGTGCGGGCGCGGCGTGCCAATGCCCGGCCATATTGCGTCAAATCGACACCCCGGGCGACGCGGGCACAGAGCGGCGCCTTCAGAATGGTCTCGATCTCACCCAGCATGCGGGAAGCGGCTGGCTGCGAAATATTGAGGGAATCGGCGGCCGCACTGATCTGGCCGTGCTCTTCGATGGCCAGAATCAGCTGCAAATGACTCATTTTTAAGCCTAAGCGAAAAATTCCGCGTTCCGAATAATCCAAAGCTGTGGACGAGAGTGGCGCCGGATCGTCCATATTTTACCCACCTTCCGAGAAAAATGCCTTCGCACATGCGAAAAATCACACTGTTACAGCTTAGTATACCCATATTGTTATAAGGATACACCTATATTGTATTTGACAGTTATGACGTTTGATTCCAGTTTGCAGCCATGTGCGCCAGCGTGCTCGGGAGCGTGTAAGGCCTGGGAGGGCTTTCTTTCACCCCTTAAACCTCCGCCAAGAGATTTTTGGATCTCCTGGCCGCGCGAAGCGCTGCACATATCGAGGCCGGCCGATCGCCGCCTGGATCAACACTCAGGGAGAGATACATGAGATTAGTTACTTCGCTTCTCGCCGCCGCAGCGCTCAGCGTGGCGTCGTTCGTCGTTCCGGCGATCGCCCAGGACAAGGGCACCGTTGGTATCTCGATGCCGACCAAGACCTCGACCCGCTGGATTTCCGACGGCGAGACCATGGAAAAGCTGTTCAAGGAGGCCGGCTACACGGCGGACCTGCAGTTTGCCGACGACGACATCCCGAACCAGCTGGCCCAGATCGAGAACATGGTCACCAAGGGTGCCAAGGTTCTGATCATCGGCGCCATCGACGGCACGACGCTCTCCGACATCCTGGCAAAGGCTCACGAAGCCGGCGTCAAGGTCATCGCTTACGACCGTCTGATCCGCGATTCCGGCAATGTCGACTATTACGCAACGTTCGACAACTTCCAGGTTGGCGTTCTGCAGGCAACGACGCTCGTACAAGGCCTCAAGCTCGACGCCGCGACAGAGCCGAAGAATGTTGAACTGTTCGGCGGTTCGCCGGACGATAACAACGCCTTCTTCTTCTACGATGGCGCAATGTCGGTTCTGCAGCCTTTGATCGACGCAAAGAAGATCGTCGTCAAGTCCGGCCAGACAGGCATGGAAAAGGTCGGTACGCTGCGTTGGGACGGTGCTGTTGCACAGGCCCGCATGGAAAACCTCCTGTCCTCGACCTACACCGATGCCAAGGTTGACGGTGTTCTGTCGCCTTACGATGGTCTCTCCATCGGCATCATCTCGGCTCTGAAGGGTGTTGGCTACGGTTCCGGCGATATGCCGATGCCGATCGTTACCGGCCAGGACGCTGAACTTCCGTCGGTCAAGTCGATCCTCGCTGGCGAACAGTATTCCTCGATCTTCAAGGATACCCGCGAGCTTGCCAAGGTTGCCGTCTCGATGACGGACGCCATCATTGGCGGTAAGGAGCCGGAAATCAACGACACCAAGACCTACGACAACGGCGTCAAGGTTATCCCGTCCTACCTCCTGAAGCCGGTCGCTGTTGACAAGACCAACGTCAAGGACGTCCTGGTCGGCGCCGGTTACTACACGGAAGACCAGATCAACAACTGATCCCGCCTTTTCCATCCGGGGCCCGCGATCACTTGCGGGCCCTTTTATCTTGATGAGAGACTTGTATTGTCGCTGTGTCTGGCCTCATCATCCACGGACTGCCGCAGGAATACCTGAACATGGACAACATCATTCTCGAAATGCGGGGCATCACCAAGACGTTTCCGGGCGTAAAGGCCCTGGACAATGTCAACCTCAAGGTCCGCGAAGGTGAAATTCACGCACTTGTCGGCGAAAACGGCGCGGGAAAATCGACCCTGATGAAGGTGCTGAGCGGTGTCTATCCCGCCGGAACCTATGACGGCGAGATCCACTACGACAACGAAGTGCGCAATTTCTCGACGATCTCCGACAGCGAGCATCTCGGCATCATCATCATTCACCAGGAACTGGCGCTCGTCCCGCTTCTGTCGATTGCCGAAAACATCTTTCTCGGCAATGAACTCGCCACCAACGGCGTCATCGACTGGAAGCAGACGTTTTCGCGCACCCAGGAACTGCTCGATAAGGTAGGCTTGCGGGAACCGCCGACGGCGCGCATCACCGACATCGGCATCGGCAAGCAGCAGCTGGTCGAAATCGCCAAGGCGCTGTCGAAAAAGGTCAGGCTGCTGATCCTCGACGAGCCGACCGCATCGCTCAACGAAACCGATTCAGACGCGCTGTTGAAGCTCCTGATGGAGTTTCGCAAGCAGGGCATGACCTCGATCATCATTTCGCACAAGCTGAACGAGATCAAGAAGGTCGCCGACAAGATCACCATCATCCGCGACGGCGGAACGGTCGAAACGCTCGACTGTCATAACGAAGATATCAGCGAAGACCGGATCATCAAGGGCATGGTCGGCCGCGATATGGAAGACCGCTACCCGGCGCGCGAACCCAAGATCGGCGAGACACTGCTGGAAGTGAAAAACTGGAACGTCTTTCACCAGCACCATCGCGACCGCCAGTTTCTGCACGATATCAATTTCACCGTTCGCGCCGGTGAAGTCGTCGGTATTGCTGGCCTGATGGGTGCCGGCCGTACCGAAACCGCGATGAGCATTTTCGGCAGGTCCTGGGGTCACAAGATCACCGGCGACGTCTTGATGCACGGCAAGCCGGTCGATGTCAGCACCATTCCGCGCGCCATCGATGCCGGCCTTGCCTATGTCACCGAGGACCGCAAGCATCTGGGTCTCGTGCTCAACAACAACATCATGCACAACACGACGCTGGCCAACCTCAATGCCGTGGCGAGCGGTGGTGTCATCGATGGGCACCGGGAGGCCAAGGTCGCCACCGACTACCGGACCAAGCTGCGCATCCGTTCGCATTCGATCTATCAGGAGGCCGTCAATCTTTCCGGCGGCAACCAGCAGAAGGTCGTCCTGTCGAAATGGCTGTTCACCAATCCCGAGGTCCTGATCCTCGACGAACCGACGCGCGGTATCGATGTCGGCGCGAAATATGAAATCTACTCCATCATCAACCAGCTTGCGGCCGAAGGGAAAGGCATTCTGATGATCTCGTCGGAAATGCCGGAATTGCTCGGAACCTGCGACCGCATCTACGTGATGAACGAAGGACGCATCGTCGCCGAGCTTTCGAAAGCGGAAGCAAGCCAAGAATCCATCATGCGCGCCATCATGCGCTCCGGGGAGAAACACTAATGGCCGCCGAGAAAAGCGCTCAGAAAACCACACCTTCCATCGGGGACTATCTCCGGAATAATATCCGCGAATACGGCCTGCTTGTCGCCCTCGTTGTCATCATGCTGTTTTTCCAGATTATGACCGGCGGCGTGCTGTTCCGTCCCGTCAACATCACCAACCTGATCCTGCAGAACTCGTTCATCGTCATCATGGCGCTGGGCATGCTTCTGATCATTGTGGCAGGTCATATCGACCTCTCAGTCGGTTCGATCGTTGCACTCACCGGCGGACTCTCGGCCATCATGTTGGTCAAAATGGGTCTGCATTACTCGATTGTTGTGCCCTTGTGCCTGATCCTCGGGGGAGTGATCGGTGCAGCGCAGGGCTACTGGGTTGCCTACCAGAAGATCCCGGCGTTCATTGTCACCCTCGCAGGCATGCTTGTCTTTCGCGGCGTGACCTATGTGGTACTGCAGAACAGGCCAATCGGCCCGTTCCCGAAGGATTTTCAATCTCTTTCGACGGGATTTGTTCCTGATTTCCTCGGATTCCTAGGCCCCATTTCGTTCGCAACACCGTGGGTTGAGTTCCAGCAATCTATTTTTGCAGGCGATTCTTGGGCAATGAATTGGCCGGCCCCCCAGATTATTGAGGCTCAGTGGACGATCAATAACGTTTTTGCACTTTTCTGCGTCTTGGTCGCTGTCGGGGTTATGATCTACGTAGGAATTCGCAAACGTGCTACAAATCAGCGTCACAACACCGAAAATGAGCCGCTTGGTTTCTTCATAGCGCAACAGGCTGTCGTAAGCATCGTTGCCATCTTCATCGGCTTCCAGCTCTCCACTTACAAGGGCTTCCCGAACGTTCTGGTCGTTATGGCCGTGCTGATTGCGTTCTATACGTTCATTACCACGCGCTCGACGATCGGCCGCCGCATCTATGCGATGGGCGGCAACGAGAAGGCGGCAAAGCTCTCCGGTATCAACACCGAGCGGCTGACCTTCTACACCTTCGTCAACATGGGCGTACTCGCGGCTCTCGCCGGCATGATCATCGCGGCCCGCCTGAATTCGGCAACGCCGAAGGCCGGCGTCGGCTTCGAACTCGACGTCATCGCGGCCTGCTTCATCGGTGGTGCCTCGGCATCCGGCGGCGTCGGCAAGATCACCGGCGCCGTGATCGGCGCTCTGATCATGGGCGTGATGAACAACGGCATGTCGATCATGGGCCTCGGCATCGATTACCAGCAGCTGGTCAAGGGCCTCGTGCTGCTGGCTGCCGTGTTCTTCGACGTCTACAACAAGAACAAGGGCTGACCCGGTCCGGTCCGTCCCGCGCGCCGGGCTTGTCCGGCGGGTGAAATTGGTGCCGGAGCGTGTCTTGCGCTGACATTTGGCGCGATGCTCCGGCCCACGCATCATAACGAGAACGGCGGCCTTGCCGCCACCAACGGGAGCATGTGCCATGTCTCCCAACGGGGTGTTGTTGCCGAAAGCCCGCCGCTTGACGCCGAAAACACAGCCCGGATTGAGAAAAGGATAGTGCTGTGCTGATTTCCCAGGTGAAGAACAATGACGGCTCGATCACGGTCGCCTTCCGTGAAGCGGGGCAAACCGCGCGTGCGGTCAAAAACGCGGCAAGCGTCTACGCACTGGCGATGGAAGCGGCCAATTCCGGCAAAAGCCTGAAGTCTGTCGTCGAGACACATGGTCTGGGCGATGAAGTCGATCTTCAAGACGTTCACGCCAAGGGCAACTTCCTGCCGCCGATCACCCATCCGGACAATGCCCATCTGCATCTGACCGGCACGGGCCTGACGCATCTGGGCTCAGCATCGACACGCGATGCGATGCACGCGGCCGTATCGAAGGTGGAAGAGGGCGCCACCGACACGATGAAGATGTTCAAGATGGGTCTTGAAGGCGGCAAGCCGAACCCTGGGGAAAAGGGCGTGCAGCCCGAATGGTTCTACAAGGGCAACGGCTCACAGACGGTTGCGCCTGGCGGCAACCTGGTCTCGCCGTCGTTTGCGCAGGATGGTGGCGAAGAGCCGGAAATGGCCGGCATTTATGTTATCTCCGACAAGGGCGCACCGTTCCGCATCGGCTTTGCTGTCGCCAACGAATTTTCCGATCATGTGACCGAGCGCGTCAACTATCTCTATCTCGCCCATTCCAAGCTGCGGCCTGCAAGCTTCGGTCCGGAAATCCGGGTCGGCGAAGCGCCCAGCGACATCCGCGGTACGTCGCGGATCATCCGTGACGGTGCAGTGTTCTGGGAAAAGCCGTTCCTGTCGGGCGAGGCCAACATGTCCCATACCTTCGCCAATCTCGAATATCACCACTTCAAGTATGGAATTTTCCGTGCGCCGGGCGACGTGCATGTCCATATGTTCGGGACGGCAACGCTGTCCTTCGGCGACGGCATCAAGACCGAGGCGGGCGACATCTTCGAAATCGAGGCGTCCGAATTCGGTCTGCCGCTGCGCAACACGCTGGCGATCGCCGGCGAAGACGAGATCACGATCGGCCAGCTCTGATCTGCTCACATATTTGACTGCGGGTACCGCTCTCGGGGCGCTCGCTGAAACCAAGGAGGCTTTAAGCCCATGACACTCCATCACAACCTGATCGCCGGCGAATGGGTCGGCAGCAACGGCGTTGAAAACATCAATCCGTCGAACACCAAGGAAATCGTCGGCCTGTATGCCAGCGCCAGCGCTGACGATGCAAAGACTGCAATCGCCGCTGCAAAGGCAGCGTTTCCGGCCTGGTCGCGCTCCGGCATTCTCGAGCGTCACGCGATTCTGAAAAAGACCGCCGACGAAATTCTCGCCCGCAAGGATGAACTTGGAAACCTGCTTGCCCGTGAAGAAGGCAAGACCCTGCCGGAAGCCATCGGCGAAACCATCCGTGCCGCCCAGATATTCGATTTCTTTGCTGGCGAGGCCCTGCGTCTGGCTGGTGAAGTCCTGCCGTCGGTGCGTCCGAACATCGGCGTCGAGATCACCCGCGAGCCGATTGGCGTCATCGGCATCATCACGCCATGGAATTTCCCGATCGCCATTCCTGCGTGGAAGATTGCGCCGGCCCTCTGCTACGGCAACACCATCGTCTTCAAGCCGGCCGAACTGGTGCCGGGTTGCTCGTGGGCGATCGCCGACATCCTGCACCGCGCCGGCCTGCCGAAGGGCGTCTTGAACCTCGTCATGGGAAGGGGCTCGGTCGTCGGCCAGGCCATGCTCGATAGCCCGGATCTCGCTGGCATCACCTTTACCGGCTCGACCGGCACAGGCAAGCGCGTCGCTGCGGCCTCGATCGAGCATAACCGCAAGTTCCAGCTGGAAATGGGCGGCAAGAACCCGATGGTCGTGCTGGATGATGCCGATCTCACCGTTGCTGTCGAGGCGGCTGCAAACTCCGGCTTCTTCTCGACCGGCCAGCGCTGCACCGCATCGTCGCGCCTGATCGTCACCGAAGGTATCCACGACAAGTTCGTCGCAGCACTGACCGAAAAGCTGAAAACGCTGGTGGTCGATGATGCGTTGAAGGCTGGTACGCACATTGGACCGGTTGTCGATGAGCGCCAGCTTGCCACCGATACCGATTACATCGCCATCGGCAAGCAGGAGGGCGCCAAGCTCGCTTTCGGCGGCGAGACCATCACCCGCGACAATCCCGGCTTCTACCTGCAGCCGACGCTGTTTACCGAAGCGACCAACCAGATGCGCATCAGCCGTGAAGAAATTTTTGGCCCTGTCGCCTCCGTCATCCGGGTCAAGGATTACGAGGAAGCGCTCAGCGTTGCCAACGACACGCCGTTCGGCCTGTCGGCCGGTATCGCCACGACCAGCCTCAAGCATGCGACCCATTTCAAGCGCAATTCGGAAGCCGGCATGGTGATGGTCAACCTGCCGACCGCCGGTGTCGATTTCCACGTGCCGTTCGGCGGCCGCAAGGCTTCGTCTTTCGGCTCGCGCGAGCAGGGCAAGTATGCGGCCGAGTTCTTCACCGTTGTGAAGACCGCCTACACGCTGGCTTAACGACGTTTCCGGACTGGGCAAGACCCGGTCCGCTCCCTCTTAAAGGACAAGGACTATGACGAAGAAAGCGGAATGGCCGCGCAAGCTGCGGTCCCAGGAATGGTACGGCGGCACGAGCCGCGACGTGATCTACCATCGCGGCTGGATGAAGAACCAGGGATATCCGCACGACCTGTTCGACGGACGCCCGGTGATCGGCATCCTCAACACATGGTCGGATATGACGCCGTGCAACGGCCATCTGCGCGAGCTTGCGGAAAAGGTGAAGGCCGGCGTCTGGGAGGCCGGCGGCTTCCCGATGGAAGTGCCGGTATTCTCGGCTTCTGAAAACACCTTCCGCCCGACGGCGATGATGTACCGGAACCTCGCGGCACTGGCGATCGAAGAGACGATCCGCGGCCAGCCGATGGACGGCTGCGTGCTTCTGGTCGGCTGCGACAAGACCACGCCGTCGCTGATCATGGCTGCGGCCTCCGTCGATCTGCCGTCGATCGTCGTGACCGGCGGGCCGATGCTGAACGGCTATTTCCGCGGTGAACGCGTCGGCTCTGGCACGCATCTGTGGAAATTCTCCGAGATGGTGAAGGCCGGCGAGATGACGCAGGACGAGTTCCTTGAGGCGGAAGCCTCGATGAGCCGTTCGTCGGGCACCTGCAACACCATGGGCACCGCCTCCACCATGGCTTCCATGGCCGAAGCGCTCGGCATGGCACTCTCAGGCAACGCCGCAATCCCGGGCGTCGATAGCCGTCGCAAGGTAATGGCGCAGCTGACTGGCCGCCGGATCGTTCAGATGGTCAAGGACGACCTGAAGCCGTCCGACATCATGACGAAACAGGCCTTCGAGAACGCCATCCGCACCAATGCGGCCATCGGCGGATCGACCAATGCCGTCATCCACCTGCTTGCCATGGCCGGCCGCGTCGGCGTCGATCTGACGCTGGACGATTGGGACCGTTGCGGCCGCGACGTGCCGACCATCGTCAACCTGATGCCGTCGGGCAAGTACCTGATGGAGGAGTTCTTCTATGCCGGCGGCCTACCGGTGGTCATCAAGCGCCTCGGCGAGGCAGGCTTGCTGCACAAGGATGCGCTGACGGTTTCCGGCGAAACCATGTGGGACGAGGTCAAGGACGTCGTCAATTGGAACGAGGACGTCATCCTGCCAACCGACAAGGCGCTGACGCAATCGGGTGGCATCGTCGTGGTGCGCGGCAATCTCGCACCGAAGGGCGCGGTGCTGAAGCCGTCTGCCGCTTCACCGCATCTGTTGACGCATCGGGGCAGGGCTGTCGTGTTTGAGGACATCGACGACTACAAGGCGAAGATCAATGATGACAATCTCGACATCGACGAGACCTGCATCATGGTCATGAAGAACTGTGGACCGAAGGGCTATCCGGGGATGGCCGAGGTCGGCAATATGGGCCTTCCGCCGAAAGTGCTGAAGAAGGGCATCACCGATATGGTGCGCATCTCCGATGCCCGCATGTCCGGTACGGCCTACGGTACCGTCGTGCTGCACACCTCGCCGGAAGCTGCCGTCGGCGGACCGCTGGCGGTGGTCAAGAACGGCGACATGATCGAGCTCGACGTGCCGAACCGGCGTCTGCATCTCGACATTTCCGAAGCGGAACTGGCGCGCCGGCTTGCCGAATGGCAGCCGAACCACGACCTGCCGACATCGGGCTATGCCTTCCTGCACCAGCAGCATGTCGAAGGTGCCGATACCGGCGCCGACCTCGACTTCCTCAAGGGCTGTCGCGGAAGTGCGGTCGGCAAGGATAGCCACTGATCTGCACGGTATTCTGAATCGAGAAAAGGCGGGGCATTTGCTCCGCCTTTTCTGTTTCTGGACCTGCATTGTCGCGGCGAACGATAAGGACTATATAGTTACCTATATGTACAGGAGATGTGGTCATGCATGGGAAGGCAGTCGGTGCGGCCGAATTTAAGGCAAAGTGCCTCAATCTCATTGAAAAGATGAGCGATGACGGTGAACCCATCACCATTACCAAGCGAGGTAAACCCGTCGCTATCCTCTCGCCGGTTCCAGACGCTGTGGCTAACACCAGCATCATCGGCGCGATGAAGGGCAGTGTTTTAAGCTATGATGACCCGTTTTCACCGGTGATCGAGGCCGGCGAGTGGGATGCCAACCGGTGATCGTCATCGATACGCATGTGCTGATCCGGGCCGTGCAGGACGATCCGCGACTTGGCTCCAAGGCACGGCAGATTATTGATCATACGACCGCGCATAGCCGCATTCTGGTTTCAGCGATCACACCTTGGGAGATCGCGATGCTGGCGGAAAAGGGACGCATTGCGCTCGGTGACGATGCCGGCCGCTGGATCGAGCGGGCTCTGGCCCTGCCAGGTGTGCAACTTGCGCCTTTGGAGGCTCCCATCGCCGTTGGCAGCGTCCGTCTCCCAGGAAGTTTTCACGCCGATCCTGCCGACAGGATGATCGTTGCAACAGCCCGGTTTCATCAGGTGCCGTTGATGACGGCAGACCAAGCGATCCTCGAGTATGGGGCGAAGGGCCATGTCGGCACTCTTGCCGCATCGTCATGACCGGGCGTTAGTTCACTGACTCTGCGTCTGGCTCTGACCCTGCTGCTCGACCGTTACCGAAACCTTCAGCGCTTCACTGGACGAACCGTGGATCAGCCCTGAAATCGGGGCGGCGTCCCGGTAGTCCAGCCCGCAGGCGATACGGACATAGCGGTCGTCGGGGCACATCTTGTTGGCGGCGTCGAAGCCCACCCAGCCGAGGCCGGTCAGATGCACCTCGGCCCATGCGTGGCTTGCTGTCTGTTCCGGATGATCCTCCATCATCAGGTAACCGGAGATGTAGCGGGCGGGCAGGCCTAGCGTGCGCGCAGCAGCGATCATGATATGGGCGTGATCCTGACAGACGCCGCTCTTCTGCAGGAGGGCCTGTTCCGCCGTCGTTTCCGTTCCGGTCTCGCCTTGCCTGTATTCGACGGTTTCGGCGATCTCGCCCATCAGGGCATGCATCTTCGCCAAGTCCGTATCGCCAGCCATCGCCTTGGCAAGATTGCGGATCGGCTTGGCCATCTTCGTCAGCGGAGTTTCACGCAGATAGAGCCAGAGCGGTGCATAAGCCTGATGCAGGCCATAGACGCCGGCCTTGTCTTCGGTTTCCACTTCGCCTGATGCGACAATGCGGATGAAGGTCTGGTCGCCATCGACGCTGACGAGATTGACGCGGTTACCAAAATGGTCGTCATAACCGACCTCCATCTTGGCACCCTCAACGGAGGTTTCCCAGCTGATGACGGTCTGCCCGGTCTGCGTCAGCGGCGTCAGGCGCAGGCGCTGCAGCGAGTATTGCACCGGTTCGGCATAGGTATATTCGGTGGTGTGACTGATCTTCAGACGCATTGGTCTCTCCCCATCCGAATCTCAGTTGAACCGGTAGCCATCGGAGATTTCCTGTCCCAGACGGTTGTTGTGGCTGATGAAATTCTCGATGTACTCGTGCAGTCCCTGGTCCATGACATCCTTGATCGAATGGCTGCGCAGGGAAGAAAGCGTCCCTTCCGCCGTTGCATGGGCCGCATGGCCTTCGCCATATTCCCGGGCAAGGTAGCCGAGATTGCTGACGATCTTGTCGTAGCAGTAGGCGAGGGAGCGCGGCATGCGGCCGTTGAGGATCAGAAAGTCGGCAATGTTGGATGGCCTGTATTCCGCCTCGTAGACCCAGCCATAGGACCGATGCGCCGACACCGAACGCAGGATCGATTCCCACTGGACGTTGTCGATCGAGGAACCGACCTGCGACACTGCCGGCAGCAGCACATAGTATTTCACATCGAGAATGCGGGCGGTATTGTCGGCCCGCTCGATGAAGGTGCCGATACGCGAGAAGTTGAAGATCTCGTTGCGTAGCATGGTGCCATGGAAGGCGCCGCGGATCAGCGCGGTCCTCTGCTTGATCGCATCGATCGCTTCCGGCAGGTCTGCCGGCTTGACGCGCCGGGCCAGCATGGTCTTCAGGTCCAGCCAGCATTCATTGGTGGCTTCCCAGGTTTCGCGCGTCAGGGCGGTGCGCACCATGCGGGCATTGTTGCGGCCCGAATCGATGCAGGACATCACGCTGGACGGATTGGACTTGTCGCGCAGCAGGAAATCGATGGCGTCGGCACTGGTCAGCGTTGGATAGAGGTCGTCATAGATATCGCGAACGCCGGAGCTTTGCAGCACGCCGTCCCAATCGTCTTCGGTTGCCTCCGAGCGGGTCAGCGACATGCGCAGGCCGGCATCGATCAACCGGGCGCTGTTTTCGGCCCGCTCGATATAGCGGAACATCCAGTAGAGGCCGTTTGCGGTTCTACCAAGCATGTCAGTCCTCCAGAACCCAGGTGTCCTTGGTGCCGCCGCCCTGGCTGGAATTGACCACCAGCGAACCGGCCTTCAACGCTACGCGGGTAAGCCCGCCCGGAATGATCTGCACCTTGTCGGATACGAGGACGTAAGGGCGCAGGTCCACGTGGCGCGGAGCGATGCCCTTGTTGACGAGGATCGGCACGGTCGAAAGCGAAAGCGTCGGTTGGGCGATATAGTTGGCGGGACGCGCCTTGAGCTTTTCGGCAAACAGCACGCGCTCCTTCTTGGACGCGGTCGGCCCGACCAGCATGCCGTAGCCGCCGGAGCCGTGCACTTCCTTGACGACGAGATCGGCGAGGTTTTCCAGCACGTATTTCAGGCTATCGGCCTCCGAACAGCGCCAGGTCGGCACGTTTTCCAGCAGCGCCTTGCGGCCGGTGTAGAATTCGACGATTTCCGGCATGTAGGAATAGATCGCCTTGTCGTCGCAGATGCCGGTGCCCGGCGCATTGGCGATGGTGATATTGCCGGCGCGGTAGACGTCCATGATGCCTGGAACGCCCAGCGCCGATTCGGGCTTGAAGGTCAGCGGATCGAGATAATCGTCATCGACGCGGCGGTAGAGCACGTCGATCGCCTCGTAACCGCGCGTCGTGCGCATCTTCACCTTGCCGTCGATGACGCGCAGGTCCGAGCCTTCGACCAGTTCGACGCCCATCATGTCGGCCAGGAACGCATGTTCGTAATAGGCCGAATTGTAGATGCCGGGTGTCAGCACTGCGACACGCGGCTTGCCTTCGCAACCGGGAGGGGCAAGCGACGCCAGCGAATGGCGTAGCAGATAAGGATAGTTCTCGACCGGGCGAACACGATTCTGATGGAACAGTTCCGGGAACATCTGCATCATCGTCTCGCGGTTTTCCAGCATGTAGCTGACACCCGACGGTGTGCGGGCATTGTCTTCCAGCACATAGAACTGGTCTTCCCCGGTGCGCACGATATCGGTGCCGACGATATGGGTATAGACACCGCCCGGCGGACGAAAGCCGATCATCTGCGGCAGAAAGGCGACGTTGCGCTCGATCAGCTCACGGGGAACGCGGCCGGCCTTGATGATTTCCTGTTTGTGGTAGATGTCGTCGAGGAAGGCGTTGAGGGCGATGACCCGCTGTTCGATGCCCTGGGCGAGCTTGCGCCATTCACGGCCGGAAATGATGCGCGGTATCAGGTCGAAGGGGATCAGCTTTTCGGAGCTGTCTGCGTGTCCGTAGACCGCGAAGGTGATGCCGGTCTTGCGGAATATGTTTTCCGCCTCCCGCGATTTGGCGATCAGGCGGGCCTTGTCCTGGGCTGCGTACCAATCATTGTAAGTCGAGTAAGGCTGGCGCGGGCTGTTGTCCGCATTCATCATTTCGTCAAATGCCAACGGTGTGATCCCCTTTTTTGTCATTTGAGACCAACAGCAACAGCAATGCAAGAAGCATGCTCAATCGAAGACAAAAGAAATTTCGCCGCTTTTATGGGCCTTTTGGCGGGTTTTCCGGAGGGTCATGGCGCGGTTTTCATCATGAAATACTACCGTTTGCCGAGTCGGCCCGAATTCCGGGGTAAGTCGCCGGACTTTGAAGTCTGTAACGCCCAAAATTTATGCAGCCATACCCGACGGTTGTTGCGGAGATTGACGCTAAACATCAGGAATTTTGCTTTGACCATCATCTTGTGCGGCCCTATCGCATTCGATGACGTTTGTATCGTATTGGGAATGCCTCCATGACCCTCGACCGCTTGGCCCCGGCCATTTTCGTGATGCTCTGGTCGACGGGATGGGTGATGGCGAAATACGCCGATATCTATGCCGATCCGCTGACGTTCCTGGTGCTGCGCTATTTGCTCGCCACGATGCTGTTCGTCGGCTTCTGTCTGGCGACGGGTGCTGCTTGGCCAAAGACATGGACTGGCGCCGGGCATGCAGTGATCTCCGGCATCTTCCTGCACGGGCTCTATCTCGGCGCCGTCTGGTGGGCGATCGGTCAAGGAGTGCCAGCGGCGATTTCAGGCATCATCGCCGGTTTGCAGCCGTTGATGACGGCGGTTGCCGCCCCCGCGTTGATCGGTGAAAACCTCTCAGGCCAACAGAAGATCGGGCTGACCCTGGGCTTTCTCGGGATTGCGCTCGCCGTCGTTCCCAAGGTTCTGGCGATCGATACCGGCATGTCGCCGATCCATCTGTTTCCCGTGGCCATCAATGTTCTGGGAATGGCGGCTGTGACCTACGGCACCATCTACCAAAAGCGATACCTTCAGGACGGCGACATCCGCTCGACCGCGACCCTGCAATATGTCGGCGCGCTGATCGTCACCATCCCTGCCGCGTTTTTGCTGGAAGACATGCGGGTGATCTGGAGCGTGCAGCTGTTTGCGGCCTTGGCCTGGGCGGTTCTCGGCCTGTCGATGGGAGCGATTGCCCTGCTGCTTTATCTCATCCGGCGCGGGCAGGTCTCAAAGGCCGCTTCGCTGATCTATCTGGTGCCGCCGCTGGCAGCCTTGCAAGCGTGGCTGCTGTTTGATGAGACGCTGACGCTGCCGATGATTGTTGGTACGGTGATTGCTGTTGCCGGGGTTTATCTGACGAACAGGAAGGCGGCGGGATAAAAGTGATGGCGGTTACATGTGGGCGAATGTGCGCCGGTTGTGGACACTGAAGGCCGATGGCGACAACTCGCAGGGAACGGGGACGAGTATGACCCATCCGGCGTAATAGGAATATCGTCGATACCGACTGCCGTCTGTCAGGCGACGTCTGCGACCTTGCCGGTCACCGATGGCAGGCTCAAGCTGTTTTTGCCTTTCGCTTTCACGGCATACAAAGCCCTGTCTGCTTCAGCGAAGATGTCTTTGGCGGGGATTCCCGGCAGGATCATTGCCCCGCCGACGGAGGCACTCACCTTGAGTTTGTTTGGAAAGGGTCCGACCCACCATTCCAATTTACTGGTGATGCGTCCAGCGGCGTCTTCAAGGCGTTCGACCGATTGGCAATCAAGAATAATGGCAAACTCATCACCGCCAAGGCGTGCAATCACAGTCGCATTCGGCGTTGCTTCACCAATTCTCCGGCCAGCGTCTCTTAAACACTCGTCCCCGGCTTGATGTCCCAACCTGTCGTTGACAGCTTTGAAGCTGTCCAAATCTATGAGCAGAAGTGCCTTTTGTGCCGGTGGACCGGCAGTGACAGCCTCATCAAACGCTGCCTCAAACCTTGTCCGTGATGCAAGCCCCGTGACGGGGTCGGTTTCCGCCAGGCAACGAATGTGTTCGAACAGGGTCTTTTCGGCAGTTATATCCTGCTTCATTCCGAATATTCGCACCGGTTGGCCATCAACTCTTTCAACAATGGCGGTGATTCTGATCCATCGCGGGTTGCCCTTGGCGGTAACAATTTGGGCGTCGAGCGTAAATCCTTCTCCATCTTTGATCGCCGCGCTGCGAACTTCGGTTAGCTTTCTACGCGATTCGGGGAGATAGAGTGCAACGGTGGCTTCTCTCACCAGCGGCGACCGCGGTTCCAACTCAAACAACTCGTAGACTGTATCCGTCCATGTGAGCGTTTCATCCGGCAGGGTGCACTCCCAAATGCCGACCCGAGCCGCCTTGAACGATTTATCAAACAGGTTTTGAAGCCGATTGAACTGTTCGGAGTTCGCAGGGCTGTGTGGAATCTGCTGACTGGCGTCCACTTTCATCGCGTCAAAACGGCTTTCGCAGCGAGATGGCAAACTGCTGTGCATGAATCGTTCCCACATCTCGATTTCATATCGACGCTTAACTTGCTGCAGCATGCAGCGAAAACGTTTCATTTCAGTTGCAGTGAAGGCGCTTCCTAAGCTTTTGCGCTCGCAAACGAACTCCAGAGGATGGAAGCAGTAACAAGTTTCTTTTGCAGGATTCAAACGCCGTCAGCCCAATCGGATCCACGCTGAAAAGTTCAGAATCAGTCCGCAATGCTCGCGACCGTTGCGGGCCGGTAGCCTTGCCGGAAATCGAGCGACAGGTGACAACCAGCACAAACAAAAGCCGCTCGCAACAGGATGCTGCGAGCGGCTTTGAAATCTGAGCAAGGCGAACCCTGCTCCTTTTACTGGACTGGCTTACGCCTCGTCGCGGCGCGGTGCCGCGTTGGCGCGCTTGCGCTGGCCCTGGGCACCGGCGCCGGCTTCGCGGCTCTGGCCACCAGCGGCATTGCCGCCGCCGTGGTTGCGGTTGCGCCATTCGCCCTGCTTCTGGCCGGGGCGTCCGTTGCGGTTGCCGCCGGGACGCTTGGCAAGGGCGGTTTCGTGGGCTGCCTGTGCGGCCGGGCCCTGACCCTTGCGGTGCTGCTTCCTGGGCTCGCCGGTTGCCAAAAGATCGTCACCAGCAAACGGGCTTGGAGCGGAACGTTCAGCGCGGTGGACGTTGTCGCTGCCGCCCTGCGGACGCGGACGGCGCTCGGCATGGCCGTTGCCGGCCGGGCGTCCGGCGTTGCGGGCACCATTGCCACCACGGCCACCCTTCGGGCGGGCACGGTCGGCAGGAATTTCGCCGCTGGCAACAGCGATATCGATGTTCATCAGGCGCTCGATGTCGCGCAGCAGGCGGATTTCGTCCGGCGCGCAAAACGCGATGGCGATACCGTCGCGGCCCGCACGGGCGGTGCGGCCGATGCGGTGAACGTAGGCATCCGCCACTTCCGGCAGATCGTAGTTGTAAACGTGGGTGACGCCGGGAACGTCGATGCCGCGCGCGGCAACGTCGGTGGCGACGAGAACGCGGGTCTGGCCGTCACGGAAGTTCTTCAAGGCACGCTCGCGCTGGCCCTGGCTCTTGTTGCCGTGGATCGAGGCGACGGAGAAGCCGGTATGCTCAAGATGCTTCATCAGCTTTTCGGCGCCATGCTTGGTGCGCGAGAAGACGAGAGCCAGGCCCTGCGGGTTCTCGGTCAGCGACTTCTTCAGCAGTTCGGTCTTCTGGCTGGCGCCCTGGACGAAGTGCACATACTGCTCGACCTTGTCGGCAGCCTTGCCTGGAGGCGTGACTTCGACGCGTTTCGGGTTGCTCAGGTATTCGCTGGAAAGATCGGCAATCGCCTTCGGCATGGTGGCCGAAAACAGCAGCGTCTGGCGGTTCTTCGGAACCAGCTTGGAGATCTTGCGCAGGTCGTGGATAAAGCCGAGGTCGAGCATCTGGTCGGCTTCGTCAAGCACGAGATAACGCGCCTGCGTCAGGGTGACGGCGCGGCGGGCGACGAGATCGAGAAGACGGCCGGGGGTGGCGACGAGGATGTCGACGCCGCGCGCCAGCTGTTCCGACTGCTTGTTGATCGATGCGCCGCCGACGACGAGGCCGATCTTCAAGGGGGTCTTCTTGACGAAGTCCTTCAGGTTGGCAGCGATCTGGTTCACCAGTTCGCGGGTCGGGGCGAGAACGAGAGCACGGATGTTGCGCGGATCGGGACGCTTGTCGTCCTTCAGCATCTTTTCGATCATCGGCAGGCCGAAAGCGGCCGTCTTGCCGGTACCGGTCTGGGCGAGACCGATGAGGTCATGGCCTTCCATCACGAGCGGAATGGCTTCGGCCTGGATCGGCGTCGGCGTATCGAACCCAAGGGCGGTGAGGGTCGAAAGCACGTGCTCGGAGAGGCCAAGGTCTTTGAAAGTGGTCAATGTAGTACCTTTTTCGGGGGCGCAAAACGAGATTTGCCGGAACTGCACCATGCGGTTCCGGTTTCGCTTCGCGTCAAGAACCCCGCGTGATTTGGGAACTTGTGGGTTGATTAAACTCGTCTAGCGCATGCATTTTGCCACGTTTGGCAAAACATTCTGTGTTGCGCTTATCCTTCGTTACGGATCGGTTAGATCCCGCAGGGCTCGCTCACGCGGCGGCCGGAAGGTGACGCTGGGCCTCATGTCGTTGTTTTGCGGTCAAAAGTCAAGGGGTAGTTTTTTGCAGGTGCGAACAGAGCGGTGGATTACGCCATCACGAGCTGGAAATCTCCGCCTGCCAGAACGGTACCGTTGACGAGAATGTCCAGCCGGGCCGCCGGGATGATACTGCCGCTTGGCGCGTATCGCATGCTGGCGCGTCATCGTAACGGTCTCAGCGGGGGCAAGCACGAGGCTCTTCCATTTCAACACCTTCGGCGCAAGGCTGCCATTGGCTTTGCGATGATGGACCGCATAGTTCGAACCCTGTGGAATGGGCGGCGATATGACCCGCCATCGTCTTTACGAGTGCCGGATGCAAAAGATTTTTCAGCGGTTCGGCCATGGCATCCATCCAGCGTTCGATTTCCCGTGGACCATAGATGCAGTTCTGCCAGGCCCATAGATCAGGTTTCCGCCGTCAGGGTTACCCAACGGATTTTACAGGGATTATTTCGGAACCTTCCTTTTTGCCGCTGCGTTGAAACTCACACGCGCCATGATTGAACGAGGCGTGTGTTGACGCCCAGTCGTCCTGCCGCCGGTATGGTGACATGCGGTTGCCGATATGAACATTGCTCGAGGAGTGAAGTATGACCACGACATGGATTCTTGCCGCTGACGGAAACCAGGCTCGCCTTTTGAAGGGCGTGAATTTCCTCAAAGATGGACCCCAGAGCCCCGAGCAGGAGGTTTTTCAGCTGGATACCAAGCGTGTCCAAGACATCATGAGCGACAGGCCCGGCCGCAGCCATTCGTCGGTCGGACATGGCCGTTCTGCGATGGAATATTCCAGTGATCCGGTGCGCGAAGAACAGCAGAAATTCACTGCCGATGTTGCCAGCAAGATCGACAGCTATGAGCAGGAGGGGGCATTCGACCGCCTGGTTGTCTGCGCAGCACCCCAGACGCTTGGCGATCTTCGCTCGATGCTGTCAACGGCAACGCGGGCAAAGACCATTGCCGAGATCAGCAAGGACTACAGCAACCTTCCGACTGACAAGTTGATTTCGTCGGTTCGCGTTGCGATGTCGAACTGATCCTCCGTTAAAAATCCGTCGGAACGCCACCTTCGGCTTTCCGGCGGGCAACAAACGCATCAAGCTCCTCCTCTATGGCAGGGTCCAGCGGTGGCTTCTCGTATTCGTTGAGCTTTTCCTTGAAGACGCGGTTGGCGTGATCGTAGGTCGTCGGCCGCCCGGCCTCGGTCCAGGTTTCGAAATTACGCCAGTCTGACAGGATCGGCGAGTAGAAGGCAGTCTCGTAGCGGGCGAGCGTATGGGCGGTACCGAAATAGTGGCCGCCGGGGCCGACATCGCGGACGGCATCGAGACCAAGCGCATCCTCGCTGACGTCGAGGGGGGTGAGAAATTCCGCCACCATCTGCAGCATGTCGACGTCGAGAATGAATTTCTCGAAGGATGCCGTCAGGCCGCCCTCGCTCCAGCCGGCCGAATGCATGATGAAATTTCCGCCGCCCTGCGTCAGCGCCCAGAGCGACAGCGCCGATTCGTAGGCCGCCTGTGCATCGAGCGTATTGGAAGCATTGGTGTTGGAGGTGCGGTAGGGCACCTTGTAGCGGCGGGCGAGCTGACCGCCGGCAATTACGGCCTTCATATATTCCGGCGTACCGAAGGCGGGCGCTCCGGTTTTCATGTCCACATTCGAGGTGAAGCCGCCATACATGACCGGAGACCCGCGCCGGACCATCTGGGTAAAGGCGATGCCGGCCAGCGCCTCGGCATTTTGCTGCACGACCGCACCGGCGATCGTCACCGGCGCCATAGCGCCCGCCAGCGTGAACGGCGTGACGACGACGACCTGGTTGCGCGAGGACATCTCGATGATGCCCTGCAGCATCGGCCCGTCGAGGCGCAGCGGTGAGGACGTATTGATGATGGTGAACAGCGACGGCTCGCTTTCCATCTGCTCGGCGGAAATACCGCGGCCGATGCGGGCGATCTCAAGGGCGTCGATATTGCGCTGCTGGCCGAGCGAATAGCAGTGGAACACCTTGTCGGTCAGCTTCACCATGTCGGACAGGCAATCGAGATGGCGCACGGACGCGTGGATATCGATCGGCTCGACCGGATAGCCGCCAGTGGTGTGGATGATGTCATAGGATTGGGCAAGCTTGACCAGCTTGCGGAAATCTTCCTGATTACCGGCACGGCGTCCGCCCTCGCGGTCGGCGACAAACGGCGCCGAGGCGATCTGCGCGAACACCAGATTGTTGCCGCCGATCTGCACATTGCGTACCGGATTGCGCGCATGCATGGTGAAGTCGGATGGCACGGACGCCATCATGTCCATGATCAGGCCGCGATCGAAACGCACCCGGTCGGTGCCGGGCGTCACGTCGGCACCTGCCGCCTTCATCCGGTCGCGGGCTTCCGGCAGGATCACGTCCATGCCGATCTCTTCAAGGATGGTCAGCGAGGCATCATGAACGGCCTCCAGAGCCTCTTCCGACAGCACGGAGGATTTCGCCATCGTGTTGACGAGATTGAGATATTTCGAGCTGCTTACGCCCTTGCGCGAGCGATCCGCGCCACGTCCGCCGGTTCGGCGGCGGCGTTCCACCGGCGCTTCGGTGTCGCTTTGGGTGGACTGCGGAAATTCGTGCTCGCTCATGACTTTTCCATCGGTTTGGACAGAGGGGCATGTTGCAGATCCGGTGCCCCGAAGGCGCCACCATTTGCGACAGCAAAATTCCCTGAAAGAGAAGGGTGGTTTCGAGGCTGGTTATTCCGCGACGCGCGATGTCGATTTTACGCCGCCGAGCATTTCCCGCTTGCTGCCAAAGCCGGGCCTGCGTTCGACTGTAAAACCTGCAGCCTGCAGGTTGCGGCGGACAAAACCGGCAGCGGCATAGGTCGCAAACGTGCCGCCCTCGACGGTCTTTTCATAGGCAAGCCGCATCAGGTCTACCGACCACATGTCGGGATTGCGCTTGGGCGCAAAGCCGTCGAGATACCAGGCATCGAATACCTCTGAGAAATCACTGATACCTTGAAGGGCAGGCCCGCAGATCACGGTGAGACGCAATCCGCCTGCGAAATCGATGTCGATACGGCCCTCCGGATAGTCCGGCCACTGGGCATACAGCGCCAGCCGTTCTGCCTCGATCTCCGGCCAGCGCGATAGCGCCCGGTCGATTTCGGGCGCGCGCATCGGAAATCGCTCGAACGAGACGAAATGCAGGTTTGCGCCCTCGAATGGGGCTTCCTTCCATTGCCGCCATGTCTCGCAGAAATTCAGTCCGGTACCGAACCCGAGCTCCCCTATCCTGAATGTGCCGGGTCTGCGCCAACGCTCGGGCAGGCCATTGCCTGCGAGAAAGACATGGCCGCATTCCAGCCGCCCGTCTTCGCGGCAATAAAAATGGTCGCCAAATTCCTGCGAATAGGGCATATCGCCCTCGTGCCATTCAAGCGTTTGCCGGTTCGGGCTTTGCCCGTCCGGCGTGGGCGTTCCGTCCAATTGATCGCGGGTCATGGCAAACCGATAATCTCCACGTTCAAGAAGGTCAATCGATGGTGGATCTGCTGATTGCCGGCGGCGGCATCATGGGCCTCTGGGCGGCCGTCATGGCCGATCGGGCCGGGCTGAAAACCGTTCTCGTCGAGCGCGACAGGATCGGTGCCGGTGCCAGCGGCGGCGTGCTCGGCGCTTTGATGCCCTACATGCCGGATCGCTGGGACGATAAAAAACAGTTCCAGTTCGATGCGTTGCTCTCGCTCGAGCAGGAAATCCTGGGTCTGGAAGCGCAAACCGGACTATCCGCCGGTTACCAGCGTTCCGGCCGCCTGATGCCGTTGCCAAAGCCGCATTTACGAACGATAGCGCTGCGCCACGAGCAGGATGCGCTTGTCAATTGGCATCAGGGAGACCAGCGGTTTTTCTGGCATGTGCAGGATAGCCCGGCGGCAGCGGGTTGGCCGGAAAACGAGGCGATGGCCAGCGGCGTCGTGTTCGATACGCTGGCCGCCCGCGTCGATCCCCGTCGGTTGCTTGCCCTGCTGGCTGCAGCACTTGCTCAGTCGCGCCATGTGCGGATCGAGGCAGGGCGTGCGCTTCTGGGCCTCGACCCGGCTGCCGGCACGGCGACGTTTTCGGACGGTCATTCCGTCTCTTTCGGCGCCTGCATTCTCGCCAACGGCGTCGATACCTTCCGGCATCTGGATGCGCTTGAGGAAACGCCACTGACGGTGTCCAGTGGCGGCGCGGTCAAAGGGCAGGCGGCGGTGCTGAAAGCCGATCTCGATCCCGCTTTGCCGGTCATTTTCATGGATGGGCTCTATGTCGTGCCGCATGACAATGGCCTGGTCGCGGTCGGAAGCACCAGCGAAAACAGTTTTGAAGATCCGTCTTCGAACGATCACCTGCTTGACGATCTGCTGGCGCGGGCACGCGCGGTGGTGCCCTTGCTTGCCGATGCGCCAGTGATCGAGCGCTGGGCTGGTTTGCGGCCAAAGGCAATCGGCCGCGATCCGATGACGGGCCGCCACCCCGATCATCCAAGGCTTTACACCCTGACCGGCGGCTTCAAGATCAGCTTCGGACTGGCGCACCGCCTCGCGTCCAGCGTCATCGGCGAAATGGCCGGACAGCGGGACGATGCACTGCCGGACTCGTTTCGCTGTGCCAGCCATTTTTCGCTGTTACGCTCATAGGCCTTGGCGGCCGGATATGGCCCGCCATTCATACGAAAAGCCCTGCTCGGGCGAGCAGGGCTTTTCGCTGACTATTATGATATATTACATCCAGTAGGGCGGAACGCCGTAATAGTCATAGACCTTTCGGCCGTTTTCCTTGTTCCAGTCATAATCATCATCGCCTTGATATTTTGGCGCGCTTTCGACCTGTTCGCGGGTGATATCGGTCCGGTAGCCGCCAAGACTTTCGTCATAGCTGAGCTTTTGCCACGGAAGCGGATAGTGGTCTTCGCCGATGCCGAGGAAGCCACCGAAACCAAGCACGGCATAGGAAACACGGCCGCTACGCTTTTCCAGAATCACGCGTTCGATCGAGCCGATGTGTTTTCCATCCTGGCCATACACGCGGGTTCCCACCACCTTGTCACTGGCGATCAGGTCGTGTGTTTCCTTGACGCTGGCATCCTGGATAGTGTTGTCCTGGTAGGTCATGCTTCGTCTCCGTTTTTTAATGTTACCGCGGAGAAAACGAAGCAAAAGCGGGTTGGTTCCGTCCAAAAGTCGGCATTTGCAGGGAGGATTCGGTTTTTGATCGAGCGACGGTAAGGCAAGTACTATCGACCGCCCCATTCGTCATTGTGTCATGCAAATCACTTAACCCCGGCTTCAGAACAAGTTTAAACGGAGCGGGGCCGATGCGGTACGCTATCTATTTCACGCCGTCGATATACGATCCGCTGTCGGTCGCCGCAGCAAGCTGGCTTGGCCGCAACGTCTATTCCGGCGAAGCCCCGGAGGCGCCCTCCATTGCCGGCTTCAGCCGCCAGGAACTGGCTTTCCACACGGCCGTGCCACGCCGTTACGGATTTCACGGAACGATCAAGGCGCCGTTCCGCCTGCATGACGAAACCAGTGAGCCCGCGCTGCTGAAGGCGCTGATGCATTTCGCCAGCACGATGACCCCGTTCGAAATTCCGCGGATGGAAATCGGGCGGCTGGGCGAATTCTTCGGCCTTGCACCTTCGGTTCCCTGTGAGCAGATGAACCATCTTGCGGCTTCCGTGGTTCAGGCGTTTGATGAATTTCGGGCGCCGCTCAGCGATGTCGAGATCGAGCGGCGGGATCCGGACCGGCTGACCGCGCCACAGTTTTCCAACCTTCATCGCTGGGGCTACCCCTATGTGATGGAGGAATTCCGCTTTCACATGATGCTGACGGGTCCGGTGAATTCCAATCTCAACGCACGCTTCGAGGCCGCCTTGCGTGATTTCTTCGAGCCGGTGATCGCCGATCCACTCAAAATTTCCAGCCTTGCTCTGTTCATCGAGCCCGAGCCCGGTGCGCCATTGCGTGTGCATTCGCAGCACCCGCTCGGCAAGCTCTCGGCGCATCGACCGGTCGCTGCCGGTGCCAAGGCCAGCGCAACGGCGCTTACCAATGTGCCGCGCATCCGTGAATCGAAAGCGGCTGTCGCTGCCCGTCTGCTGCAGGCGAGCTGCTGAGCGGCCGATGCCGTTTTGACTGGTAAAGGTCCGGCCTGTTCAAGCTTTTGGACAGATCACCTCCGGCCGCCATTTTGACTTCGATTTTCCGGTTCCGGATGCTACCGTCCGGCAAATTCGAAGGGTGATTTAATGGCAGAGCAATCCTATCCACGCGATCTCATCGGCTATGGCCGCAATCCGCCGCAGGTGCGCTGGCCGGGCGATGCGCGTATCGCGGTGCAGTTTGTTGTCAATTATGAAGAGGGCGGCGAGAGCTGTATTCTCGACAGCGACAAGGCATCCGAATCGCTGCTGTCGGAAATCGTCGGCGCGCAGCCCTGGGCCGGCCAGCGCAATCTCAACATGGAATCGATCTACGAATATGGCTCGCGTGCCGGCTTCTGGCGGCTGTGGCGGATGTTTACCAGCCGCAATGTCGATGTCACCGTCTATGGCGTGACGCTTGCCATGGCACGCAATCCGGAAGCAGTCGCCGCCATGAAGGAAGCTGGCTGGGAAATCGCCAGCCACGGTTACCGCTGGCTGGAATACAAGGATTTTTCCGAGGAGGAAGAACGCAAGCATATCCGCGATGCCGTGCGCCTGCACACCGAACTGACGGGATCGCACCCGCTCGGCATGTACCAGGGCAAGCCATCGGACAACACGCTGAAGCTGGTGATCGAAGAAGGCGGCTTTGTCTATTCCTCCGATAGCTATGCCGACGAACTGCCCTATTGGGTGCCGGGCCTCACCAAGGACAAGCCGCACCTGATCATACCCTACACGCTCGATGCCAACGATATGCGCTTTGCAACGCCGCAGGGGTTCAATTCCGGCGACCAGTTCTTCGCCTATCTGAAAGACACGTTCGACGTGCTCTATGCCGAGGGCAAGGACGGCAGTCCGAAAATGATGAATGTCGGCCTGCATTGCCGTCTCGTCGGCCGCCCGGGCCGGGCCGCAGCGCTCGCCCGGTTCCTCGATTATGTTCTCAGCCACGAAAAGGTCTGGACGCCGAAGCGCATCGACATCGCCCGGCACTGGCAGGAGCATCACAAGCCGGAAGGTGGCCTGTGATGCTGGCGCGGGATGAGTTTGTCGCGCGATTTGGCGGGATCTTCGAGCATTCGCCCTGGGTGGCGGAGCGTGCTTTTGACGCGGCCCCGGATATTTCGCTGACGTCCGATGCCGTGCATGAAGCGTTGGTCGCACCGTTTCGTGACGCCTCGCATGCCGAACGCCTGGCAGTTCTTCGCGCCCATCCGGATCTTGCTGGCAAGCTGGCCATCGCCGGCGGACTGACGGAGGATTCCAAGGCGGAGCAGGCAGGCGCCGGACTGGACCGCCTGAGTGCTGTCGAACATGCACGGTTCAAGGCGCTGAATACCGCGTACACGGAGAAATTCGGCTTTCCCTTCATCATCGCGGTCAAGGGGCTGAACAAGGACGATATTCTCTCTGCCTTCGAAAGGCGGATTGACAATAATCTCGAAGAGGAATTTGAAACGGCGTCAGCGCAGGTCGAAAAGATCGCGCTGTTGCGTTTGCGTTCACTGCTTCCGGGAGAAGACAATGCCTGAGACGACACCGCCATGCCATTTCACGGCGGGACTGACGATCTGATGCCACAGTTCCTGACGATCGAGCCGCTGACGCAGGCGGCATTCGCGCCATTCGGCACTGTTATCGAGCCTGATCCGGAAACCATGCGGCTGATCAACGGTGGCTCCACCGAGCGGTTTCATGCGCTCGGCCGCGCCGATGTGAGCGGCGAAGATGCCCGCGTCATCATCAACATCTTTCGCGGCCAGCCGCGCAGCTTTCCCTATTCGGTGACGATGATGGAACGCCATCCACTGGGCTCGCAGAGCTTTTCGCCGATCGGTGGTGGTTCCTGGCTTGCAGTCGTTGCGCCCGATGAGGGCGGAAAACCGGGATTGCCGCGCGTCTTTTTGGCAACCGGCGCACAGGGCGTCAATTATGGCCGCAATGTCTGGCATCATCCGTTGATGGCGGTCGGCGCGGTCAGCGATTTCCTGGTTGTCGATCGCGACGGCCCGGGCAACAATCTGGAAGAGGTTTCCTACGACGAACCCTTCGTCATCGCCAATCCCTTCTGACGCACGAGGTTTTCATGAACACGTCCGGCCGCCTGACCACCCACGTCCTCGATACCGCGCTGGGCAAGCCGGCCAAGGGTTTGAGGATCGATCTTTTCCTGATTGAGGGCGAGGGGCGCCGTCTTCTGCGCACCGTCGAGACCAACAGCGACGGCCGCGTCGATGGCCCGATGCTCGAGGGCGAAGCCTTTACCGCCGGAACTTACGAGCTGCTGTTCCATGCGGGCGATTATCTGCGCGCGACTGGCGCCGCCTTGGCAGAGCCAGCCTTTCTCGATCTTATCCCGTTGCGCTTCGGCATTGCCGACGCGGGCAGCCATTACCATGTGCCGCTCTTACTTTCGCCCTTCAGTTATTCGACCTATCGGGGGAGTTGAGCGGGATTGGCGTTCCACAGTATCCCGTATTTGTGAATTGCAGTTCACGGTTTTCACTGTATTCTGGGGATGAAGAATGGAAGTTCGCCAGACTGCGATTTTCCGGGATTGGCTTGAAAAGCTGAAGGACGCGCGCGCAAAGACACGCATTGCTCAACGTGTTGTGCGTTTACAGGCTGGCCTTTTCGGAGATGCAAAGTTTTTCGACGGGATTGGCGAGCTTCGTGTCGATCAAGGCCCGGGTTATCGCGTCTATTTCATTCATCGCGGTAGTGTCGTGGTTATCCTGCTCTGTGGCGGTGATACGTCGACACAAAGCAAGGATATCAAGCGAGCCAAGGCAATCGCAGGCAATTTGGACATGGATCATGATCATTGAAACATTGCCGTTTGATGCGGCGCAGTATCTCGATACACCGGAAGCCCATGCCGAGCTTCTCAACGATGCCTTTGAAACAGGCGACACAGCCTATATCGCTGCCGCCCTCGGTGTCGTCGCTCGTGCGAGGGGCATGACAAAAGTCGCGAAGGACGCGGGTGTCACAAGAGAGGCTCTCTACAAGGCTTTGAGCGCAGACGGCGATCCCAAGCTTTCGACACTCCTTGGTGTCGTCAAGGCGCTGGGCGTCAACTTGACGGTCACTGCAGCCTAGTCAGTCATCACTCCGCAATCACATCCCGGTTGATATCGCGGATATCCCTTTTGCCGCAGAGCGCCATGGTGATGTCGAGTTCCTTGCGGATGATATCGAGTGCCGTCGTCACGCCGGCCTTGCCGCCGGCGCCGAGGCCGTAGAGGAACGGGCGGCCGATATAGGTTCCCTTGGCGCCGAGCGCCACGGCCTTCAGCACGTCCTGGCCGGAGCGGATGCCGCCATCGACATGAACCTCGATCTGGTGGCTGACGGCATCGACGATCTTCGGCAGCATGCTGATCGACGAGGGTGCGCCGTCGAGCTGGCGGCCGCCGTGATTGGAGACAATGATCGCGTCAGCGCCAGTGCGCGCCGCCATCTTGGCGTCCTCGACATCGAGAATGCCTTTCAGGATCAGCGGACCGCCCCACATCTTCCTGATCTCCTCGACATTTTCCCAGGACAGCTGCGGATCGAACTGTTCGGCGGTCCAGGAGGAGAGGGAAGAGAGATCGGAGACGTTCTTGGCGTGGCCGACAATGTTGCCGAAGCTGCGGCGCTTCGTTTGCAGCATCTGCATGCACCACAGCGGCCGGGTGGCCATCTGCCAGATATGTTTTGGCGTGAATTTTGGCGGTGCGGACAGGCCGTTGCGCAGGTCCTTGTGGCGCTGGCCGAGGATCTGCAGGTCCAGCGTCAGTACCAGTGCCGAGCATTTGGCCGCCTTGGCGCGGTCGATCAGGTTCTTGACGAATTCCCGGTCGCGCATGACATAGAGCTGGAACCAGAAGGGCTTTGTCGTCACCGACGCGACATCCTCGATCGAGCAGATGCTCATGGTCGACAGCGTGAAGGGAACGCCGAATTCCTCGGCTGCCTTTGCCGCCAGCATCTCGCCATCGGCATGCTGCATGCCGGTCAGCCCGGTCGGAGAAAGCGCCACCGGCATCGACACCTTCTGACCGATCATCGTGCTTTCCAGCGAGCGGTTGGTCATATCGACTAGCACCCTCTGACGCAGCTTGATGTTGCGGAAATCCTCCTCATTGGCGCGGTAGGTGCCCTCCGTCCAGGCGCCGCTATCGGCGTAGTCGAAGAACATCTTCGGCACGCGGCGCTTGGCGAGTGCCTTCAGGTCGCTGATTTCGAGGATTTTGGACATGGCGCAGGTTTCCAGCTCAAGAGATGGCCCGCCAATACCATGTTTCCAGAACCATTGTTAAGTATGGAATCGCCAAGAGGTAAAATATTTTTACCTCTTTTATGGTGCTCAGTTCTCGCCGGCGATCTGTCCGTTTACCGTCGCATGGACCTCGCGCGCTCTGGGCGGCTTTGCAAGACGGCGTCGGAACGTGCCGGGTTTGGTGCCGAACCGGTCATGGAAGGCTTCATAAAAGCGGGAGAGTGAGCCGAAACCGGCCTCGAAGGCGATAGACGTGATCGGCAGGTCGGTGGAGATCAGCAGCGATTGTGCCGTGTCGAGGCGGTGGCGGACGATCGACTGGTTGATGGTCATGCCGACCGTGCGCTTGAAGATGCCCATGGCGTAGTTCGGGTGTAACCCGACATCGCGGCCCACATCTTCTGCCGATATGTTTTCAAGCGCATGTTCGGTGATGAAGCGCATCATCCGCTCGACATGGAACATGCGGTCGGCGTCGTGGTGTTCGAAGGAGGCGATGGCCGACCCCTGTTCGCGCAGATCGCGCCAGCCCTCGCGGTCAAGACGGCGCACGCGCGCGCCGAGCTCCTCGCGGACGATCTGCTCCAGTTCGTCGTCACCGGAGAGCAGCTCCTCGCGCCAGCGCATGAAGACGTCGCGGTCATAAGGCCGGATATCGAGCGCCTCGATCATCGCGCCGCGAAAGACGGCATCGCGAAAACGGCTGAGGCTTGGAAGCGCCAGGAAAACCGACATGGGCACATAGAGGCAGATGAACCGCGTCGGTTCCTTGATATCCGTCACCTGATGCGGGATCATTCCCCAGAACAGGCAGAGCCGTCCTTCCGAAACGCTCAATTCACGCCCGTCGAACCAGTAGGTCATTTCGCCTTCGAGCACGAAGTTGAGTTCGATCTGGCTGTGCATGTGCGGGCCTTCCATGCGCCGCACGTTGATGTTGTCGCCCGCGCAGAACCGGTGATCGCCAAACACCACCAGCGGATGGGCCGGATCGCGCTCCGGATGGACGGGGGTCGCCCCGAGCCTGTTCACGAGTTTCGGACGGCGGGTCATTTCATATCCTGCTGATGTTAGGAAACCGGAAGTCTATGCTGAAATGTCGGAAGTAGATTGCGGGTTTCGGCCGCAAGGTCAAGACGTTCATGCGGGAGAGAGGAACAAGACGACCTGCGGGACGCAACGGCACCACACGCTGATCCTTGGGAGGATATCATGAATTCTTTTAAAGCCGCGCTCGCGCTCGGCTATGCACTGACCGTCTCGACAGCTTTTGCAGGCGAACTCGTCGTCAATTCCGATCAGACCGATCCGGCGCCGAAAAAGGCGATGGAAACGCTGATCGAAGGGTTCAAGGCTGCCCATCCGGACGTCACGGTCAAATGGAACAATTTCGACCATGAAGGCTACAAGTCGGCGATCCGAAACTTCCTGACGGCGGACGCACCGGACGTCGTGTCCTGGTATTCGGGCAACCGCATGGCCCCATTCGTCAAGGCTGGCCTGTTTGAAGATGTCACCGACCTCTGGACCGAAAACAAGCTGGACGATCAGCTGAAATCGGCAGTCAAGTCGATGGAAATCGACGGCAAGAAATGGGGAATTCCCTATTCCTACTATCAGTGGGGCATCTACTACCGCAAAGACATCTTCGCCGAGCAGGGCATCACCCCGCCAAAGACCTGGGCTGAGCTGATTGCCGCCTGCGAAAAGATCAAGGCAGCCGGCATGACGCCGTTTGCAATCGGTACAAAGGCCCTGTGGCCGACCGGCGGCTGGTTCGACTATCTCGACCTGCGCGTCAACGGTTACGAATTCCACATGGATCTCACCGCCGGCAAGGTTCCCTACACCGATCCGAAGGTGAAGGCCGTCTTCGAGAAATGGGGCGAACTGGTCAAGCCGGGCTACTTCCTCGAAAACCATGCCGCGATCGACTGGCAGGATGCCATTCCGCAGTTCGTGCAGGGCAAGGCACCGATGTATCTGATGGGCAATTTCGCCGTTGCCGCGATGGTGGATGGCGGATTGAAGGAAGACCAGATCGGCTTCCTGCAGTTCCCGGAAATTACCGCCGGCATTCCGATGGCCGAAGATGCGCCGACCGAATCCTTCCACATCCCGTCGGGTGCGAAGAACAAGGAAGACGCCCGCAAGTTCCTCGCCTACCTGGCAACGCCCGAGGCGCAGACCAAGATGAACGAGGTGCTCGGCCAGCTTCCGGTCAACAACCAGTCGGCCAAGTCGAACGATCCTTTCCTGAAGGCCGGTTTCGAGATGCTGGCGAATGCCTATGCGCTCGCCCAGTTCTATGACCGCGACGCTCCGGCGGAAATGGCCAAGGTCGGCATGGAAGGCTTTCAGCAGTTCATGGTCAAGCCGGACAATCTCGACGCCATCCTTGCGCGCCTCGAAAAGGCACGCGGCCGGATTTATAAGTAGCGGCGGTCTCGGAATAACCCTCCCCCTTGTGGGGAGGGTCGGAGCGGAGCGACGGGGAGGGGTTCTTTTGTCTTAAACAGAAGAAAGCCCCGCCCCAACCCTCCCCACAAGGGGGAAGAGTAGTCCGAGCAACAGGCATCTTTCGCACAATTTCATAGATATCAAAAAGGGGCCGCGATGAGCAGCACCGTTCCCGCGACATCGAGTTACTGGAAGCGCAACCAGCAGCGCCTCGCGCCCTGGATGTTTCTGGCGCCCGGAATGATCATGTTTTCGATCTATGTGATCATCCCCATCTTCGAATCCATCTGGATCAGTTTCTACGACTGGGACGGGATGGGCGCCAAAACCTGGATCGGCATGGCCAATTATGCCGAGTTGCTCGATGATGAGGCGTTCTACACGTCGCTGAAGAACAACATTCTCTGGCTGGTGCTCTACCTGTTGGCGGTCCCCGCCGGTCTTGCCGTTGCGTTGTTCCTCAACCAGACGGTCACCGGCATCCGGCTTTACAAGTCGCTGTTCTTCTTTCCCTTCGTCATCAGCCAGGTCGTCGTCGGACTGATCTTCACCTGGTTCTACGCGCCGGATTTCGGTTTGCTCTCGGCGCTGATCAAGGCGGTGAGCGGCGAAAACATCGCGATCCTTGCCGACGAGCGCTACGTGACGCTGGGCATCATCGCAGCTGGTCTTTGGCCGCAGATCGCCTATTGCATGATCCTCTACCTGACAGGCCTCAACAATATCAATCCGGAACAGGTGGAAGCCGCCCGTATGGACGGCGCCAGGGGCTGGTCGCTGCTGTGGAACATCGTCTTGCCGCAGCTCGGCCCCGCCACCTTCATTGCCATCGTCGTCACCGTCATCGGCGCGCTGCGCTCCTTCGACCTGGTGTCGATCATGACTGACGGCGGACCCTATGGATCGAGCCGGGTTCTGTCCTTCTACATGTACGAGCAGGCGCTGTCGGAATACGGCTATCGCATGGGGTATGGGGCGGCGATTGCGGTCGTTCTGTTCATGATCATGATGGTCTTCATCACGCTGTTTATCGTGCGCATGCTGATGCAGGAAAGGAACGCCTGATGTTTCCCACTCCTGTCCAGAAGGCCGCTCCCTGGGTGCGCCACGCCTATACGGTCATCCTGCCGATCGCACTGATCGTCTGGCTCTTGCCGCTGATCGGTGTTGCCATTACCTCGATCCGCCCGTCCGGAGATCTCGCCGCCGGCAACTATTTCGGTATCCCCTCGCGCTTTGCCGGCTTCGAAAACTACACCGCTGTGTTCCGGGATTCGCCGATTGGCTGGTATATTCTGAACTCCTTCAAAGTGACGATACCAACGGTGATCGGCGCTGTCGGCCTCGCCTGTCTCTCCGGCTTCGCGCTGGCGGTCTACAAGTTCCGCGCAAATTTGATCGTCTTCTTCCTGTTCGTCGCCGGCAATTTCATTCCGTTCCAGATCTTGATGGTGCCGGTGCGCGACATGACGCTGAAGGCGGGGCTTTACGACAGCATCTCCGGCCTCGTGCTTTTCCATGTCGCCTTCCAGACCGGTTTCTGCACCCTGTTCATGCGCAATTTCATCAAGTCGCTGCCGTTCGCGCTGATCGAATCCGCCCGTGTCGAGGGCGTCAGCGAGTGGCGGATCTTCCGCTATATCGTGCTGCCGCTGATGAGGCCCGCCATTGCCGCCCTCTCGGTACTGGTCTTCACCTTCATCTGGAACGACTATTTCTGGGCGACGGTGCTGGTGCAGGGACAGCACGCCATGCCGGTAACGGCCGGGCTCTACTCGCTCAACGGCCAATGGATCGCCGCGTGGCATCTGGTTTCGGCCGGCTCCATCGTCGCCGCCATGCCGCCGGTGCTGATGTTCTTTCTGATGCAGAAGCACTTCATCGCCGGCCTGACGCTGGGAGCGACCAAGGGATGATCGCCGCCTGCTTTTCCACCATTCACTTCATTTCGGGAGGCAAGGCCAATGGCTGATGTCACGCTCCACAATGTCAAGAAACAGTTCGGCGCCGTCAGCGTCATCAAGGGTGTGGACCTCACCATCGCCGATGGCGAGTTCTGTGTCTTCGTCGGCCCGTCCGGCTGCGGCAAGTCCACGCTGCTGCGCATGATCGCCGGGCTGGAAGATATTTCTTCCGGCGAACTCAAGATCGGCGGCAATGACATGACCCATGTCGGCCCCTCCGAGCGCGGCGTCGCCATGGTCTTCCAGTCCTATGCGCTTTATCCGCATATGACCGTCGCCGACAATATTGGCTTTGGCCTGCGCATGACCGGCCACGACAAGGCCGAGATCGACAAGCGCACCAAGCATGCGGCAAAGATGCTGCAGCTCGAACCGCTGCTGGCCCGCAAGCCATCGCAGCTTTCCGGCGGCCAGCGTCAGCGCGTCGCCATCGGCCGCGCCATCGTGCGCAATCCGGAGGTCTTCCTGTTCGACGAGCCGTTGTCCAACCTTGACGCAGCGCTGCGCGTGCAGATGCGCACCGAGATCAGCACGCTGCATCAGGATTTGAAGGCGACGATGATCTACGTCACCCACGATCAGGTGGAAGCCATGACAATGGCCGACAAGATCGTCGTCTTGAGCGCCGGTTCGATCGAGCAGATCGGCTCGCCGCTGGAGCTTTATCACCGGCCGAAGAACCTTTTCGTCGCCGGCTTCATCGGTTCGCCGAAGATGAATTTTTTGCGGGCAACGGCCGCCCCGGCAGGTGACCATATCCGCGTGACTTTGCCGGGCGGCGTCGATGTCCTGCTGCCTGCCGGTAATGCGAAGGTTGGCGAGGGTCAGCCGGTGACGCTCGGCATTCGCCCTGAGCATATCGATGCCGATGCGAAAGACGGCGCCATCCTGCCGGCAAAGCTCAGGCTCGCTGAATATCTCGGCTCCGAGACCATGTTCTATGTCAGCATTGCCGACGGACACGATATCGCCGTCAAGGCCGATGGCCTTGCCACCGCAAAACCGGGCGCGGATTTCCGCATCGGCATTCCACCGAAAGCCTGCCACCTCTTCGACGCAAATGGCGTCGCCATCATCAACGGGGATTTGACGAAGTAATGCTGGGCGTTTGCTATTATCCGGAACATTGGCCAGAGGCATGGTGGGCAAAGGATGCCCGCCGGATGCGGGAGCTTGGGATTTCCTTCGTGCGGATCGGGGAGTTCGCCTGGTCGCGGCTGGAGCCGAAGCGCGGAGAATTCGACTTTGCCTGGCTCGACAGGGCGATGGATACCTTGGGTGCTGCAGGTCTGAAAGTCGTGCTCGGCACGCCGACGGCGACGCCGCCGAAATGGTTGATGGATGAACATCCCGATATCGCCCCGGTGGATCAGCAGGGTCACGTGCGCGGCTTCGGCTCGCGCCGGCATTATACGTTTTCCTCCGAAGTCTGGTGGCGCGAAAGCGCGCGCATCGTCGAGATTCTCGCCAAGCGTTATGGCGACCATGCGGCGCTGGATGGCTGGCAAACCGACAATGAATATGGCTGCCACGACACGACGCAATCCTGGGGACCGGAAGACCTGAAGGCATTCCGCCGCTGGCTGAGGCTCCGCTACCAGTCGACCGACCAGTTGAACGAGGCCTGGGGCAATGTCTTCTGGTCGATGGAGGTCAACAGCTTTGACGATGTCGTGCTGCCGAACCTGACGGTCACGGAGACCAATCCATCGGCAAGGCTTGATTTCTGGCGCTTTCAGTCACAGCAGGTTGCGGCCTATGACAAGATGCAGTGCGAGATCATCCGCAAGCATTCGCCGGGCCGCTGGATCACCCACAACTTCATGGGCTTCGTCAATGATTTCGACCATTGGAAGGTCGGTGAAAACCTCGATATCGCCTCCTGGGACAGCTATCCGATCGGCTTTGTCGAAAAATTTCCGTTCAGTCAGGAGGAAAAGAACCGCTGGGCCGAGACGTCGCATCCCGATATCGCACCGTTCCATCACGACCTCTATCGCGGCGTCGGCCGCGGCCGTTTCTGGGTCATGGAGCAGCAGCCCGGGCCGGTGAACTGGGCGCCGTGGAACCCGGTGCCGAAGCCCGGCATGGTGCGGCTCTGGACCTGGGAGGCTTTGGCGCATGGTGCCGAAGTCGTCAGTTACTTCCGCTGGCGCCAGGCACCGTTTGCGCAGGAGCAGATGCACGCGGGGCTCAACCTGCCCGGATCGGACGAACTGTCCGTCGGCGGTCGCGAAGCGGAGGTCACCGGCCGCGAGATCGTCGAGATAGGCGAACTGCCGTCAACCGAACAGGCGAATGTGGCGATCGTCTATGATTACGAAACCTATTGGGCGACCGTGATCCAGCCGCAGGGCCGGGACTTCCACTATCACGAACTGGTCTTCCGCTGGTACGAGGCGGTGCGCAAGCTCGGCCTCAACGTGGATTTCGTGCCGCCGGGAGCGCCGCTTGACGGCTACAGGCTGGTGCTTGTGCCCTCGCTGGCGATCGTCTCGGAGGCGGCGCTCGATGCCTTCAGCGCGGCTGACGGAATCGTGCTCTATGGTCCGCGTTCTGGCTCGCGCACCCGCCAATTCGCCATTCCGGAGAACCTGCCGCCGGGTCCGCTTGCCGCGCTGACGGGCGTTCGCGTCACGCAGGTTTCGTCGCTGCGTCCGGGGCTTGATGATAGCGTGTCTGGAAGCGTCTCGGGTGCCGCCATCCGCTGGCGGGAATATGTCGAGACGGATGGCGACGTACTTGCGCATTTTGCCAATGGCGATCCGGCGCTGACGGCCAAGGGCGGACACCACTATCTCGCCTGCTGGCCGGACGAGAGCCTGCTCCAGCAGACGCTGAGCCATCTGGCGGCGAAAGCCGGTGTCGAAACGCTGGCGCTCCCCGATCATATCCGGCTGCGCAGACGCGGCGGCGTGATCTTTGCGTTCAATTACGGGACGGAGGTCTGGTCAAGTCCGGCAACGGGCAAGGTCATTCTGGGCGAGGCAGAGGTGAGGCCGCAGACGGTGACGGCCTGGAAGGTGTAGAGTAGCGGCTTTTGACTTGATCAAAGCAGCGGCGATTTTCCGGCCGGAATTGTCGCCACTCGCTCCTATCAGGCGCTTGGCTGCGTATCCTGTTTGTTTTTGGCTTTCGATCGCTTCGCTTTTGGCGGCGTGTCTGTCGCCGCCACTTCGGCAATCGGAGTCGCTATGTCCTCATCGTCGTCTGCATGGCCGCCATCCAAACGATGTTTGATCGCCAGCGCGTAAATCGTGTGAAGAATGGTGCCGTCCTTGATGTCAGGATCGCTCAGGGCGAGAAGGGAGGCTCTGACGATATTCTTGCTTGACACTTTCGGCACCCGCTTCTGCACGAATTCAAACAGCCCCTTGTCCGAAAGTCCCTCCGTCGCCCCATCGACCAACGCACGGTAAATCCGCTTTTTCTTCTCGCTCATACCAATTCCTTCTCACTGCTACTGAACCGTTTCCGCCGCACTGTTTGTCATGGTACTGTCACAATCAACCCCTTCGGCGTGGCTAAAAAACCGCGCCGGCCAGCCCCGCCTTTGCCGCTGCACCCGCCACATAGGTTTCGACGATCGCCCGGTCATCCCCCATAGTCTGCAGCAGGAAAAGTTCGTCGGCGAGTGAGGTCACCACCTCCGCCTTCAGTGCCATGGCCGGGGTCGCCGCCATGTTCAGCACGATGAAATCGGCATCGGTGCCGGGGGCGAGCGTGCCGATTCGGTCTTCCAGTGACAGCGCCTGAGCGTTGCCCAGTGTCATGAAATAACAGCTTTCCAGCGGGTTCAGCCGCTCGCCCAGCAATTGCTGGATCTTGTAGGCTTCGTCCATGGTGCGCAGCATCGAATAGCTGGTGCCGCCGCCGATATCGGTGGCGAAGGAAACGCGCACCGGCTTTTCTCTGGTCATCAACTGCCGGAGCGGAAACAGGCCGGAGCCGAGGAAGAGGTTGGAGGTCGGGCAGTGCACGGCGATCGAGCCGGTTTCGCTCATCGCATCCATTTCGCGGTCGGACAGGTGGATCGCGTGACCGAACAGGGTCTTTGGCCCAAGCAGGCCGTAGCGGGCATAGACATCGGTATAGTCGATGGCGTCCGGATAGAGCGCGCAGGTGAAATCGATCTCGTCGCGGTTTTCCGAAAGATGCGTCTGCACGTGCAGATTGGGAAACTCGCGCACCAAGGCTTCCGCAGCCGACATCTGTTCCGGCGTCGAGGTGATGGCAAAACGCGGGGTAATGGCGACGTGGTTGCGGCCCTTGCCGTGCCATTGTTCGATGACGGCGCGAGTTTCGTCATAGCCCATCTGAGGCGTATCGAGCAGGCCCTGCGGCGCGTTGCGGTCCATCATCACCTTCCCGGCGATCATGCGCATGTTGCGGTTCAGCGCTTCAGCGAAAAAGGCGTCGGCCGAGGCCTTGTGCACCGAGCAATAGGCAACCGCAGTCGTCGTGCCGTGGCGGACCATTTCGTCGAAGAACTTTCCGGCGATGCGCTCCGCGTGCGCTGTCTCGACGAAGCGGCATTCCTCTGGAAACGTATAGGTGTTCAGCCATTCCAGCAGATTGGCGGCATAGGAGCCGATCACCTGCATCTGCGGGAAATGCAGGTGGGTGTCGATGAAGCCGGGCAGGATCAGATGCGGACGGTGGTCGATTTCAATGACGTCTTCGGCTGCCTGTGCCTTGACGGCATCATAGCTGCCGCTCGCCAGGATCAGACCATTCTCGACCAGCAGCGCGCCGTCGGCCTCATAGGTATAAGCGCCGGTATCGTCGATGCTCAAGGGAGCACGGCTGAAGCTCAGCGTGCGTCCACGAATGAGGGTAGCGGTCATTCTGTCTTGCCTTCCGAAACCGCGCTTTCGAACCATGCGGTCAAAAGCTTGCGTTCGTCACTGGTCATGTCGGTGATATTGCCGGGCGGCATCGCATGGCTGCGCCCGGCCTGGATATAGATTTCGCGGGCGTGGGAAGCAATCTCCGCGTCGTTTTCCAGCACGACGCCCTTCGGCGGCCGGTTGATGCCTTCATAGACCGGCTCGGCGGAATGGCACATCGAACAGCGCGTCGAAATCGCGTCTTTGACGGCCGGGAAATGCGCGTTGGCGGCAAATTGCTGGAAGGCGGGCGAGACCTCGGCCTTGTCCTCGCCGGTCAGCACTTTCGGCACGGTGGAAAGCCAGATGATGACGATGAAAATGATCAGGGTGACGATCCAGGTCCAGGTCGGACGTCCTTTTCTGGCATGGGTGGTGTTGAACCAGTGCCGGATGGTGACGCCCATCAGGAAGACCAGCGCTGCAATTACCCAGTTATAGGCGGTGGCGAAGGCCAGCGGATAGTGGTTGGACAGCATGAAGAAGATGACGGGCAAGGTCAGATAGTTGTTGTGCAGCGAACGCTGCTTGGCGATAACGCCGTATTTCGGGTCCGGCGTGCGCCCGGCGATCAGATCGGCGACGACGACGCGCTGGTTCGGCATGATGATGAAGAAAACGTTGGCCGACATGATCGTCGCGGTAAACGCGCCGAGATGCAGGAAGGCGGCGCGGCCGGTGAAGACTTGCGTATAGCCCCAGGCCATGACGACGAGCGCGACATAGAGAATGCCCATCAGCGTCCAGGTGTTCTTGCCGAGCGGTGATTTGCACAGGAGGTCGTAGAAGATCCAGCCGATGGCAAGCGAGCCGATCGAGATGGCAATCGCCGTGGTCGAGGAGATATCCAGCACATGCCGGTCGATCAGGAAGAGATCGGCACCGCCATAATAGACCAGACAGAGCATGGCAAAGCCGGACAGCCAGGTGGCATAGCTTTCCCATTTGAACCAGGTCAGGTGCTCAGGCATGGTCGCGGGTGCGACCAGGTATTTCTGGATGTGATAGAAGCCGCCGCCATGCACCTGCCATTCCTCGCCATAGGCACCAACGGGCAGATGATCACGCTTCACCAGGCCGAGATCGAGCGCGATGAAATAGAAGGACGAGCCGATCCAGGCGATCGCCGTGATCACATGCAGCCAGCGAACGGCAAAAGCCAGCCATTCCCAGGCGATGGCGAATTCGTACATTGAGGTCCCCTTTTCATGCTTCGTCTGCGCACCTTGCGCAAAAATCCACGGTGGGGGAAGGGGGCGACGTGATCGTCACGTGCTATTTGGCGACGCCGCTGGTTTCTGGATTGAGTTCCCCCAGAATCCAGTCGCGGAAGGCGCGGATTTTCGGCGTGTTGCGGCGGGCATGCGGATACGCCAGCCAGTAGTCGCGGCCATCATTGCAGCGCAGTTCGAAGGGTTGGTAAAGCCTGCCGAGCGCAACGTCATCCGCATAGAAGTCGGGGGTCAGGATGGCGACGCCCTGGCTTGCGACAGCCGCGCGTGCCTCAAAGCTCTGCGCCCCGAGCCGGCTGGTCGGCCGGCCCTCGAGATCCGGATCGCTGACGCCGGCGGCGGTAAACCAAATCCGCCACCAGGGGTCGGCAGCATCGATGATCCTCAGTTTCAACAGATCGCGCGGCTCGTGAATACCGCCGACCGTTTCGGCAAGGGCCGGGCTGAGCATCGGCGTGAACTCGCTACGCATCAACGGATGGCTGTCGAGCCCAGGCCAGACGCCAACACCGGCGCGAATGGCGATATCGCTGGACTCAGCGATGAGATCGATCAACTTTTCGGTGGTGCTGAGCCGCACGGCGATGTTCGGATGGGCGAGCTGGAAGCTGCCGATATTACGGGCAAGCCACTGAGAGGCGAAGGTCGGTGTCGAGTTGATCTGGAGAGCGGTGTTGATGTCGCCACGGGCCGAGGAAACTGCTTCCTGCAGCATCTCGAAGGCTTCGCTGACGCGCGGCGCGAGCTGCTGGCCGACGTCGGTCAGCACGATCTGGCGGGGCCGCCGCAGGAACAGCGGCTCGCCGACATTCTCCTCGATCAGCTTGATCTGGTAGCTGACCGCCGTCTGGGTCATGCCCAATTCAGCGCCCGCCTTGGTGAAGCTGCCCAGCCTTGCCGCCGCTTCAAACACGCGAAGCGCATTCAATGGAAACTGTTTCGACATTTTCATGGATAAGTTCTCTTGATGCATGCAGACGGTTGTTCGATTGGAATTGGAGCACGTTCGCGCGCATGCTGCAATCACATTCAGGAAAACAACAGGTGCCGTCATGGATTGCCAAGCAATTGAAAGATATCAACCAATACCCCAGACACGCAAGGCCGGTTGGGGTTTTTGGCTGGCCGGGCTGTTGCGCGGACTGGAACCCAAATATCCGCCGCTCGATCTCGAAGTCATGTCCGAATACATGAAGAGAGACCTGGGTTTTCTGGACGGGCGCGACCCGCGCGAGGAAGCGGATCTGACGCGATAAAAGCCGTTCGCCGGAACATACCGGATATTCTGGCGGCATGATTTTAGCGGGATGCGTCCAGCACGCCGCGTTCCAATTGTTCCAGATAGATAAATTCCGGCGCCTTGACGCCGGCCTGGGCGCGGATTTCGATAAGCCGCTCCGACTCGAAAAAAGCTCTCGCCGCATCCAGCGAGCGCCAGAGCGAATAGTGAACGATCCGATTGGGATCGGTGTCGTATTTCAGCACTTGATAGGCGATTTCACCGGCATCGCGGCGAATCCCGGCGGCGGCGTCGAAAATGCCTTTCCAGACAGGATAATCGGCGACTTCGTGGATGATCAGAACGTAGGGCATTGTTTCTCTCGAAGAGTTGGAAGGGCCTTGTGCGGGCTTGTCCCCGTCACATCAGGCCCTTGGCGGGAATATAACAACGGCTGGTGAAGGAGGCGTCCTTGTTGGTCTCAACCTCTTTGCCGAACGGTTTTCCCGGCCAGGGATTGATGCCGTCGCGCAGCCAGAGCAGGCTATCCAGCCAGAAACCGGCGGCATGGCGTGTGTGGAAGAGGCTGAAATGGCCGATGCGATCCAGGCCGAGCTCGGCGGGGGACAAGGCGACTTCGACGGGCTCGGCATTCCGGTAATATTGCAGCGCGCGGCGAATGGCTTGCGGGGTTCCGATCTCGTCATCCGTGACGCCAATCGCCAGAATGCCGGCGGTGACAGCGGCGAAACGCCGCAAGATATCGGGCCGGTCGTCGCAGGGATGGCTGAGTTCCATCCGTGACCGGAAAAAACTCCAGTCTGTCGCCACCCCAGCCGGAAGATCCTCCAGCCAGCCGAGTGCCTTTCCGGGAAAATATCCGCATAGCGCCGTAAGCATTGGCATTGCCACATGCCATTTCAGCAGAAGGCGCAGGCGCCGGGCAGGGGCGTAATCCCGCCAATAGGCATATTGGGCACCGATCGTGAGCATGCGGTCGATCAGCGGTGCATTGCGGGCAAAACCGGGCAGGAATCCACCGATACTGTGGCCGACCACGAGCCTTGGGCCATCCGGAGCATGTTCATGGAGAAAGCCAAGGGCTGCGGCGAAATCCTGTTCGCCCCAGTCGGCCCAGCGATAGTTGCAGCCGCGCAGCGCGCCGGGCCGGGACTGACCGATGCCGCGATAGTCATAGGTCAGAACGGTGAAGCCGTGACCGGCAAGAAACCGGGCATAGGGATGATAGTAGCGCGCCAAAACGCCGGTTGCCGGATTGATGACGACGCTGCCGAACGCACTGTTGCCCATGCCTGCCCAGAGATGGCCGCCAAGACGCACACCATCCCGGCAGACAATCCCGATGGGCCTTCCTTCCATCTCCAGCATGGTCTCTCTCCAGCGGTTTCGATGGGGATACCGTAGGCGAGAGCATTGCTTGTGTATATTCACTGGTCGGTATACATTAGGGCATGGCAACATCGGCACTTCCCACCCGCGACCGTATCGTTTCTGCCGCGTCAAAGCTGTTCTACAGCGAGGGCATCCGCGCCGTCAGCGTCGATGCGGTGGCGGAAAAGGCAGGCATCACCAAGCGCACGCTCTACTACCATTTCGACAGCAAGGACGATCTGATCGCCGCCTATCTCGACATGCGCGATCAGCCCAACCTTAATTTGTTCAAGCGATGGTTTGCGGAAACGCAAGGCGATGTCGCCGAGAAGGTGCGGGGTGTCTTTTTCAATCTGGCGATATCGGCGCGGCATCCGCGCTGGAAGGGCTGCGGGTTTCTGAGAACGTCGGCAGAACTTGCCAACATGCCCGGCCATCCGGCGATGAAGATCGGTGCTGCCCACAAGCGGCGGGTCGAGGACTGGTTGCACAGTGTCTTCGAGGCAGCGGAGCTGGGCGCGCAGGCCCGAATGCTCGCCCGGCAGACGATCCTGTTGCTGGATGGTTCCTTTGCCGTCGTCCTGTTGCACCGCGATCCATCCTATATGGAAACGGCGGGCGAGGCCGCGCATGCGTTGATCCGCGCGCGTGCCGCGCGCCCATAAACGTTACTGCGCGTTGAGTGCGCCAAGGATCTCGGCTGCGGTCATGGCGGCAATCACCGCAGGGCGCTTGTCGCTGACGGTCTTGCCGCCGATCGGCAGAACCAGCCTGCCGGTCGCATCGTCGCCCAGACCTTCCTGCTTTGCCCAGCTTGCAAATGTCGCGCGCTTGGTCTTCGAGCCGATCATGCCGACATAGGCCAGATCGTTGCGGGCGAGCGCCTCCCTGGCAATCAGGAAATCGAGCGCATGGTCATGCGTCGAGATGACGACGGCGGAGCCGGGCGCAATATCCTTAACGATCGCTTCCGGCATGGCGACCAGCCGATGGCTGGCACCGGCCGACATCAGGTCGAGTTCGCTCTTTCGCGTTTCCACCGCATAGGTCTTCAGCGGCAAAAGCAGCAGCGCATCGGCCAGCGCCCGGCCGACATGGCCGGCGCCGAACAGCCAGACTTCCGGCAAGGCTTTCAGCCTTTCCTTGAGTTTCAGATCGAGTGCTGCGCGCGTCGCGTCATCGCAGATGCTAAACGTCAGGACGATGCGGCCGCCGCAGCATTGGCCGATATCGGGGCCAAGCGGAATGTCCATCTCGACCTGGTCGCTGACGCCGGCCAGAAGCGCGCGGGCGTTGTCGATGGCCATATGTTCCATCTGGCCGCCGCCGATCGTCCCATGCGCATCGGTCGGCGACACCAGCATGAAGGTGCCGGCTTCGCGCGGCGTCGAACCGAAGGTCTGTTTGATCTCGACGATGATCAGTTTGTATTCGCGTTCAAGGAACGCGTCGAGGCTGTCGACTGCAAAGTTCATTTCAATGGCTCTTTACGCTTGTCTGGTCCGCAGGCGCTCGACGGCCATCAGGACGCGTTCCGGCGTTGCCGGCGTGTCGAGCCGTGGGCACTCTCGATAATCGGCGACGCTGGCAACGGCCATCGACAGGGCTTCCAGCACCGAGATCGGCAGCATGAAGGGGGGTTCCCCGACCGCCTTGGAGCGGCCGATGGTCATTTCGGCATTCTCGGCCCATTCCGCCAGCTTGACGTTGAAGATCTTTGGCCGGTCGGAGGCGAGCGGGATCTTGTAGGTCGATGGCGCGTGGGTGCGCAGACGGCCCTTTTCATCCCACCACAATTCCTCGGTCGTCAGCCAGCCCATGCCCTGCACGAAGGCGCCTTCGACCTGGCCGATATCGATCGCCGGATTGAGCGACTTGCCGACATCGTGCAGCACATCGACCCGGTCGACCATGTATTCGCCGGTCAGCGTATCGATGGAGACCTCGGAGACGGAGGCGCCATAGGCGAAATAGTAGAACGGGGTGCCACGGCCGGTATTGCGATCCCAATGGATTTTCGGCGTCTTGTAGAACCCGGCCGCCGACAGTTGCACGCGGGCGAAATAGGCCTGCTTGATGAAATCCGGGAAGGGCACAAATTCGTCGCCGATTTTCACATGGTTCGGCACGAAGGTGACGTTAGCGGCATCGGTCTGCCAGCGCTCGGCGGCGAACTCGACGAGGCGTTGCTTGATCTGCCGGGCGGCGTCATGAGCGGCCATGCCGTTGAGGTCGGAGCCGGAGGAGGCGGCAGTTGCCGAAGTGTTCGGTACCTTGCCGGTGGTGGTCGCGGTGATCTTTACGTTGGTGATATCGACCTGAAAACTGTCGGCCAGAACTTGGGCTACCTTGGTATAGAGCCCCTGGCCCATTTCGGTACCGCCGTGGTTCAGGTGGATCGATCCGTCCTGATAGATATGCACCAGCGCGCCCGCCTGGTTGAAGGCGGTCATGGTGAAGGAGATGCCGAATTTCACCGGCGTCAGCGCAATGCCCTTGCGGATGATGCGGCTGGTCCTGTTGAAGTCGATGATGGATTGGCGCCGCGCCTGATAATCGGCGCTCTCTTCGAGTTCTGCGACGATACGCTGGATGATGTTGTCTTCCACCTGCTGGTGATAGGGCGTCAGGTCCCGGCCGGAGCCTTTCTCGCCATAGAAGTTCAGCTTGCGGATATCGAGCGGGTCCTTGCCCAGCGCGTAGGCGATCTCTTCGATGATCCGCTCGCCGCCGACCATGCCCTGCGGCCCGCCGAAACCGCGATAGGCGGTGTTGGAGACGGTGTGCGTCTTCAGGGGCTGCGAGGTCAGCTTCACATGCGGATAGAAATAGGAGCTGTCGGCATGGAACAGGGCGCGGTCGGTGACCGGGCCGGACAGGTCCGAAGAATAGCCGCAGCGTGCCGCATAGTTGGCCTTCACCGCATGGATGCGGCCGTCGTCGTCGAAGCCGACATCGTAATCGACCAGGAAATCGTGCCGCTTGCCGGTCGCGGTCATGTCCTCGTCGCGGTCGGGCCGGAATTTTACGGCGCGGTTGAGTTTCTTGGCGGCGACGGCGGCCAGTGCTGCAAACTGGTTGCCCTGCGTCTCCTTGCCGCCGAAACCACCGCCCATGCGCCGGACCTGCACGGTCACGGCATTTGAGGGAACGCCAAGCACATGGCCGACCATGTGTTGAACTTCGCTTGGATGCTGGGTGGAGGACCAGACGGTGATGTCGTCGTCCTCGCCCGGAATGGCCATGGCGATATGGCTTTCGAGATAGAAATGTTCCTGTCCGCCGATCCGCATCCGGCCGTTAAGGCGTCGTGGGGACAGTTCCAGTTCGGCCTCGGCATCGCCGCGCGACAAGGTCAGCGGCTTGTTGACGACCTCCGCACCGTTTTCCAGCGCGTCGAGAATGTCCGTGTGATGCGGCAGGTCGCGATAGGTGATCTTTGCTTTGCGCGCAGCACGCCGGGCGATGTCACGGGTTTCGGCAATCACGGCAAATGCCGGCTGGCCATGAAACTGCACCAGGCCCTCGGCCAGCACCGGCTCATCGTCGAGATGGCTGGGGCTGATATCGTTGGAATGCGGCATGTCCTTTGCCGTCAGCACGCAGATGACGCCCAGTGTCGCCTCGACCTCGGACAGGTCCAGGGAAACGATCTCCGCATGGGCGCGGTCGGTCATCCCGAGTGCGCCGTGCAGCGTGCCTGCAGGTTCCGGAATATCGTCGATATAGTCGGCGGTGCCCGATACATGCTTGTGGGCGCTGTCATGCCGCAGGTTCGAATGCATCGATCCGGCGATGGTCTTGCGTTGCTCGAAAGTGGAGTTGTCCATCAGCGGGATCCTTCGCTCCTTTCTCTTCTCCCCACCGGGGAGAAGGTGGCCCGAAAGGCCGGATGAGGGGGAGCCACGCCAACTGGAGCTTGCCGCAAGACCCCCTCATCGCCTCGTTTCACTCGGCACTTCTCCCCGCTGGGGAGAAGAGGAAAGCTGCCGCCCGCACTCATGCCGTCACCTCAAACCGGACCAGTTCCGCCTTTTGTCCCGAAGTCTCCAGGAAAAACCGCAACAGCAAATTCTTCGCCGTCAGGATCCGATAGGCGGCGGTGGCGCGCCAGTCGGTCAGGGGCTGGTAATCCAGATCGAAGGCCGCCTGCGCCGCTTTGACGGTGTCTTCGGTCCAGGGCTTGCCGATCAGTGCCGCCTCGACATGTGACGCCCGCTTCGGCGTCCCGGCCATGCCGCCAAAGGCGATCCGGGCGGAGGCGACGGTGTTGTCACTGTTGAGCGCGATCCGGAACGCGCCGCAGAGCGCGGAGATATCCTCGTCGCGGCGTTTGGAAATCTTGTAGACGGCGAAATGATCGTCCTTCGGCAGGTCCGGCACGAAAATGCTCTCGACGAATTCGCCGGGTTTGCGGTCCTGGCGGCCGTATTCGATGAAATAGGCTTCGAGCGGCACGGTGCGCTCACCGGCTTTCGAACGCAGATTGACGCTGGCACCGAGCGCGATCAGGGGCGGTGGGGTATCGCCGATCGGCGAGCCGTTGGCGACATTGCCGCCGATCGTGCCCATGTTGCGCACCTGCTCGCCGCCGAGCCGATCGAGCATGCGGCCAAAGGCGGGATAGCGGACGGAAATGGCTGAAAAGGCGGCGGAATAGCTGACACCGGCGCCGATCAGGATGCCGTCTTCCGTCTCACGGATGAACTGAAGGTCTTCCAGACCATTGATGAAGATAACCGGGTTCAGTTCCCGCATCTGCTTGGTGACCCAGAGCCCGACATCGGTCGAACCGGCAACGATGGTCGCCTCCGGATGATCGGCCAGCGCAGCGGCAAGATCAGCCGCCGTGCCGGGCACGATCAGTGTGGCATCGCCGCTCTCCATGCGGATCGTCTGAGTCGAGCGGATCGCCGTCAGCTTGGCAATGATGTCTTCGCGGACCTTGACGATAGGGTCGAACACGGCATCGGGTCTCGCCTTTGCCACGGCTTCCGCCGCCTTGACGATCGGCTCGTAGCCCGTGCACCGACAGAGGTTGCCTTGCAGCGCCTTTTCGATATCGGCGCGGCCGGGATTGTCTTTCGACAGCCAGAGGCCGTAGAGCGACATGACGAAGCCGGGGGTGCAGAAGCCGCATTGCGAGCCGTGATAATCGACCATCGCCTGCTGGACCGGATGCAGCGTTCCGTCCTTTGCCGCCAGGTGCTCGACGGTGACGACATGGGTGGCGTTCAGCGAGCCGGTAAAGCGGATGCACGCATTGACGGTTTCGTAGATGAGTTCGCCGCCTGACAACCGCCCAACCAGCACGGTGCAGGCACCACAGTCGCCTTCGGCGCAGCCTTCCTTGGTGCCGGTCAGCCGCTTTTCGAGCCGCAGAAAATCGAGCAGAGTCGCGGTCGGCTGCAGTGTGTCCAGCGCAATCTCCCGGTCGTTCAGGATGAAACGGATGCTACCGGCGGACTGTGTCATGCTGTCTCTTCTTTTCATTTCGACTCTTGAAACTATGCCCGAAACCGGCACCGTGACAATTGTGTTTCTACCATTACCGTCCGGCTTTTTCGCCCGTTAAAAAGGCTTGTTAGCTTGCGTTTTGTTTTCGTTTGACATTCGTTTTTGTATCGTATTGAAGTTTTTGAAATGGCTTGCGGTCTTGAGGAGAGTGCGGGCAAAAGAAAAGCTGGGAGGGGCAAGATGAGCGGATATGTTCTCGCAATCGATCAGGGCACGACATCGAGCCGCGCGATCGTCTTCGACAGGGACCAGAAAATCGCCGGGTCCGGGCAGAAGGAATTCAAGCAGCACTTTCCGAAATCCGGCTGGGTCGAGCACGATCCCGAGGAAATCTGGGACACGGTCGTCTGGGCGATCAAGGAAGCCATCAGCAAGGCCGGCATCAAGGCCAGCGACCTATCAGCCATCGGCATCACCAACCAGCGCGAGACGGTCGTTGTCTGGGAGCGCGACAGCGGCAAGGTCATTCACAACGCCATCGTCTGGCAGGACCGCCGCACCGCTTCCTATTGCGACAAGCTGAAACGCCAGGGGCTGGAAAAGACCTTTACCAAGAAGACCGGGCTGCTGCTCGATCCCTATTTTTCCGGTACCAAACTCTCCTGGATGCTCGCCAACGTCAAAGGTGCGCGGGCGCGCGGAGCAAAGGGCGATCTGTGTTTTGGGACGGTCGATACGTTCCTGATCTGGCGGCTGACCGGCGGCAAATCCTTCGTCACCGACGCGACCAATGCGTCGCGCACGCTAATGTTCAATATCGCCACCAATGACTGGGATCGCGAACTGCTCGACATCCTGCGCGTGCCCGAGGCGATGCTGCCCGAGGTGCTCGACTGTGCGGCGGATTTCGGCGTCACGGATGCCTCGGTCTTCGGCGCAGAAATCCCGATACTGGGCGTTGCCGGCGACCAGCAGGCGGCCACCATCGGCCAGGCATGCTTCCAGCCGGGCATGATGAAATCCACCTATGGCACCGGCTGCTTTGCGCTTTTGAATACGGGCAAGGATATCGTCCGCTCGAAAAACCGCCTGCTGACGACGATTGCCTACCGTCTCGACGGCGAAACCACCTATGCGCTGGAGGGGTCGATCTTCGTTGCCGGTGCTGCCGTGCAATGGCTGCGGGACGGCCTGAAGGTGATCAAGGCGGCATCCGACACGGGTACGCTGGCCGCAAGCGCCGATCCGTCGCAGGAAGTCTATCTCGTACCGGCTTTTACCGGCCTTGGTGCACCGCATTGGGATCCGGATGCGCGCGGCGCCATATTCGGCATGACGCGCAACACCGGCCCGGCCGAGTTCGCCCGAGCCGCCCTCGAGGCCGTCTGCTACCAGACGCGCGATCTGCTCGACGCCATGCACAAGGACTGGAAAAGCGACGGAAGGGAAACCGTCCTGCGTGTCGATGGCGGCATGGTCGCTTCCGACTGGACGATGCAGCGCCTGTCCGATCTGCTCGATGCGCCGGTCGACCGGCCGACCATTCTGGAAACCACAGCACTCGGCGTCGCCTGGCTTGCCGGCAGCCGGGCAGGGGTCTGGCCCAACCAGAAGGATTTCGCCCAATCCTGGGCTAGAGATCAGCGTTTCGAGCCGACGATGGACGAAAAGACCCGGGCCGGAAAGCTGAAGGGCTGGCGCAATGCGGTGAAGCGGACACTGAGCGACGGGCACGGCCGTGAATCCAAGTTAACGGTCAAGCGGCGATGATATCGGCCATGTATTGAGGGTTTCGTCCGGCTTTGTTTCGTCTCAGTTTGATGCTTCGCTTGTCTTTATGGCTTCGAACCAT